>JBFHEM010000010.1:0-87507 GCA_041584215.1 Tichowtungia sp. | reverse complement strand
CAAAACGGCTCATCGAGCCTCCAGTGGATCAGGTCCGGGCTGCCGGCATAGGCCAGGCTGCCGGCCGGATAGGCCACGGCGGCCGCGGTGATCAGCATCCCGTATTCGTTTTTTTCCGGATTCCAGAACACAAAGGGGTCGCGGCAGGCGTTCGGGAACCGGTAGGCCGGATTCCCCGCGGTGTTGAACAGAAAATCATTCTTCTTTGACCACACCTTCCCGTCCGGGCTGGTCGCCAGAAAGACCTGCTGGAAATTCGCGTTCTCTTTTTTATTCAGAAACTCACTGTGACCGGAATAGAACGCATAGAACTGGCCGTCTTTTTCGATGACCGACCCGGTGAAAATATCGTGATCAGGCGCCTCTTCGTCGTCAGGTCCCGTAAGGACCACGCCGGGAAAGTCATAGCCCGCGAAATCGTCCGTCACGATTTCCGCCCAGTCCCAGCCCTGCCTCTGCCCGTGCTTCAGCTTCAAATGAAGAATGTGAAATGCTCCGTTGCCGAAATACGGAATCACATCCGCGGCCACACCGTCGGTCGGTTCATACAGAAAGGCCGTCTTCGAGATTGAATCCGGTTCCTCCGAAAACGCACTCAGCCCGATTAAACCCGCCACAAAGCAGGGTAAAAAATATGTATTCATCATTTGGTTCACTTTCATGGCTCTCGATCGCTGTTTCGCCGGCATTTGCGGCGCGGGGCCCTTCCGGCTCAAAAACGTACCCTCTTAACGGCTCATTATACTGCGCAGCTGCATGCCTGCAACTCCGGTCCCGACCGTATCGGACCAGATGCCGAAGGTGTTGGCGCGGCGGTCATACATGCGCACGGAAAGGCAGACATCGTCATTGACGCAGGCGACGGCGGCATCGCCGTCCAGTAAAATTTTCACGGTGATCCGGTCTCCCGGCCGAACCTGCAGCGGGCGGAAGGGACGCTCTTTTTCGGGATCGCTGCCCAGCGGCAGATGCCCGCGGTCCCAGACCAGCCGCTGCGTATCCGCATCCACATACAGCCGGAACGCCTGCCTGCCGTCCGCGTCACCGCCGACCCACACGCCGGCCCGGCCCGTCGGCGGAACCGTCAGGCTGAACTGCAGCAGGCAGCGGTCGGGAAGCGCACCCAGCGGCAACCGGGCCGGGCCGAAGTCCGCCCGCAGCCCCCGTCCCTCTTTTACCCAAACCGGATTTGCCGCCAGCCGGACCGGCTCGGGCCGGCCGAACGACTCCTCGACAGAGGATGGAATCCGAACCCCCAGCGTGCCGTCATCCCGCCGCTGCAGCTCATAAATCAGGATGCGGCCGGACCAGCCGTTGGGTCCTTCATCGGAACGGATTCCGTTTGCATCCGGGTCGCGGCGGGTCAGCGTGCCGCACAGGAAACGCCGGGAGCCGTCACTGACACTCTTGGCGGCATAGAGCGAGCCGCCGTCAAAAAACCCGTCGACCGGAGAGGTCCAGGGACCATCGAGACTCGGGGCCGTCATATAGCGCGTGGCCCAGCCGGGATTCGTTGAATAGGTCGAAAAGATCAGATACCAGCGGTCGCCCCAGTAAAAGAGATCCGGACACTCGTACCCGGGGAAGCGGCCGGATGCGCAAAACGGCTCATCGAGCCTCCAGTGGATCAGGTCCGGGCTGCCGGCATAGGCCAGGCTGCCGGACGGATAGTCCACCGCGGCCGCGGTGATCAGCATGCCGTATTCGTTGTTCTCCGGATTCCAGAATACAAAGGGATCGCGGCAGGCATCCGGGAATCTGTAATCGGGCCGACCGCCTGTATTGAACACAAACCCGGGCTTTTTCAGCCACGTTTTTCCGTCGGAACTGGTTGCCAGAAAGATCTGCTGAAACGCCTTTCCCTGCGGCTTGAAAAACCGGTTATTTCCCGTGTAAAAAGCATAAAGCAATCCATCTTTTTCGATCACCGAACCGGTATAAATGGCAAGATCCGGAGAATTTTCATCTTCGCAGCCGGGGATCGAAATACCGGTATGCTCATACCCGACAAAGTCCGGCGTCACAATCTGCGCCCAGTCCCAGCCCTTCTGCCCCGGCTTTTTCTGAAGATGCAGCAAATGGAACCCGTCATTCTCAAAATAAGGAATCACATCGGCTGCCACCCCGGCCGCCGGTTCATAGAGAAAGGCCGTCTTCGATGCGGCGTCCGGTTCCGCCGAAAACGCACAGCCGCACAGACACAAAACCGCCAGAGCCGTCCACTGAATCCGAACCCATTTTCTTTCCCTATTTTCGGCCACTGTGTTTCCGTCCTCTCCACTCGACTCTATCTCAAAAAAGCAGGTACTTGACTGAACATCCGTTTTTCTCATTCAAATATTTGCAGTCGATAAAACCGCTTTTGGGAAGACAAAGAATCGTCAACCCAGTTCGTAGATGAAATCCCGGAACAAACCAATACATCCTCCCAATCCGGAGTCAGCAGGCTATCGGTCACCTGAAGTACATTCGACTTCGCGCCCCAAGACAGATCATCCAACTGAACTGACACTGAATCTGAAGTATATGAAATTGAGATCACTGCGGGCGGGGAAACCAGCGCAATACGCACACTGTCCCCATCTTCCGTAACAACAAAACCGGATTTGTCAGCAACGACTCCATCGATCAAAAAATGCCCCTGATTGAACATCCAGTTTACAGCGCCCATCGCCGAGGTTCCGCCGCTTTCCCCAAATGTTATCGACCCGCGGTTACCCGTTGAAAAATCGGCATAAAAATCACTGTAGCTGCTCGCGGTAACCGAATCGAAGACGATATCACCCGCTCCAAAAGGAAGCATATTAATGTTAAACGCAGTGGCCGAAACGGTATCGGCATGAAAAATTCCATTCCGCATATTGATTGTCACATTGCCGCCCGCACCGTTAAGAAATTCAAGCGTACCGACCTCTGCGTGCCCCGATAAAATATTCAGAATCGGGGGATATTTGCCATTGCCAGTCCAGGACGAGAACTTTCCTGAAACGTAGAAATTGGTATAGCTTTCATAATCGGTATTGGCATCCTCAATTTCATAGGCGACAGAAGCAGTGGCATCTCCATTAACCCCGACATCGGTTGAGGCGGCATGAAGATATCCTCCGGTTTGGCGCAAGGGCACTCCGGTAATGTAGCTGGTCCACATATTCGCGTTAGCCGAAGTAATTAAACCGGTTACAGTTCCTGATGGAATGACCCCGCCCTCCCAATTAGCCGCAGTGAGTATACTACCAGACACAACCGTGTTTGTAACATAGTCCGCCTGCACAAGTGCCGTTGACAAACACACCAGAATCACGCCCATAACTATTCGCTTCATTCGGCTCTCCTTTTTCCTCCCGACGGGTCATCCGACGGCCTGCACAGAATTGCACATTGTTGTAATCAAACAGCCTGCCGGCGGATCCGTCAACGGTTTATTTTCATGCCCGCAGCCGGCGGTTGAACATATGATTTACATTTCACAGCCCGCGAACTCCCCGCAACACAAACCGGGCGGCCCAACGGTTAAAACATTGCATACCATTTCCTTTTCATTTTCAATGACCCGCAGTGAAAAAGAATTCCTACAAGATCATATACGACGAACTCCTGAAACAGATCCGGCGCGGGGACTACCGCACCGGCGAGCTGCTGCCGACCGACAACCAGTTTGCAGCAAAATTCAGCGTGTCGCGCCCCACGGTGGCCCGGGCGATTTCCCTGCTGGTGCAGGAGGGCCTGGTGGGACGCAAAGCCGGCTACGGCACCTTCATCACCCGGGTGCCCCGCACGTTCCAGTGGAATGTCGGACTGATTATTCCCGGCCTCGGAGAAACCGAAATCTTCGAGCCGATCTGCTCTAAAATTGCAGAATGTTTCGACCGCGCGGACATTAAATTCCACTGGACCGCCTCGTCCGGCACACCGGCCGACAAAAAGCAAACGGCGCTGCGTCTCTGCCAGAGCTGCATTGAGCAGAAGCTCGACGGGGTCTTCTTTACGCCCATCGAGCACGTCGAGGGGGCCGAGGAATTCAACCGGATGATTCTCGAACGGCTGAACCGCGCACAGATTCAAACGGTCCTGCTCGACCGGGACGTGCTGCCGTGGCCGCGGCAGACCCCGCACGACCTGGTTGGAATCGACAATATCCAGGCCGGGTTTGTTGTCACAAAGCATCTGATTGACAGCGGCTGCCGATCCTTTCTGTTTGTCACGGAATCCATTCCGGCCACAACGGTCAAACTGCGCATCATGGGCTGCCGCGAAGCGCTGCTCCAGTCGGATCTGCCCCCGGAAAGTTTCCAAACATTGGAAACCGCCATGAACGACCCCGGTGAGGTGGCGGACCGGATTCTACGCCGCGGGCCCGACGCACTGATCTGCGCCAACGATGCCACCGCGGCGACGATCATGCGCCGTCTGCTGGACAAAGGAACCAGGATCCCCGACCGGCTGCGCGTGGCGGCCTTTGATGATGTGCGCTACGCCTCGCTGCTGAGCGTCCCGCTGACCACCTATCACCAGCCCTGCCTGGAAATCGGAACCACCGCCGCCGCCACCATGCTCGAGCGCCTGAAACATCCGTCCCGCTCCCCGCGGCGCATCTCCCTGAAAGGCCGCCTCGTCACCCGTCAGTCTTCGGCATCAGGTAACAGCTGACGACGACGGACATCACCCATCGAACATGCTGTTCGCAGACCTTATTGTCTGCGCTGTATTTCATCCGTGTGGAATGCCCTGCTTGTCCATATTGTCTCCAATATCATCGATCAGAATACCGCGGACATCTCCCGGATCATCAAACTGCCAGACCCGCACGGACGAAATGGAAATTAACCTGACTATCTGTAATCCCCGGCAACGGTGCCAGCCCGGTCCGCCAAATGGTTGTAAATGTGTGATATTGCCCATCCACAGCGCGTTCCGTGGAAAACTCCAGCGGCTGATGGAGGCATCTGAAACAGCGGCATATCCGGAAACCGGGCCGGCCCATTGATCAGCGCCAGGACTGCAATCGCAGGACGGTGAATTTGAACATTCTGCACCGTGAAACCGATCAGCGCTTCACGGGTTGCTGCTTCGTATTTTTCAATTGAAGCGTCGTCTGCACAGCGCTGAGCAGCCAAAAGCCAGCGCTCCACCGGCAGCCCGTCTTCATCCGGGTCAAATGTTTCGAGTACCCGATCCCACAGCCCTTCCGGCGGCGGGGAACAGTGAGCCAGCGCAAACAACTGAGCCAGCCCATGTGGATACGGCTCCGAAAATCCGCCCAACCGTTTTCCGTTCAGGTCCGCCGCATACGCGAACTCTCCGCACGACTCCTGCCAGAACAGCGAAAAGCCATCCGCCAGTGCCGACGCCAGCTGCCGTGTTCGACGAGCCTCGGGAAGCCAACCAGCTACTTCAAACAGCTCTGCGCCTTCAATGAGCCCCTGATACACCTCGATATTATCCATCAAATATTTAATGGCATACTCCGGCTTGGCAATCGTCAATCCGTCCGGCTGCGTCACATCCGCAATGGCCGCAACCGCCCGCTTTCCGGCCCTTAAATACTCACCAGACAAGGATTTATTGCCCGCCTGCTGATAGCGCCGCAGCACCATAAGAAACGTTGCTGCGTAAGAGTCGGTCGAGTCGCGGGTACCGGTCGAATGAAAGGAGTTCGTCGTCCCCGCATAATCAAAAATGGTTCCGTCGGACTCCTGATGGTCTACATACCAGTCGATCCAGGACCGCACGCGCTGGACATCTTCCGGATTGGGTTGCTGCTCGTTTGCTGCAAGCAGCGCCATGGCTGCAAAATTGCTGAAGTACGGGACAATCCGAACCGGCGCACCGTTTCCGCTCATCCGGAATGCGCCGTCCGGCAGCTGGGCCGCGCGAATGATCTCAAGACCGTTCTCAACTGTATCTGCGAAACCGCAGACAGCTGCCGCACAGAACCAAACAAGGATTCTATTCAAACGGATATGCATGGGCTGATATTACCCAGTCCAGCGGACTTCCGGCGAGTGCGGAGTCAGACCGGATTCAAATTCAGTTAAGATTTCCTCATGCCGGGCAATTATATCGGGAATCTCCGCGGCAAGATTCTTCGTCTCTCCGGGGTCGTTTTGCAAATCAAACAACTGCTTTACCTTATCACCTTTGTAGCGGATCGATTTATATCGGTCGTCGACCACCATTCGTCCGCCGAACGACGCACTGGTGACCAGCGCTTCTCTGGTGCGCGTTCCTGACTCAAACTGAGCAAGGACATTTTCACCACACAAGCCCTCCGGCCTGGGAATACCGGCGACATCACAAAAGGTCGGCATCAGATCGACTCCGGACACAAAAATATCCTGATTTTTTGTTCCTTCCGGGATTCGTCCAGGGAAAGCCATAATAAACGGCACCCGCGCGGATTCTTCGTACATGAACGCCTTCCAATATAAGCCATGGCTTCCCAGCCCCTCTCCATGATCTGAGGTATAAACAATCAGCGTATTGTCCGCTTCGCCAGATGCTTCAAGCGCATCCAGCACGCGGCCGATTGAAGCATCCACTGTTTCGCAGTAGCGATAATAGATCCAGTTGTAAAGCTGCCAGTCGGCTTCGGTCCACTCGCGGGAGGCCATCCGGCGGAACGAACTGCGGACTTTCCACCGAAGCATCCCCGGCTCGAGAGGCCGGGCGGAAAAATTTTCCGGCAACGGCGGGAGTTCAATTTCTTCCGGAAGCGGGTTTCCGTTCCCGGGCCGGAGGCAGCCGATCTGACAGATGTCATGTGGATTCATCAATGACACATGCAACAGAAAAGGTTTATCACTGCGCCGATTCAGCAAATAGGATTGCGCGCTATCTGCCACCGGGTGATCACAATACTGCCCGGCAGGATAGGTCCCGCAATATTTTTCAAAACTCCTGCGCGGATCACGGCCAGGCGTATGCCATTTACCGACATGAACTGTTTCATAACCGTGCCGGCCGAACCACTGGCCCATATCCGGTATCGAATCAATCATCCGGTCCATATTCCCGATTACTCCATGCTCATTGGGCATCCGCCCGGTCAGCCAGGATGTGCGTGCCGGAGCACAGACCGGATCTGCTGAGTATGATTTCGTAAACTCAACGCCCTGCGCCGCGATTCGATCCGAATGCGGGGTGCTCAGATTGGAGTTTCCACGGAACCCAAAAGCGTTATGATGCCACTGGTCCGTGCTGATCAGCAGGATGTTCGGCTTGCCCACCGGTTTGCCTTGAGCAGCTGATGCCGGGCGCGGAAAAGCCGATGCAACTCCGGCAACAGCACCGGCACCAAGAAACCTGCGTCTGGAAAAAGTCATATTGCGTCCTCCACTCCGGTCAGAACAAACACCTTGCTGACTCCATTGAACACATAGACCGTCAGCCCATGCTGATTGACCCAGAACTCCGTCGGCAAATCCCCCTGCCCATTGATGAGGCAGCCGGTAAGACCTTCCGCAAGCGGGTGGTTCATCAGAACATCCGGACTGCGATGAATCCGGGCGGATCCAACCGCAATCAAATCCTCTCCCAGCAAAACAAATGGCTCCTGAGGTGCAGGTGCATCCACCGGAAACCGGGCCATCAGAGCATACGTGCTCAGCAGATTCTCGACAGAAAGCCGCTCCGCTTGCCGCTTGCTCGTGCTGCCATGAGTCTGCACGAACTCACCCTTGCCGCAGCTCCCGCGCACTTCGACGGGATCGAACGGAACCCCCTCTGCAAACATTGGTTTAAAAGTGCGCAGAAAGCTCCAGCTGTTTGGAGTCTGCCACGCGCCGGCGCACTGCATGGTGCCGCGCAGCACTCGGATGTAGTCGAGCTTCCAGCTGTGGCTGATCTCCAGCTCACAGCCCGCCGCGTTTTCGCGCCGGGTGACTTGAACGCCCGGCAGTACATCCATCGTGAGCGGCCATTGCCCGGTTTTGTCCGACTTGTCTTCGAAATAAGTCAGCGCGCGCTCTTCAAATGAAAGGGTTCGGTTCGCGGGGGGCTGCGCATTGCGCAGCTCCGGTGCAATCGTCAGGACCTCTGGAATTAAGTCAAACGGATGCCACATAGAAACCTCTCCTTGAATACCTATTCCACAACCCGTGCAAAGGGTGATGCCGGAAGGCCTTCGCCGTTATACAGCGAGACCTCGGGATTATTGCGCCAGGCGTACCGCACCTCTTCCGGCGCAGAAACTTCATCGGCAGACACCAGCACATGATCGCCTTCGATTCGAGCCTGAGCCTCAACGAAGGTTCCATCCGCACCGGCCAGCTCAAATCCGGCCAGGCTGTCCCCCTTGACGTTGAGGCCGCTGCAAGCCTGATCAAATGCCAGCTCAACCGCGCCGTCTTTCAGCACGGCAGAACGGCAGAGCGGGCCGAAGGCATCGCCTTGGGCAATACCATAGTGAAGCACTTCGGCCAGGCGGGCCAGACGCTGCCCGACGTACTCTTTATCCGGCGGGTGCCCCTCTTCCGGGGTCGGCCCGTCAATAATCACAGCAGCTCCAACGTTCGGGAGCGCAAGGGCCTTCATCTGCGCATCGCGAAATTTTGCCCACTTTACTCCGGAGCGGTCATACGACCAGTCGTAATTCGGAAGCTGAACGAAATAGAACGGCATATCCGGCCGGCTCCAGCGGCGACGCAAATCCTGAATATGAGCCGGCTGCAGCTCCGCATAGGCATCGGAATTGCCGCAGTTTGCTTCGCCCTGATACCAGAGAATACCTGCGATGGAATATGGAATCAGCGGGGCGATCATTCCGTTGTACGGACCGGAAGGTGCCTGCTTCGTTCCCGGACCCGGTGGCGGTTTCGGATATTTCCGCCAATTGAATTCGGTGCCATTCGCTTTCGCCGCTGCGGCTTTACGCTTATATTCCCTCAACTCCTCCTGATATTCAATTTGTCTCTGCGGCAAAAGGGCGAGCGTTCGCTCCCATGATTCAGCGACATGCGGAAACTGCTGAAGAGCTTCCGCACTCATCCAAGACTCAATTGCGGTCGATCCCCAGGAGCTGTTGATCAGCCCAATCGGCACATCCAGCTTGGGGTGCAGATCGCGGGCAAAATAGTATCCGACCGCGGTGAAGTCACATGCGGTTTCAGGAGAACAGGCAACCCATGAACCGTTTGCTTCATCGGTCGGCTCTTCGAGCGAAATGTTTTTGACTTTGAACTGACGAATCAGAGGAAAATCAGCTTCCGTAATACGTTCTTCAGCCTGCGTGTCGTGCTTGAGGGGCCACTCCATATTGGATTGCCCGGAGCACAGCCAGACTTCACCGACAACCACATTGGTCAGCACAAGCTGTCCGAGTTCTGATTCGACAATAAAATCCGCGCCGTTTTTTTCGGCCTGAAGCGGAGACAGCTCCACGCGCCAGGTTCCATCATCGGCGGTCGGAGCGGAAACACTCTGCCCCGCGAAGCGAACCGTAATGGTTTTTCCAAACTTTGATTTTCCCCAGACCGGAAGTTTGGTGCCGCGCTGCAGCACCGCACTATCTGTAAAAAGCGGGGCAATTGACAGAATCGGTTCGGGATTGTTCAATGACTCAGTGATTTGATCGGGATCGATCATGGCAACCGCCGGTTTAGCCCCGCGGCCCGGCTCGATGGTGCCGTCAATTTCAATCCGGTTAATCCGCAGATGGATCTGACTGCTGCCGGAGCTGTTGGCGACATAAATGCGGAAAGTAAGAGTGGGGAACCCCTTATAAACTGAATTGCTCAAATCAGCGCTGTATTCCGCAAAAGAAGGGGCAACGCTGTTAAACGTATGGGATGCGATACGTCCCAGACCGGGCGACAGAGGGAGGCTTTTTGCGTATCCATCGGCACTGCAGCGGACGGATGCATTGACCGTAAAGTCGGCACCGGGACTGTTGCGGCTGCCGCCCAGCTCAAACACCAGGCGTTCCGGATTCAGAAGCAACCCGCTGCCTGCAGAGAGCGTAACGCTGAGAAATTTTTCACTGTGGAACGGACCTTTGACAAGACTCGTCGTGACATAGGCATTCTGCTGAGAGCGACTGAATCCACCTTGAACGCCATCCCACTCTGCTGCCGAGGCAGAAAGGCCTTCGGCAACCGATGTGGCTGCGCTCTTTCCCTGACGGAACTCATAAACCGCTAACGGCTCGGATGCAGCAACCCATGCGGCTGCAAAAAAAACACCCGCCACCATTGATTTGCCATGAGTTATCCTTCCATTCAGCAACATGACACATCGAACTCCGCGCCGGTCCGAACGGCACCCTCTCTCTTAAGAAACGTCAGATCTGCCTGCAGCCCAAGCGGATGCCCAGACGCGACCCATTGATAATAATCCTTCAATGCCAGCAGGCCCGCCGCGCGTTCATCCATAAAAACGGATGCATGATCGTGCTGCTTGAGAATCAGCGAAGCCATACTGATGGCCTGCGCCCCTTCGACGGCGCGAGCCACTGACCCGGCCGCAGCATCTCCGGCGGCAAACATTAAACAACAGCGGGCGTCCAATACGGTTCCGGCATCTGCAATCATATTTTGTCCGGCGACCGGATTCGGGAAATCCATATCCTGTAGCTCACAAACCCCTTCCCCTGAAAGCCGAGCGGCATCATCGACGCTGAGAATCGCGGCATCCAGCCCCCCCGCGGAAAAAATATCGGCCTGCAACTCAGCGCGAGCATCTGTAATACTGCTTATGGAGCAGGACATCATACGCATATTGGCAGGCTGAATATTGATTAACGCGTAAAATTTCCGCCACATCGTTGCGCGAAGGGAAGAGGCCGCAGAACCTGTTTGGACATCGCCATCAAGGTGAAAGATTTTAACGCGACTCAAATCAAGCCCTTCCTCCCGATACAGCCGGATCAATTCGCGATAAACGGGCATTAGAGATTTGCAGGCGGTAAACCCGAACACCGCAGCCGGGTTTCTGTCGATGATTTCTGCCACAGTCCGGGCTGTCATTTGAGCCGCAGACTGCTGCCTTTTACGAATATTGATTTTAAGCGAACCGCCTCGATGTATCGTATTCATTGCCACCTCCGTTATTATCACATCGATCATCGTATCAGCTTAAATATGAAATATCTTCTCTCTCAGTCTGAAATTGTTATCATATCGTGCTATGAGAAAATTCGACCTGAACATTCCAGACAGATTGGATGGGATCACCTATCTGCACAAAGCCAGTGACGTCCACCTAGACCGTTATGCCCGCTATATACCCCACGAACACAATGAGCTGGAACTCAACCTCGTCATCAGTGGAACTGCCCAGTACTTCATTGACGGCAGCCCCTACACGATACAATCCGGCTCCTTACTTTGGCTTTTTTCAGACCAAACGCATTTGATCACTCAGGCCAGTCTCGACTTCAGCATGTGGATTATTTTTATAAAACCTTCATGTCTCGGAGAGCTTTGCACAGAAGCGCCTTTCCGCGACCTGCTGACCCCAGATCCCCACCGCATTCTGTGCACCCAGTTAAACCCAAAAAATGCGGCCTACTTGTCACAATCCGCCGAGCGACTTTTAAACAGGTCTCCTGTCAGCCTGCACAACGCCACCCTTCGATCCACCGTTCTGTCGGCTTATCACTCCTTTCTGCACAGCGACGATGATCTTCCCAGCGGAACAACCCACCCGGCCGTTGCACGGGCCACCAAGCTGATTCAAGCGAGCAATTACGACCTGCCGATTGATGAGATTTCAAAATCCGCAGGAATCAGCAAATCTCAACTGAGTCGGCTGTTTAAGGAGCAGACCGGTATGACGCTGGTCGAATATCGCCATAAATTTTTTCTGGAACGGTTTATGTACATCTATGGGTCCGGAAAATCCTGGACGATCCTTGAGGCATCGCTGGAAGCAGGATTCGGCAGTTATGCGCAGTTTTACCGGGTTTTTCTAAAACAATACGGCTGCGGGCCGCACCAATACTTCAAAGCCCGAAGTCAGCAGGAAAAAACGGGCAGATAGCCTCTCAACCGCTTTCCCGCAGAGATAGAGCCAAACCTGAGCGGATTTACTTAGTTTTTACTCTATTTTTTCTTAGTTTTATATTCACTTAAAGCGCAATACCTGCTAGATGTGTGGGTCAATGAATGCAGTCCACTATCAAACGAAGCCATGCGACCGGATTCCTGTTTTCAGGAAAGTGGCCTACGGAAGCGGTGCCGTAACCAACAACATCCTCGGTGCAGCTCTGGGTTACATGTCGATTGTGCTGAATATCGGCTACGGCCTGAACCCGGCCGTCATTGGAATTCTGCTGGCCATTCCCCGGCTGACCGATGCACTCACCGACCCGATTATGGGGTATATTTCAGACAATACCGTCTCCCGCCACGGGCGCCGCCGGCCTTATATCTTCTGGGGCGCCATTTCCGTCGGCATTATTTTTGCACTGATGTGGCAATTGCCCCGGGGACACTCCGACCTTTTTTATTCCGCCGCCTTTTTGATCGGATCGCTTCTTTTCTATCTGGCCTACACCGTATTCGCAACCCCCTGGGTTGCACTGGGCTACGAAATGACACCCGATTATCATGAGCGCACCCGCGTTCAGGGGGTCAGTAACTTTATGGGCCAACTTGGCTTCTTCATCGTCCCCTGGCTCTACGCCATCATGGAAAACGACCGCTGGTTCAGCGACAGCATTCAAGGCGTACAAACACTCGCCATCATCCTCGGTGTTTTGGTGGCCGTTCTCGGCGTCCTGCCTGCCATGATCTGCAAAGAAAAATTCATTCCCCGCGCCGACCAGCCCAAAGAGAAAAAGAGTCCGCAGCAAGTTCTCGGGGAATTCATTCAGGCCTTCACCATCACGATCCGCTGCAAACCCTTTCTTAAACTCTGCGGGGCAACCTTCTTTCTATTCAACGGCCTGATGCTGGTCGGCAGCTTCGGCTCTTACATCAACATCTTCTATGTCTGCGGCGGTGATCAGGATCTGGGAGCCAAATACATGGGCCTCTTTGGCACGCTCTCCTCCATCACCGTCTTTCTGGTCATTCCCTTCATCACCTTCCTCTCCAAAAAAATCGGAAAGAAAAAAGCCTTCATTCTCGCCAGCTCGATCACCCTGATCGGTTCTTTACTCAAGTGGCCCTGCTACAACCCGCACCTTCCCGCGCTCATTCTGGTCCCCGCCCCCCTGATTTCGTTCGGCATGGGCGCTCTCTTCACGCTGATGGGCTCCATGATCGCCGATGTCTGCGACCTCGATGAACTGCAGACCGGCGCCCGCCGCGAAGGCATGTTCGGCTCCATCTACTGGTGGGTCGTCAAACTCGGCATGGCCATGGCCTTCGCCCTGGCAGGCGGCCTGCTGAATGCCACCGGCTTCAACGTGGATCTGAGCGGCAATCAGACGGAACAAACATTCCTGCTCATGCGCATCATGGATGTGGTCATTCCCGCCGCCACGTCGCTGATCGCCATCTGGATCATCGCAACCTTTTCACTGACAGAACAGCAGGCGCACGACGTCCGCCTGAAACTCGAAACCCGGCGCGGGACGGTTGCGCCGACCACGACACCTTTATCATGACGCTCAAGGAACAGGACATGAATCAGTCACAACCGACAACAGAAACTCTCCCCGCAAAAAACCGAATTAAAACCGCCAATGGCAACGACTACATCAGCATCCTTCATCTGGAGGAAATGGCGCCGTTTTTTATCTCACTCATCAGCGACTCCGATGTCTGGGCCTTCATCTCCAGCACCGGCGCACTCAGTGCAGGACGCGGCAATCCGGAAAAAGCCTTTTTCCCATACTACACCGTCGACAAAATTCACGACAGCTACGGCATCACCGGACCCGTCACCCTCATTCGTCTGCCCTCCGGCGAACACTGGGAACCCTTTGATCCCAAAGCCATACTCAGCCCAAGCAACAGCCGATATCTCGACAAAAGCATCTCCGGCAATATCCTCCGCTTTGGAGAAGATAACAACCCCTCCGGGCTCTCCTTCTCAACCAGCTGGAAAATCTCCAACCGCTTCGGGCTGACCCGCACCGCCTGCCTGAAAAATAACAGCGCCGCCCCCCAGACCCTCTCCCTCGTCGATGGCATCAAAAATCTGGTTCCGCCGGGCGTCGGCACCATCATGCAGTCACAATTCAGCTGCCTGTCCGAGAGCTACAATAAAAACGAACTGCTCGCCAACTCCCGGCTCGGGCTCTTCGCCATGAACGCCGGCATCATCGACCAGCCCATTCCGCTGGAAAGTCTTCAAGCCAACATCGTCTGGACCTGCGGCCTGCCCGATGCCGATGTCCTGCTCGACGGCGACACTCCGAACCGGTTCCGGAAGGGATGCCCCCTGCACGCCCGCCACGAACAGCGCGGCGAGCGCGGCAGCTATTTTCTGCACTCAGAAATCACCCTGGCTGCGGGCGAAGAAATCGAATGGACAATGGTCATCGACGGCCCCAAAAGCGGAACCGAGGTGTCCAATCTCTACGAAACGCTGCTCGCCGACGAACACGCCGTCTGCGCCGAGCTCGCCGACGATCTGGAACAAGGGAAAAACTATATCCAGCGCCTGCTCTCCAACTGCGACGCCTTCCAGAAAACCAGCGACAGCATCCTCGACGCACACCACTGCGCCAACGTCACCTTCAACATGATGCGCGGCGGAACCCCGGTGAAAAACTACACCATCCCCGGCGGCCAGTTCGCCGAATTCGTCCGCATCTCCAACCGGCAGGCCGCACAGCGCCACGCCGGTCTGCTCAACTCGCTGAGCGGCTCCGTGGAGCAAGCCGAACTGCGCGACATGATTCAGGCATGCGACGACCCCGTCATGGACCGGTTGCTTGCTGAATATCTTCCCCTCACCTTCAGCCGTCGGCACGGCGACCCGAGCCGCCCGTGGAATCAATTCGACATCAAGGTCCGGCAACCGGACGGCTCGCCCATTCTGGCCTATCAGGGAAACTGGCGCGACATCTTCCAGAACTGGGAAGCACTCGCACTGAGCTATCCGGAATTTCTCGAAGGCATGATCTCAAAATTTGTCAACGCCTCCACTCTGGACGGCTACAATCCCTACCGGATCACGAGCGAAGGCCTGGACTGGGAAGAACCGGACCCGGACGATCCGTGGGCGGGGATCGGCTATTGGGGCGATCACCAGATCACCTACCTCAACAAACTGCTCGAATGGCAGGAGGCCTTCCATCCCGACTCCCTGACTCAATGGCTGTCGCGGGAACGCTACGTCTACACCGATGTGCCCTACACCATTGCTCCGCTCGAACAAATTCTCGCCAACCCGCGCGAGACCATCACCTTCGAGGCCGAAAAGAGCCGGCGAATCCGTAAAGAAGCGGACACCTTCGGCAGCGATGCCGTTCTGCGCCGGGATGAAAACAATCAGCCGGCTTGCGTTTCCTTCCTCGAAAAGCTGCTGGTACCCATTTTGGTTAAACTCACCAACTTTGTTCCCGGCGGCGGCATCTGGATGAACACCCAGCGGCCGGAATGGAACGACGCCAACAACGCGCTGGTCGGCTTCGGCCTCTCGATGGTCACCACCAGCCAGCTCCGGCGGCACCTGGCCTTCCTCGAGCCCGTCTTCCGGCAGGCCTCTGAGCAGAACATCCCCATCAGCGAGCCGGTCATCCGGCTGTTTCAGAGAGTGCAATCGATTCTTTTGGAGCGCGCCGATACCATCGAACGCATCACCACCTCTCCCGGCGAGCGGGCCAAAATCACACTCGCCCTGGGCACCGTCGGCTGCGACTTCCGCAAAACCATCTACGCAAGTCAAACCTTCTCGAAAACCGCCCTCTCCTGCGAGCAGGCGGCTGATTTCTGCAACCTCTGCCTGCGCTGGCTCGATGCCACCATACACACCAACCTGCGGACGGATGGACTCTACAACAGCTACAACGTACTGCAGTACGATCCGAAGCATACCCGCTTTGACATCCACGGCCTCTATCCCATGCTGGAAGGTCAGGTTGCAGTTCTGTCCACCGGAACGCTCTCCGCCGCTGAAACCGCCGCACTGCTTCAGGCCCTGCGCAACAGCAAGATGTACAGAAGCGACATCGACAGCTACACGCTCTATCCCGATCGCCAACTGCCCGGATTTTTAGACAAAGGGGTCATTTCACCGGAACAGATTGAAGCGTCCGCCCTGCTCAAGACCCTGCTCGAAAAACAGGATGGCCGGCTCGTCGAGCGCGACCGTCAGGGAACCGTCCGGTTTCAATCCGGCCTCACAACCGCCGGCGCGGCGGCAGACCTGCTCACGACGCTTCGGTCCGACCCGGAGCTGGGCGATCTCGCCGCCGAAGAATTCGAATCGATTACGGATCTGTATGAACAGGTCTTCAACCACACCGAATTTACCGGGCGCAGCGGAACCATGTTTGGCTACGAAGGACTCGGATCCACCTACTGGCACATGGTCTCCAAGTTACTGCTGGCCGCCCAGGAATCGTGCATCCGGCATGAACAGGACCGTCAGTTCAAACAGCTCTTCGAAATGTACTACCAGATCCGCCACGGTCTCGGCTTCAACAAGAGCCCGCAGGAATACGGGGCCTTCCCGACCGATCCCTACTCACATACACCGGCCAAAGGCGGTGCCAAACAGCCCGGCATGACCGGACAGGTCAAAGAGGAAATCATCACCCGTTTTGGAGAACTCGGCGTGCGGGTTAAACACGGAACCCTGCACTTTATGCCGCGTCTTCTGCGTAAACGTGAGTTTCTGACCCAGCCGGACTCCTTTGACTTTTTCGACCTGCACGGCGAACCGGCCTCCCTGCCGCTCAGCGAAAACGAACTGGCGTTCACCTTCTGTCAGACGCCAATCATCTATCAGCTGAACAGCACCCGCCGGGCCATCGAAGTCACCTTACAGAATGGACTCAACGAAACGTCCGAGGGATTAACCCTTCCGAAAGCACTGAGCCAATCCATCTTCCAGCGCAGGGGTCTGATTCAAACGATCCGCGTCTTCCTGACGCCGGACGACCTTTCCGCCTGACACCGCCAAAAGGTTTAACAAAAGGCATTCCGTCAAAGTAAAGCCAGGCCTCAGGCGAACGCCGGGGGCATGCTTCTCCTTTTCCACGGTCTGGAATATTATCTTCCACGCAGAGGCGCTGAGATCGCAGAGGGTCCAAAAAAACGCAGCGATTTCTGCGCTCTTTGGCGGCTAAAAACCTGCCCCCGTACCGTCCCATGATTTGAACCACTTCGTTATTTTCTTCGAAAATTATCTGTCGCTACGCTCGGGGCCATCAATGATTCTGCCAAAACTCTCCCTCCTGCAGCATCTTGGCGCGCTCGGAGGGCGCGCCCCACCGTTGGCTTCGAATGATTGGCCCCCTCTGCGGTCTTTGCGCCTTTGCGTGGAAATATTTAACCACTCGTTCGCAAGCTCACTGGAGAGAGCAGCCGAGGGAACAGCCGAGCTAATAATGAAAACTCATCCATGAACTCTGACGTACTCCAGCGAGTGCAATGAGCGGGTGGTAAGAAACGGCATCCGCACAGATTAGTGTTCAATTAATGATAATCAGTGGCTTAAAAAAAGAACCCTGCCGCGTGAGCGGCAGGGTTCTTGTTGGGTTTGGGCGCTGTTACTCAGCGATTACGCGATAGAACGATTCGACAGCCACCACTGTTGAGGTGGCGGACATGGAGCCGTCGATGCCGGTAATTCCGGGCACCGCATTGCTCCACGACAGCTGCTCAACCAGATCGGTCTTGGACTGAAGCGTATAGGTGGCTCCCGTCATGCCCAGCCAGCTGACAACGGCATTGGAGGAATCAACCGCAATGCCGATTTCTCCAATAGCAAGAGGTGGCGGAGGCGCTACGGCGGATACGGTAAAGATGTCGTTCACGGTATCCCAGTCGTAGGTTGCGCCTGCGCCAAAACCAACGAGCTCAATCGCCGGCTCTGTGCTGGCGAGTGCTCCGGCAGCCAGCAGCGTGAAGGTCTGGTTGGTTCCGGCATACGCACTGCCGTCGACAACAATTCCGGCTGAACCGGCGGAAAATGTAACGATCTCCTGGAAGGTGGCGGTTGCGATCCCGTCCGCATCAAAAACAAACTCCAGCGAACCGGAATCACGGAACTCGAGACTGTTCACTCCCACCTCAGAGCTATTCCCCACTGTCACATTCGAGCCTGTGATTCTGAACACATCGTTGGAGTCACCGGCTTCATTGGAACCGACCAGCGCGCGACCGATAAAGGTTCCTGTTCCACTGATTTCGAGAAGTCCGGTGGTATGATAGTCTGCTCCGTCCACGCCAACCAAAATCACCTGACTGCCTTCGCTGTCACCCGACTGGAAGGTTCCGCCGCTGATGCTCAGTATGCCGTTTGCATCCGCAATCCGTCGGCCCACCTCGCTGACATCGGATGAAACCAGTTTTCCGGCGGTCATATTCACGGTGCCGTTGACGCCCCGGGCCACGAGATCCCCGATGTACATTTGCAGAATGGTGCCGACATCCGTGGAGATGTTGGCCGTGCGGCCGTCGCGGATATAGACTTTATTGAATGCGACTGGAACCAGATGTTCGGTCCAGTTTGTTGCCACATGCCAGTCGCCGGCGGTATCAGCCGGAACGTCAAACACTCGGGTGACAACCGGCTCGGGAACGGTTACCGAAAACTCATCCGTTGTTGAGTTCCACGAATAGGTGGTTCCGGACGCAAACCCCACCAGAGTAATCGGCGGCGCGGTTGCGGAAATTGTTCCGGCTTCAAGCAGTGTAAAAGTGGCGGCACCGCCCGTATAGGCAGATCCATCGACAACAATTCCGGGAGAACCGGTGGCAAAGGTGACCACTTCCTGAAAACTGGCGGTGGCGATTCCCGCGGCATCAAAAACGAATTCCAGCGAACCGGATTCACGAAACTCGAGGCTGTTTTGTCCTGCTGTCGAGGTATTGCCAACCGTCACATTCGAGCCGATGATTCTGAACACATCGTTGGAGTCCCCGGTATCGTTGGAGCCGATAATAGCGCGACCGACAAACGTTCCCGTTCCGCTCACCTCAAGAAGCCCAGTAGCACTAAGGTCTCCACCAATCGAGACGACCTCACTGCCCGCGCTGTCCCCCGACTGGAAGGTTCCGCCGCTGATACGGAGCGTTCCAACCGCCCCGGCCGTTTGAGCGCGCCGTCCCACATCGCTGTATAGCAATGAAATCAGCTTTCCAGACTGAATATTTACTGCTCCAGAGTTGTCACTGCTTCCGAGCAACCCTCCAATAAACATCTGTTTAATGGTGCCTACATCGTTCGTTACGATTGCCGTGCGGCCATCCCGTATATAGGCGAGATCCGCCGCCACCGGAACCAATCCTCCGGTCCAGTTGGCGTTAACATTCCAGTCTCCGGCGGTTCCCATTGGCACAGAAAATATACGGGTATCCGCGAATACACTGCCTGCGGCACAGAACAGTGCGGCCAGCATCAAGCGGACCCTGATTCTTCTTTGATTTGTTGTTTTCTTCATGTCTCTCTCCTTTTTTTTGTGATCGTCTGATCTCTTTTTTTCCTCATCACGTTTACGGTTACGGAACACTGACGGTGAACTCATCCTTCGAGGCATCCCAGGTATAGGTGACACCCTCGGGAAAGTTGTTGAGTGTAATCTGCGGTGCTTTCGGTGAAATCGCTGCGGCCTTCAGCAGAGTGAATGTTTTCTTGCCGCCTTTATATGCCGCGCCGTCAACGATGATTTTTGATTCCGGACGGAAGGTTGCAATCTCTGCAAACTCCATGCCGGAGATGCCCTGCTCGTCAAAAACATATTCGATGGTGCCGGACTCCCGCACTTCGAGGCTGAACTGCCCGACCGCCGATGTGTTGCCGATTTTCGCATTGGATCCGGCAATCCGCAGAATATCTCCGCCGGCATCTTCCGGAACAGATGACCCCACCAGCAGGCGTCCGACAAATTCACCGCCGCTGATTGTAAAGCAGCCTGTAACGCTTTCTGCAGCGGTATCAACTCCAATCATCAACGTCATCCCGCCATCCGGACCGCCCATTTGCAACCGGCCTCCCTTCAGGTTCAAATAGCCGTCTGCTCCGGATTTCTGCCGACCGACAAAACTGCTCTTATTTAAAATCAGTTTCCCGCCATCGAGAATCTCCAGCGTTCCGCTGGCTCCGGAGTCGCCTAAATACAGCAGCTCGATATCTTTCGCATTCGAGTCGATGGTGACCACGGCTCCGCCGCGAATAAACACCGCATCTTCAGCCCCCGGGAGTTCTTTCAGCTTCCAGGTGCCCGCTTCGGACCAGTTGCCGCCCTCGGCCAACGCCACGAATGAAAGAGCCCACGAACTGTTTGCTGCGGACCATGCGACAAGACCCGCTATCACCATGCAGTTTTTCATTTTCCACTTCATCTGATTCTCCTGTTCTTCCTCTATCAAAAGGTTGCACCGTCATCCCACGAATCCGTTCGAAACGGAGAGGCCGGAAGCTGCGCTTCGTTATACAGGCTGCAGTGCATGTGATCGGTCCACCCATAGCGCACAGAAACCGGCTCCTGGATTTCGGAGCTGCTGACAACAACTGTATCGCCATCAATCCGCGCCTGCGCTTTCACAAAATTCCGATCTTTGCCTGCAACAGCAAAGCCGTCCAACGCATCACTCCTCGCCATCAGACCGCCGTTGGTGCAGTCAAAGCTCACGGTGATTTCGTTCCCGTCAATCGCCATCGATTTGTAGATCGGGCCGGAAAAAGCGATATTCTTCCCATAGCATTTTGCGAGCGCCC
The DNA here is from genome assembly GCA_041584215.1 of Tichowtungia sp. GTDB lineage: Bacteria > Verrucomicrobiota > Kiritimatiellia > Kiritimatiellales > Tichowtungiaceae > Tichowtungia. The sequence continues at coordinate 66,726 of JBFHEM010000010.1, read as the reverse complement.
AAAAAGCCAGCCGACGCCCCACAGCCTGTTTATTGCGCGGATGAATTTGATTCGGATCGCTGATATCGGCCGCAACGGCCATTCCCGTGTTTGTCAGAGACAAGGCGGCCAACTGCGATTGTCTCAAGCGGGCCCACTTATCCGGCGTAAGCCCCGCGTACGCATCGGTATCCAGACTGGCCAGTTGCACAAAATAGAACGGCATTTCCGGCTGGCTCCACTGCTCTCTCCACGAATGGATCATGGCGGTGAAAAGCCGTTCGTAGATTTCCGGCCAGGGTGCATTAGCCTCGCCCTGATACCAGATCACTCCCCGCAGAGCGTACGGAACCACAGGAGCAATCAACCCGTTGTAACAAGCGGTCGGCAGGGAAAAATCCTTGCGTCCATCCGGCTCGCGCTGCTGCATGGCACTCTCAAGGTGATCGACAATCATTTTGAAATCAGAAGAGGACTCCAGCGCCTTCAACGGCATCCAGCTTTCAATTGCCGTGCTCCCCCAGCTCGAATTAATCACCCCGATCGGCACATCCAGTTCCGTGTGCAGTCTGCGGGCAAAAAAGTAGGCCGCGGCGGGAAACCCGGCCGCGGTCGCTGGCCGGCAGGTTTCCCACTGTCCGCCGCAAGTGAATTCCGGTTTACGAGAAGCCCGCTTCTCGACATAGAAAAAACGGATCGCCGGATAATCAGCCGCCGCAATCTCCTGCTGATAATTCAGCGTGCCGCCGTGCCACGGAGGAAACGGCTGCATGCTCATTTCCATGTTTGACTGCCCGGAACAAAGCCAGACTTCTCCGACAAGAAGATCGGAATATTGGATAGGTGGATGATTGGAACACCGGATGGTCATTTTCCGAGGAGTGGAAGATGCGGGCATCGGATCGAGCATGATTTTCCAATGGCTGGAAGAATCGACCGTCGCCGTTTTTTTCTGCCCGGCGAACTCGACGGTCACCGTTTCTTCGGGAGCGGCTTTTCCAAAGATTGGAACCCGGCTGTTCTGCTGCAGCACCATGCCGTCTGAGAAAACCGACGGCAGGATGACGTCGGCGGACAGGACCCCGCTCAACGCGAGAACCCATACAGCAATCAAGCTCTGTTTTGCGTTACGCATATCATTGTTCATTCACAACCGACCGCGCATGCGCGGCCAGAATTCCCCGAAGATCGGTCGAGTACTCTTCGAGGATTTTCTTTCCGATGCCCTCATAATCCCCGCAGCGGTACAGCGCCCGGGCCAGCGCCAGTTCGCGCATGGAGAATTCGCGGGTTTCAAAACTGAATTTGGTGCCGGCATTCGGTTCCAGTTTCTTGAGCGCGGCATCATCCTCTTTCACCGCATCTTCGATGCTGTGAACGGCGTAACCGGTCATGCCGCGTTTCCCAAGCAGCTCGGCGATGGCCGGCGCGGCGGCGGGGTCACGCAGCAGGTCGAAGGCAATGGCGACCGCACGGAAATGCGAGTAATCAAAGGCCTCATTCATCCGTTCAATTTTACGGATTACCGAAGCGGTTGCCCGCTTATCGCCGGTCAGTGCCAGCGCAATAATCAGTCGGTCCATAGCGCTCATGCGGGCGGTCGGGCGCGGATGTCCTTGATCCCAGTGATGAGTGTCGACATGTTCAATCAACGTATCCAGTCCCGTCGCGTCTTCAAGAACGGCCAGGATGTGGGCGTAGAAGAACTTTTCATCCCCGGCAGCGCGCTCATAGGCTTCGCGGAGCATCGGCAATGCGGTTTCTCTATGGCCAAGCACAATGCTGATTTCACGGCCTTCATGCCCGCCATACTCCGCCGGAGATTTTTCTACCGCTGCCTGAACCCGCTCTTTTGACAAAGGATATTCATCCGTGGCCGTGAGCACTTCCGGCGGCAAACAACCGACTTCCACCAAATGGCGCTGAACGGCTTTGATATCAACATCGCGCGGCTCAACCGACTGTTCAGCAGCCATTGCAGCAGCCACTCCGGCGGCATAACCCTGATTCTGCAGGTCCGGCTGCATCCGAATGATCGGAAGCGCATCGCTATGGATGCTGATTCCCATTCCGGTGGTCAAAATACCGTCCAGTCCTTTTGGCAAAAGACAACGATATGGCACATAGCACGAGAACGCATGCGGGTTGGGCTGAAGGAAAATATAGTTATTGTAGTTCACGCCGTGACAATCGTAGTCACTGTATCCCTGATAGATCGTGTCGGGATAGGTGCGCCCCATCAACTGATCCATCAGCGTCAGGTAAAAGTCTCCCATCACCCGCCGGCGTTCGCGGGAGTCGACAAAACTCGAAACATCGTAGAAATCTCCGGCGCGCGACTTTCCTTTTGCGTACACACGCAGATGCCATGTGTCGACCACATCGGATTCATACGCCACGGTGAAGTCGCTGTTGTTGTAGGACTCGCCGAGATTAAAGGGCGGCATTCCGGTTCCCTGAATACTGATTCGGGATGAACCGTAATATTCATATTCGGCACCGGCAGCGATGGCGATATCGCCATTGCCGGTCGAATCGATCACCACATCAGCCAAAACAATTCCGGTGCCGAACGGAGTGCATACTGCCACGCCCTTCACATCGCCGTCTGAAACAACCGCCCCCCAGGCCATGCTGCGCAGCCACATTTCAGCGCCCGCCTCACGCATTTCCCGGCGGTACCATTCCATTTTATCGTTCACATCCCACCCGTTAATACGCGGTGCATTCGGAAGACGCAGCGCAGCGACTCCTTCGTCCAGTTCCTGGGTGAAGCCTTCGCGAAAACCTTTCCAGTAGCGGCCGATCTGCCCAAGCGTCCCCACGCCGCCAAAACCGTGCTGATATTCGATGACCAGCGTTTTTGCGCCCTGCCGGGCCGCGCCGATTGCCGCCGGGCCGCCGCTGGTTCCTCCGCCCACCACCACCACGTCGTAGCTGCCCAAAACCGGATAGGACATTCCGTTGAGAGTGACCCGATTTTCCGCCGGGATCTCCGGTCGCACCGGAGCGAGCGTTTCGGCGAGTTCCCCGGCCACTGCGGCTCCTAGATCACGTCTCAATACACTGAGTGAATCCAACGCTGGCATGGCAGATACAGAAGCCGCCACCTGCTTTCCGAGACGTTCCCCGGCCAGCATGCTGTTGCCGGGTTTTAGAAGGTTTTCGGCACAGCCGCGCGAAATGTCTGCACACCCGCTCAAAACATAAACTCCAGGAAGACCGACCGCCTGCATCGCGACAACCGGAATGGCATCAAATGCTCCATCAAAGGGCTGCGCTGAGACAATCGAAGACGTCGGAACGGTGAAAACATGCTCCGAGGCCGACAGTTGCCCGGCAGTCCACAGCTTATCGAGCACCTGCTGCTGCGCCTCGGCGTAGCTGTGCATATCCAGGCCGTCTAGCTTCACCGGCATACTGTAGACCTGCGCGGGGTAATGTTTGCCCTGATGATAAATCAGCGTGGGCGCTCTCTGAGCCGCAACGCCGGGAATCTGTTTAAGGGTGTCGGAAACAACCGTGTGCTCGAAGACATTCGGCCCGGTGGCCTTTCGGAACTCAAGACCCGCCATTCGCGGCAGCATGGCTGTCGGGGTCGCGTCGATAATTGCCTTAGCACGCACAATCTGCCGACCGGCACGGTTCGCCATTACAACTCCCTTGGCGGCTCCCGAATCATCAACCAGCAGATCGGTCGGATAGCATCCAAACAGAAAATCAACGCCGGCGTCGAGCAGCGCGTTATCGAGTGTGCGCTTCACATGCAACGGCGTCGGCGGATAAACTTGTCCGCTGTCCAAGCGGCGCTCCGTCTTGCTCAACACATCGATCTCGCTGATCAGCATGCGCTTTACATTATCGGCCAATGTTGCGGACACTTTCAGGTAACGGGCGGTCTTCCCGACCGGAACAGAGAATGTTTTTGCACCTTTCGCTGGTTTTTCAACAGAATCGACACCCACCTTTTTCCAATCCGTTTGGTCATCACTGATGAAAACGGTTACGGATCGAGTGGCAAAACTTCCGGGGGATTGGAACACCGAAACGTCCACTTGGTCGATCCGCTGCTCTTCAGGAAGCGTAATGGTAATGTCGACATCTTCGCCGTACTGGACCGTCTGTCTCTGCATATCATGCCGGTTGCCGTCGCTCAGCATTGAATTTTCGTCTTGGTGAGGCTTCTGCGACGGAATATTCGACTGATATTCATAGCCCAGACCGATCTGTTCCAGAAAAACCGGCGGTTCGAACACGGAACGAACCAGCTCGCTCGCGTTGCGGGCAGACGGGGCGGACCAGAGACGATAGGTTCCGCACAAATCTTCGCCGAGATAAGGGCGCTGCGCCATCAGGAAGACCGTCTGCCCCGCCTTTGCGGCTTCGACGGCGGCGGCAACCCCCGCTGAGGCTCCACCGACCACCAGCACATCGACATCATAAGCAACCGGAAAGTCACGAGCAGGAACCGACAGGCTGTCCGCCTGCGTTGGCCCGGAAAAAGCCCACACACAGACGCAAACGGTTAATAAAACACCTGCAGCTGAAAAAAACTGCCGGTCAATATTTGGAAAAAGCTTATTTTTCATTTGATCCTGTTCATTGCTTCTCGACTGAAACGCCTGTTATCAAGTGCCCCGCTGAATATTTTCTAAGTAAAATCATAGAAAAAAATCAGATAATGTCAAGACATCAAACAGCAGATATCGAACAGCTTTTAACGACAAATCCACTCCAACGACAAAAATGCCCCGTGAGCATGAACCAATTCATAAAAACCCACCGGCCAATACAGAAAATGCGAATGGCCCAGACAACACGCCCGTCGAAACAAATGTCCACGTAAAGAACGAATGATCCTGTGAAACGTCAACTCCCTATTCAGCCACCTCTTTCTGCACGTTCATTTCGCGAAGAGACCGTTCGAGTTCTTTCTCCATTTTCCTGTCGATTATATAGAAAAGTGTCGCGACAGCGGTTGCCAAGGCAAAGCCGGCAGGAATGAAGCTCATCAGCAGGCGCAGGGTTTGATTTGTTTCCGGTGGTTGAGTCGCGTTTGCAACGAAACCCGAAATGCCGAGAATCCACATGGCCACGGCCGGCCCGATGGACCAGCCGATTTTCTGCGAGGCGGTTCCGGCGGAGAAAATAATGCCGGTGGAGCGATGGCCGAACGTCACCGCACCGTAGTCGGCGGTGTCCGCGATCATCGCCCAGAACAGCGGCATCATCGGCGCGGCCACAAACGCCATCAGAATCTGATTGGCGACCATCAGCCCGAATGATTCAAGCGGAATGAAGTAGAACCAAACCAGCAAACCAGCGAAAAGAAGGTTTAGGATGATGTAGGCTTTTTTCTTGCCGCCGATCGCCGAGCAGATCCATTTCGCAAACATCACAGCCACCACGGCGGCGACGCTGTTGTACAAAAGAAGTGCAGTGCCCCAGTCCTGTCGACCGACTGCATATTTAAAAAAGTGCAGGATGGTACTGGCACGAATCGCCTGACTCATCACGGTCAGAATGCTGATGACAATAATCATCAGCCACGGTCCGTTTTTGCCCAGTTCCTTCATTTCCTGCCGGAACGGCTCATGTTTTCTTTCGGCAGGCCGGATGCGTTCGGTGCTGGTTTTAAATGTAAGGAAGAAAAGCCCCCCCGCAAAAAGTGCAATGACCGACACCGCCAGGCTATAACCCAACTGGTCGTTGCCGCGCCCGAAGAAACGGACAAAAATCGGCAGCAACAGGGTCACCGCAAAAATACCGGCATTCGCCCCGATAAAGCGGAAGGATGCCAGTACGGTTCGCTCTTCGGATTTTGCGGTCATCACGCCCATCAGCGCGCCGTACGGCACGTTGATTGCCGTATAGACCATCATCATCAGGGTGTAGGTGATGTAGGCGTAGACCAGCTTCATGGTCGGCCCGAGATCGAACGTGGTGAAGGTCACAATCCCTAAAAGCATGTAGGGAAGGATCATCCACAGCAGCCAGGGGCGGAACTTGCCCATTTTGCTTTTTGTGCGGTCGGCGATCGCTCCCATAATCGGGTCGTTGATCCAGTCCCATGTTCGCACCACGAACAGCATGGTGCCCAGTGCGGCGGCTGAGATACCGAACACATCGGTGTAGAAGATGGCCATAAAATTCATGAAAATACCGAAATACAGGCAGGAGGCCATGTCCCCGGCGGCATATCCGAATTTTTCGCCCCAGCCGAGTTTTACGGCAGGATCCATCGCGGCGGAATCAGCTTGTTCTTTCATGTGTTGCCCCTTATTTAAGCTTCTCGAACCAGTCCGCGGTTTCGGCGCTGTACTCAGACTGAGTCGGCAGCCGGCCGTTGCGTTTTTCAAAATACGTCATAAAGCGGTTGGCTTTCTGAAGAAAATCACGGTGTAAATACCAGGCGGGTTGCCTGTCTCCGGCGTTGTCAATGAGCCAGAACCCGCGGTGCTCGCCGGTCGACGGATCCATCTCGTTGCAATACAGCTCCCAGTAGAGAATGAATGGGCAGCCCCATTCCAGAGACCACTGCATAATTAATGCCGCGCAGTTTTTCTGGGCTTCGCTATCGGCCACCTGCTGCAGGTTGAAGCCGTATTCGCCGATAAAAACCCGCTTGCCGGGAATGTCACTTTCAGGAAGGTGCTTCTCAATATAGTTGAGCGCATCCAGGACCCGCTGCTTCCCCGCCTCGCCGCCCTGTTTGGCCGCCACCGTGGTAATGTCGTAACTGGACCACGACACAAAATCGGTTTTAATGTGCGGCAGCACCGCGTTTACAATCGTTGGACGCTCATCGTCCAGAGACTTCCGGACATGATTGAGCTCGATGTAATAATAGACATCCACATTGTGGTGGGGAGTTTCTTTAATGGCATCGGCAATCGCTTTCTGCCTGAGATTGAACCAGTCAATGGCACCCTTGATCGTTTCGGGCGTCGGATCCAGATTGTAGTCATACTTCTCGTTGAGCATGTGCCAATCGCCTTCCCAGTTACCGATATAAAACGATTTTCCACTGCCCGACCAGGTTTTCAGGAGATACTCGGTGAAATCATAGATTTCGCTGTAAATCGCCTCAGCCTCTGCCTCGGGAATGAACCCCTTTCGGAACCCTGATTTTTTATCCGAAAAGGGATAAAGCCACAGCATGACATTGCGGAACGGCATGTCAAAAACCTGCTTAAAATCCGGCTTGCGCTGAACCAGAGCCAGAGCGCTTTTGATGGCCGGGTCTTTCGCCATCAGATAGTCGTCGTCATACTTTGGGGTGACCGCAATCTTCAGCGTGTCACACCCAAGCGCCTGGATTTCCTTCGCCGTCTCAACCAGCGCGCTCTCATCCGTGAACTGATATTTTACGCCAATCGTCTGCGTTCCAACCGCCGTGCTGAACGCCGGTTTTCGTTCGGCGCAGGCGGCAAATGAACCCATCATGGCTGCAAGACTGACTAAAGCGATTTGTTTCATTCGTTCCCTATCCATTAAACGGCCCGGAGGACCGTTCTACGCAGCACGATCCTCCGCGTGTTACATTTCTTTAGGCCATTGTCGGCGCGGCAGCAGTCGCTTCCTGATGAACCGGATTGGCTTTCAGGGTTTCAAGCAGCTCGTTTACACTGCACGTTGCCACCGCACACACAACATCGCCGCCGCCGTAGTAGACGAACAGTGTATCGTCCTTAATAACGTTTCCGCAAGGGAATGCCACCCCGTCATAAAAACCCTTCGTTTCCCATTCCTGATCCGGCTCCATCAACCAGTCCGGCGTGCGGCACAGCACGTTGGTTGGATCGTGGAGATCCAGCAGCAGCGCGCCGGTGCGATAGTATTGGTCCGGCCCGACGGCGTGATAGAGCATCAGCCAGCCGTCCTTTGTTTTCATCGGCGGGGAAGAGCCGCCGACCTTACATTCCCACTCGAACTCAGCCTGAATGAGAATTTCCATCTTCTTGGCTTCGAGCAAATCGTCACAGGCCGCAATCCAGATCGCCGGATGGTCGGTTCCGTATTCCGGACCGGCCCAGGACATCGGACGATGCAGCGTGTAGAATTTCCCATTGATCTTTTCCGGGAAAATAATCACGTCGCGATCATCGACAGTGGCATCGGTCATGCGGCCCGCCCGCCAATATTCTTTGAAATCTTTAGTGATCAGCAGATGGGTTGAAGTCAGGTTTGTGCGGAATGCTAACGGAAGATCTTCAGGAAGCTCTTCACGGAAATGAGGAGGAACGTAGCTGGTATTACTGAAGTCCCCGCTATCCAGCTCCCAGTATTTTCCGGGAGGGTTCATCCGTGACGCATAGGTGATGAAACAGTAGTCACCGAACTTCACAATGCGCGGGTCTTCCATGCAGCCCATGTCCGAACCGCTTTCCGGCGGCACAAACAACGGCTCATCGGAGCAGCGTTCAAAATAGAAGCCATCCTTGCTCTTCGCCATTCCAAGCACCACAATATGTTTATCATCATGGCCGGCCGCCCGGTAAAGCAGAATAAACTCATCCTTCTCCTCGTCGTACCATGCACCGGGATTGGTCGCCACCGATGCTTCCCATGCGTTTTCTTCTTTCGGCCCGAGGATCGGGTTCCCTGCATACTTCTTAAACTTCACATCATCCCTCCCGTTCATACTAAATTCACAACACGCATTCCCAGCGTGCACCCCAACGGTACGATACGAAGCCACACCCCAACAACGCGCATTTCAGACACAATAGGTTCAAAAAATGACGCCTCCCGAACCTTGGAGCAAGTTGAACCTGAACCCATCTATTCGAAAACTTCGCGGATGTAGAAAAATCCGGAGGTCCACTCGTTCGAATAGGCCCAGGCACCTTCCGTGGAACCGGACGATGTCCACACGGTTTCGGGCACCCATCCATCAAGCGGTGTCATCAGTGTTTCGGATCGATAAACAACATAGCCCTGTTCAGGCACAGCCTGCCAGCGAATCGTCGCAGATGCCCCGCCCTCAATCTGAACATCCGGGCGGAACAGGAATCGCCCGGTCATACTGATCCCGTCCAGACGAAAGGCATAGCTTCGAGTATCCTGCGAGTCCCATAAGTAGATGCGATAGCGGATTTCCTGCACGGGAGTGACCGCGGACTCCGGGAGCGACGCCTCGACGGGGAAGAAGGTTTCATGCTGCGAGGGAAGCTGCTCCGCCACCAGGCTTGCTGAAAAGCCGTCTGCGCTGGAGCGAACCGCATACCCGAAATCACCGAGGGTCGTATTGCGGGCAATTTTGAATGAAAAATTGAGCAGGGATGGAATCAGATAATAGCCGTTATAGGTCTGCGCCCGAATTTCCACATACGACCCCGCCGCAATTGCAGAGGCTTCGTTGGTCGGAGTGGCCTCACAACGGATCCCGAAGGATGGGGGCGGATTACCTGACGTATCGCTGTAAATGACATCCACAGGCGGAATCCCCGGTCCCAATATGAATTCCAACTCACGCAGCTTGCCGTGGATTTCGGAGGGCGTTTGATCTTCTTGATCAAATGTGAACGAGCCCAGTTCCTGCATGGAGGGAGAAAGCCGAAACGGCATGGCGGGCAGCCCCTCGGCGTTATACAAAACCAACGTGGGATCGTTGTGATAGGCATATCGGACATGCACCGGAACAGGAACCTCCGCCGCACGTAGAACCACCGAATCCCCATTGATTCGATAGTCGGCAGGATAAAAAGTGCGGGAAGTGCCCGCCACTTCAAAATCGGGGCCATCCCCGGTGGCCCGGTTGGTATCAATCGTCAATCCCGAACCGATATCACTAAAGGAGACAACCATCTCATCTTCTTGGACATTCAATGTCTCAACCGCAGGGCCGGAAGCCACAAGGCTTGTTTGCCCATAAACCATGTTGAGAGCTGCCAGCCGAAGCCGCGCCGCAACGGTCTGTTTGTCCGGACAATGAATATTCAAACTGTCCCCGGAATCCGCCGTTACAACGACCGCAACATTTGAAATCGACAAGGCCTGCGCCTGTGCTTTCCGCAGGCCCGCCCAGGTATTGTCATAAACCGCGGGATCAGACCCATTCGCCTCGACGGTGTCGAAGTTCGGCAACTGCACAACCAGGAATGGAAGTTCGGTCCGCGACCGGAGAGCCCGCCAACTTTGAATCAACGAGGACAAGAATTCAAAATAGGTCGCGCTCTGGGTTGAATCGCTCTCGCCCTGATACCAAACCACCCCTTTAACCGGGAACCGCTCAAGCGGCGCAAGCATGCCGTTATACAACCCGCCCGGCTGATAACGCCACGTCGGGTAATTTTCAGGTTCATAGGGAGAATAGGGTTCCGCATAAAACGGCAAAAGTTGTTTGCGAACGGCCTCGGAACGGTATTCCGGTATATTCTGATAATATGTGGCAATTTCGTTGGTGTATGTCGCCAAACGAGTCTCATGAAGAGCAATTAAAGACTGCGCATGATCTATATTTTCCTGTGCGGAGAGATTCAGCCAGCTGGAAATCGAGGTCGCACCCAGTGCGGCCACCACAATGCCAACCGGCACATCCAAATCTGTGCGCAGCTCCCGACCAAACAAATAGCCGACGGCTGAAAACCATTCCGCGCAGGTCGGCGTGTCGGGCCGCCAGCTGCCGCTCACATTGTCCAGCGGAACAGGATTTGCTTCCGGAACCACCGTAAACACGTTGAGCATTGCGTCCCCGGCCAGCGCCACCTCATTCGACCAATTGATAACGCCGGGGCTCCATGGTGGATTGGGCTTCATGATGAAATTCATGTTGGATTGTCCGGAACAGAGCCAAACATCGCCGACATAAACCGGATCCAGCAGGATCTCTTCGCCCTCCGAGGTGACCACCAAAACATGATGCGCCCCCTTCGGCGTGGCAACGGTTGCCGGCAACGAGGCCTCCCACGTTTCATTGGTCCCGGAAGAAACGGTAACAGAAGAGACCACGGTCTCCACGGCATTCGAATCCACCAGAAGCAATTCAACTTGAACGGATGCATTGGACTCACACGTTCCCCATACCGCAACCGGCTCTCCCCGCTGCAACACCATGTGCTCTGCAAAAATATTCGGCAGCGATAAACTCCCGCCGTTCGTTGTTGCGTTTAAGGTTAAATCCAAATAGTCAAACGCCAGATCGTAATCACTGCTCAACGCGTTCTTCCCCGTCACAGTAAACCTGAATTTTTTATTGCCGGCTGTCGTGATGTTGACCGTTCCCAGCTCAACCGTACTGTAACCGGAAACTTCGGCATAACAGTCCACGGGCGAACCAAAAGCATACCCTTCTATGGATGACTGAAACGTGCCGCTTGCCGATGATGATTTACAGCGGGCTGTTACCGTGTAGGTCCCCGAAGACGGCACCGCAAGAGTATATTGAATATAATCATTGGTGCCGTCAGCTGCCAGCTCACTTCCATATCCGCCCGAAAGATCACTGCTCTCCAGTTGCGCTTGAGAATCACCGGCAGAGACCGCAACGATCTGGTTCTCCACTTCATAGATCGACGCATAATCCTCTAAATTTTTTGAGAGAATGTTTTCAAAATATTTACAGGCTCCTGTATAGGAGCCATCGGGGCGGCGAAGCCAGACGCCGTGCAGCTCAGACTCATCCGCTTCCCCGGAAGGGCTTGCGCCATCGCGGAGCCCCTTGCCATACACCTGCCAATACAGGGCATACTTCACCCCCCATTTAAAAGCCAACTCCAACTGCTTTCCGACCACTTCCCGATGAACCCGGTCGGTTTCGTCCGTATGAGCATCCACCCAATCACCCAAACACAACATCTCGTAGCAGCCGAACTCTCCCAGATAAATATTATCTTCTCCAAAACAGTCCGACGGCGGTGCTTTCTCCTTGATGTAATCAAGAATCCCCGTCAGCTGATATTCCGTCCCTTTGGATTTCGTACTCCAGTCGGAGTAGGAGTATAGATCCATGTGCAGATTGGGAATGACCGCATCAATGGCCAAAGGCCAGTCGAATGTTTTATATACCGGAATCTGGTTTACCTCTGCGACACCGAACACCTGCACATCAGAAGCCATCCCGACGTCATTCCTGGCCTGATCGATCCCCGCCTGCCGGGCATTGAGCCAGTCGATCATCCCGTCGACACGGTTCATCCGGTCTGCGGCATTCGTCACCGCATCAAAATTGAGGGCATTATCCCCTTCCCAGTTTTGAAGAATGAATGTTTTCCCGCTGCCCGCATAATTGGTTAACAGATATTCAGTGAGATTATAAAAGTCCTGCTGACAGTTCAGATACTCATTCGTGCTCACCGTATCCTGCCAGTTGATGCTGGCGTATTCACCGACGCGAAATTCAGATGCCATCAAAACGACTGTTTTAAACTGCGCGCGATTAATTACATTCTGGTAATATGGCGTCTGAATCAGATCGACCATATTGTTGAATGAATACTGACTCCAATCCGAATTCCAAACATAGTTGTTCATTGGATAACGATTCAGCCACAGCTTAATGACCGATGTTCCGAGTGCCTCAATCTCATCCGCTCCTTCATTGAGAAAATCATTGGTTGTGAAAAAGTATTTTCCCGACACATGAACGACCCCGAGCATGTCACTCACTTGTTTCGGAGCATCGGCCGGGTTCGGCACCACATGAACTGACAATACATCCGTGGTGTTATTCCAGTCGTACGTCGTTCCTTCCGCAAAGTTTATAAGGCTGACCGTCGCATTTTCAGCTCCCAAGGTGCCGGCCGTGATCAGGTTAAATGCAGCCGCCCCCCCGGTGTACGCCGACCCATCAATGACAATCTGACTTCCTGCGGCAAAAGTCGCCACCCCGCCGCTCCCGGAGGTTCCGTAATCCATCGTCGAAATGCCGACTGCATCGAATTTGAATTCCAGCGTTCCAGACGCGCGAACCTCTAATGCATTCCCTATTGTCGATGCGGTTCCGATAATCGCGGAAGCTCCAGTGATCGTCACTTGATCGCCCGAATCGCCGGCTTCGCTGGATCCAACCAACAAGCGCCCGTTAAATGCTCCGGCACTGATCGTCAATATTCCTGTTGAGTGTGCCGAGGCGGCATCCAGGCCAATATTCAGAACATTTCCACCGGTATTGCCCATCTTGAGAGTTCCGCCGCTGATATTCATATATCCAGCCGAACCGTCTTTGGTTCCGCGCCCCAGATCACTGCGCAGCGTGTCGCTGGCGGTGGTCGAGGTTAAGCTTCCGTCCGCCACAATGTTAATCGTCCCGGAGACCGCCGCATCCCCGATATGAAACCGGGTAACCGAGCCGACATCTGAATTCACCGTCACCTCATATCCATTGCGAATATAGGCAATATCCGAAGAGCCCGGATAACCGGTGATACCGGTCCACACAGAGTTTGACCACGCTGAGCCGTCTGTATTCAGAATCGCATTCGCGGCAGACGCGTTGCCCGCCATCAACAGAATTACGGCTAAAGAAACCTTCACCCAGCTCACCGTTGTTTTATTCATTTTGTCCTCTGTCATGAGTGAGTATATTCTCACATTTCGAAACATATAACATTCCGTTTTATGACATGTAGCGGTGCTTTATTGACGTCTGTTTTTTTACGTGTCAGACTGCCCTATATGACGAAACTGACCCCACGCAAACGAGTTTTACTGGCTCTGGGCTGGTATTCATACCGGCTCCACCGAGGCGTCGCCCGCTACGCCGATCAGGCCCGCTGGATTCTGAATGTGGAAATGCAACGCACCGGACATTTACCTCCCTACTGGAAAGGAGACGGGGCGATCTGTGTGCTGGGAATGAATAAAAAGCAGGACCGGGAACTGCTGTCGCTCAACATCCCCGTTGTGAGCATCGGCCCGGTTATCCAACCGGGCGTGCCGCGCGTTTTTCCGGACAATGAAATGATCGGCCAGCAGGCGGCTGAACATTTCCTGACGCGCGGGTTCAAACATTTTGCCTACTACATCTGTTCAGGCGGCTTGTCAGAGGAAATCCGCGCGGCCGAATTTCAACGGGCACTGCAAGGTCACAATGTGAATTTTCACCAGCTCAACTGGGCCGCCAAACCGCAGTCCGAACGCTCGAACAGCAGCGCGCGCATGAACTGGCTGACGAGAAAGCTGAAAACCCTTCCCAAACCACTGGCTGTTGCCGCCGAATTTGATGACCGGGGGGCCGAAGTCCTGCAGGCCTGCGAAAACGCCGGCCTTAAAGTACCCGAAGAAGTCGCTGTACTGGGCGCAGACAATGACGACCTGATCTGCGAATTTGCCCCCGTCCCGCTCTCAAGCGTCGATACCGATGTCGAACGGCAGGGGTATGAAGCCGCCGCGCTGCTCGACCGGATCATGAACGGCGCAAAGCCGCCGAAAACAGCGACACTCATCCCTCCCAACGGCGTCGTCATCCGAAAAAGCAGCGATATGATGGGTATCAAACATCCCCACGTAGCCACTGCCATAAACCGAATTTGGAACCATTACCAGGAGCCGGTCACCGCTGAAGAACTCTGCAAGGGTATCCCGATGTCTTATCGCCGCCTGCACGACGCCTTTGTTAAAAACGTGGGCCGCACCCTGGCCGAAGAACTGAGAAACTGCAGAATCAAACACGCAAAAAAACTGCTCACGGAACCCGACCTGCTCACGATGGAAGACATTGCCGAACGCGCCGGGTTTTCGTCGGCGGGGCAAATGGCCCGCGTCTTCTCTCACTTCCTCGGCACCTCGCCGTCACAGTACCGAAAAGAGCATCTTCTAAATAAAACCTGCAAATAGAACATGCCGGAACCCGCAGCGCGGATCCCGACAATTCAGGGGGTTAACCCAGCCCGGATTTATTGGAAAAATCGGCGGCGCACAATCAACGCAATGGCTCCAAAAGCAAGCATTTTGTGCTGTTCAAATAAACATCAACTTAACTTTAATTAAACTAACCTGCCCGGCCGGGCGAAGACGCTGCGTCTGGATTTTAAGAGTGAAAGACACTCCAAATCCCGGCAGAGCAGCATACAGGCACTCGGTTTCTTTTTTCACAACCCGGCACAACGCCGGCATTGCCGCAAGAGGCCGCCTTTGGGTCAACTGAACGAAACCGCGTCTTTCAACCCTGTACTGCTGGCGCGGATCTGAAGCTTTGCCGGCAACAAATGGTGCATCGTATGACGAATGACACCCGACATTTCTGCAACCAGAATACTGGCCGCTTCCCGGCCCAGCAGCTCCCAATCCTGCCGGATATTCGTCAAGGGAACAGGAAGACGGCGGCAAAATGCGTCATCTCCGAAGCCGCCGACAAACAGATCTTTCCCGATCTGAAGGCCGATATCGGCTGCCGCTTTATAAAGACCCTGAGCCGCATATCCCGTACACGCGAAAATCGACAGCGGTGTCGAGCCGGCCAGTTCGCCGAGCATTTTTTTCGCACTCTCATAATTATCTTTAAACGCCTGATGCCCGGGGGACTCCATCATCGGGTCAATCGCAGGACACTCAACCAAAAAAACTTTATGATCCGCAAACCCGTAACGGCTCATAGCGCCTTCCCATCCGGAAACACGTTCCTGGACCGATAGCCTGGAAGAGACACCAAAACAATAAACCGGACGACTATGCTCCCGGAGAAGGTGGCTTGTTATTTGATGGGCTCCGCCGGCATGATCAATCGAAATCGCACTGACCGGAAAATCCTCCAGACATTCATCGACCAATACAATTTTATCCCCGCGTGCCTCTACCTGCCGACAGGCCTCTGTAAACTCAGGGGTATGCATCGGCAACATGATCAGACCGGTATTCCCGGTCGACAGGCTGGCCATCACACCCGCCAGATCTCCGGTCGAAGGCTGATAGTGGGTGATCGAGAAACGAACCTCTTTTTCTTCAGCAAACTTTCGGATTCCCTCACAGATTTCCATCGGGTATCCGTCATTACTCCAGCGAACAAATGCAATACTGAACTTCTGTGCGCTGCCGACGAGAACCAGAGGCCCTTTGCCGCGCCCCGGCTCACACCGAATCAGCCCTTGATCCTCCATTCGCTCAAGAGCCAGATTGACTGTTTGGTAATTAATATCCCATGCCTTAACGAGCTTCGACACCGCCGGAAGCCGATCACCCGCTCCGAAATTACCAGACTTAATCTGCGCGGTCAGCTGATCGCTAACCTGCTTGTACAGAGGGGCTTTTTTACCCCGGCCTTTGTCTAATTTGCATTTCGGCACATTCATAACCAGATTCTTTCCACACTTATACGTCAGCTAGGATCTACCACTGAATTGACTTAAAGCTCCAGCTAAAAATCCCGGTTGAATTTACTGTACACCATCACCGGCGGCGTCTTTCAGAACAGACACGGCATGTGCAGCAAGAACTCCCCGAAGGTCTGTTGTGTAATCCTGTAAGATTCTACGCCCTAAATGATCCGGGCTGTCTCCGCACAAATACAGGGCCCTCGCCAGCGAAATCTCCCGAATGGCCAGCATCCGCGCCTCAAACGTGAATTTTTCCTGAATCTGAGGGCCCATGTTCTCCAGAGCCTGACGGTCGGCAGCACGGGCCTCTTCAATCGTCTGAACGGCATTACCGGACACACCCGGCTTATTCAGCAACTCCTGCAGCACCGGCACCGCTGCCGGATCGCGCAGCAAATCAAACGCCATCACAACCGACCGGAAGTGACTGAACTCTGAACCCGGCTGAAGCTGACGGGCTTTTTCAATAATTGCCTCCGTGACGCGGCGGTCTCCCGGAACGGCCAGAGCAGCAATCAAGCGATCCATCTCGCTCATCTTCGAAGTCGTGTTCCGGTTGCCTGCGTCCCAGCGCTGTGCTTTGACGTACTCAATCAGCGTGTCCAGTTCAGCTGGATCACCCATCACAGCCAGCGCATGGGCATAAAACCGTTTTTTCTCGCCCGTCGATGTCGCGCAGGCCTCCAGAAGAAGAGGTTTTGAGATTTCGGAGTGAGCCAGCATAATACTGCATTCGCGACCTACTCTCAGATTATACTCTTCCGGGGCACGCTCGACCGCCGCCTTCACCCGCTCGACCGAGCAGGGATAAATATCTTTCTCCGTAAGAATTTCAGGCGGGATATTGCCGATTTCCACCAGATGACCCTGAAGCTTCCTCACATCAACATCCCGCGGTTCTATGCCTTTCTCAGCGGCAACGGCCGCCGCAACCCCTGCTGCATACCCCTGATTCTGGAGATCCGGCTGCATTCGGATCAGCGGCAGCGCATCATGATCTACACTGATGCCCATTCCGGTCACCAAAATTCCATCCAGACCCTTCGGCAGCAGACAGTGGTACGGGATGTATGTGGAGGTCGGTTCCGGAGTTGGCTGCAAAAACACATACGAACTGTAATTCACGCCGTGGCAATCGTAATCGCTGTACGCCCGCGCAATCGTATCAGGATACACGCGCCCCATCAGCTGATCGGGAACCGTCAGATAGAAGTCGCCGATCACCCGGCGGCGCTCACGCGTATCCACCAGGCTGGCCACGTCATAGGAGTCTTTGGTGCGGTATTCGCTCTTGCCGTACACTTTAAGATGCCACAGATCCCTGGGATCGGACTCGTACGCAACAGAAAAATCGCTGTTGTTATAGTGATCGCCCAAATCAAATGCCGGCAGGCCCACACCCTGGATCGCGATACGCGATTCAGCAAGAAAATCGTATTGTGCGCCGGCGGCAATGGCGATGTCGCCGTTTCCGGTTGAGTCGATCACCACATCCGCCAGCACAATTCCCGTTCCGAACGGCGTGGAGACCGCCACGCCCTGAACGTCTCCGGCCTTCACCACAGCACCCCAGGCGATACTGCGCATCCACATCTCCGCACCGGCGTCCCGAAGCTGCTGACGATACCACTCCATCTTGTCGTAGATATCCCATCCGTTAATCTCCGGAGCGCCTTCCGGACGCAGACCGCGCACTCCGGCATCCACCTCCAGCGTGAAGCCTTTTACATACCCGCGCCAATAACGGCCAATCAGGCCAACGGTCCCCACGCCGCCAAACCCGTGCTGATATTCGACCACCAGTGTTTTGGCACCGCCCCGCGCCGCGCCGAGCGCCGCCGGCGCCCCGCTGGTGCCCCCGCCAACAACAACAACATTATAATGCCCCAGAACCGGATAGCTCGTTTCGCCGATTTGCACCGTTTCATCCGCGGTATGCTCCGGACGAAGCGGAGCGAGAGATTCTTTCAATGCAGCATCCGCCAATGCGGCCGCATCCGGCTCGCGCACCACCAGAGAGGATGCGACCTCTCGACCCACAGCACGGCTTGCCGCCAGTTTTCCGATCCGCTCCCCGGCAGGAATATAATTCACCGGCTCCAGCAGATCGGCCGCACAGCTCCGTGAAACATCGGCATATCCGCTCAGCACATACACGCCGGGCAACGCGGCGCTCTGCATGGCCTCAACCGGAATATCGGCACACGCTCCGGCGTGAGATTTCAAAGAGACAATCGATTCGGTCGGCACGGTAAAGGCGTACTCGGAGGCGGCCAGCTGCCCGGGCGTCCAGGCCTGATCCAGCACCTGCTGCTGCGCCTCTGCGAAACTGTGAATGTCAAGCGGGCCGGTTGTCAGCGAAAAGGTGTACTCAAACGCGGGGTGCTCCTCGCCTTTGTGATAAACAGGCGTCAGCGTCGGACGCACCGATCCGTTTTTCAACTCGCGCGGCTTGTCCGCAACCGCAACCTGCGTAAAGCGGTGAACCGGATCGCCCGCCCGCATCGGAGCCCCGGCCATTCTCGCAAGCATGGCCGTCGGGGTTGCATCGATCATCTGTTTTGCGCGGACTATCTGGCGCCCCGAGCGGTTGACCATAATGACTCCGCTGACATTCCCCTGGCTGTCTCTCAGCACATCGGTCGGATAGCAGCCATAAAGAAAATCGACGTTGGCATCGAGCAGGATCTGATCCAGCGTGCGTTTCACGTGCAGCGGGGTCGGCGGGTAGCGGTCAGCAAGACCCAGTGCGCGCTCCTCTGCATATTGGATTTCAATCTCGCTGAGCAGAACCCGGCTTGTCTGCGGTGCCTTCTTGACCTGCAGCTTGACGTAGCGGGCCGTCCGGCCCACATCAATCGAGAAGGTTTTCTGCCGAGTCACATATTCGATGTCTTTTTCAACGCCGACTTTTTCCCAATCATTGCCGTCTTCACTGACAAAAAGGTCGAGATAAAGCGCGCAGTACTCGGCGGGGCGCTGGAAGGCGACCAGTTGAACGCGATCCACCTGGCGGGATTCCGGAAGTTCAGCGATGATCGTCACGTTGCCGTCATACTGCACCGTGTCTTTTGTGATGTTGTCTTTCAACCCGTCCGTCAGCATGGATGCCGGCGTTGTATCGACATGTTTGCCGGCAGACGGCAGATCCGCGCTGTAGGTGAAAGGCAGGTTGCAGTAATCCAGCACCGTCGGCGTTTTCAAAATTTCCGACACCAATCCGCTCTGCTCCTGCGCCGGCCAGAGGCGGTACGCTCCGCTCAGGTCTTCTCCCAGATACGGACGCTGGGCCATCAGAAAAACACTGCGCCCTTCGCGCGCCGCAGCCGCCGCGGCGGCCACACCGCCGGACGTTCCGCCGACAACCAGAACATCCACATCATAGGCGACCGGAAACGCTCTCTCTGTTACCTTCAGCGATTCCGCAAATCCTGATCCGAAAAATACAGCCAGAAGCGACAACCTAAGTAATCTGAACCTTTTTCTATTTGTCTGAACCTTCTCCATAAAGCACCTCTCCTCTTTAAAATATCTGTTCCCAACCTCGACCCTCTAAACGATCATTTATTGAACCGAA
The DNA here is from genome assembly GCA_041584215.1 of Tichowtungia sp. GTDB lineage: Bacteria > Verrucomicrobiota > Kiritimatiellia > Kiritimatiellales > Tichowtungiaceae > Tichowtungia. Next base: position 46,917 of record JBFHEM010000010.1, on the reverse strand, counting down.
TGCTTCCGCTCTCCCAGTGTTTCCAGCACAGACCGCAGCTGACGCTGAACCCCGGAAAACTCCGGATTGCCGGACAAATTACAAAACTCATTGGGGTCACGGCGCATATCGTAGAGCTCTTCCCCACCGCCATCATGAAGAATATAACGATACGTCTCAGACCGAACTGTCCGGGCATGATCCGTTGCGCTGAGCGCAACATCCGGCCCGGCCCATTGATCTGCCCGACCCGCAATTAAGAAGGGAGTCAGGCTGTGTCCGTCCAGTGCCGGAGCATCCGTGTTCTGATTTGGATGACGCGGCAGCCCGCACAGTTCCAGCAGAGTCGGGTAAAGATCAACCAGCGAAACCGGTCGATCGATCTGTTCACCTCGCCCGCTCACACCGGCTCCCGCAAAAATCAGCGGAACGCGCGCGGATCGCTCCCAGCAGGTGTTCTTGCCGATACGCTGCTTCTCTCCAAAATGGTATCCCTGATCACTGGTGAACACGATCAGCGTATTGCTTCCGGCAGGTGAATCCTCAAGCACACTCAAAAGAGCCCCTACCTGATCATCCACAAAGCGGATGGATGCCAGATAGGCCTGTAAAAATTCTCTCAACCCCTGCTCCCCGGAGCTTTCACAGAACGCCCGATAGAGCCGGGCAGTGCCGTCCTGCAGCCGCCGTCCCTCCTCCGGGATGTCGTCAAGATCATCGGCGGGCATCGGCGGCAGTTCGATCTCGTCCAGCGGGAACATATCAAAATATTTATCCGGCACATAAAGAGGGGCGTGCGGACGGTTGAAACCAACCGCCAAAAAAAACGGCTTCTCTCTGTCCCGCCGGAAAATATCGGAGACCCAATTCACTGATTTCTCATCAGGCATCAGATCCCGATCATCGTCATTGATATACCGCCAGGGTCTTCGATTGATACTCCATCCCTTAAAGCCGGGAACGTCGCTGCCGGGATCCGCCGGGACATCCGGAAGGTTGGAAAGCCGCCCATAGCCGTCGTACGGCATCGAATTGAACGGTGCCGGCAGTGCAGGGTTGGCAGACGGAGGAGCATACCCCTTAACAGCTTTACCATCCCATGGCCACGGACCGAAATCCTGAGGGATACCGCGCCCGTCCCCATCACCCGCATCTCCTGTAAAATGCTGAAACTCCGCATGCTGAGGCGCGTGGTACAGCTTGCCGGTTGTGAACGTGACATACCCGTGATTTAAAAAGCTTTCCGGCATCGTAACGGCGTCGCGAATGACCGCGTTGTTGCGCATATGTCCGCTCGCATCATTGCGACAACCGTAATATCCGGTCGTGGTCGGATACAGCCCGGTGAGCAAACTCGTCCGGGACGGAGCGCAGTACAGGCCGTTGGCCTGTGCGTTATTGAAACTGACACCCCGTGCAGCTAATCGATCGATATTCGGCGTGAGCCCCGGCATGTAACTGCGCAGCGGTCCGACAAAATCATTCAGGTCATCCGCAATCATCAGAAGAACATTGGGCTGCCCGGGCTGGGGTGCAGCGCCTAGCGGCTGTACTGTTAACGAACACAACAACGGCAGCAGTGCATCATGGATAAATCGGCTGTTTTTCATCGTAATTCGCGCACCTTACTATTCCTCTTTCAAAACACGAATGCGAACGAGCCGACGATCCGCAGAATCCACAGGCGTCAGGTCTCTCACCCGGAAGGTCTCTTTTGTTCCATCATCACCGACCAGTATCTTTTCGACATGCTCCACGCCGCTGCTCCAGGTGGCGGCGGAAGAGAGGTTGCCGGCAACATCAGCCGTGACCGTTAAACCCGGAATTTTTTCTTTTGAAAATTCGAGAGAAAGATACTGCTTCCCGCCCTGCTCCCGAAAGGCTTGCCGACTTCCGGACCTGTCAGCGACCCGCGGGTCGGTACCATGGAGTGCCTCCACAATATTGGGCCGGCCATCCCGGTCCGAATCGGCAAGGTCGCCGGATATCTGCTCGTCATCTAATTCAGCTGAGCTGAAATGTGCATGGCGCCACGCATCGTAGGGGCGATCCTGAACTGCGATGAGCGCATTTTGCAGCGCCCCGAGACCGTACGCCTCATCGTCTGACAGCGCAATCAGAACAAATTCTTTGCCTTCCGCCACCGAGTCCGCCAACGGGATCACAGAAACGCTGGCCGCTGTTTGGCCGGCCGGAATGGTTACAAAAGAAGGCAGAGCAACGTAGTCGACTCCATTACTGGCGGAGCCGTTAACCACAATCGGAACGACCAGCGGAGACGAGTAATCTCCACCCAGGCGGGACACGGTGAACCCGCCGCTTTCCGCGGCAGAAGACAGCGTTAGAGGCTCTGCCGCCATTGCGTCATGCGCCCACAGATTCACCTCAACGCCGGTTGAGCCCGCCGGCAGAAAACGGACGGCATCGGCAATCACATACCCGTCGGTCCCATCGGTTCGAACCAGGACGCTGCCATTGGTCCCGCTCTCAAATTCATAGGCCCCCAGCGAGACCCACTGACTTCCTTGCAGCTTCTGATTCACCGTGACCGTAGAAACTCCGTCCGCATGCACAATATCAACGGGAGTGTTTGTGGAACGGTTCGAATACGAAACCCACCACATGGACACCTCATAGGTTCCATTGCTTGGAATATTGGGAATAAACCGGACAGATTTTTCTCCCTTAAGACTGTTCTTATCATGAAAGTAGTTCACATCATAATCGAAGGTCGCGGTGCTGGTCGTCCAGGCTCCAGTCACCTCTACCTTCGTCGGATTCGCATTATCGACCACGTTCGGATCGCCACCCTCAAGCGTCAGCACCTGACCGTCGACCAGCAGTTGAGCCTTCAATTTTTCATAGTTCACATCCTGAACATCCACCCCATCATCAATGGCCTGGCACGCCGCAACCGCCGCGGAATGGCTGAGCATCATAAAAACCGGCTCCATGCGGATGGACCCGAACGCAACGTGGCTGGAGGAGAGCGCAAAGGTGGAAAACAGATTTGCGCACTCGCCATCCGCCGGAACAATCGACCGGTAGGAAACCGGATACGGACCGGCGGTTTTCACAAACAGTCCGCCGTCCACGGCAACCCGACCGTCCACCGCAATGACTGCCACCGTGTGCGAGTCATTCGGATAGGATGCCATTGCGATGGAATCCTGCGGAACCGCGATTCCTTGGGAGTTGGCCTCGGTCATCACGTAATCCGAAACCATCCGTCGGGCTTCACGCACATAAAGCTGATTCGGCCAGCCGCCGTTATCTGTAAATTCATCCGCGGCCAGTCCCCAGGTCTGCATCTCGGCCCGGACGGTTGCCGGCACCCGGCTGTCGGTGGCGAGGAAATGGAAAAACCCGCGCATATAATCTTCGTGCTCAGCCCAGAGCTCCATGCGGGTGATATGATCCGCATCCGAATAGGTCCAGCTGCCGGATACATAATCCGTCGAAATCGCACCCCCGCGATTATTGGTGTCGGTTTTCACGTTTACACTGTTTGTATCCGCATTATTAATGTTCGACAGCGTCATGAAATCCAGAAGATCCAGCGGCGGGGTAAGGGCCTCTATAAACCGGGCCAGCAGTTCATAGTCTCCCGCATCGTAATCGGCGGGCGGAGCAATCGGAATCCGGTCCGGCGACTGCGTCAGGCACATCCGAAAATTATAGGCCTGCACCAAATCATCAGCGGATCCCTGCGCTCCCGGCGTATGGGGTTGCACCATGGGGATCAACCCGCTTTCCGGATCGCCTGGAACCGCATACGGATCAATCACCGCGCCGCCCGGGCCGCCGCCGACCAGCACCCCGTTCACCGTTTCCCCGTAGGTATCATTCGATTCGCGCCCAACGGTATAACTCACGCCCGCCGCCGCCATCAGATCCCCCTCATAGGTGGCATCGATAAACATATCGGCGCGGTATACCGTCCCGTCATCCGTTGTAATCTCCCGGATACGGTCTCCATCCATGGTTACCGAAGCAAGACGCCGGCCGTAAAACACATCCACACCGGCCTCATTCGCCATCTCTTCAAAAACCTCTTCGGCAATATGCGGCTCAAAGGAAAAGTCTTCATCCATACCGTACTTTTCACCCACCCGCTGATAAAATTCGCGTGAGATGCCGCCGATTGTGTAGCGCGTTCCCTGGTCGGTCATCCCCAGGCCTCCGCTCGTCATCCCGCCCAGATGCCGGTTGAACGCCAGCAGTGCTGCGCTTTTTCCCAGTCGCTCGGCCCGCACAGCCGCCACCACCCCGCCGGACGTCCCGCCGTACACGCAAATATCCCGTTCCACCAGTCGCAGACCGGCCGGAGCCACGGCACCGCCAATGCTCAGCGAGTCATAGCGAAGATAAATCCCGGTGCTGGTGACCTCATCATATCCGTACAGACGGAAGGTCAGGCTGTTCCGTCCCTGATAAACCGGATCGCTCAGGTCGGCCGTAAAGGTGGCGTAAGAAGGAGTCGCTGTGTTGAACGTATGCTCGGCCGTCATCACTGGGCCGGGAGTCAGCTGGATTGTCGAGGCATACAGGTCGACGTCGGAACGAACCACGCCATAAACCGTAATATCCTGCCCGACCGACCCGCGGCTCCCACCCAACTGAAACGAAAAACTGTCCGGATTAAGAACAAAACCCTCTTCGGCTGTAATCGTGATGGTCAGGTACTTATCGCGGTCATAGACCGCAGACGTTTCCGCGCTGTTGACATAGGCATTTCCTCCCAAAAAACTGAACCCGCCATCAACACCAACCCATTGTGCATCCAGCCCGACCACGCCTTGCTCCATCACTGCGGCCGACGGATTTCCCCCGGAAAAGTCATACCGAGCCAGCTCAGCGGCCTCCGGCCCGAATACCGGCAAGAACAAGCTGAACACAGATACCAGCCTATTTTGGAATCGTTTACATCTCATCAAACACTGCTCTCCATGCTGACATGTGGCGTTCCTTTGTACTGAATCAAAATATCCCAAACGCCGAGCCTCTCAACAGACTATCTGGTAGTATCCAGACAATAAGGGCGGCCTTTTTACTTCACATGTACTAAATATTAACTATACTTTTATTTGATTTTTGTACAGCAATGATATGGAAAATTTTATGTTGAACCTATTCTCATACTCCACTGGAACCGGGCTGAATCATTGGGCGGTCTGCCTCTCGGTGCTGGCCGGAAGCGTGATTGCCGTCTGCGCGGAAACGCAATCGCAAGCGTCCCCTCCCCTGATTGAGCTCCGCCAAAATGAAAACAACCGCTGGCAACTGATCAGAAACGGTCAGCCCTGCACAATTTGCGGAGGAGGCGGACAGGAGCGTCTGGACCTTTTTGCACAGCTTGGCGGCAACTCGGTCCGAACCTGGGGATTGAGCGATCTGGAAGAAACCGATGACTCCGGGTCGGATCTAATGGATCGCGCCCATCAGCTGGGCCTCACCGTTGTTGCCGGCATCTGGGTGGGACATCCCCGGCACGGGTTTGACTATAACGATAAAACCCAGGTCGCCGCACAACGCAAACACATCCGCAACATTGTGCACCGCTATAAAAATCACCCCGCCTTGCTCCTGTGGGGACTGGGCAACGAGGTGGAAATGCAACAGAGCCCCGACCAATACCCGCAGCTGTTCAGCGAACTGAACGAGCTCGCCCGCATTGTAAAAGAGGAGGATCCAAATCACCCGGTCATGACCTCCATCATCGGGGCCGATCCAAAAAAAATTCAAGCCATCACAGAGTACTATCCGCAACTCGATATCCTTGGAATAAACTCCTACGGGGCGGCACGGCTGGCCCCCCAAAAAATCACAGCCAGTGACTGGAAAGGTCCGTATATTCTTTCCGAATTCGGGCCCAATGGTCCATGGGAAAGCCCCAAAACAAGCTGGGGCGTTCCAATTGAGCCGACCCCCGAACAGAAAATGGAAATGGTCAGCACCTCCTATGAAGCGAACGCTGAGTCTCCGCAGTGCGTCGGGCTCTATGCCTTCCGCTGGGGCTCCAAACAGGAATTTACATCCACCTGGTTCGGACTTCTCCTTCCGACCGGAGAGAAGACCCCGGTCGTGGACTACCTCTCCAAACAATGGACCGGGTGCTGGCCGACCAACCGCAGCCCGCAGATCGAATCCATCCGATTCGCCGCCGAAAACAGTGAAGTCCGCGCCGGATCCTCCCACACCATTCGCATCAACGTATCTGATTTTGAGAATGACCCCATCACACTGAGCGGATGGGTAATGGAGGAGTCCCGGGATACCGGAATCGGCGGAGATGTAGAACAGGTTCCGCCAAAACTCGATCACTGCTTCGAGCCGGCAGGGAAGAACACCCTGTCGTTCACAGCACCCGGAGAAACGGGGGAATACCGCGCGTTCATCAAAGCCGCCGACCGGCATGGCGGGGCCTGCGTCTACCCGTTCCCATTCCGCGTCAAACAGGATCCGTCATGCAAATTCGAACCGTAACCGCCGCTCTGCTGCTCGCGACATCCGCTGTCGCTGAACGCATTATTGTCGACAACACCCCGGCCTCTCCGCACACCTTTTCAACAACCGGCGCGTGGGCCGCCGGCACCACGGCAGAGGGATACTGCGGAGCCAACTATCTTTCTGCGGACGGGAACAGCGCCGCGACAGCCAGCTGGCAGCCGCTCGTCAGCACATCCGGATATTATAAAATCTACATGAAGTGGACGGCGGTCTCCTCCCGTCCCGATCGGGTGCCGGTTGAAATCACTTACGACGGCGGCGCGGAAACGGACAGCACCCGCCGTATCAATCAGAAAATTAACGGGGGCGTCTGGACGTTCCTCGGTACGTATTACCTTCAGGCCGGCACCAATAACGCCGTCTCCATCGAAGCAAGTGATGCCGGCCGAATCTGTGCGGATGCCGTTCTGTTCGACCTTTCCTCCGCAGACACAAACTCTCCGGCAGCCGCCGCTCCGACAACACCTCGCGTCGAATACACCACCGAGTTTACCGTCATCGATCGGCCGACCGATGTGCGCTTCCGCGTTTATAAAAACACGTCCCCCCTTTCAGACCAGAGGATTGACCAAACAGCAACCAACAGTATTTGGTTTTCTCTGGGCACTTATTCCTTCAGTGCCGGAACAGACGCCTCCGTTCTGCTGTCCGCTCCCGACGCCGGGTTCACCGCAGCCGATGCAGTGAAATTCGAATTGGCCTCCGACACCAATGTGTCGGTTATTGTGGATAACGACCTGCCGGAGGGAAGTCCGCACGTCATCACCACCGCGGGAAGCTGGACGCCGGCCGTATCACCGGACGGGTACTACGGAACCAACTACGTCTGCGCGACCGGCCCCGGAAACGCGCTGCGCTGGCGCCCGTCTCTGGATACAGCGGGTGATTACAATGTATATGTCCGCTGGCCGGGCGATACCATAGAGGCGGATCGGCCGGAAGAGGTCCTGATCGTGCGCACCGACTCCGGCGAACCCGGTGCAAATGCTGAATTCGAATTGAGGGTTGAAGGAAATCCGTTTTATGTCAAAGGCTCCTGCGGCCCCGAAGCCGTCGAAGAAATTGCCGCCATCGGCGGCAATACCGTCCGCGCATACAGCGTGCAATCGATCACCCCTGACTTTATGCGTCAATGCTCCGATGCGGGCGTCAAAGTGCTTCTCGGTGTCTGGCTCACACAGGCCAGAGATTCCAACGAAACCTGGTACGACAATCCCGCCAATGTCAGCAACCAGCTGGAAACACTCAAAACACAGATCGACGAGTATAAAGAGTTCGACTCCCTGCTCGCGTGGGTCGTCGGCAACGAAATCGACCCCCTCACCGTGCCGAATCCGGAACCGGTCTACCGGGCAATCGATGAGGTGGCCCGCTATATGCGGGAAACCGACCACTACCACCCAACCCTGACGTCCCATGCCGGAGCCAACCTGACTAAAATGCAAAACATGGTCCAGTGGGCTCCTCATGTCGATATCATCGGCCTGAACTCCTACGGATCGAATATCGCACAAATCCGCTCGCGCCTGCTGGACGCCGGATGGATCGGCCCGGCCATGCTGACAGAATTTTTCCTGCGGCAGCCCTTCGACTCCCCCTCAACCGACTGGGGCGCAAAAATCGAGCCGCTCAGCGCAATCAAATACTCGCGTCTGCTGGAAATGTATAACGATGATATTCTGACAATCAACGATCGACTGCTCGGGTCGTTTGTATTCAAAGGGGCCTTGGGCGGCTTTCGTGTGACTCACACCTGGTACCCCATTCTCGATGAAAACTTCAAACCGACCCCATCGTATGATGCGATGGCCGAAAACTGGGGCGCTCCCGTCGATCCGGCTCAGGCGGCTCCGCGCGTCGATACAATCAAGCTGAACGGTCTCGCCCCGGAAGACGATGTCCTCATCACCAATGCCATCGGCATCATCACAGCAACAGTCACCGTGGATGCCCCGACCAACTCCACGCTCGAATATCTGGTGGAAATGCGAACCGATGTTTCTACAGACGCCGGGTTTCCCCCTCCCGTGCTTGAAGAGATCACCATTACTCAGGACAGCGTTACGCCATCCAAGTTCTATATCAAACTGGCCGACTTCCCAAACGGCGACTACCGCCTCTACTACTATGTGCGCCGTACCGACGGCGCCGCTCCCGGCGACTACGTCAGTGTCGGCACCGCCAACATTCCCTTCCGCAAACTGGCCACCAACACCTATCAGCTGGTGACAAGCTCCTCCCCCCCGGACTGGGGAACGGTCAGTCCGACGGCAGGAACCTATCTGGCGAATGCGGACATCCTGTTACAGGCCGAAGCCTCCCCCTACTACCACTTTGTCGAGTGGAGCGGTGATTTTTCGGGAACGCTGCCGACCACCAACCTCCACATCAACTCTAACCTCAACATTCAGGCCATCTTTGCCGAAAACCAAACAACAAACGGGACGCCGGAATGGTGGCTGGCTCAATATGGCCTGGAAACGGATAGCGCCGCCGCCCTCAGCGATACAGATTTCGACGGCCTCGCGGCCTGGCAGGAATACATCGCCGGCACAGATCCGACAAACAGCACGTCGGCACTGCGCGTCACTGCATCACCACAGCAGGAATTGAACTGGCAGGCCGTGTCCGGCAGGGTCTATTCCGTCTTCTGGACAACCAACCTGCTCGAATCTTTCCAACCATTGGAAACCAACCTCACATCCGGAACATTCACCGACGTCGCAAACAAAACCAGCCCGCAAACTTTTTACATGCTGGAAGTAAAAATGGCACCTTGAATTATGAGCCTCAAGACCGCCCGCGAAACGGTCTGCCAAACGTCGTTGAAATATCTGCTTTATCTCTACAGCCGCATTCTGAGTGCCTGAAACGCTTCAGAAAGGAGACAACCGTTCCTTTCGGAAAATCATGGAGCGCATTGCAACCCACTGCGGGAGCCCAACCTTTGATGCAGTCACGAAATCGCCTCAGGCATCACAACTGCGGAAGTGCCCAACCCGGAGCCAGACCAAACACTCTTTAGGTCGAAACGGCGGCGGCTGGAAAACAATAAAAACGCTGTCGCAAACCACACCCATTTACACATTGAGCACAAAACCGCTGAATAAAGATGCGTCAGGACGGACACGGGTTCATGCAACATGATGGATACAGAATAATGCCGCAGATGATTTTGCAGACAATCTGATAGATTGACCGCGAAACACGGTAGAGTAACGCGAAAACGGGAGCGGGGAAACCATACTATTTTGTTAACCCAAACACAGGGGAACAGGGAAAATGCAGGCAGGGAACGGATTTTCAGACAGCTGGCCGGCGAACCGGTGGATCATATTCCGCTGCTCGGCGGCTGGGCGCTCGGCGCGCGCAACATGGCCGAAATCGCCGGAATCCGCATTGAAGACTATCAGGCCGACCCGCTGGGCGGCGTACACGCCACCAACCGCGCCATGAACGTCGACGGCCTGGTGCCCCCCGCCATCCCCAGCCCGACCGATCTCGATGAAAACCATCAGGGAGAAGTGCGCGAGGAAACCTTCGCCGGCATCGAACCCGAAGCGCTGCTCGAATACGCCGAAAAGATTCCGGACACCGAAGAGCAGGTGCTGGCCGAGCGCTTTAATGAAAAGCGGGCCGAAGCCGCTATTCGGGCGATGTACGACATGCACCTGAAAAACACGAAAGGGTTTACGCTGATCCCCAACGACTGGGGCATCTCGGCCAACTTTACCCTGTTTGCCATCTACGGCTATCAGGCCTTCCTGGAAGCAATCGCCTTCTACCCCGAAGCCGTTGAAAAAATATTCCGGGAGTCGGCCGTGATCGCCCGTCGCCAGAATTTCTATCACATTGAGATGATCAAAAAGCACAACCTGCCGCGCATGATGTTCACCGGTCACGACATCTGCAACCAAACGGGTCCGATGTGTTCGCCGAAATGGCTGAAAGAAGCCTACTGGCCGCATTCCAAATATGCGCTGGAACCGTTCGTCGAGGAAGGCATCCGGCTGATCCACCACTGCGACGGCAACGTGATGCCGATCATCGACGACATGATCGATGCGGGCTACACGGGATTCCAGGGGTTCCAGTATGAATGCGGAGTCGATCCCTATGAGCTGGCCGCGCGCCGCTGCCCCAACGGGGAAACCATGCTGTTCATGGCGGGCCTGTCCGTCGCCCGCACCCTGCCCTTCGGGACCGTCGACGAGGTAAAGGACGAGGTCGACTACTGCATGGACTACACCGACGGCGGCAAGGGACTGTTTCTGTTCACCAGCAACGTCGTCGGCATCGAAGTGCCGCCGCTCAACCTGAAAACGGCCTACCATTACGCCGCATCCATTGATCCGTCCGCATGGCGGCCCAAACAGCGCCCGTGGCCGTGGAGCCAGCGAGAGTCGAAAACCCTGCTGAAATAAACGACCGCTTTCCAATGGTTGGAAAAAATTTTTCCAACCATTGGAAAATCCACCGGCGCCAAAAAGCTCCCGCGTTTCCGCGAGAGCTTTTTGCAAGCTGCCGGACTCGATTATTCGCCGACGATTTTGAAGAATCCGGCGCTGTTGGTGGCCTGCACGTAGATGACCTCATTTGTGCCGCTCGCAGTGGAATAGCCAAGGTTGGTAACCACAAAGGCGTTCATTCCGTCATCGGAATGGGCGACAGGGTTCCAGATGCCTCCCGCCAGACCGGCCGTGCTTTCGACGGAATATCGATTTGCATCAATTGGAGCATCCACGACCAGCTCCATGACATCATCAGAAACCATGGAGGAACTGACAATGGACGGCTGCACAATGTCGGGAACCGTCTGAGGCACCTCAAGCGCTTGGGTAATGTAGAGATAGCCGTTTGTGACAGTCGTTCCGAGGGTGGCCAAAGCCACCCCGTTAACCGTAGTACGGTCAATCTGAGTTGATGTCAGACCCGTGCCGCCGTCAATCTTGAAACGAATCACGGTGTTGCTTGCATCCGCATTGACAACCGCCAGCCCGATATCGGGCGCAGCGCCCCACCCCAGACCCGAGCAATCCGCAAACGTCCACATGCAGGCCGTATTCTGCATGTCGATGACCGCATCCCTAGAGCTACTTTGACAGTACAGCAGTCCGAACTCCTGATCGTAGTTTCCACCGGAAACCAGCGCAGAAGTGGCCTGGGTCATGTACATTCTGACGGTAGTCCCGGCTTCCATCGCCTGCGGGGCATTGAAATAAACTTTGGATGCTTCAACCCGCATATAGCCGGTCCCGGACTTCGGAATATATGCGCCCGAGCGGTTCAGATGCAGCTCGCTGCCCGCAGTGGAGGTTGAAATATAATCCACGCCCATCGCGGTTGTTCCTGTGCCTCCAATCGTAATTTTTGTCGTTCCCAGACGAAATGTACCATCCAGATTCAGGTCGCCGTTGAATATATATTCCCCCCCGTCCGCATTGAGTTTGGATCCGGAACTGACTGTAAAGGCATCGTTGAATACCGTGATTCCACCATGATTATTGTTCATTTGCCCAATATAACTTGTGTCCGTATTGATGGTCAGCGGAACGTTGTACGTCACGGTCCCACCTGAGGTTGTGTTATACATCAGGTTCTCAAAATTGGCGACGGGCGAGCGGGTAATCGTCAGCTCTCCAGTCCCGGTAAAGGTATATTCCTGACCCACCTGGATCAGCCGGGTTGCGGGCACCGCTGAGTTCACTAAAATATCATAGGTATTGGCCTGGGTTGCGGTGATGATTGCCGAGTTGTTGGTGGCTGGAAACCCGGACGTCCAATTGCCGGAATCATCCCATGCTGCACCGACCGGCACATCCTGATTCCAATTTGCGGCAAATGCCGCACCCGCTGCCAGCAACAAAGACAGCACGATTCCTATCCGTTTTATGCTCATACTACTCCTCCTGTTTCGTTGACCTACCGATTCTGCGGCTCACAAGGAACCCTGCATATATATGCATTTATGCTTAATATCATACGTATATTTTTGTGTCAACAACTTGATTGTTTTCCCATCTGTTTATTTTTGCCCGGCGGCTCACAGCTCGGGCCCCTGCAGCGGAACATTCTGAACCGGGAGCCCCTGCATAATCAGCCGAAGGTCGTCCATCATGATCTGCCCGGTTTTTCCGTCGCGCCGTTTTTCAATGGAGCGCAGTTCAACGGCTGGGAATTCGGCCCCGCCGGTGAAATAGTCGTGCATATACAGGGCAAAGCGGCCGGACTCCACGCCGACCAGCAGGTCCATGGCCGCGTCACCATCCCAGTCCACCATGTCCGGGCAGCCGCTGTGCCACTCCTCATGCCCGGCGGATCCGGTCCATTCCACAAACTCCGTATTGCGGGCCGTCAGGCCGCCGACCGAAAAGACAGGCGAGGCGGAGCTGCCGACATTTTCGCAATAAAGAATGTTCAGCCCGGTCTGGTCGCGCGGACGGCCGACCAGCAGATCGATGTCGCCATCGCCGTCAAAATCTCCGGCATCGATCTGGCTGCGCCCGCGGCCGCCGCCGGACAGTATCGGATTGATCCAGATGGTTCCGCCTTCACTGTTTGGAACCGTCGTTTTCCCGGTCAGCGTGGAACTTCCGGCCGACGTCTGCTCACAGCGCACCAGCGATCCGTTATCATCCAGCACAAAGAAATCGAGCAAGCCGTCGTTATCCAGATCGGTCACTCCGGGCCGGTTGCGCCACGGAGTCAGCAGAGGAAAGCCATCCACCGTAAAGTCATGGAAGCCGCCTGAAAGCTGAGGCGAGGAACGGGTTCCGATGTTTTCGATCCAGCGCAGGCGGCCCTGCGAATCATTGATGATCACATCCAGATCGGCGTCGCCGTCCACGTCCCGGGCCTGGACGGAAAGATAGCCCCACATGGTTTCAGCCGGACCCTGAATCGGGACTTCCCTCTTCTGCGTGATGTGGATCGGATCGCCCAGGTCATTGCGCAGCTCGACCATGCCGGCAAACACGGGATGGGTCCGGCTGCCGATGTTTTCAAAATAATTGATATGGCCGCACACATTGCCTGCAATCAGGTCCAGGTCGCCGTCGCTGTCCCAGTCGACCGCATCCGGGGTAACGGAATCGCCGGTTGCCAGCTGCCCGCCCTGCTGCAGCAGCAATTGGGCCGGTGCAAAATCAACGGTATTGGCTGTTCCGTTATTGAGCAGCAGCCAAAAGAACCCCTGCCAGGCGGTGAAGACAATGTCGTCATCGCCGTCGCCGTCCCAGTCCAGCACGGCCGGCTTCAGCCCCATGTCGCCGGATTCGGACGGCTCCGAGCTGTAGAGGCTGAACGGCACCTGAACGTGCTCCACCACAGCGCTTCCGGCATCGGTTCCCCGGTTCAGCAGCAGGTCCAGTGTCCCCATGGCGGTGCCGGCCGCAATATCGGGCGCCCCGTCATTATCGAAGTCTCCGCCGCCGATCCGGTACCAGGTGGCATCTTCCAGCCTGATCTGCGTGCCGCTTTCATCGACAAGCTGAGCATCGGCGGCCAGTGCGCTTCCGCTGTTTTTATTGAAATTTAAATTCAGATAGGCGCCGTTCACATAGGTTCCCAGCTTTGTCTTCACGCCTTCAATGCGGTCGTTGTCGCCGTCGCCGTCCCAATCCAGCCAGACTGTGTTCGGCGCAGACGATGGCGTCTTGTCCGTTGCCGACACCCGCGCACGCGGCGCAAACAACGGCGATGCATTGGAGCCGATGTTCCGGCAGATAAAGAAGCCTTCATCCGACGACCCGCAGTACAAATCCCAGTCCCCGTCGCCATCGGCATCCTTCACATCAAACAGATAGCCGGGCCAAGATCCCCACGCCGGAGCCAGCGTACCGGCTGCATAGTTGAGCAGCTCGCCGGCCCCCAGCATCACCGGTCCCGGCACCGTACCTGCCTCGTTAGTTTTCACGGGACTGAAATAGATCTCATAGTCTTCCGCCCAGCTGCGGCCGCGCCAGCGGACCAGCCCGTTGTGCGGATAATGACTCTCCAGGGTCGGCAGGGCATAATCACTGACGGCATCCAGCGGCTCGGCCTGCCCGTCACCAATCGCCCAGACCTGCACGCGGCCCCGGTCCGGCGGATTGCGCTCGTTATACAGTTTGAAGAACCGGGCAAAATCCAGCTCTGCCCAGAGAATATCCCGGTCCGCGGCTGACGGTGCCTGCGCAGTCATCCGATACTCCGCAGCGGCTTCCCGCCAAACGTCCGGCGTGGAATTTGTATAAACCTCAACCTCCCAATTCGACTGAAACTCTTCCGCTCTGGCCACAAACAGCCGGTCAAAATACACATCACCGACATCTGTATCGACCGCCAGCGACAAGGTCAGGCTTCTGTAATCCACCGGAACCGAAAACCGATGCTCGAACCAGGTCGGCGGCGTGTCCGGCCGGTACTCTTTTGAAACCGCGGAATAATCCGGCTCATCCGCGACAAAAAACGCTGTATTGGGCGGCCCGGCCGGCTCTGCCAGACAGGTCATCCGCACCAGTGCATTGCGGCCCCGTTCGGACCCTTTTACACTGATCCATCCGCCGAAGACCACCTCGCCCGCACTGCCGGGAACAGACAGCTTAATTGAAGCGAACGACGAATCCTCACCCGCAGTAACCGCCAGCGACTGCCCGCCGTCAACCGTCTGCCGGTCGTCGATCCGCCATGCGTTTGTCGGAGAAAAATTCCACGCGGCATCCAGCTCCTCAAGAGTCGTGTTTTCAAAACTGCCCGAAGCAAGCAGATTGCCGGACAGGGTCAGTTCCGCCGGCTTTTCGAGCCGCCGCAACTCCCGAACGTCCCGCTCGTCCAGCGCCCGGTCATACAGTTTCCACTGCCGGATTTTTCCGTTCAACGGCCGATAGCCGTCCACGCGCAGCGCACCGATGATGAGCCGGTCAAACACATTGCTGCTGCTGATTGGAAACACATATGGATTCAGATCATCCTGATACAGCGTAATCGATCCTCCATCGCAGACGGCGGCAACAAAGGTCCACTGATTCGTAGTCAGCGGGGTCTCCGGCCAGATATTTGCCGCCGGAGGCGAGTGATAGCCGTTCAGTTTCCCGTTGAGAATACGCAGGGTAAACTGAGCGGTTCCATTTGTGGAATTGTACAACCGGAAAACCGTGTGCGGAGCTGTGGCCGTAAAGCCGTTTGTTTCCAAAGCGGAAGGTTTCACCCAGCCGCACACCGTAACCCCCTGAGACTCCGACAAATCCGGAAGAGCGACCAGCGAGGTTCCGTTGCAGGTCATCCCGTCAAACGCAAATGAACTGCCGGCATCTGCAACCACGCCGTTGCTGTAGGCCTGGACAGCAAGACCGCCCGCCTTGTTTTCCAGCGATCCCATCAGCGGCCAATCCGCCACCGCCGAAGGGATGACCGGCGGCGCCGCAAACGGGCTCTGGAGCATGAAAATCATGGCGCAGGCCGCTCCCGGCTCCCTGAAAAATATTTTTTTCATTCTGCCCATGTTCATTCTGTCTCACTCCGCGGTCAGACGAAAAAAACCGACGTCATTACTCTGCATAAAACCGGAAAAAGCGACCAGCGCATGGGTCTGCCCCTTAAACAAAAAAGGGCCGCCGGCCTCCGTCCAGGAGATTAGGTTTGTGGACTGATAAACCCGGTAGCTGACGCCGTCCTGAACCGGCCAGCTCACCCCGTCGACCGAAACCGACGAGAGTTTCAGGTGGTCATTCGGGTCGGTCGGATCGGTTCCGACCTGATACTCCTGCCGATCGGTAAAGCCGTCGGAGTCATAGTCCGCATCCGGCGTGTTTCCCAGCCCGGCCGTGCCCGGCGCATAAGAATTTTCCCACTCGTCGAGCAGGCCGTCGTTGTCGGAATCGACATCGCAGATGGAGATCAGCGCATCGGCGAGGTCCTCTCCAATCTGGAGCAGCGCCGGTGTAATGTAGTGATAGCGTCCTTCGGAGTACCCGACAGAAACCGCATAGTTGGTGCCTTCGGTATCGGTTGCCGCCACCTTCGGATCGGCGGCGGCAACAGCCGCCTGCGCGGTGGTGACAATCGGCCACTGATCCAGCTCGGTCTGCGGTGCGCCCTCCAGCTGATTGCCAGAAAGTTTGGACAGCACAAACGGCATGTTGGTGACACCGAACGTTGCGCGCACATCGGCAATGAACCGCGTCAGATTGTCCTCATAATCTTCACCCTGCCCCTCGATGGCATCGGACTCGCCCTGCACCCAGCCCATCCCGAGAATTTCAACCGAGTGGGTCGGATATTTGTTTTTCATCGCGGCCAGCCCCTTCCAGACTGTTTTCTGGAAATTCTGATAGCGGGTGCCGTCAGTTGAGCGGTCGGCGGTGCCGTCCGGCCACCAGTCGGTGGCCTCATACAACGTCGTCCCGCCGATTGCATACTTCACGATTCCGAGGCGTACATCCGGAACAGAAATCTGATCCCGCACGCTGCGGGCAAAACTTAGCTCGGACGCAAAGCGGCTGATCGGTGCCGCGGTCAGATCCGGATAATGGTTCGGCAGGGGCTTGACCACGACATTGGCGGTTCCGGACTGCAGAGGAACCAGTGTGTCCTGAGGCACAACCAGATTCAGTCCGTGAAGCATATCGATATCGGCCTGCGGATAGGCCAGCGGATTCCCGGTATCGAGCAGGTACTGACGATAGCCCCAGCCCAGCGCATTGGACTGCCCGCCAAACAAAAGTACGTAGGCTTTTTTGTTGCGCAGCGGGGCGATGTCGGAATCGAAAACCGCCAGTCCCTGCCAGTCGGCATAGGTTTCCGAGCCGCTGATTTTCGTGAAGCTGTCCGCATCCGGATCGTACTCATAAATGCCCGGATCGCCGGCGGAGACCGGCCGGACAAACAGGCAGCGTTCCCCGTCGAAGGCAACATCGTTCCAAACACTGGAAGAAAAGCTCTGGCTGCTGAACAGCTGCACGGCCGTGCCTTCCGGATCGGTCGCATCCATAAACATGTAGAGCCCGGCACCGTTCAGGCCGCTGCCGGTGTAGAGGCCGTACCAGACGCCGTTGCAGGCGCCGATTCCGTTCCAGTCCGCAAAATCGTCACTGCCGCTGATCTGGCTGAGCGTCGTGTCACCGTCATACAGCGACAGCCCCGGACCGCCGAAACTGGTGCCGCGGTTGAGCACAACATACTGCTCTCCGTCGAATCCGATTTTCTGCCAGGTCGGGTCGGGGAACGGCCAGGTTCCAATCCGGGACGCCGTCCCCAGCGGATCGGTCAGATCGGCAAACTGATACAACCCTTCATCCATGGCGCTGCCGCGGTAGAAACCAACATAGACCGGCTCCGCTGACCCTTTCTGCTCCACGGGCGTTTCGCTTTTGCAGAGATATAGATAGCCGTCCTCCACCAGCACATCCGTTTCCGTCAGCGCGGTTCCGTTCAGGGTAATCTGCCCGATCTGTTCATCGGTCAGGCCGGTGCCGCCGTTCATTTCAAACCGGATGGTTGCGTTCCCGGCATTCGCAATGATCAAAGCCCCGTCACCGGTGGGGTCCCAGATCTGCGATGAAGAGTCCTCGAATGTCCAGAGGCCGGCGGTGCCGGCCATATCAATATCGGCGGGACCTTCGACATCCAGCCAGCCGAAGTTCTGCGCGAAGTCTCCGCCGGACACCAGTGCGGAAGCGGCATCCAGTCCAAACAGACGGACATCCGTGCCCGGGCCGATCGCCTCATCAGCACCGAAAAAAATCCGGGTCTTTTCAACCCTCAGATAGCCGGAGGAAACATCGCTTAAAGTATAAGCGCCGGTTCGATTGAGATATAATTCGCTGCCCGCCCCGGCTGTGCTGATGTAATCCGAAGAAATCAGTGTGTTTCCCGTTCCCGAAATAATCACGGAACCGGCATCCAGTCGCATCGTTCCGGAAAGATTCAGATCTCCATTGAAAATATGTGTGCCGCCTTTCACGTTCAGCAGGGAACCGGAACTGACCGTAAATGGCTCATTAAAAATGGTGGTGCCGCCATTATTGTTATTCATCTGCGCGTAATATGCAGTCAGCGTATTGACTGTAACATCAACATTGTAGGTCACAGTTCCTCCGCTCAGGGTATTGTACATGCAGTTCTGAAAATGAGATGCCGGCGAAATCGTAATATTGATCGAACCGGAGCCGTTAAAGGTGTGCGGCTGCTGCACCTGAAGCAGGCGGGTAATCGCAGCCGTATCCACATCCACGTCATAGGTATTGGCCTGTGACAGATTGAACAGCGCCAAATCAGAAACGGTGGGCGGAACACCGGTATTCCAACTGGACGTCTCGCTCCATTTTGCGCCGACGGCGACATCCTGATTCCACGTCGTGGCAACCGCCGTACATGCCGCCGCCATTAACACCAAACCGATTTTCTTTTTCATAACGCCCTCTCATTCATTAACAATTATTCAGCAGAGGCATTGGCCAGCCCGAGGTATTCGTCTTCGTGTTTCTGCCAGCGCGCCGCCAGATCCTGGACTTTCTCCGGATATCTGGATGCCAGGTCGTTTATCTCGCCGCGGTCAGTCTTGAGGTTATAGAGCTCCCACGGGCCGTTCTCACCCCGGGCGACCAGCTTCCAATCCCCGAGGCGCAGCGCACGGTTTTCCAGATGGTGAAAATAGATTTCCCGCTGCGGGTTTTCACTGTCCTTCATCAGGATCGGCACGAGGCTCTGCCCTTCCAGCGGCGGAGCCGCCCGGCCGTTCCACGTCCGTCCGGGATCTTTTACTCCCGCCATGTCGAGCATCGTCGGCAGCAGATCAATCAGGTGCGCCGGGGTGCGTCGCAGCTCGCCGCGGGCGGCCAGCCCCGCCGGCCAGCGGACAATCAACGGAGACGCGATTCCGCCCTCGTGGACAAACGACTTGTGCAGACGGAAAGGAACATTGGACGCGCTGGCCCAGCCCGGCCCCAGACACAGAAATGTACCCGGCGCACCCATCCGGGCATTCCTGTTGTGCGGAACCGGCATCCGATGCTCTCCGCTGGATCCGTTGTCTGAGAGGAAGATCACTACGGTATTGTCCTCCGCACCCATGGCATGAACCTGCTCGAGCACTCGCCCGATTTCGCGATCCATCCGTTCAATCATTGCCGCATAAATTTCCATTTTCGCGGACTGGAATTTTTTCTGCTCCTCATTCAATGAGTCCCAGGGAACAGCACGAGCCGCTTCACCGGGACCTGCTTTTGCGAGCAGCTCTTCTTCAGACATGTTCCAGGAAGGAAACACATCGGGTTCAAACGGATGCATTTCATTATCCGCAATCCCCAGTTTTTTCAACGTCTGCAGCCGTTCATGACAAAGAGCGTTCCATCCTTTATCATAGCGGCCCCTGTACCGGGCGACATCCTCTTCGGATGCCAACAGCGGATGATGAGGGGCGGTAAAGCAGAGATACAGGAAGAACGGCTGATCCAGATGTTGGCGTTCATGCTCTTTGAGAAACTCAATGGACGCGGAGGCGACCGGAGCCGACTGCTTCGTCTGATCGGGTCCAAACGGCGGAGCATTCCGCGTTGATGCCGGCGGTCCCAGACTGAACGCCTGGTCAAAATGAGCATCATCAAGCGGATGAACGCCGAGCACATGCCATTTGCCGGAATGATAACTGCGATAGCCCTGCGGCTTCAGGTAGTCCGGCATGAAGCGAGTCCAGTCCGGCATCCAACGATCCCGCTCCGGCGGGGACGGGTCGCTGCGGGTTGCCTGAGGATAATAACCGGTCAGCAGCGCGGCGCGCGAAGGCCAGCAGCGCCCGCAGGTGTAAAACTGAGTGAAGCGCACGCCCTGATCGGCCAGCGAATCCAGAACAGGCGTGGCGATTTCACCGCCGTAGCAGCCCGCATCCGAAAAGCCCATATCATCGGCCAGAATCACCACAAAGTTCGGCGGCTGTTCGGCGGCCAGAACCGGACCCGCCGGAACCCCGGCGGAAAAAACAGCCATTGCATTCAGCAGCAGCAGCACCCATTTCAATGATTTATTCACAGCCAGCCTTTCCTTCTGATTTTCAGTACCAGTAACCGGCTTTGACGCAGATTTCGCAGCGGATTTCCCAGTTGTCGACGGCCTGCTGCCAGGTCACGCCGAGGCGGTCTATTTCCGCCTTGATGCGGCCGTACTCCTCGGGCCGAATCTCACGGAATTTTTCCCAGTCAATGTCATCGCAGCCGTACTGAGGAATCTCGCCGTACGGGTTGTAATCAAAGTCCGGCGGATTGTTTGCGACCCACATTTTCAGCTTGGTGCGGGCCGCCTCAACCTCTGCCTGGAACTCCGGACTGTTGAGCAGATTGTCGGATTCAAGCGGATCTTTATTCAGATTATAAAACTCTTCGATCACCGGATCGGGATCGATCCACTGAATGTATTTTTCGTTTTCCGTCCGCATTCCGAGGCTGCGCGGGATGTAGCGCGGCGCCGCAGCGGGCGAGGTGTAGTGCTCAAAGAAAAAATGGCTGCGCCATTTTTGAGTGGCGGGTGTCGAGTGGCGAGTGACAAGCGGAACAAGACTTCTGCCGTCCATGGTGCCGGGAACCGGAACCCCGGCCAGGTCGAGCAGCGTCGGAGCCACATCGATATTCAAAACCATCTCCCGACGCACGTCCTTCTTGTCGGATACCGGGCGCGGATCGTACATGATGAACGGAATGCGCAGGCTCTGGTCATACGGCGTCCATTTGCCAAACAGCTGTTTTTCGCCCAGATGCGTGCCGTGGTCGGACATAAAAATGATCACGGTGTTCCCGGCCAGCCCGCGCTCCTCCAGAATGTAGCGAATGCGTCCGATCGAGCGGTCCACGCTCATCACTTTTTCAAAGTAGTCGCGCTGGAAGGGGTTGTTGTCGCCCTGCTCATTGTTGAATTCGTTGCGGTAGCACCATCCGCCAAGTCCGGTCTGAACATAGGCAGGCAGTTTTTCAAACGATTCCGGATCATCGGTCGGCCGCAGCGAAAAGCGGTAATGGTCGAGCAGGTGATCGTCTTCCGGTGCCGGGCAGGACGATCCGTGCGGCTCCTTGTAATTCACCTGCAGGCAGAACGGCTGCCCCTCCGGCACCTGATTCAGGAATTCCTCGGTTTTCACCGTCAGCCATTCGGCATCGTGCATCATGCGGCCCTGGTATTCGCGGAACTGCGGCCCCTGACCGGCCTGCGCCTCGAACACATCAAAGGTGTTGGTCACAATGGACGAAACCCCGACGCCGTATTTGCCGTAGAGGCCGAGAAAATAGCCCGCCCGTTTAAGATGAGCCGGGTAGCTGTCCGCAAAGATTTCGTCCGGAATCGGAACATGAAACTGGTGCACCTTCACATTGCATTCATAACGGCCGGCAAGAATCGATGCGCGCGAAATCGCGCAGATCGGGCTGGTGGCAAATCCGTTCAGGAAGCGAATGCCCTGCCCGGCCAGCCGGTCGAGATTCGGCGTCTGAATCGGCGAGCTGCGGTCGTAGCAGCCCAGCGTATCCGGCCGCTGGTCATCGCTCAGCAGGATCAGCAGGTTCGGCCGCGGCAAAACCGCCGCCGAACAAAAGCCGGCGACCAAAGCCGCCCAGAAAAAACACCATGTCAACTTCATCTTCATGCGCAGCCTCATTAAGAATTCCGGCAAACCTTTTTCAGCAGATCAATGGGCCGGTGCGTATAGTTCATGCTCCAGGACATCCCGAGCTCATTTTCGACCCGCTTGAAGTGCTCGCCAGTATACTCCTCGTCCTCAAAATACTCCAGCCACTGCTGCGTCAGCCTTTCCATTTCCGCCTGCACCTGCGCACAGCGCGGATCGCCGAACAGGTTGTTCAGCTGCCCGGGGTCCTCGGCATGGTTGTAGAGCAGGTTGATCTCCACCCCGCCTACAATTTTTGCGCCGTCGACGCCGCGCGCGTACGTCCACTCTTTCGTATACACGCCCCGCCAGCCGCCGCAGTTGAAAATCGGCTGGCTCTCCGCCGCGAGGTCGTCGCCCGCAATGATTGCACGAGAAAAATCGTTCCCCTGAACCACCGCGGGAACCGGCAGGCCCAGCATCCCCAGAATCGTCGGCATCAGGTCCATGGCCCCGATCGGCAGCTCGCTGGTTCGGCCCGCCGGCAGCCGGCCCGGGCAGTGCATGATCAGCGGGACTTTCAACGCATAGCTCTGCGGATAGGGTTTCGGATATTTTGCGCCGTGGGAGCCCAGCATATCGCCGTGGTCGGAGGTAAAAACAATCAGCGTGTTTTCATAGAGCCCCTGCTCTTTCAGCTTTTCGACCAGCCGGCCGACCGCCGTGTCGCACGCCGTCACCATGGCCATATAGTTGCGATACTGCCTGTGCTTGCACTCCTTCATTTTCCCGTCAAACGAAGAGCCGGGGCGCAATCCGATTTCCTGACCGGCATACGGGGCCAGCAGCTTCGGGTCGAGCTCATCCACATCATAGTTGCGCTGGTGGCCGGGAATGTCATCGCAGCCGTCCCCCCGGAAATCGTGGGGCGGATGCCAGGAGACAAACAGGGCAAAGGGATCCTTTCGTTCACGCTGATCGAACCAGGTTTCAACCTGACGGGTCTGGGCTTC
Source organism: Tichowtungia sp. (assembly GCA_041584215.1). GTDB lineage: Bacteria > Verrucomicrobiota > Kiritimatiellia > Kiritimatiellales > Tichowtungiaceae > Tichowtungia. The sequence goes on along the minus strand of JBFHEM010000010.1, from coordinate 23,850 downwards.
CAGCTCCCACGGCTGATCGGGATACAGGTCTTTAAAGAACACTTTTTCGCCGGAATCATTCCAGTAATAACAGGCATCCGGCCGGAAATCGACATGGACGTTGTTGGAGAGGAAAACCCCGTCAAACCCCTGACGGTTCGGTCCCGGCGGTACCGCCGCATCGCGGGTCTTTCCGCCGTACAAATGCCATTTCCCGATATAGGCGACATCATATCCGCCATCGCTCAGCACATGGCCGAAGCGGCTGCCGGGGCTCGGCAGCAGCGGAACATCATTTGCAATCGCTCCGTTTACGAGCGGATGCTGGCCCGACAAAAGCATGCCGCGATAAGGCGTGCAGACCGGGAAGTTGGAAATGGCGTGTTCAAAGCGTACGCCGTGATTCGCCAACGCATCCAGATTGGGGGTTTGCACCTGCGGATTCACCGACCCGATCATGTCGAACGCCTGCTGATCGGTGAAAACAAACAGCAGGTCTGTTTTTTTGGGAACTGCACCGCCGGCTTTCACCGCAAACGGGGCCAGCATCCCCGCACCGCAGCCCGCCAGAAAATTTCTTCGCTTTATTCCGTTCATCCTGCCTCTCCATCCCTGTTGCCTGTCATCGAAAGACAGGGTTCATCTCTTTTTTCACGGCAACGCCTGCAACGGCAGGTTCTGCGCGCCCAGTTCCTGAAGATCGGCGGACGCATTAAATGAAATTATGTCGGTTCCCTGGTCGGTCTTTTTTTCAACCGACAGCAGCTCAACGGCAGGGAACGCATCGCCTCTGAAATAATCGGAGGCATAGTATGCAAAGCGGCCCGATTCAATGCCGTTCAGGATGTCGGTCTCGCCGTCGCCGTTCCAATCCACCATCTCCGGGCACCCGACATGCCACTGCTCGTGGCCGGCCGAACCGGTCCATTCCAGGAACGCTCCGCCGCGCGCCTGCAGCAGGTTCATGTCGAAAACCGGCTCGCAGTTGCTGCCGACGTTTTTCAGGAACCAGATCGATCCCTCCGGTTCGGCCCGGCGGCTTTTGGCGACCAGCAGGTCGATCAGCCCGTCGCCGTCAAAATCGCCGGCGTCGATATTGCGGCGGCCGCGGGCGCCGGCCCGTGTTTTGGAATTCAGCGAAATCGTATTGGAAATCCGCGAGCCCATGTTCCGAACCCTGGAAAAAACAGACGGATCTTTTTCCGACTGCTGGAAACAGACCAGATCGCCGAATTTGTTCATCACAAACACATCCAGCAGGCCGTCACCGGTCATGTCGATAATGCCGGGGCGGTTGCGCCACGGCGTAATGACCGGAGAGTCTTTGTACATAAAATCATGAATCTGGTGCGACAGCACCGGTGCCGTGCGCGTGCCGGTGTTTTCGATCCAGCGCAGGCGGCCCAGCGCATCGTTGATGATCAGATCGAGGTCGCCGTCCCGGTCGACATCCCGTGATTCGCAGGAAAGATATCCCCACATCGTTTCCGCCGGGCCCTGAATCGGCTCCTGGCCTTTGGCGGTCATATAGATGGAGTCGCCGAGATCATTTTTCAGCTCCACCATGCCGGCAAACTGCGGGCTGAACCGGCTGCCGGTATTTTCAAAATATCCGATGTGGCCGCAGACCGATCCGCAGACCAGGTCGAGGTCGCCGTCGCCGTCCCAGTCCGTCACGTCCGGCGCGGCGGAATCGCCGAGCGCCAGATAGCCGCCCTTCTGCATCAGCTGCTGAAGCGGAGCAAACGAAACTGTATGTGCGGCGCCGTCATTGAGCAGCAGCCAGAAATAGCTCTGCCAGGCGGTAAAGACAATATCGTCATCGCCGTCGCCGTCCCAGTCGAGCACCGCGGGCTTGAGCGTCATGTCGCCGGATTCAAACGGCTCGGCGCGGTAGAGTCCGAACGGCACCTGAATGTGCTTCACAACGGCTTTTCCGGAAGCCGTGCCGCGGTTTAAAAGCAGGTCGAGCGTTCCCATGGCGGTGCCGACCGCCAGATCCGGGCGCCCGTCGTTGTCAAAGTCGCCGCAGTCGATCTGAAACCAGGTGGCATCGGCCATTTCCATTTCCGCGCCGGACTCATCGACCAGTTTTACATTTTCAGCAATGCCGCTTCCGGTGTTTTGCCCGAAGCCGAAGTTCAGCAGCGCGCCGTCCACATAGCCGCCCAGCGGCGTGCGCAGGCCGCTGACGCGGTCGTTGTCGCCGTCGCCGTCCCAGTCCAGCCACACGCCGGTGCGGGCGGAGGCCGGCGATTTATCGGACGAAAGCCGCTTGACGCGCGGCGCAAACAGCGGCTTTTCGTTCGATCCAATATTGCGGCAAATAAACGTTCCTTCCGCGGCATTGCCGGAATACAGATCCCAGTCGCCGTCGCCGTCCGCATCCATCACCGCGAGAAAGCTTCCCGGCCAGCCGCCCCAGGCCGGAGCCAGCTCATCCGGCGCATAGCGCAGCAGCTCGCCGGCCCCCAAAAAGACCGGTTCCGGCTCGCCCGCCGCGCCGCCGGGTCCGATCGGATTGAAATACAGTTCATAGCGCTCCGCCCAGCCCTTTGCTCGCCAGCGCACCATGCCGTTGTGCTGAAAATGATCCTCCAGCGAGGACTGCACATAGTCGCAGACCACCTCCGTTTTTTCGGCCCGGCCGGCGGAGACCGCCCACAGCTCCGCGCTGCCGCGGTCGAGCATCCCGCGCTCGCCGTGCGCTAAAAAGAAACGGGCAAAATCCACATCCGCCCACAGAATATCATTCTCTTTCGCCTGCGGTGCGCGGGCGCTGACCCGGTAATCCCGGCCGGCGGCCCGCCAGGCCGCCGGTGCAGCAACCGACTGCTTTTCGACATTCCAAACGGTCGAAAACCCGCCGGCCTCCGCAATAAAGAGCTGGTCAAAAAACACCTCGCCGATCGATGTGTCCAGCGTCACCTTCAGCGTCACCTCCCGAAAGTTCACGGGCACGGAAAAGCGGTGCTCGAACCAGGTCGGCTGCGTATCGGCGCGGAACTCGCGGCTGGCAGCACGGTACGCCGCTTCGTCGTCGACCGGAAACGCCGTATTCGGCGGCCCGGACGGCTTCGCCTCGCAGGACAGGGTCACCAGCGCATAGCGCCCGACCTTTGCATCCTTAATGCTGACCCAGCCGCCGAACACGATTTCGCCCGGCCCGTCGGTCGGCCGCGTTACGGTGATGGATGCGGATGTGCTTTTGGCTCCGGCTGAAACCGCCAGAGCCTGCCTGCCGTCCACCGCCTGCCGCATATCAATCCGCCACGCTTCGCGGGGCGAGAATGTCCACGCGCCCGCCAGCGAATCCAGTGCGGAGGTCTCAAAACTCTCCGACAGCAGCAGGTTCCCGTGAAACGTCATGCCCGCCTGCGCCGGTCCGGCCAGAAGCCCGGCGCACAGCAACCCGGCCTGAATCATTTTTTCTCCCCGCATCAGCAACTCCTCAAAACAGCCGGTTTATTTGCCGGACTCCGCCTTATAAATCTCCCGAACATCGCCTGCGTCCAGCGCACCGCTGTAGAGCCGCAGATTTTTCATCAGCCCGCGATAAGGCCGGGCAAGGCCCGTGCTCATGGCCCCGATATAGATGCGGTCATACTGATAGCTGCTGCTGATGGCGGTGGTCTGCGGCGGATAGTGATTCAGGTAGATATCCACCGCGTCCGATTTCAGCACGAAGGCAAAAAAGCTCCACTCATCCACCGGAGCTGCAAACGATGAAAAAATGTTTTTTGCGGGCGTCGCGTTGAACGCATTCAGCTTGCCGTCCAGAATCCGGAACAAAAACTGCGTTTTGCCGCGGTCTTTGCTGTCGTAAAAACAGATCAGTGTGTGCGGCGCCGTCTTGCTGAACCCTTCTTCAATGGTGTCCGGTTTCACCCAGCCGGTCACGGTGACGCCTTCGGTCACATCGAGCATCGGCGTGCCGAACAGTGTAACGTCGCCCAGCCTTGCCGCGCCATCCTGATACGACATCGCATCAGCAGACAGCCTGCTGCCGTCGCTGTAGGGATCAAGCGTCAGTGTGGAAACCGCATTCTCCAGCGAATTGGTCAGCGGCCACTGCGCTGCCGGCGGAACATCCGCAGCCCATCCGGTCAGCGCCGGAACATTCACAATCAAAAAAAGAAAAGCGATCCGTTTCATCATTTTCTCCCGCGGTTTAACCCGTCAACCGCCCGCGCCGCACGCCGCGGGCAGAAGAAAAATATATGGCGGACAGCCACTGAAAAGTCAATATATATTTGTATGTTTGATGTAAATATACGTATTAATTTGGAGGACTACAGGGCCCATTTTATCGCCTGTTCAAAAACGCACAGACCCCGCAAACGAGACTGGACGCCTCGCCTGTATAAAAAACAGACCCGCCCTATTCGGCCGCCCGAATCTCCAGGCAGGAATGCCCGTGCACAGGGATTGGATCCAGCTCAATGGTTTTGACCATGGAATCGTCATTCTCAATCTGCGCAAGCAGCTCGTTGGCCGCACAGATCCCGACATTAACCGCCGGATACTTCTGGGTATCGAGCCGGAACGGCAAAACATTCTGAATTTCCATCGACTGATCAAAACTGACAACCGACAGATCGTCCGGCATGCGCCGTCCGGCCTGCCCGGCCGCCTGAATCAGTCCGGGCACATGATGGTCGTTCACACAGAAAACCCCGGTGACATCCGGATTGCGCGCAAGCAGCTGCGTTGCGCCGTTGAGCCCCGGCACAGCCCCCTCCGCCGCATCATCATACACAATCAGACGCTCATCAAACGGGACATCAAAATCCTTCAGAGCACGCATATATCCGCGGATACGCCCGCTCGTTAACTCCGAATGGATTGCCGTCGCCGCCGTCAAATGGCCGACGCTGCGGTGCCCGGCTTCGAGCAGACGGCGCGTTGCCATATAACCGGCCTCTTCGTTGTTGACCGAGACACTGGTCGCCCGGATGCCGCGCGCACGGCGGTTGATCATCACCAGCGGAATATTGCGATCCTGAATATAGCGGTAGTTTTCCAGGCACTCCCCGCTCCAGCTGATCGGAGAAATAATAAACCCGCGAATCCCCTGTTCAATCAGCCGCTCAATCACCTCGCGCTCGCGCTGCGGATCGTTGCCCGTGTTGCACACCACATTGTGATATCCATGCGGAAAGATGGTTTCCTCAATCGCCGGGAGAATGCGGGGAAAGATATGGCGGCTGCGCTGCCAGACGACAATCCCGATGTTCTTGGCCGCCACCACCTGGCTGCCGCCCGCGCCGGGCATGGCCTCCACAAACGTTCCGCTGCCGGCCACCTTGCGGATGACCCCTTCGGTCTTAAAAAGCCCCATCGCCTGCCGGACCGTATGCACGCTCACATCATATTTCTCGGCAAACTCCTTTTCGGTCGGCAGCCGGTCGCCCACCCGATACTCCCCGGCCAGGATCTGCTCCTTGATCCGGTGATAAATCTCCATGTATTTTACTTTTCGAGCCATTAAATCCCCGCAGTCTGCTGCATCGCATCAAATATCCGCATATTCACGGGAATATATGCATGTTTGTCCAGACAAAAGAAATCAAGGCCCCAAAAAAACAGCACCCCCTAGCGCTCGACATCGGCAGACCAAACCCAGACCGAAGCCGCATCCGGCCCCAATGACAGATCAGCAGGAACCGCCGGGAATCGAGAGGCCGCCGAGCTGTTCATTGCTTTCATTCTTAAGCTCGGAGTCTCTCCAGCGAGCCCGGCGGGCGGGTGATTAAGAAAACGTACCGGTGGGTTTGATCATGCGAATTAGCCCTTAACTCTACACCCATTGCCCCCCTTGGCAGGAGGCTGAGCCTCCACGCATTTGTTTTTCCAAACATTGGAACTTTGGCAGGGCGCGGTGTCGCCACCGCACGGCGAATCTGCCTTGCGGATGCGTGGACGGCTGAGAACTGCCGTCTCTACCGACAAGATTTCTTTCACGCCCCCGTGTTCAACAGAAACGCCGACGGAGAGATTTCTCCGCACTAATATCCGTCATTTTCTTATTTTTCATGTGCGTTTTCTTCTGCAACAGGATCCTGAAAAAGGATAGCAGCGAATGGAATGAAAACAACGAATCAGATACGGAGAACCGAAGGTACCATTCCGCTTTGCTTTACTGCGGCTGCTTAGCGAAGCGGGTGATAAACCGCACCGATCGGCGCTTATCCCGCCGTGCGACTCATAAAGCTTTCTCTCCCGCCGGTCAGATGAAGCGCGACTGCCTTACTCCAAACAGCAGTTTTTCACCACCCGCTTCGCTAGAGGAACGGCGGAGGCAGTCAAAGAAATTCCCCAAATATTGGACCTGGTATTCCAAAAGTGCTTTTCGGTAATCCGAAAGAAGCGCAGCGGCAAAAGCCATGCAGATCCGCTTCACCGGCGCAGCCGGAAAGCGGATTAACAGCGCGCCGCCCTGCCCGTCTGCGCCCAAAGGGTCAGCCGGGCATTTGCCCAGACACCGGGGCCACCGACACGATGAAACATCGTGTCGAACCAACGCGGGTATACATTAGCCAGCACAGGAGAGATCACTCCCCCTTGCGGGGTTCCGCTCCTGTTCTTCTTCGGAGGCTTCTGCCTGCCGACGTGCTTGAACGCCGCCTCCAGCACGTCCTTCCGGCAGACCCGGTCGTACAACGCATAGAAGCGGAACTTCGGTTCGGCTTTTGCCTTTTGATTTAGCTTTCATCTCAGCTCATGCACTTTAACAAGCTCATCTCCTTTCGGATGAATAGACAACTCCGAGTCAGACCAGCGGCTTCCTGTCCTGATCCCAGACCGTGAGGTTGGCGAAGTCCGTCCGGCGCGTGCGCCAGACGAAGCGCGCCATCAGGAGAGTGACCAGAATCGTGATGACATTTCCGACGATGGCGGTGTAGTAGAGGTCGAATGGAACACAGAGCGAATCCGGCAGCATCCCCCGGTCCGACAGCAGGGCATAGCCGGAAAAAAGCATATTGCAGACAACGCCCGCCCAGATGGCGCGGGCATCGGCCAGCCGGGTGAGCATGCCGACGAGAAAGATGCCCGCCAGGCCGCTCATGGTCAGCGAGCCGAGAATCATCCCGAAATCCATCAGCGTCTTGGTCGGGGCCTTATACAGCCACCACGCCCCCAGCATCATGGAGACGGAGACGGCGGCGGAGGCCGTAAAACCGATCATCAGGTAGTGCTTGTCGGTCCGCTGCTTCGCTATGAATTTTTTGTAGATATCCTGCACCCAGACCATCCCGATGGCATTGATGCTGGAGCTGAGCGAGGACATCGCCGCCGCCATGGCCGCCGCGATGACGATGCCGGTGATGCCCGGCGGAAGGTAGTTGATCACAAAGTAGGGAATGACCTCTTCCGCCTTGCGGGTTCCGGCGAGCATCTCGCCGGCCACCCCGTCGGGGAAGTTGTGGAAGAAGACCCAGATGGCGGTTCCCACCAGCATGAAGCTGCCCCACACCGGCAGGCTGGCGGCGGCGAGAAAGTAGATGGATTTGCGCGCCTCTTTGGCCGACTTGGCGGAGCACCAGCGCTGGACCGCGGTCTGATCGAACTGGCCGGTCAGGAAGCCCACGAACCCGACCAGCAGCATCATGAAGAGCGTCTTTTGGGAAAAAGAAATTCCGCGCGGCATCGGGTAAAAACCCTTTTCCGCCGACCACTGGCTGAACGAAAATTTATGGTGCTCAATGCCGTCGGAGACAATCTGTCCGAACCCGCCGGGCAGCGCATGCACGATGACCACCAGGATCAGGATGGAGCCGAAGATGAGCGTGAGGGTCTGCAGCACATCCGTCCAGATCACCGCGTCAAATCCGCCGGTGGTCGTGTAGAGAGCGGTGATGCCGCCCGTGAGCAGGATGCACCAGAGGATATCCAGCCCCGTGATCGACTGAAGCAGCAGGGAAACGAGATAGACGATGGTGCTGATGCGGACCAGCTGGATGACGAGGAAAACGGAAGCCGCATAACAGGAGACCGAGTCTCCGAAGCGTTTGCCGAGATATTCGTATGCGGACGAAATTGTTCCGCGCCGGAAGAAGGGCAGGATGAACCACGCCGCAATCAGGGCCGCCGCCGGGAAAATCATATGGGGAATGAAGCGGATCCAGGTGGTCTTGAAGGTGTCCGCCGGAAAGGCGATGAAGGTGACCGAGCTGATCGAGGTTCCCAGCAGGCTCAGGCCCAGCGCCCATCCCGGGAAGGAGCGCCCGCCCAGAAAATATTCCTCTGTATTGGTGTTTCTGCGGGCGAAGAAAAAGCCCAGCCCCATCGTCAGCCCGAAGTAGGCAACCAGTACCGCAATATCAATCCATCCCAACTGCATAGTCACTCCTTATATCAACTCGCGCCGACGGCCAGCCTCCCGGCTCATTTCCCCCGGCGTTTTCAGTTTATTTATCGGTTCTTAACCCGATGGGTCTGACGGACCGACAGCTCCTGCCCGTCAAAATAGGTCACCTTCACCGAAAGGACATGCTCGCCGTCTTCGACCGACCCGGTATCCCAGGTATTGTCATCGCCAAACGCCACAAACGGAGCAATCCGTTCCTTCGCCAGAAGCTCCCCGTCCACAAAAAACTCGACCAGCATAATCGTCCGTCCCCCCGCGGCTTCGGCCTCGAAAACCACCGGACCGCTCAGCACATCCCCGGGCGCGGGCGACAGGATTTTCAGCGCGCGGGGCTGAGTCGAAGCGACCGCATCCTCCTCCAGAAGCTGGGGCGGATACTCCAGGGGCAGCAGACTCGCGGTAAACTCATCCGCCTCCGCATTAAAATCAAAAACCGTGCGCGGCTCCGCCTTTTGCCTCTCCCCGGAGGGTCGTTTCTTTTGGAAAATACCAAAAGCACTTTCGCTGTCGCTCAGGTCCAGGGTTTGGAAAACATCGGCCCGGAACAGCGGAAAGGCGTCGCCCTCAAAATAGTCGTGCGTATAGAAAGCCAGCTGACCCATCTCCAGCCCGAAGATCAGGTCGGTTTTGCCGTCGGCATTCCAGTCCGTCATGCACGGTCCGGTCGAATGCCACTGGTCGTGCCCGTCGCCGCTGGACCACTGGGCAAAGCGGGCGCCGCGCGCCTGCATGCTGCCGCGCTGCAGCACGGGCCGGTTCGCAGTCCCGATGTTTTCCAGATACAGCAGGTTGCCTTCATTTCCGTTGCGCGGACGCCCGGCCATCAGGTCGGTGTCCCCGTCGCCGTCCCAGTCCCCCGCCGCCAGCTGGGTGCGGCCGCTGGTCGGCTTTGCAATCGACTCCAGATTGCCGCCGACACACGTTCCGGCCGCATCCGTGAAGAACCAATGCGCCGTCAGGCGGTCCGGATCGGCGCGGTTCAGGGGATAGGCCACCAGATAGCCGGCGTCGTCCAGCACCGCAATCTCTTCGATGCCGTCGCCGTCCCAGTCCGCAACGGCCGGGCGGTTGCGCCACGGAATGATCAGCGGTTTGCCCTTATACAGAAACGTCCGGACATCGGCTGAAAAAACGGGCGTCGTGCGCGTGCCGATATTCTCAATCCAGCGCAGGCGTCCCAGCGAATCATTCACGACCAGATCCAGATCGCTGTCGCCGTCCACATCCGCCGCCGCGCAGGAGGTGTAGCCCCACCACTGCTCAGCGGGCCCCTGGATTGTGGCGCCGGCGTCCGCGGCGGTCATGCGGATTTCCCGGCCGCGCGCATCCTTCAGCGGAGTCGCCGCCGCCGGGATCGGCCGGGCCGGCGTTCCGATATTTTCCACCCACATAAAAGTTCCGTTGGCATTCCCGCAGATCAGGTCGAAATCGCCGTCGCCGTCCCAGTCCGCGGCATCCGGCATGGGCGATTCGATGGCATTCACCAGGCCGCCGGCGCTCATGAACGCCCCGGCGTCTTCAAACTCGGCCCGGCCCTCCAGATTGCGGTTGATCAGCAGCCGGACAAAGCCGCCCCAGCCGGTCCAGACAATGTCGTCGCGCCCGTCGCCGTTCCAGTCGACCGGACAGGGTTTGAGCGACATATCGCCGGAGTCGTATGGATCGTCGAACCGGTTAAACGGAACCCGGACTCTTTCCACAACCGCTTTGCCGTCGACCACGCCGCGATTCAGCAGCAGCTGCAGATCGCTTTCCGCGGACCCGGTCGCCATGTCGGGCCGACCGTCGCCGTCGAAGTCGCCTTCGCGCATCGAAAACCAGGTGGCATTGCCGAACACGACCGGCGTACCGTCCATCTCCACAAGACGGACCGTCCCCAGCCCGTTGACCGCGACGTCCAGAGAAACAGACACCCCATCGATATAACCGCCGGCACCCAGTTTTTTACGGGTTACAATCACACGGTCCGTTTCGCCGTCCCGATTCCAGTCCAGCAGCAGATCCCGCATCGGCATGCGCGGCAGGGCATCGCTTTGCAGCGGCTTTTGGCGCGGCAGGAACAGCGGCTCATCGGCGGAGCCCGCGTTGCGCAGCAGCCAGATGCCCGCATCGGTGTTTTTCGCATAAATGTCCAGATCGCCGTCGTGATCCACATCCTGCACGTCCAGATCCTGCCCCGGCCAGCCGGCCCATACCGGATTGCGTTCGTCCGGCGAACAGCGCAGCAGCTCGCCGACCCCCAGCGGGGCGGCCGGCCGGATCGGCGCGACGCCGGCCGGGCCGGCGGCGTTGAAATAGATTTCATATTTTTTGACGCCGTCGAGCGTGCGCCATTTGAGCGTCCCGCTGCGCAGATACGCGTCCGCAAGACTGCCGCGAGGGTGATCCATTGCAACGGACACGGCCTGCTCCGTCCCGTCCTGAAAAACCGCCAGCACCCGAATGCCGGAGGGATCCAGCGGTTCCCGGCAGCCCGCCCTGAGCAGCAGCCGCGCAAAATCAAAATCGGCCCACAGCGGCTGCCCGCCCGCGGAATCGGACACCTCGCCCGTAATCCGGAACCTCCGGTCAGCGCACCTCCACGGGCCGCCTGCATCCGTGGAAATCCCGCTGCATTCCCAGGCCGGCGGAGGCGCATCGTCCGGAATCAGATACACCCCTTTAAAGGAGACCAGCGCATCGCGGGAAGACCGCTGGCGGGCCGACAGCAGCACAAACAGATCTCCCGCTCCCTCGGGAACAAAAACCCGATTTTCAAAATAGACCCACTCCCCGGTCTGGCGATAGCTCCGGAGCTCCTCCGAAAACCCGCTGCTGGAAACCAGCTGAATCATGGCAAGGTGATCCCGATAATAGTCGGCCCCGTCGTCAATCCGCATCCAGCCGCCGATCCGGAACGCGCCCGGACCGCTGATATTTTCCGCAACGGGCTGCTTCGCCGTATACCACGAAAGACGTTTCGCGGTCCGCAGTCCGGCCCGAACCGACAAGGTGGCCGCCGCCGGACTTCCGTCTGTCCCCGCGACCGACTGCCAGGCCTCCGCCGGCGAAAAGGTCCAGCCGGCGGACGGGCGGATCAGGTTTCCAAGGGTTGGAAAAACCGGTGGCTCGCTCGCCGCCGCGCAAGAGATCCCGCTCAGCAAAAGAAGCGGCAGCAATGCCCGGGAGAATTCGCGCTGGATTTTCATATGCTTCACTGACTCCTCAAAATCGTTCTGAATTGCATCCTACAGGCTATATGATTTTACATAAACAGAGGCAATCATTTATGCGTATTTTCTCTGAAAAATACGCATCTTTAAACCCTTGCACTGACAAAAGAAAAGCGATAGCCTCCAAAAAAATAAAGCAATCCCGCTAAAAACAGGTGATTTTATTTTTAAATCTGCTGCCAGAACCACATATGGCGGTCTAAACATACGGAACTAACCGGATTAAACTGGACGATAACGAATGAAAACAGCAACCAGCAGCCACGCTGCGCCCGGCGTGTGGCCGGTGATGATTACACCGTTCACGGCGGACGGACAAATCGATTTCCAGGGGCTGGAAAGCCTGATCGACTTTTATATTGCCCACGGGGTCAGCGGCCTTTTCGCATGCTGCCTGTCCAGTGAAGTGCATGAACTCACCCCGGAAGAAACCATTCTGCTATGCAGCAAAACAGTTGAGTACGCGCGCGGCCGCGTTCCGGTGGCCGCCGGAATTCCGCAAAGCACGGACCTCCGCGAAATCGCCGGCTTTGCCAGACAGACGATCGACGCAGGCGCCTGCACCGTGGTCATCACCACCTGCCAGCTCGCTGCCGAAGAGGATTCGGATGAGGTCTGGAAGCAAAACATGCAGCAGCTGATGGACTCTACCGGCCAGATTTCACTGGGAACCTACGAGTGCCCGACCCCCTACAAACGCGTGCTCTCTCCCGAACTTTTCGGGTGGATCGCCGAAAGCGGCCGCGTTCACTTCCACAAAGACACCTGCTGCGACATCGACCAAATCCGGCAAAAGCTCGCGCTGTCCGCCGCAAGCGGGCTGCGATTTTTCAACGCCCACCTGCCCACACTTGCGGGGTCCCTGCAGGCAGGCGGCGACGGCTACTCCGGCGTTGACACCAACCTCCTTCCGGAGCTGCCCGTCTGGATCTGCGAAAACTTCCGAACCGCTCCGGCCGAACAGATTCACACCGTCGAACAGTTCCTGATTGACGCACTGGACGTATACGGCAACTGCTACCCGCGCTCCGCAAAATGGTTCCTCCAGATGCGCGGCGTTGCAATCGGAACCCACTGCCGCCGCAAAAACGTTCCGCCCTGCACGGAAAAAGACCAGCAGCTGCTGACCGCCCTGTACCGGGACTATCAAACCCTCGCCGCCGACCTCGCCGGGATCGGGCATCCGGAACCGGTTGCAGTATAAAGCCGCCCGGCATCTGTTCATGAAATTCCTTCGAAATCAGCCTGAATCAATATGAGTCAGGCTAATTTCGTATCAGAACCTCCTATCAAAGATTCTAAAACGCATTGGTCCAATGCAGATCCCATGATTCGATGCGGGATACCTCCGCGGCGCCCCCTTCCGCGAACAGGGACACGCCATCCGAACTGCGCTCTGCCGGAAACGCATCCTGAACAAGCACCTGCCGATTATTAGCAAAGACCTCAACTACCGCCTGATCGATGAAGATTCGGAGGCTGAGGTCTTCTCCATCCGCCAAAACAAGCGGCAGCTCCTGCCGAGAGACAACTTCCTGCTCCAGCTCTTCGTACCTCTCCACATGCTGTTTTCCGAACCGCGCCATCGTTCCATCAACCCCTTTGGTCGATTTACTGAAGTCGACATACAGCACCTTTTTCTTTGAATCATATCCAATGGCTGTTTTCTCTGAGCCGTCCGCCGCCTGCAACACGTTAACGCCGACTGCTTCCCAGCCTCCGGGTTTGATTGTCAGCCCGAGCTCCAGGCAGGTTCCGCGAATGCCGGCGAGGTCGAATTGTGCCCCGTCATCCAGTACGACCGGAGCCTTCGTGCAGTGGTTGAAACGGAGTGTTTTAAGCTCCTCAGCCGGACGCTGCTCAAGCTCTCCGTTTTGACCGACAGAAAACACCCGTGGAAGGGTTGAAAAAGACCGCCATGGTGCCGGCCAGGTGAAATTTCTTAACGGCAAATGCCAGGCCATAAACAGCCTGCGCCCTTTGCCATCCAGCATGGTTTCCGGAGCCATGCACTGCTGCTGTATGGCCGCGAACAAACCATGCGCTTCCGGTATAAAGGACTGCCCTTTATTGTAGTGTCCCAGATAATACTGACTGTGCATGTACGGCTCATGAACGTGGGTCACCAACATGTGTGTTTTTCCCAACGGAAAAAAATCGATACAGGCGGCATCGGTGTATTTTTCAGTCCATTTCCGATCCGACTTGTAGAACGGCCCGACATAATCCCATTTCGTGAGATCTTTGGAGGTAAACAGGCTCGATGAATCTCCTTCATATCCCTCCGCCTTGCTTCTGTTGCCGATCAGAGCGTAATAGCTGTCGCCTTCTTTCCAGCCGCACGCATCAAACACAACCGCTTCGTCCGGCGCCCCGGCTTCAGGAATGACGGGATTCTCATCAAGCGGCTTCCAGTCGATCAGCATATCGTCCTCGGCCTGCCAGATGCAGGTCCCCTGGCCCGGCACGTGCGCGATAATGGTCGGCACCTCCATGTTATCCATCATGTCGCCGCTGAAGATGCCCTTGGGCATCGAACCGTCGTAAGCCGGCACCAGAGCGAAGGGATGGTGAATCCAGTGGACCAGATCCATGCTGGAGGAATGGCCCCAGGTTTCCATTTCGACCCGCTGGCCTTTAATTTTTTTCAGCTCTTCAGCCAGTTCAGGGTCAACGGTCCGCGATAAATAGAAAATATGATAACGGCCTTTCCAGTAAATCATACCGTTCACATCGTTCCAGAGGCCTTCGGGCGGAACAAAATGGTATTTGGGACGGTACGGATCGTCATAAAGGAGCCGGCGAAGCTCCCGCGCGTGATAGACCAGTGTCGAAATGTCCGTTTTCTTTCGTTCCAGTTCAATTTTGGCGGCGGGCCTTTCGGCCGGCGACTGCGCCGCAGAACCGCCAGACACAGCCTGACCGTCCCCGCCGTCCTTCGAATCAGGGGTTGGCACACCCAGCGCATCAAGCATCAGTCCGGACAGAAACCGGTTGCCGCGGGAGTTCATATGAACCGAATCCCAGGTCAAAATGCCTTTCTCTGCATTCCCGGGATTGTGCTCAGCAAGATAGGTTATGAACTCTTTCCTGATGTCGAGCAGCTGGACACCTGTTTGCTTTGCGACCTTGCGGCTGATGTCGGAATACTCGTCCAGCATCCGGTCCGAAGGATTCGTGCCGTCGGGTTTTTCGCCGATCACCGAGGGGGTGCAAAGAATGACCCGTGCACCGCTCCGGGAGACCCGACCAATTAAATCGAGCAGTCCGCTTTCAAAATCCTCGCGAGACGTTCCCGTCCCTCCTCTGGCAAGTACCCGCGGATGGGTCCAGTGCCACACATCATTGATGCCGATGTAGATCACCACGACATCGGGGTTTTTCTGCAGCACATCGCGATCCAGCCGTTCCTGACAATCCGTGACTTTATTGCCGCCGATTCCGGCACCGATAACCTTGATGTTTGCACTCGGGTACGCGTTGGATATGGCGGCGGAAACCAGCCTCAAGTAGCCCTCCGGGAAGGTGCCCCGGGCCGTGATGGAATCTCCAAGGAATACAACCGCGTCGTTCGCTTCCAGCGAACCGGGCCGCCCCAATGCGGTTCCGTCCGCAGGTTTTGCCGCGGCCCCATCCGCCGGCACCTCCTCGCCATTGCCGAAACCGACGGCGTTGGTCAGCACCGAACTCCAGGACTCTAACGATCCATCATTCGTATCCTGACCCATCAAGACCTGATTTGCATGGACCACAGTGCATGCCGCAGCAATAACAACAGCAATGGGCTTCAATATTCTACTCATCTAAACTTTCCATCTCCCCTCAACTATCAACCGTGATAAACACAGACTGCCGCGGAACAAAGATAATGATATTCATTCAGTTACCCGGCTGACTTCTGCTGAAGTGGCTTCCCGCCAACGCAGCGGTTGAAGAAAAACGCCTCTCAAATCGTGATAAGCAGGAGAGTTTGCGGCATCAAAATTTGATGCAATCGCGGCACAGCCGATATAATCGATTTCATTTTCTGTAACAATTTCAGGAGCATGCCCCGGCTGCTCCTCAATTCGATTCGCGACCGAATCACCAAAATCAAATGGATCCCGTGAAATATATAACGACATACGTCCATAATCAAACCCGCTGACCCACAGGTAATAGTACCCGTTTCGTTTCAGAACAAATGGAGATTCCGCGACCTGATACCCGGGAGGCGGAGTCATCACCGTTATCGGATCCGTCCAGTTGAATAAATCTGCAGAGCGCCGACAGCGAATTCCTTTTAACCCGTCCGGATTCCCTGCATAATACATCAGATAGGTTTTCAGATCATCATCCCAAAAAATACAGGCATCGCGGTCTGCGGCCTCCTGGAAAACGGTGTTTCCTTCCAAATTGTCTCCGGCATAAGGCGTCCAACTTTCCAAATCAGGTCCCCGACCGACGAACATTCGCAAATCAACACGGCTGTCAGTCGCATGACAGTAATATAAATAGGCGTTATCTCTGTCTGCCCAGACGGCATACGGCGCCCACATGTGCAGCGTACCGGAATCGGAGGTAATTTGATCGCGATAGTCGAAAGGCTCAGTAAGCACACTCCCCACTGCATGGAAAAGGCTCTGGTCTCCGCCATCCGGCCCTCCGATCCCAATCGCGTGCCAGCGACTTGAACGATCCTGGATCAAGCAGAAATCGCTATGGAACGCTTCGCCGTTTTTCACGATGGGTACCGCATTTGACCATGAAATCCCCGGATATGGAATCATCAGCGGATCGGTTTCAGGTTTTTTCAGAGGAATATGAATATTGTACGTTTGCGCACCTTTACGCACAGCGCAAAACATCACTGCCGGCATCCCATTTTGCATCCATATTTGAGGCCGCTCCACCAGATCGACATCTTCATAGACCCCGTCATGCCACAGGATGGCAGTTTCCGAGACAAAAACCGGTCGTGAAGGATTCCAGTCATATCCATCAAACGACTCAAACTGCACCAGAGCCACTCCACCTGTACTAAAGGATCCATCCATATCCTTAAGCACAGCATAAAACCGATCATCCTGATACCAGATGAACGGGTCTTCTGCAGGAAAACTGCTTGTATCAGAATCAAAAACTTTTTGATTCGACTTCACAAACGGACCGTCCGGCGAATCCGCCTCAGCCACAGTATGATACACCTTGGAACCATCTCCGCATTTATAGATCAAAAGAAATGTCCCCCGGGGCGTTTCCGTCACGGCCGGGTTGGCAATAAAATTGGAATCCAGTCCGCTTTCTGAAATATCCACGAGAGGCACATCCGGACGGCTCCAGGGGCCGGCCGGATGATCCGCCACGGCCACCCCAATCCTCTGGGTGATCGGATTGCCGTTTTCATCAAAAGTCAGCCGTCCGGCTCCATTATTTCCCGTATAATACAAATAGTATTTTCCGTCAAAAAAATGGACCTGGGGATTAATGGTCGCGATGCCGTCCCAGAATTGATCTCCCCGTGAGGCCAGGATCACTTCCTGAAACGCATAAGGACCCTCCGGTTGATTCGCCGTGGCACAGGCAATTTCAGAACCATTGAGCCACGTTTTTCCGGCGGGCCAACGCGCATAGAACAGATGGCATACTCCGTCATCCGAACGGGTCATGCTGGCCCCCCACACCGTAAAACCATCCTGTTCAAGTAAGGAGCTGCGGGGAACCGGCTGAATCATATCACCCATGTGTATCGGAGAATTTTCAGGTTTTTCGATCCGCTGAATACCAAAGTCTGACAGACCGTCGGGATCTGGCACAGCGATCTGAAAATTATCAAGCCATGCATAGTCCGTTCCCGCATAAGAATTATCAATGGAAGAAAAATACAAGGAAACGGTGTCTATATTATCCACATTCAGCGCCGTTGCCAGGCGCACACTCCATGACTTACGGCCCCCTAAAACAGCGTCAGAAACCTCAGCCGTGGCTGCACCTGACTCCGCATCATAGGATAAGGAAAGGTTGATAACGTTATTTTGCGGATCAAAGTTCTCAACCGTTATTGCACCGCCAAAGCCAGCGACCAATACTGGCGCTGCATCCGGCTGATCCGAATAACCGGCACGAAGCTGTACATATTTACTGATTGGATCAAACCGCAATGTAAGCGAATCCGCTGTTTTGGAACCAAGGGGGCTGTCTGCAGTTTCTGATGTAAAAGAAAGATAGAACCCGGTCCATGGCGCCGTCATTTCATCCGTAAATTTTACGTCGACCGCTGCGGTTACACGTCCCGAAGCAGAGCCCAAATCAAACGGCGCAGAAAGTTGCCCCGCCCCGTTACCTTCCCCCGGAATGGCCGCGATGACCTGATCTTTATTTTCGTTCTGATAAAACCGAACCGGCCGGAATGCATTGGGCGAGATCCACGCCCCCTCTCCCTGCTGAAGAGCGGTTCCCCCGACCAACGCCCCATTTGTTATGGATAAACGTCCGGCTGTACCAACAGAAAAGTCATCCTTTACAAGGACACCCCCTCTCGCCGATGAAACACCCATTAAAACCGCAATAAACAGATGTCTTTTATTCACAAATATTCCTCCGCTTGTCTGATGAGTCCGCCGCTCCGCGAAAAAACGCGCGGTATTTCCGTGATAGAATGAGCACTCCCGGATCCCGGGAGCGCTCAGCGTAACCAAGGTCGTTATGATTATACCTACTCAGACACAACGCGATAGAACGAAGTCCCTGTCGACAACGCATTGCTGACACTCTGCATTCCGCCGGCCCCGGCAATGCCCGAAACAACATTGCTCCAGCTTTCACCGGACACCAGATCCTGTTTCCACTGCAGCACATAGTCCAAACCGGTGGCCCCGTCGAAAGTCACCACGGCATTGGCGCCGATGATCTCCAAAGAAATATAGCGGCCTGGCTGCACCTGCGTATTGACGACCTCAACTGAGAAATTGTCCCACAGCGCCGTGCCGGATGCATACCCGGTTGTTGAAAATCCGTAATGCGTAAGCACCAGCGCATCCGCTTCTGCCTGCGTCAGCGAAAGTTGCTGAGAGACCGCGTCGCCGGTTACGGTATTGGAGGCGATTCCAACGACCTGCAGATTGACCCGGTCAAACTGCAGCGTCATATGAATCAGATCGGTATCATAGCCGGCAAGAACGCCGGTTGTTTTCTTTCCGTCGGCAACCTGGGTATTATCGCTTTGCGCAAACAGAGAACACGTCCCAAGTGATTCTCCGGGCACCGTCACCATTCGGAACGAAAGCGCATCGCCGGTCGGCACAACCGGCGCCCCGAGATTGTCATACATACAAATAGTTGGCCCGCCGTATGCGCCCGTGAGATCCGCTCCGTTCACCAGGAAATCGGCTTCCAGAACCAGGATCTGATTCGTCCCGATTTGATCCAGTCCGTTCGTATGAACCCGGGCCATCTGGTTGTTTACGGATACCTCAATCCGGTTGCTTGCCAACACCGAACGGTTAAACTGGTCGATCCACAGCAGCCCGCCGACGGGAGTCACGCGACTGCTCAACAGGCCGGAAGCCCCGTCGAAATCGTCCGAAATTGCAATTCCGTCTGCCGGCGGCGTCGTCACCACACTGGCAGAAAGATTGTCCCAGACCGCCGTACCGGACAGATACCCGGTTGTTGATTCTCCGTAATGCGTAAGCACCAGCGCATCCGCTTCAGCCTGTGTCAGCGAAAGCTGATGGGAGACGGTGTCGCCGGTTACGGTATTGGATGCAATTCCAACAACCTGAAGATTGACCCGGTCAAACTTCAGCATCATGTGAATCAGATCGGTATCATAGCCGGAAAGGACTCCGGTTGTTTTCGTTCCATCGGCAACCGATACGTTGTTGTTTTTCGCAAACAGGGAAAACTTCCCGGCATCCGTTCCGGAACCAATTAACCGAAACGAAAGAGCGTCGCCGGTCGGTGCTACCGGAGACCCGAGGTTGTCATACATGGAAATCGTCGCCCCGCCGATCGATCCAGAGAGATCCGCCCCGTTCAACAGAAAGTCGGCTTCCAGGATCAGGACCTGATTCAATCCAATCTGATCCAGTCCGTTTGTCTGAACCCGTGCGAATTGGTTATTCTGCGACACCTCAATCCGGTTGTTTGCCAGCACTGAACGGTTAAACTGGTCGATCCACTGCAGCCCGCCGACGGGAGTCACACGACTGCTCAACAAACCGGAGGCCCCGGCGAAATCATCCGAAAAAGCTATAACCGTATCGGCCTCCACCGGCACCGCTCCGGCCAGAAACAAACAGAAAGCAGACGCTCGAACAAAAAACCCTGCCTTAAGCATTTTCCAGAAACCAAGCCTCCCCCCGCGCATTCCAGACACCTGCACCAACCTCATGTTTGTCTTTTGCATTCTGATACCTCCATTTTGTTTTCGTTCCACACTCTTTGCATCCGTTTACTGCACTGCTTATCACCTTACACAAAACAGTTTTCGGAAAATGATCATTATGTATTTAAAAATATAGCAGAACAATGATTTTAAAACACTTGCTATATTTTACGCTTTAACACTCATGGAAATCGCTCCCGTCATTCTGTTCTATCGCATTGATGATCAATTCCGCTCGATTAAAATTCCGGCATCGATAAATGCCTTGCCGGGATTTCCGGCGACGTGAACCGCCATCACATTCCGGCCTTGTTTCAGCAGCGAACGAAGGCGGTCAGCGACATCGCTGCCGCGGTACAGAAACTTCCACGGAACGTTCATCTTCAGCGGCTCCCCGTTGATATAGACGTCCGCCTGCCCGCCGTTGAGCAGCACCAGCGCCGCCCTGTCAAAGGCCGCCCCGTCATAGTCGAATTCCTGACGCATCCACATATCGGCCTGCCCCTTCCATTCGCTTTCGATCAGGTCATCGAATCCGCCCCGATGGCCGAACATCGCCATACCCGACGCCCAGGAAGAATCATCAAACCCGGCCGCATTCCAGTTTTGAGGCGCGTCTTTGGCCACCCGGTATTTCCACGGCATCCGGCCGGCCGGCTCCGGGCGCGCGGCCACCAGGGGAGTCCACGACACGGCTGAAATCGACTGATACGGAGGCTCACTTTCATAGGCCGCCGGACGCTGAAGGCTTTTTTTCAGGCGATCCATGTCGAACTTCGGCTCGCGATCGTAGGTGTAGACCCCGTTGCGTTCCGTCTCGACATCCGTCAGCTGCGTGTAGCAGAAACCGAACAGGCTGGGGTTGTTCAGCTGCGCGGCGGCCAGTCCTTCAAAAATTCCGTAAAATTCGTTCAGCGCGGCGTCTTTCTGTTCCCGGCTCCAGTTGGGGTACAGCGTTAAATGCTTTCCTCCATACTCACTGATGAAGAACGGCACATCGCGCAGAATTTCCCGATGGTTGTAGACATCCGGCAGGACCATGCTTAGGCAGTCGTCCCACTCGCTCTCAAACGACTCCACGTCGCGGTTATAGTCATGCGCGTCCCGCAGATCCGGAAAAGCTGCTGCGTGCCACCAGCCGCTGCTGTCGATGACCGGGCGCCCGGGATCACACAGCCGGGTCACCCGAAGAACCGACCGCTGTATTTCCGTGGATGTTTCCAGCGTTTCATTGAACGGGCACCAGCCGATAATCGACGGATGGTTCCGGTCGCGCGCGAGGATCTCTGTCCATTCATTCAGCAGGTTCAGGGATGCATCCAGATGCTGATAATCCAGCCCCCAGTTCGGGAACTCGCCCCACACCAGATATCCCATCCGGTCGGCCCAGTACAAAAAGCGCGGTTCGAAAACTTTCTGATGCAGCCGGGCGCTGTTGAACCCGGCCGCGAGACTCAGCTCAATATCCCGGCGAAGCGCTTCATCCGAAGGTGCCGTCCAGATTCCGTCCGGATAAAATCCCTGATCCAGCACCTGCCGCTGAAAAACCGGCTTCCCGTTGATTAAAACGGCCCGGCCTTCAATGGAAACCGTCCGCATCCCGAAATAGGAGGAAACCTCATCAACAATATCCTCGCCGCGCTTGAGCTGCAGCGTCAAATCATAAAGAAACGGATCGTCCATCTGCCACAGCTTCGGATCGGGGATCGGCAGCACCAGCTGTCCGTTTCTCCAGTCTGCGGCAACACGTTCCCGGCAAACCTCTGCGGCCCCGTCTCTCACGACCGCCAGAATCTCAAGCCCCCGGGAGAGACCGTCGACCTCCACACCCAGCAGCGCGCGCTCTCCGGCCGGATCCGGATTCACAGAGATCTGGCGAATGAATGAGGATCCGACACCCTCCAGCCACACGGTCTGCCAGATCCCGGTTGTCCGGGTGTAAATCATTCCATGAGGAATCGGCTCCTGGGACTGCTTGCCGCAGGGCTGCAGCTTGCTCGGCGTATCATCAAACGCATGAATGACAACCGTGTTGCCGCCATCCTGCAGAAAATCGGTCACATCAAAACCAAACGCGACACTGCCCCCGATATGCCCGCCCACGCGCCGGCCGTTCACCCAGACCGTGGTTCGCCAGTCGCAGGCCCCGATATGCAGCCGGACGCGGGGAGAGGTCCACGATTCCGGCACATGAAACGTGCGGCGATACCACACATTCTTCACCAGGTCCGTGCGCTTCAGGCCGGACAGTTCGCTCTCGCGACAAAACGGAACCGTAATCTGATCCGGAAAATCCTCTGCGGCCATAAAAACCGCGCGGTTGTCGTCCGTTTCAGCAAACTGCCAGGTTCCATTTAAATTGAGCCATTCCGACCGCACCATTTGCGGACGCGGATACTCGGGCCGGGGAACGGCCTGCCCCCCGTCCGCAAACAGCGACAAAGGCAAAACCAGCAAACCAACACCTGCAAACCACAACGATTTCATATTCGACTCAATCCTCTTTATTTTGCTGAAAATTTATACACAGACACGGTGTGATACCGATCTCCCGGATACAGAATGGTCGACGGAAAATCCGGCTGGTTCGGGCTGTCCGGAAAATGCTGAGGCTCGAGGCACAGCGCGCTGCGATACGCATACGGCTTTCCGCTCTTTCCAATCAAACGCCCATCCAGAAAGTTTCCTGAATAAAACTGAATCCCGGGCTCTTCGGTAAAAATCTCCAGCAGACGACCGCTGTCCGGATCGTACAGAGACGCCGCCAGAGTCAGACCCACGTCTTTTTTACTGAGCACCCAGTTATGATCATACCCCAATCCGAACCGCAGCTGCTCATTGTCCGCGCCGATATCCCGCCCGATCTTTTTGGGAGTTCGAAAATCAAAAGACGTACCGTCAACCGACGAGAGTTCCCCTTTGGGAATCAACCCGTCATCCACCGGCGTAACCGCATCGGCCGCGATCATCAGTTCATGATTCAGGATCGTCGGTGCCCCCTCGCCCGCCAGATTGAAATAGCTGTGATTCGTCAGATTCACCGGAGTGGCCTGATCGGTCACTGCGTCATACTCGATTTTGAGTTCATTGTCTTCCGTCAGCGTATACGTCACCTGAACCGACAAATTACCGGGATATCCTTCTTCACCGTCAAATGAAAGGTACGACAACTGCAGAGAATTTCCCTCCGCCGAATCGACCGTCCAAATCACCTTATCAAACCCCAGATTGCCTCCGTGCAGGTGATTTTTATTATTGTTCGCTGCCAGCACATAATCCTTACCGTCCAAAGAGAACCGTCCCCGGGCGATTCGGTTTCCATACCGCCCGACCAACCCGCCCAGATAGGCGCGATCGACCGCGTTGATATACCCTTCAACCGAGTCATAACCCAAAACCACATCGTCAAAAACGCCGAGACGGTCCGGCACCTGAATCGATGTAATTCGTGCACCATAATTGGTAATCCGAACGGTCATTCCATTTCCATTCGTCAGCGCATACTCCCTGACCGAACTGAAAGGCCGGGATTCCAGCTCCGCAGTCCGACAGCCGGAAAAAAACAAACAACCCGCCAAACCTAGACCTACACAAACAAACTTCATCATGAAATGATCCTCCACCTGAATTCCAACATCCCGCCACTCCGAACAACTCGGCAATTTGAATATAGTTTGACAGAAAAGTCCATGGCTGGGATCATCCCGAAACTGACTGGAATTACCATTTGTGACAACCCGTGCATATCGCATCCAACATCCTGTTTTACCGAATCGACGACCACGTCTATGATCCCGGCGACTCTCTTTCGCGCTGGCAGAGCGGAAATCTGCAACTGCATTACACGTACACAGGGAGCGTCACCATTCAGGTGGATTCGGAACGCTGGGTTCAGCACGCCGGAGAAATCTGTCTGTTAT
>JBFHEM010000009.1:0-88447 GCA_041584215.1 Tichowtungia sp. | reverse complement strand
CTCCGCACCGTTCACGGAAACACGGCGCAGAGCACCGTGCTGCGTAGAACGGTCCTCCGGGCCGTTTGCTCCGCACCGTGCGCGAAAACACGGCGCGGAGCACCGCAGCGTAGAACGGTCCTCCGGGCCGTTTGCTCCGCACCGTTCACGAAAACACGGCGCAGAGCACCGTGCTACACAGAACGGTCCTCCGGGCCGTTTTGTTCCGCACCGTGCGCGAAACCACGGATCAGCCCGACGGCGCGCTCGAAGCGGGCCGGCATCGGAATCGCAGCTTCAACTGCCGTCACAAAAGATGACTTCAGACACCTGTAAAAATGCTCGAAATTTCCCGTTTTTCTCTCGATCCAGCAGAACAGGCTCTGTATTTCGACGATCTCAGACTGCCCTGTTTTCCGGGTCGCGCCATTCGCAAAGCAGAGGAATCGACAGATCGAGAAATACACGGTTTGAAACAAACGCGCGCAGAATTACACGGGTTTGCACACTGACATATTTATCGATTTGACTCACGACTGCAAAAGTCAGATTCTGAGCGCGTGTTTAACAAAAGGAACTGGTCATGAAGCGATCATTCTCATTGGGACTGGCGGCTTTCCTCCTTGCAAACTTTTCCTGCTTTGGCCAACTGGCCGGCGATTACCACTACCTCGGGTACGAAATCGGCTTCTCAGGAGAGGAGTATACCGGGTACGTCGGGAACCGAAAAAACATCCTTGCCGACCAAGGTGAAATCTCGATCACCTCCGGCAACACCTTTTCCGGGACGACCGCGGGCATCGAGATCATCCGTCAGGTCACCAACGTGGAACAAATCGAGACAAGCGGCGAAAGGCGCTATTTTTCCGCGTTTTCCGTCACCAGCAAAGCGCTTGCAGAATCCGTCGCAGGAAGCGTGTCGGTTGAATACGGACCGGTGCTCCGGATCACGGATAATTACGGCAGCTTTCCTTTTTACTTCAACACCACGACGAACGTCGCCATCGCCTTCGCAGGCATCGAGAACGAGCCGGGATCCGCGGAAACAGGATTGAGACTGCTCATCCGCAAGGGATCGGGACTCAGCAATGCAGCCGCAAAGGGAACCTATGCGGGGTTCGCCTTCGGCCATAACTTCGCAACGGAAGGGATCAACGGTTCAGGGAACGTCGAGCGGCTGCGCCTGGAAACACTCCAGTTCACCTTCGACGGCCTCAGCGCCTTTTCGGGGGGATCGTCCGAATGGGAGGTCACCCGCACACTGATGGATGAAGAAATCGAGCTGACCGGGGACCGCTACGTTGATATTACGGCCGACTGCGAAATCACCGAAAACACCACCCCCCTCGCCGGCACCTACGCCGTTCAAGGCAACGGGGAGATGGCCGTTTCCGTTGGAGGCGATGTTCTGCCCATGCAGATGAGCGCAGACGGGAATCTAACGGCAGCCATCATGCCGACCAGCGAAGATCATGACCTTTCTCTACTCCTGTTTCTGAAGCAGCCCACCAACATGCCCTCCAGCGTCTCCGCGGTCTACTTTCTCGGAGAGTTGATCGAGGAGTTCGATACCTGGGGCCCCGAGGAATTTGTCAATGAGATCGATCTGGGACGCACCTGTGTTTTCCTCAACCCGAACAGCACCTTCTCGATACGGAGCGACTCCTGGGCGCGCTCAAACCATCTGAAGAATTACCGCACGAACATCGGCGACCCATCGTACCAAATCTCGCTCAACCAATTCCAGACGTTCGCAGACGACAAGCTCATTGAGCTCAACCGGGGCACCTACACCATCGCCGCCAACGGAGTGATAACGCTCAACTTTTCCGACGGCAAAACCGGCACCGGGCAGATCAGCGCAAACGGTGAATATTTCCTTACAGGCTTTTCCTACGCTAAAGGGCTCGGCCGGGAAAACGGGCGCGATCTGATTTTCGGCGTTCGCCGCCAGGCCCCCGCGTCCAGCCCGCCGGTCGTTTTATCCCGCGACATACTGATTTCCGCCACCGGAGTCGTTGTCCAGGCCTCAGCCGCCTCCGGAACAGCAGTCGAGGCGATCTACACCGAAGACCTGAAAGACAGCGAATGGCGTTCCGCCGGACCCTTCACGGAAAATGGCGGAACGATCACCATTGTCGCCCCCCCGGCCACCAACGCGAACACGCGCTTCTACACCACCACCTTCCTGCCGTGGTAGCTTCCGCCCGGGGATGGGGCGAAAAGGGATTGGAAGGGTTTTTAAATCGGAGCCATCCGTGATGTACTCTGCGCATCGACTATGAAATTCAAGCAGATCATCTGGGACTGGAACGGGACGCTGTGGGACGACACGCAGCTGTGCGTGGAGATCAACAACCACATGCTGGAGCGGCGCGGGCTGGCGCCGATCGACATCGACACCTACCGCGCCAAACTCTGCTTCCCCGTCACCGACTACTACTGCCAGCTCGGGTTTGACTATTCGATCGATCCCTACAGCAAACTGGCCGAGGAGTTTATTGAGGAATACCACCGCCGGCGCTTCGAGTGCCCGCTGCACGCTGATGCGCTCGAACTGATCGGCTTTTTCCAATCATTGGAAACGCCGCAGGCTGTGCTGTCCGCCTATGAACAGACCGCCCTGCTCGAGGCGGCCGACTTTTTCGAGCTGACGCCGTTCTTCGACGATATCGTCGGGCTCAACGACATCTACGCCGCCGGCAAGGTCGAGAACGGAAGAAAATACATCGCCGGCAAGGACATCGATCCGAACGCCGTGCTGTTTGTCGGCGACACGGTGCACGACTTTGAAGTGGCCGAAGCCATGGGGGTGCGCTGCGCGCTGGTCGCCAACGGCCACAACAGCCGCCCGCGGCTCGAAGCCTGCGGCGTGCCGGTGCTCGACTCGCTGGCCGGTCTGCGGGCGCTGGTGAAATAAAAAAACCTCCCGGTTCGCACCGGGAGGCGTTCGAAACCCGGGACGCGCCGGGCCCCGTCAGTCGATCTGATCGGCGATGGCGTCGTCGATCTCAAAGCCGGGGTAGACGTTCTGGACATCGTCGAGCGCGTCGAGCAGGTCGACCAGCTTCATCAGCTTCTGGGCCTGCTCGAGGTCGGCGATGTTGGCCGGCATGTCGGGAATCATGGTGAGTTCGGATGACTCGGTTTCGATGCCCGCATCCGAGATGGCGTTGGCGACGGCCGCATAATCGCCGAAGGCGGTCAGCACTTCAAACTGGTCGCCCTCGCGCTGCATGTCCTCCGCGCCCGCTTCGAGCACGAGATCCATCAGGGCGTCCTCCTCGATCTTCGAGGCATTGATCAGGATCTCGCCCTTGCGCTGGAACATGCGGCTGACCGCGCCCTGCTGGGCGAGGCTGGCGCCGTTTTTGGTGAGCACGTTTTTGATCTCGGACGCCGCGCGGTTTTTATTGTCGGTCAGCGCCTCGACGATGATGGGCACCCCGCCCGGGGCGTACGCCTCGTAAATCATTTCCTCCAGGGCCCCGCCCTCGAGCTCGCCGGTCCCTTTTTTGATCGCGCGGTCGATATTGTCATTCGGCATGTTCACGGCCTTGGCCTTGGAAACCAGCATGCGCAGCGTGATGTTGGCATCCGGATCGCCGCCGCCCAGGCGCGCGGCCACCGTCATCTCTTTGGCAATCTTGCTGAACGCCTTGCCGCGCGCGGCATCGGCGCGGCCTTTTTTGTGCTTAATATTCGCCCATTTACTGTGACCCGCCATAAAATCCTCCACAAATTGAAAATTCGTCTCTCAGAAAAAAGAGTTGTTCTATCGAAAAACCGCGGTCTATGGAACCTTTTTCGGCCACTTTTCCAACCTCGGGAAAACGCTTTCCTGCCGTCGGCTTTGCCTCTATGCTGGCATTTTTATTCAGCGCGCCCCGGTCTTCGGGGATCTGCTCCGCCACCTGGAGGCCAATGAAAAATGAAAATCTATTTTGCCGGATCGATCCGCGGCGGACGCGACTATGCCACCATGCTCTCCGGCAACCCGCGCATGGCGGTGGCTCATTATCACGATCTGCATGAGGCAAAGCAGATTATTCAAACGTTTATCGATGAGTGTTCATTTCAGCGTTTCCAATCCCTGGAAAAACGCCCTTGAAAACCTAAACCCAAAAGGGTACACCCTTGAGTATATTCACGGAAATTTGAATATGACCCTTTCGTTCAAGAACAAGCGAACCCGGCAGCTCTGGGAAGGGAAAGCCCAGCGACCGGATGAGGCACTGCAACGAAGAGCGCAGATTAAATTACGATATATTCATCTGGCACAAGAAGTGAACGACCTGCGAAGCCCGTTCGGCAATCGGCTTGAAAAACTGGGAG
The DNA here is from genome assembly GCA_041584215.1 of Tichowtungia sp. GTDB lineage: Bacteria > Verrucomicrobiota > Kiritimatiellia > Kiritimatiellales > Tichowtungiaceae > Tichowtungia. The sequence goes on along the minus strand of JBFHEM010000009.1, from coordinate 84,133 downwards.
GAGACCGAAGAGGTCAGCATTCAATCCGAGTGAATCAGCAATACCGCATCTGTTTCCGTTGGACACCGAACGGCGCTGAAGACGTAGAATTTGTGGATTATCGTTAAAGGAGCAAACCGATGAAACCTGTCAATGTACACCCAGGAGAAGCGCTGCAAGAGTTTCTGGACGACTACAACCTGAGTCAGAGTCAGCTGGCCAGAGAGCTTCGCGTTCCTGTACGTCGCATCAACACCATCGTGCGGGGCGAACGAAGTATCACTGCGGACACCGCAGTACGACTGGCCCGCTTTTTCAACAACCGCGCCGACTTCTGGCTCGGTCTTCAGGAACTGTTTGACATTAACCGGACCGAAGAGCACCTTGCCGATGAACTGGAAAAAATTCACCCGATTTCCGTTTAGTCCTCCCCAATTGGCGGCCTTCCTCAATCGATCCATCTCGCCGCAGACCGTTTGGGAAACCGGCTCACCGTAATTCACCCGACCTGTTCTCTGACGTCCTCGTAAGGCTCCCACAGTTCGCGCATCTGCTGCAGAACCTCCGGCGGCACCGCGTGGTCGCTTTCATAGGTGCCGGTCGCTTCGATCACACGCACCGGAACGCCCATCTCGAAATAGGGCTGCATTTCCCAGCGCTCCACAAAGGTGTTCGAGACCACCACGCTGCGCCCGGCGTCGAGCGCGCGCCGGGCGGCGGCACGGCACGCCTCATGAGCGGCCGCCAGCCTTTCGGGATCAAAGCGGTAGCTGCCGTCTGCATCGACCATCCACTGATCGGCCTCGACATGAACAAAACCGTCCAGGGCCTTCGCCAGGGTCGTCTTGCCGCTGCCCGGCAGCCCGCGGATCAGCACCAATTCGTTTTTTCCAGACATTGGAAAAACCCTACCGGATTTTTCCAACCTCTGGAAGCCGGCACCCGGCGCAACAGACTGTTTTTCCAGAAATTGTAAGCCCGGCTTTAAAATTGACGCGTTCCGCTTAAAAAGCGTATTTTCTATATCTCAATGAGTGAAATCACTCTCCATTTCGATAATGCCCGCGAGGCGTCCGACCTCACCGCCCTCCCTCCAAAAACCGTTTTGGAGATTGAGCGGCGGCTGGACGTTTCGCTGACCGCACGCGACACGTGGCTCAAGATCGAGGGCGACGAGCCGGAGAACGCCGCACGCTTTTACGAGGAGCTGCGCGACGCGCGCGAACGCGGCCTGCCGCTGAACAACGCACTGATCCGGCACGCGCTGAACGCGTTTGTCGACGGACACAAAAATGTGCTGAGAAGCTTCGCCTCCATGCGCATCGATGTCAGCCCCCGCAAGGCCCCGGTTTTTCCCCGGACGTTCGGGCAGCAGATCTACCTGGACGCCATCCGCAAACATGCCGTCACCTTCGGGCTCGGTCCGGCCGGAACCGGCAAAACCTATCTGGCGATGGCCGCCGCCATCTCCGCCCTGCTCCAGGATGATGTCAGCCGCATCATTCTCACCCGGCCGGCCATTGAGGCCGGCGAGGCGCTCGGCTTCCTGCCCGGCGATCTGCAGCAGAAAATCGACCCCTACCTGCGCCCGCTTTACGATGCGCTGCACGATATGCTGCCCGCCGGTGAGATCGAAAAAATGATGGAGCGCGGCATCATCGAAGTCGCTCCGCTGGCCTACATGCGCGGGCGCACCCTCAACCACGCCTTTGTGATTCTCGATGAAGCGCAGAACACCACCACCAGGCAGATGATGATGCTTTTAACCCGCCTCGGCTTCGACTCCAAAGCCGTCATCACCGGCGACCCCACCCAGATTGATCTGCCCGACCGCAAAAACTCCGGCCTGCTGGAAGCGGAAGCCGCCCTGCGGAAAATCGACGATCTGGCGTTTGTAGAACTGACCGATGACGACGTGATCCGCCATCCGCTGGTTCAGAAAATCATTCGAGCCTACCGGCGTCACAGAGTATAACCCTCAGCAAAGAGGCGTCCCGTGAAACGTAAATCTTCCTCCAAAAAAACAAAAAAGCGCATTGCGCTGAGCAAAAACGTGGCCGCCCGCAAAAAGCGGCAGAAGATGCCGCTGGTCAACCTGCTGGCGGCGGTGCTGGTGTGGCTGGCCATCGTCGTGCTGTTCTACAGCGGGCGCTTTGTCCGGCCGCAGAAGCTCGGCCTCGGGCAGCAGGCCTCCGACACCTTCGTTGCCTCGGTGGACTTTCATGCCGAAACACTTGCCGCCACGGAACTCAAACAGCGCGAGCGGGCCGGACAGGTTGTGCCGGTCTTCTCCATAGACCGCTCCGGCATCGACAACGCGCAGCGCGCGCTCACCAAACTGCTGCCGCGCCTGCGGGCCCTGAAACAATCCGCCGAACCCGAACAGCAGGCGATCGTGAAAGACCTGCTCGACCTGCTCTCCATTTCTCTGACCCCCGAAGAACTGCTGCGCCTGATTCCGCCGGACCCGATCGATCTGCAGTCCATCATCCTCCAGGAGCTGGCCGGCCCGATTGAAAACGGCATCGTCAGCGAGCTGGATCTGAGCAGCCGCTTCAACGGGGTCACCGTCAACGGCAATGTCACCGTGCGGGGCGAAAGCGCGGAGACCATCCGCCGGCTCAACAGCTTTTTCGTCCGCCCGGTCATCCTGCAGAAGACGGTGGCCGCCATCGCCGGGCAGCTGCCGCGTGAAAACCGCGACGAAGAGGTCATCCGCACCCTGATCACCCCGTGGCTGCATCCCAACCTGGTGTATGATGCGGCGGAAACCGGGAAGCGCAAAGCACAGGCGATCGACCTGATTGAGCCGGTCTTCGAGACGGTGACCGCCGGCTCGATCCTGATCCGCAAGGGCGATCCGGTCAGTGCGCAGACGCTGGTCTGGCTCGACGCGCATGAAAAGCGCATCAGTGAAATGGAAACCCCGGCGGAGCGGATACAGCGCATGGCCGCCAGCGGCCTGCTGCTGCTGATCGGTCTGGGCCTGACCGCCGCGGCCGGCGGCATCATCGACCGCACGCTGCTTCGGAACACCAAAAAGATCCTGCTGCTGCTGACCCTGTCCGTGCTGCCGCTGCTGCTCGGGAAAATGCTGCTCTATTTTTCCGTCACCCTGCAGCTGCTGCCGCCGGCGCTGATCGACTACTCGGTGCCGCTGGCCGTTGCGCCCATGCTGGCCTCCATTCTCGCCGGCGGACCGGCCGGCATCCTGACCGGTCTGTGGAGCAGTTTTGCGCTGGCGTCCCTGCTGGGCAACAGCTTTGAGGTGCTTGTGCTCGGGCTGCTGATCACCGTGACGGCGGTCTACGCGACACGGGATGTCAAAAAACGAACGCTTCTGTTCCGGGCGGGGCTGTGGATCGGAGCCATGAAAATCTGCTTTGCGCTGATTCTGGCGGTTCTCAACCAGCCGGCCTGGCAGGTCCTGCTGCCGCAGCTGGGCACGGCACTGATCAGCGGCCTGGCCGGGGCCCTGCTGGCCATGCTGCTCATCCCGGTCTTCGAACATGTGTTCAACATCACCACCGACATTAAACTGCTGGAGCTCTCCGACCTCAGCCACCCGCTGCTGCAGAGCCTGGCCATCAATGCGCCCGGCACCTATCACCACTCCCTGATGATGGCCAGCCTCGCCCAGAATGCCGCCGAATCCATCGGGGCCAACGGACTGCAGCTGCGCGTGTGCGCCTACTTCCACGACATCGGCAAGCTGGTGAAACCCGGCTTCTTCAGCGAAAACATCCAGTTCACGGAGAACCCGCACGACGACCTGGCACCGAGCATGAGCACGCTCGTGATCGTCTCGCACATCAAAGAGGGCGTCACGCTGGCAAAAAAGTATAAACTGCCGCAGGTCATCATCGACGGCATCGAGCAGCATCAGGGAACCAGCCTGGTTTCGGTGTTCTATCACCGCGCCAAAACGCTGAAGAAAAAGGAGCAGGCGTCTTCCAACAGCCCGTCCGGCCAGGTCAACGATGAGGACTTCCGCTATGAAGGCCCCCGCCCGCAGAACCGCGAAATGGCCATCCTGATGCTCGCCGACTCCTGCGAGGCCGCCTCGCGCTCGCTCGACAAACCGACCCCCGTGCGCATCGCCAATCTGATCGGCGAGATCTTCCAGGCCCGCCTGAAAGACGGCCAGCTGGACCAATGCGACCTGACGCTCGCCGAGCTCAACACGGTCCGGGAATCCTTTGTCTTCTCACTCACCAACATGCTACACGGCCGCGTGGCCTATCCGAAAAACGAGGAAGAGAAACCCAAGAACGAAACACCCAATGACAGAAGAAATGACGAAGCTCGAAACACCCAACCATGAACACCTGCGTGCTGAATCATCAAAACTCCGCGAAGCTGACTCTTTGCGCGGTGGAAACCCTGGCTCAAAAGCTGGCGGACTGTCTTGCAAAAGCCGACCCCGGCACGGCCTGGGGTGAGATTTCGGTTGTGCTGACGGACGATGAGGGGATCACCGGGCCCAACCGCGAATTTTTCGGAAAAAACCGCCCCACGGATGTCATCAGCTTCCGCTACGACCCCATTCCCGGAGAAGACGCCGGCGCGACCGGCGACCTGATCGTCAACGTGGAATGCGCCCTGCGCGAAGGGCCGGCACACGACGGAGTGAACGCCGAACTCGCGCTCTATATCGCGCACGGCTTTGACCATCTGTCCGGAGCGGATGACGACACGCCGCAGAAACGCGCCGCCATGCGCCGCACCGAAAAGCGATGGCTTGCGGCATTGCAATCAGAAGTTAAAAATCTGATATTGGATTAAATGAACACAACCACTCTTGGCTACAGTCTTCTCTCTTTGGTCCTTGCCGGATTCTGGTCCGTCCTGTTTGCGGCTTTCCGCGAAACCGGCAACGCCGGCATCATGCGGCTGGCTGAAAAAAAACCGGCGGCCAAGGCGCAGCTTGAATCCTGGGCGCCGCGCTGGAACCTGCTGCGCACCACGCTGCGCTTCTGCCTGACCCTGTTTGAGCTGGCCGCCGCCGGGCTGGCGCTGTCGACCTTTCGGCTCGCCGCACCGCTGCACTGGGCGGGCCTGCTGCTGATCATGGCGGTGCTCTACATGGTCTTCATCCGCGTCATTCCCTTCGTTCTGGCCGAAAGCTACGCCGACCGCCTCTCGCTCACCTTCCTGCCGCTGACCGTCGCGCTCACCCGCCTGCTCACGCCGGTCGTCTGGCCCATCTACGCCATGGAGCGAGGGCTGCTCGCCCGGGCGCTGTCCGCCGCCGACGAGGACGACCGCCCCACCGCCGAAGAGGAAATCATGACGCTCGTCGACGAGTCCGCCGACAAAGAGCTTGAAGAAGAGGAGCGCGACATCATCCGCAGCGTCTTTGAATTCGGCGAAACCGTGGTGCGCGAAATCATGACCCCGCGCGTCGACATCGAAGGCCTCAAGGGCGAATCGACCGTCGATGAATGCATCGATAAAGTGAAGCACTCGCGCCACTCCCGCTTTCCCGTCTACAAGGAGACCGTCGACAACATTCAGGGGGTGATCCACGTCAAGGATCTGCTGCGCCTGGTTGCGCAGGATCAGGAGGCCCGCTCGGTCACCGACATCACAAAAAAAATAAGCATTGTACCGGAAACCATGCCGATCAACGACCTGCTCAAGCAGATGCAGGTCCAGAGTTTTCAGATGGCGGTGGTGGTCGACGAATACGGCGGAACCGCCGGCATCGTCTGCATGGAGGACATCATCGAGGAGCTGGTCGGCGAAATCCGCGATGAATACGACCACGCTGAAAAGGAAATACAGAAACACCCCGACGGGTCCATCCTGGTCAAGGCCAACCTCGCCGTCACGGACCTCAATGAAGAACTCGATCTGGACATCCCCGAGAGCGACGAATACGACTCGATCGGCGGCTTCGTGCTGTCCGAGCTGGGCACCATTCCCAAAGCGGGCGACAAACTCTCAACCGGCGATCTCCAAATCATTGTGCAGAATGCGACGCCCCGCCGCATCCACACCCTGCTGCTCAAACCCGTCGTCCCGGCAGAGTGATGACGGCTATTGAGCCCGGATGAATTCCACCCAGCGGCGTTCGAGTTCGTTCGGCCCGACCGGCAGAAAACGGCACAGCTCGTCCGCCGGATCGGACGGCAGCGGAACCGGATTTTTCCGAATCTGATCGAGATAGACAAAAAAGCCGGCGCGGTATTCCGGCTGCATCATCAGGGCGGTCAGCGCCCAGGCCTGCGCATAATGCAGGCTGTCCGAGCACTGGGTCAGCGAGGTCAGCTGCCGGAGGCTCAGCAGCGTTCCGCGGGCCGCGGCTTCCTGCAGCTCCAGACTCCGGCTTTCGGCGGCCGCGCCGGGGCGGCCGGTTTCAAACCAGGTTGCAATTCCCTCCGACACCCAGTCGCGCGCGGCCTCCGCGCGCAGCACACCCAGCGTGTAGCAGAGCTGGTGGGTTCCTTCGTGCCGGAGAATATTTCCTGTGGCGGCACCGGCCCGTGCGTCCAGCTGGGCCCGCGCGTTCTTTTTCCAGCGCCGCAGCAGCTCCAATCCGCGCGGGGACTGTATCTTTTCCTGCTGCTGCGCCGCGGCATCCGCAATCTGCCGGTATCCGTCCCGCACCCACTGCGCATCGCGCTGGTGGAGAACAATCAGGCGGTCCTCCCGGATGCTGTAGAACCCGGACGCGCCTTTTTTCACGTCATCGGCCATCAGGCGGCACAGCTCAAACTCGTCGGCATCGGACAGAATCAGCAGTTGAATCCCGTTCGGACGCGGGCCGCTGATCAGGGATTTAAACTGCTCGGCAAACTGGCTGTACAGCGTCTGCTGCTGTTGAATGATCCGCTCGACCGCGAAAAAAGACTCCTCCGTAAGAATTGTGAACGGCGGATAGATATAAATCTGCTTGTCGGGAAATGCCCGGTGAAAGCGCACATCGCGCAGGGTGATTTCCGGCAGGCAAGGGCTGCGGTCCTCAATCCGGACGATGCGGTCGCGGGAAATGGCCATGCTCACCTCGCCGCTGTGACCGAGCTGCTCCGCAAAGACCACCGCATCCGGGCGCTCTTCAAGCACGCGGCCGTCCATGAAGCGGCCGTCGGCCAGCACCAGGCGCTGCGGCGGCTCGCGCTCCGCGAGCCGCTGCTCCAGCTGTTTTTGAACCGCGCGGTCCTCTGGGGTCCAGACCGGCTTTTCGGGCGGGGGACTCAGGACCGCGCGGCGGATCCATTGGGCCGCCACCGGGATATGGCGGGCCCGCGGCTCAGGAAGAACAATCCAGAAAGACACGACAGAAACGACCAGCAATGCCAGCAGCACCATCGCCATCAAATAGGATTTCCGGCGTTTCATGGCTGGATGCTACCACCCTCTGCGCCGCCGGGCGAACTCTCTTTTCAGCTCAGCGGAACAGACGGGTCGGACCGGCCCAGTCGACGAGACCTATTTCGTCTTCTTGGGAATCACCATCATAAAGATGTTGCGTCCCTGCAGACGGGGCGCCTGCTCAACGGTTGCCACTTCGCTGAGATCCTGTGTTATCCGCTTCATCAGCTCAAAGCCGAGTTCGCGATGGGCATTCTCGCGACCGCGGAACATCAGCGAGAGCTTGACCCGGTTGCCATCGGCCAGAAACTCGTTGGCGTGCCGCAGCTTGGTCTCATAGTCGTGATCCCCCACATTCACGTGGAACTTCACCTCTTTGAGCTTTACGACAACCTGTTTCTTTTTCTGCTCTTTTTTCTTCTTGTCCTGCTCGTACTTGAACTTGCCGTGATCCATGATGCGGCAGACGGGCGGCTTGGCGGTCGCGTTGATTTCCACCAGATCGAGTCCGGTTTCGTGCGCGCGGGTCAGCGCCTGTCGTGTGGGGATAATCCCCATCTGCTCCCCGTCTTCGTCAATGCAACGAATCTCCGGGACGCGGATCATATTATTCATTCTCGGGCCCATCTGACGCTGCGGACGGCCTCGACCTTTGTAATTCGGATTAGCGATAACTTCCCCCTGGGTTCTTTCTGATCAATCTACGCCTTAGTCTGCACGGCGTTTTTTATTTTTTCAACAAAATCAGCACACGTCATGGTGTCCTGCGCGCCGGTGCGGTCGCGCACGGCCACCAGGCCGCTTTCAATCTCTTTGGCACCGAGCACGAGCATGTACGGCACCTTGTCCATCTGCGCATTGCGGATTTTCGCGCCGATCTTGCCGGCCCTGTAGTCCACCGTCACGCGCAGGTCCTCTTTGCGCAGTTCGGCGGCCAGCTCGTCGGCGGCCGCCAGCTGCTCTTCGGTCAGCGGAAGCACGCGCACCTGCTCCGGCGCGAGCCAGACCGGGAACGCGCCGCTGTAATGCTCGACGAGAATGCCGAAGAAGCGCTCAATGCTGCCGAACAGCGCGCGGTGCACCATATAGGGCCGGTGCTTCTCGCCGTCTTCGCCGACGTAGGTCAGGTCGAAGCGTTCGGGCAGGTTGAAGTCAAACTGAATGGTGCTCATCTGCCATTCGCGGCCGATGGCGTCCTTGATTTTCAGGTCGATCTTCGGGCCGTAGAACGCGCCGCCGCCTTCGTCCACTTCGTACGGGATGCCTTCGGCCTCGAGCGCGGCCCGGAGCGAGACGGTGGCCTGATCCCAGCGCTCCGGCTCGCCGACCGCTTTTTCGGGGCGGGTGGAGAGGTAGGCGGTGATATTTTCGAAGCCGAAGGTCTTCCAGATCATGTTGGAGAAGCGGATGACCTCCTTGACTTCGTCCTCGATCTGCTCCGGCGTGCAGAAGATGTGGGCATCGTCCTGGGTGAAGCCGCGCACGCGCAGCAGGCCGTGGAGCACCCCGGCTTTCTCGTAGCGGTAAACCGTGCCGAGCTCGGCCCAGCGCAACGGCAGCTCGCGGTAGGAGCGCAGCCCGGACTTGTAGATATTGATGTGGAACGGGCAGTTCATCGGCTTGACGTAGTAATCCGACTTGTCGATTTCCATCGGGGCGTACATGCCCTCGGCATAGAAATCGAGATGGCCCGAGGTTTCCCACAGGCTGGCCTTGCCGACGTGCGGGGTGTAGAGGATTTCGTAGCCGTTGCGGAAGTGCTCCCGGCGCCAGTATTCCTCGATCAGCGAACGGATGCGCGCGCCCTTCGGGTGCCAGTGCACCAGGCCGGGACCGACTTCGTTGTGAATGCTGAACAGGTCCAGCTCCGTTCCCAGCTTGCGGTGATCGCGCTTTTTGGCCTCTTCGAGCTGCTTGAGATAGAGCTTGAGCTGCTTGTCGTTGGTGAAGGCCGTGCCGTTGAGGCGCTGCAGCATCGGATTGGTTTCCTTGCCGCGATAGTACGAACCGGCCACGTTCAGGATTTTGAAGGCGCGGATCTGGCCCGTGCTTTCGAGGTGCGGACCCCGGCACAGATCAAAAAAGTCGCCGCACCTGTAAAAGCTGACCACCTCGTCCTCCGGGATATCCGCCAGGCGCTCGAGCTTGTATTTCTGCCCGGCGAGCATCGCCTCGGCCTCGGCCCGGCTGACTTCGATGCGCTCGAACGGAAGGTCCTCCTTCACGATCGCCTTCATCTCGTGTTCGATCTTCGCGAAGTCCTCCGGCGTGATGCGTTCAGTCAGATCAAAATCGTAATAAAACCCGTCATCGACCGACGGGCCGATATCGAGCTGGACATCCTCATAAATCCGGCAGACAGCGGCAGCCATCACATGAGCCGTCGAGTGGCGGAGCGTTTCAATTTCAAGTTCATTTTTCATAAGAACCGCAGACTATACGGTTACGGCGTTTCCGTGTCAATGCGTCGACTGCATCCACTCGCATGGCGCTGCGGCACCCCGAAACCGGACGGCCGCTGCCTGAAAAAAATCAGAAAACCAATGAAATCGGAAACAGGAAGCAGGCGAGACGAAAACGCCGCTTTTCCAAAGGCTGGAAAAGCGGCGCCGAGACGTTCCAAACATTGGAACTACAGGTTGAAGGCCTCACACAGCTCGTCGATGATTTCCTGCGACATGGAGACATGCCCGCCGATGGGCTGGCTGTCGATGATCGCCTCGGCAGAACACTCCAGCACTTCGAGCTTGTCGAATGCGGACAGGATATCCTTGCCGACCACCATGACGCCGTTGTTTTCCAGCACGGCGGCGGGGGTCTTGAGCGTCAGCGCACTGGTCATCGAGTCAAAGTCATTAAAACTGGCCTCGAACGGCAGCAGGCTGACATTGCCGACAAACACATAGCTTTCCGGAATGGTGTAGGTGTCGATCTTTTCGCCGCAGATGCTGAACGCCAGCGCGTTGACCGGGGCGGCGTTGATAATGCAGTTCACTTCGGGGTGGGCCTGATAAACCGCGCGGTGCGCATGCAGGGCGCGACTCGGTTTTTTGCCGATCTGCTTTTTGTTTTTGCGGATCATCACCAGGTCTTCCGGCTCAATGGTGTAGCGATCCAGAGGATAAGGCGTAATCAGGAAGGAGTCCTTGTCGATCCGGGCGGAAAAGCTGCCGGTGTTGCCGCTGAGCAGGCGCTGGCGGTAGCCGCGCTTCACAAAGTTGGCCAGCGCGCAGCGCAGCTCTTTTTCTTTGATCGACATCATGTCGGTGTCGTACTCAAACGCCTCGAGCTTGTAGTAGCTTTTGGACTGCATCTGAATCTGTTCTTCGGTCAGGACCTTCGGCGTGCCGATCACGCCGGCTTTAATGTGGGCCTTGGCGCACACTTCGAGCGATTCAAACCGCGTAAAGGCATCCTGAAGATTGATTCCGCCGCAGCAGACGCCGTGATTTTCGAGGATCACGCTGTCGTAGCCCTTCTTGAACTCTTCGGCGATTTTGGCGCCGAGATCGTCGCTGCCCGGCACGCCGTAGGGGGCGAAGCCGACCTTGCCGTTGCTGTTCCATGCCGTCGGATAGGCTTTGGTTTCCGGAACCTTGTGCGCACAGCTGAACGCCACCAGCGACATCGGGTGCGCATGCACAACGGAACGGATATCCGGGCGGGCCTCATAGACCGCCTTGTGGAACGGAAATTCGGAGGACGGCGGGTGCAGTCCGTCGATCGTGCCGTCTTTGCGGACGCAGACAATATCCTGCGGCGTCAGCTCTCCCTTGTCGACCCGGGCCGGCGTGATCCAGATGTCGCCGTTTTCGTCAATGATCGAGAGGTTTCCCCCCGACGTGGTCGTCATTTTATAATTGTAAATGCGCTCCAGCGTCACCGCCAGTTCATCGCGCGGATGCAGATATTCGTACTTCATGTTTTTCCCCTTTTTTCTTTAATCGCAGCAGAGCATATCGATTGATTTCCATCGATACGAGGTTTTATTTTCTAAACCCGGTGACTCATCACCACTCAATTTAACCCGCCTGCTGCTGGCGGTAAGATTCCACTTCCCAGTTTTCGATGAATTCACGGGCGGCATCGGTCATATACTCAATCCCGCCGAAGGCTTCGGCGAGTTTCAGCACGAGCGCGCCGTCCTGCGCCAGCTCGAGCGCCAGGTCCGCATTCTTCTGCGAGGTCCCGATGCCGTACACGCAATCGCCGCAAACCACCACTTTGGGCAGATAGCCGCGTTCGGCCCGATAGGCCGCAACGTTTTCAGCCGTCAGCCCGGCGGTGAACGGAAAGGCTTTGGCATAGACCAGATGATCCGGCGTGATCGGCCCCGGCGCCACCGTGAACAGTCCGGACGCCGCAATGAAGGCGCCGTCGTCACCGAACAGCTCCTTGATTTTCTCCTCCGTCTCGACCGAAACGACGGCATCCGAAACGTCCAGGGTCCGGGAAATTCCGGCACCCGCATAGGCCGCCTCGAGCGCGCCCATGACCCGGGCGTACAGCGCGCGGATTTCATCGGCCGAATCCGCCGCAATGAAAATGCCGTGGTTTTTGAGAACCAGCAGCGCGGGCTCTTTTCCGTTTGCGGCCTTGTAGTTTTCGATCCGTTTGCGCACCTCCATGCAGAGCGTGTAGCCGGGATCAATGTACTCCACCCACAGCGCGTCGGGAAACATCTCTTTACAGGCGGCTTCACCGCCCTTGGCGCAGGTGAGCCCGTTGACCGCACTCGGGTGGGTGTGCACCACAAACACGGCGTCGAACACATTGTGCAGCGGCGCTTCAACCGACGGGCGGCCCGCGGTGTTTTCCACCGCGGCGGCCATCATGTTTTTCACCAGCTCTTCGCGCTCAGCGGCCGCGGCCGGCGTTTCGACCTCGTACAGTTCGTTGATTTTCGCGCGGTTCATCTGCACGAAGGTCTCTTCGGTCAGCCCGCCAAGAGTCGTCCCGGACGGCTTCACCCACAGCGTGGTCTCATTTTTAAACGAGGTGTTTCCTCCGCCGCCTTTGACATAATCCGCACTTCCAAACTCGTGTGACAGCTCAACAATGGTTTTCAAATCCTGCATATTTTCTCCCTTAGAGAGCGGCTTTATAGATGGCGACGGCGTCTTCGAGCGTCATGTCGCGCGGGTTGCCCGGCGCGCACGGATCCACCAGTGCCAGCCTGGCCATCATTTCCAGCTTGTCCTCTTCGACCCCGAGCTCCTTGAGACCGGCGGGGATGCCGACGTCTTTGCTGAGTTTTTCAACCGCGGCGATGGCGGCATCGGAGGCTTCCTGGACCGTCATCCCGGAGATATCAACGCCCATTGCCTCGGCGACCTTCGCCATTTTTTCGAGGCAAAGCGGCGCGTTGAAGCGCAGCACGTGCGGCAGCATAATCGCATTGGAGACCCCGTGCGCCAGGTTATAGGTTCCGCCGAGCTGATGAGCCAGCGAGTGAACCACACCCAGTCCGCAGTTGCTGAAGGCCATGCCTGCAATGAAAGAGCCGTACGCCATCTGACTGCGGGCTTCCAGATTGCTGCCGTCCGCGACCGCATCGCGCAGGCTGGCGGAAATCAGTTTGATCGATTCGAGCGACAGCGCATCGGTCAGGCAGTAGGCGCCTTTGGTGATGTAGCCTTCGATCGCATGCGTCAGCGCGTCCATGCCCGTTGCGGCCGTCAGGCCGGCCGGTTTGGCGACCATCAGTTCCGGGTCGTTGACCGCGATGGTGGCCATGCAGTTGTTGTCGACCATCACCATTTTCACATGGCGGTCTTCATCGGTGATCACGTAGTTGATGGTCACTTCCGAAGCGGTTCCGGCGGTGGTGTTGACTGCAACGATCGGCAGTCCTTTTTTAGAGGATTTGAAGACGCCTTCGTAGTCGCGGATGTTGCCGCCGTTGGTGGCCAGGATCGAAATGGCCTTGGCCGCGTCCTGGGGGGACCCGCCGCCCAGCGACACAAGGATATCGCACTGGTTGTCCTGCAGAACGTTCAGTCCCGCGTCAACGACCGCGCAGGTCGGGTTGGGAATCACTTTGTCGTAGATGACATACTCTACGCCCGCGGCTTCGAGCACATCGGTCAGTTTTTTGGCCACGCCGAATTTCACCAGCATCTCGTCGGTGACCAGCAGGGCTTTGGTGCAGCCCAGCGATTTGACTTTCTCGCCGACATCCGCCAGCACACCCGGTCCAATCATGCACATGGCCGGCAAAAAATAAGTTCTTTTTTCCATCATCGTTACTATCTCCTTTTTAAAATCACGGACTATACAGCAACCGCGCATTCGATCGTTCGATATCGATACGGTTTTTTTTACACATCAATCCATATGAAACACTTCACGCAGCGGCTTAAACACGGGCATGTTGTTCGGATGCACCTCCATGAGGTCGGCCATTGCGTCCCACCATTTCTGCACAATCTCGAGATCCTTGAGCCCGTCCGCCGTGTTGTCGTCGGTCAGCTTCTGGAACGCGAACAGCGTCAGCGACTCCTCATCAAAATAGATCGAGTAATCAAAAATCCCGGCATCGGAATGCGCGCGGGCCAGTTCCGGCCAGATCTCGTCGTGCCGTTTTTTATATTCCTCCACCGTGCCCGGCTTCAGTTTCATCTTAAATGCATTGCGGATCATCGTTCAGCCTCCGTATTCCGTATAAGTTATCAGTTTTCAGCCTTCTTTTCGCGCCCCATCCAGCAGAGCGCGGCCACAAACCACACGGCGGTCGCCGCATTCAGAATCACCTTGGTTGTGTCCAGCGAGACCTGCCCGCCGAAGAAAACCAGCGGCGCAATGACCACCGCCGCCAGTGCGGCAAAGGAAAGAATCATACAGATTTTTTTCATACAGCCTCCTTTCGCTGAATCAGTTTACTCAGAACAATATAAATCCCCGATGCGATAAACCAGCCGGGAAGCGCCACAAAATAGAGCTGGAACATCGGATTGCCGGATTTGACCAGGCCCACACAAACAGCCAGCGTGGCAATCCATGCCGTCCCGGCCGCCCAGTTGATTTTCAAGCCGCGCCGCTCCGCATAATACGGCAGAATTCCAAGCTTTGGAAAAATCCAGAAGTCGGTGAAGATCACCGCCCCCATCGGCATCAGCAGCAGGCCGTACAGCGCCACAAAACCGAGCAGGCGCATGGCGATGGCCGGGAACATGCCGGCCAGGGTGGCCAGCAGGCCGGTGCCGATCGTCACCGCAAAGCGCGACTTGTTGGGCATGATGGCCTGAAAGGCCAGGCCGGCGCGGTAGATGGTCGGATTGGCCGTGGTCCAGCCGGCCACGATCACGCAGATCAGACCGGTGACGCCCGCGGCGCGATAGGCCATCGGCCCCGGCAGCACGTCGGTATTGGACGGATCGAGGTGAATCTGCAGCGCGTAGAGAATGGAGGCCGCCAGCCACGCCATGAAATGGCCGACATACATGCCGGAGGCCGACGCCAGCCCGTGCCACGACTTTCTGGCGAAGCGGAACACAGACAGGTCGCTCATGCCCACGTGCATCGCCATGTTGCAGAACCACGCAAAAAACGTGACGTGCCAGAACGTGAATTTGACCTGGCCGGGCAGCGGATCGCCGCCCTTCCAGATAGCGGTTTTACAGAGTTCCCACAGGCCCGCCTCCGAGCCGGTGACCTCGATAAACTGGCGTAATCCAATGATCCCAAACGCCAGGAACACCAGCACCATCCACGGCGCGGCGATATTGGCCACTTTGGCGACGGTGTTGTAGCCCCACGCCGCCACCACGGAAATCATCGCGCCGACCGCCAGCACGGCCAGCACCCAGCCCATGCTGTTGGGCAGCAGGTCGTTGAGCCCCGGCATCGGAAAGTTGAACCAGACGCCCAGCGCCGTCGCCGACACCGTGATCATCGAGCCGGCCAGGAAGCAGAACATCACGCCGTTGGCCAGATTGTAGAGTGTGACCAGATGGCGGCCGCAGATTTTTTCGAGCTGGCAGTACAGCGTCAGCCGGGCGCGCACGGCGATCGGCGCGCACAGGAACATCCAGCTCAGCACCGCCAGCAGGTTGCCGAGCAGCAGCCCGAACACCACGTCGAACGCGCTGACGCCCGCCGCGACAAACAGCGGGCCGATCATCAGTTCGGTTCCGGCGCAGTGCTCCCCGGCATACATGCCGATGAACGCCCGGAACCCCTTGTGCGCTTCGGCCGGAACCGGCTCGCGCTCATACTCATTGTGCTTCTTCTCTGCCATATCACACACCTTCCAAGGTCTGGAAAAAACTGCATCTCAACCTTCCAGCCATTGGAAAATCCGCGCGGATGTATGCGGCGGGTTTCCAATGGCTGGAAACAACACGACGGCTTAGCGCTTGCTGAGCACGTCGGCTTCGTAGGCTTCCATCTCGGCGATCCAGTCGGCGCCGACCGGCACGCCGGCCTTTTCGCAGAGCATGTCCCAGACGGCCGCGAACGGCATGGATTTGAACTCCTCCATCAGCGCCAGGCGCTGGGCGTTTTTGCCTTCGGCCTCATACGCCTGCAGCTGCGCGGTCGGATCGAGCAGCGCGTAGAGAATGCCCTTGCGCGCCGCGCGGGTTCCGGTGACGTAGGCGCCGATGCGGTTGATGGACGCGTCGAAGAAGTCGAGCGCAACGACGACGCGGTCCCAGACGCTGCCGCGCTGGATTTCGAGGAAGACGTTTTTGAGGTCGTCGTTGAACAGCGTGACGTGGTCGGAGTCCCAGCGGATCGGGCGGCTGACGTGCAGCAGGATCTTGTCCATGAACTGCAGGTGGCTGGAAATCTTGCCGTGAATGGTCTCGGTCGGATGGAAGTGGCCCATATCCATGCACAGTCCCATGCCGCGGCTGATCGCGTAGTCGGAGCAGAATTCGCCGGAGCTCACCACATACTCTTCCGAACCGATTCCGAACAGCTTGCTCTCGATGAAGTCCACGCATTTGGATTTGTCAACCGAGTCGTCCGCCATGATTTCGTCGTAGGATTTCGCCATCCGGGCGCGCGGGCCGAAGCGGTCGGCCGGAATGTCCTTGGAGCCATCGGGCGTCCACCAGTTGACGTAGCAGGGCGAGCCCTGCGCTTCCGCCATGGCTTCGGCGATTTTGCGGCAGGCCTTGCCGTGCTTGACCCAGAACGCGCGAATCTCTTCGTCGCGGTTCGACAGCGTGAATCCGTCTTCCGCCTTGGGGTGGGCGAAGAAGGTGGGGTTAAAGTCCAGGCAGATGCCCTGCTCTTTGGCCCAGTCCATCCATTGGGTAAAACAGGCCGGATCCATTTCATCGCGGTCGACATAGTGGTCGGTTTCCGAGTAGCAGGCATGCACGTTGACGCGCTGCGTGCCGGGGATCAGCGACATGGTTTTTTCGAGATCGGCGCGGGCTTCGGCGCCGTTGGTTGCGCGGCCGGGATAGTTGCCGGTGGCCATGATGCCGCCGCCGGCCAGACCTTCCGGCTTGGTTTCAAACCCCACCACGTCGTCCGCCTGCCAGCAGTGCAGGGAAATCGGCAGCTCCAGCGCCTTGTCGATCATCGCGTCCGTATCAAGTCCAAAGGCGGCGTAGCGCTCCTTGGCCAGTTCATATGCTTTTTGAATACTCATTTTGAATTCTCCTTTTTCTAAACTAAAACCGTCCGACACTATAGCACCGGGCGGCGGAAAGAAACCTTGACGATGCAGACGACTTTTAGCACGATTACGACATGAGCGAAATCCTTGAAAAACAGGACTATTTTGAAGACCCGTCCCTGCCGATCCAGATCCACATTCGCGATCCGCAGCCGGAATTCCCGCTGCACAGCCATCACTTTGACGAACTGATCATCATTCTCAAGGGAGCGGCCATGCACGTTGTGGACGGCCAGCCCTTCCCGGTCAAAAGCGGGGATGTGTTTGTGGTGTCGGGAGCTCATAAGCACCAGTACCTGGAAATGCACGGTCTGGCGCTGGCCAACATTCTGTTCGATTCCGACGCGCTCGGCATGAACCAATGGGACATCCGCACCCTGCCCGGCTTTCACGCCCTGTTTGAACTCGAACCGGCCCTGCGCACCCAGCAGAAATTCAACAGCCGCCTCCGGCTGAACGAACGGCAGCTCAATATCGCCAACGAGCGACTGCGCGACCTGCGGCAGGAAACCTCCGCCCAGCGCCCCGGCTACCGGGTCATGGCCAAGGGCCTCTTCATGCAGCTGGCCGTCTTCCTCTCCCGCTGCTACTCCGACGCACCGCCCGACGAGTCGCTCAACCTGCTGCGCCTCGGCGATGCGCTTGCGCACATCGAAACCCACTACGCCGAAAAAATCACCCTGGATGATCTCGCCGCCAAAGCGCACCTCTCGCCCCGCCACTTCCAGCGCATCTTCCACGACTGCCTCCGGCGCTCGCCGATCGACCATCTGCTGCATGTGCGGGTCAAAAAGGCCGCCGAACTGCTGTGCAGCACCAGCCGCACCGTCACCGACATCGCCTTCGACTGCGGCTTCCAGGACGGCAACTACCTCACCCGCTGCTTCCGCAGGATCATGAACCAGACTCCCGGACAATACCGAAAGGAGCTGCTGCACATGAACTCACGATCGTGAGTTTATGTGAGACCGGCAACGAATGAACCTGAAACTGATCAGCTGCGAAATCTTTTTCCGCGAAATGGAGGCGGCCGCCGCGCGCAGCCGCCATCGCATCGACCTCACCTTTCTGCCGAAAGGGCTGCACGACCTGCCGCCCGGCGCCACCATCAAAACCGTTTATGATGACCGGATCGTTGATATCGCGGACTATTAAACCTCCGGCAACGAGCACCCTCAGGTCTGCTGAGCGAAGCGCGCCGCGCCGGCTTATGCGTCCATCCGACTGTCGCGCGGCAGGCGGACTCGGAACACGGAACCCTCTCCCGGACCGCTTTCAACACTGACGGTTCCGCCATGGGCCTGAACAATGGTCTGCGCCAGGCTGAGTCCCAGTCCGTTTCCCGGCGTCGAGCGGCTCTTCTCTCCGCGGTAGAAGCGGTTGAAGATCCGCCCGGCTTCTTCCGGGCTGATTCCCGGACCGCTGTCGCAGATTTCAAGCGTGACCTGATCCGGCGCCGCACCCGCCCGGCAGGTCACGGCCCCGCCCGGCGGCGTGTATTTGATCGCATTGTCTATGAGATTGGCGACCACGCGCTGCAGCCGGTTTTTATCGCCGAACAGAACCAGCGGATCGCCGGGCAGTTCCAAATGCAGTTCAATCTGCTTTGCTTCGGCAACCGGTTCGAACAGGTCGATCGCATTGCGCAGCAGCGCCTGCAGGTCCACCGGAGCGGGGCGAATGTCCAGCAGGCCGGATTGCGCCTGGGCGATTTCCAGGATGGTGTTGATCATTTCGGTCAGGCGATCGCTTTCCTCCAGCACGCTGAGGCCCATTTCGCGATACAGGTCGATCTCCTGCGGCCCGGTCAGGGTGGTCTCCGCGATGCCGCGCATGCGGGTGATCGGACTGCGCAGATCGTGCGCGACATTGTCGGACACCTCTTTCATCTCATGGATGAGCGTCTGGATCCGGACCAGCATATTGTTGAAGGCTTCGGCCAGCTGATTGATTTCGCGCCCTTCCCGCCCGAGTGCGACCCGGTGATCGAGATCGTTTTTCTGAATGCGGGACACCGCGGTTGTGACCCGCCGAACGCCTTTGATGGCATAGCGGGCGATCAGCCAGACGGAAAAGGTGCTCAGAATCAGCATCAGGACGCAGCTCCGCAGAAGAATCCGCTGGATTTTAGAAAAAAACCGGGTTTCGGTATGGCGGTTCAGCCCGAACTGAAGCAGACTGCCGTCGGGCAGCCGCAAGGACCCCATGCGGGCGTGCAGCGGACTGTCCGCCGGATAGAGGGTGTTCAGCCGGAGCCCGCCGCCCGCGGGCCTGTCGATTTTTTCAAGCTCGGCCTCCAGTCCCTCCCAGCCGCTGAGGCGGGACGCGGCGATCAGCTCTTCGTGCGGAGAAAGCAGCCGGCCGAAGAATTGCGAGGATCCGAGCGCCTCGACCTCATAGTCGAACTCATGCTGCAGGCCGGCGACTCCCCCCTCCGCATAGATTACAGAAAACTCAATCAGTTCGGCCTGAATCGCCCGGTCCTCGCGCACCTGAAGATTGCGCGCCATTTTATGGGACACCACAAAAAACAGGCCGCCACAAAACAGTGCGCAGATCAGCGCGTACCAAAGGGTCAGGCGGGCGACCACCGAAAAGGACGGACCGGTTCTTTTATTCAAGCACATAGCCCATTCCCCGGATGGTTTGAATGAGCTTGCGCTCGAAGCCGCGGTCAATTTTATCGCGCAGCCGGCAGATGCGCGCCTCGACCACATTGGTCTGCGGATCAAAGTTGTAGTCCCACACATGCTCCATAATCATGGTTTTGGATATCACGCGGCCGGAATTGCGCATCAGATATTCGAGCAGCGCAAACTCCTTGGGCTGGAGATCAATCTTCTGCTCCGCGCGGTACACCTTGCGGCGCACCAGGTCCATGCGCAGGTCGGCCACGGTCAGGACGGACGGTTCCGCCTGGATGGAGGTCCGGCGCAGCAGCGCCTGAATGCGGGCCAGCAGCTCCGAAAAGGCAAACGGCTTCATGAGATAATCATCGGCGCCGACCTGCAGCCCTTTGATGCGGTCGTCCACCGAGGAACGGGCGCTCAGAACGATCACCGGCAGGTCCATCTTCGCCGCGCGCAGCTGCTCTATCAGGCTCAGCCCGTCCAGCTTGGGAAGCATGATATCCACCACGGCCGCATCAAACGGAAATTCCCGCGCCAGGTAAAGCCCCTGCTCTCCGTCGGCCGCATGCTCCACCGCGAAGCCCTCCTGTTTGAGGCCCTTGACGACAAACGAGGCGGTTTTCCGGTCATCTTCAACAAGCAGTATTTTCATAGCGGAAACCGATCGTATCCTACCTTGTGCCCGGTTGCATTTCCCAAATGAACACGGTTTGTCCGGCCTGCATGTGCTTTTGAATGATTCTGGCGACCGGTGTGATTTCACACGCTTTCGCCGGCCCGCTCACTGGCGATCCACCGGATAACAAAGCGGGCGGCAAAGAGCCCCTGTATGTTCCAAGGGTTGGAAAACGCAGGGCCCGCGCGTCCAAACCCTGGAAGGCTCCGCCCGGCGGCATCGATCCGCAGCGACGGGCGGGCGGATTCCCCCTGACCGGTGCCGGCACCGGGATTAGCTGGAGCGCCGGATCAGCGCGAAGCCCAGCAGCTGCATCACCAGCAGCGGCAGCCAGAGGATCAGGTTCGGATGCAGCGCGGGATAGTCGGCCAGCGCTTTGGCGGCGACGATAAACAGATAGTAGACGAAGACGACGGCCAGGCTCATGACCATGCCGGTGGAGGTCTCTTTGCGGTGCGATTTGACGCCGAGCGGGATGCCGATCAGCATGAAGGTGAAGCAGGCAACCGCCGTGGAAATCCGGCGGTTGGCTTCGATGGTCAGCCGCGATTTTTCAATGTCCTTTTCCTCCGGCGTCAGCCGCAGCAGCATCAGTTTCCCCTCCGCGTCTTCCAGCAGGCTCTCCGACAGCTTCCCGTCGGCGTAGAGGCCTTTATAGGACCAGACGGTCTCCTGGGTCCGCCGCATTTCCGCCTCGTGCTCGTCCGGGGAGAGCGTATCAATCCACCTGGCGTACACCACCATATCCATCATCATGCGCAGGGTCATCTGCCCGCGCTTGCGGACGCCCCGGCCGCGCTCGAGCATCTCCTTGAAATCGAGGCGAATCGGATAATACTCGGCGTTGACATAGGTGGTTTTGGACACATCGTGCGGATCGGCCGCATCGGGCATTTCAATGCGCACATCATACAGCTTCACGGTCAGCGAACGGTCCTCGTTGTCGGGAACGAGCTCGCCCTCCTCCGCGCGCACACTGCGCTTGATCTCGCCTTTGCGGGTCAGCTCATACGCCACCACATCCTTGACGATATTCCCGTTTTTGCGCGCCACATAAATCATCAGCCCGGGGAAGTCGTTGATGAAGCGGCCCTCCTCGAGCAGGTTGATCGGCTCCTCGACGCCGGCGGAGCGCAGCAGCTGCTTATTGGCATATTTCGCCTGCGGGGCCACCTCGCTGTTGATGTAGACGCACACCGCGCTGAACAGGATCGAGAGCACCACCAGCGGCGCGACCAGCCGCCACAGGCTGATCCCGCAGGCCTTCATGGCGCTGATTTCATTATCCATCGAGAGCCGCCCGAACAGCAGCAGCGCGGCGAACAGCGTGCTGATCGGCATCGAAAAGGAGAGGATGTAGGGAATGTTCTGGAAGAAAAACTTAACGATCAGAGCCGGGGAAATTCCGCGCGACATCAGATCCACCGCCTGGATCAGTGCGCCGACGGTCATCACAAACGTGATCAGCCCGAGCGCGGTCAGGAAAATCAGCAGATAATCAAAAATGATATAGCGGTTGAGGGTGCGCATAAAGTTTACTCCGTGCCGAACGTGCGAACCGCGGACTCAACGGTGTTGGCCAGCAGCATGGTAATGGTCATGGGGCCGACGCCGCCCGGCACCGGGGTGATGGCCGAGGCTTTGGCGGCGACCGGCTCAAAATCGACATCGCCGACGAGGCGGAAGCCGCTCTTTTTCGTGTCGTCCGGGATCCGGTTGACCCCGACGTCAATCACGACGGCGCCCTCTTTAATCATGCCGGCGGTCACGGTGCCGGGCCGTCCGGTGGCGGCCACGACGATATCGGCCTGACGCGTCAGCTCCGCCATGTTTCTGGTGCGGGTGTGGCACATTGTCACCGTCGCATTGCCCAGCTCGCTCTTCTGGCTGAGCAGATTGACCAGCGGGCGGCCGACAATATTGCTGCGGCCGATCACCACCACATGTGCGCCGGCGGTTTCAATGCCGGACCGTTTCAGGATCTGCAGCACCCCGTGCGGGGTGCAGGGCAGAAACGCCGGCAGGCCGAGCATCATGCGGCCGACATTCACCGGATGAAAGCCGTCGACATCCTTTTCCGGCACAATCGCCTCAATCACCGACTGCTCCATCGCCGAGTCCGGCAGCGGCAGCTGAACCAGAATCCCGTGGATTTGGTCATCCGCGTTGAATTTCCGCACCACATCGAGGATTTCATCGTGCGTGGCGGCGGCCGGCAGCTTGATCTCCTCGGAATAGATGCCGGCCTCCTCGCAGGCGCGCTCCTTGGCGGTCACATAGGAACGCGAAGCGGGGTCGTCGCCGACGAGCAGCACGCCCAGCCCGGGGACAACCCCCTGCTCTTTGAGCCCGTTCACCCGGCTCTTAATCTCGGCACGGATATCCTGTGCAATCTGTTTTCCATCAAGAATCTTGGCGGCCATCCGATCTCCTCTTAAAAGTCTGAGCACAGAATCTACCCGCGGATGCGCATGGATGCACGCGGATAATGAATGAAGAAACCTGAAATTAAAAATTGGAAAACCCGGCCGCAGCCTCAACCATGGCTGCCGTTATGGAATGGATTCAACAAACAGCGGACGGCGTGGTCCTGTCGGTGCGCGCCGTGCCGCGCGCCTCGAAAAACGCCATTCAGGGCGTGCACGACGGCGCGCTGAAGATCCGGCTGACCACCCCGCCGGTTGACGGCAAGGCCAACCAGGCCCTGATCAAATACCTCAGCAAAGCGCTGAAGATCTCCAAATCGCAGATTGAACTGATGCAGGGGGAGACCTCCCGGCACAAGATTTTAAAAATCACGGGCATCACCATGGATGAAATAATACGAAAAACAGAAGAGGCAACGGCATGAGGATGTAAGGGTGTATGGGTGTAAGGGTGTAAGGGCGTAAGGGTGTAAGGGTGTAAGGGTGTAAGGGAGTCACACTCCCCAACTCCCACACTCCAACACCCCCACACTCCCCAACTCCCACACTCCCATACTCCCCAACTCCCATACTCCCCAACTCCCACACGCCCATACTCCCCCTCCCAACCCCAACAGACTATGCACATCCTGCTCCTCATCCTGACCGTCCTGCTCTGCCTGATCGGCCTGCTGCTCTCGGTCCTGGCCTTTTCCGGCACCTGGCTGGTTCTGCTGGCGGCGCTGATCACCTTCTTCGCCGCCGGCGTTCCGCCCATGGGAACCCTCGTTGCCTTTCTGCTGATCTGCATCGCCACCGAAGTGATTGAAGCGTTGGCCGGCTGGCTCGGCGTGCAGAAACGCGGCGGCTCCAAACTGGCGGGCGCGGCCGCAGTGGCCGGCGGCCTGATCGGCGCGCTGGCCGGTTCCGCTGTTTTTCCAATCATTGGAACCCTGCTCGGCATGCTGGCCGGCTCCTTCGCGCTGGCCTTTCTGGTCGAAAGCAACCGCCTGAAGCACCACGGCCGCGCGGCGCACATCGCCTGGGGCACGGTGTGGGCCCGCCTGACGGTTCTGTTCATCAAAACCGCCCTCACACTCGCGATGAGCATCCGCCTGATCAGCCTGCTGCCAAGATGACCAAACGGTAATCTGATTTTTGTAGACCGGAGCCGATACCCGACTAAAATGCTCCGGTATGAAAACATGGACTGAACTTTGGGCGGCCGGACAGCTGTTTAAATCGGCATTCGATGAACAGCGCTTCGCCATTAAAACCGTTTACGATGCGGCCGACCGCATCCTGCAGGTTCCCGCGGGAACCCCCGACGAATACCGCGTCGCCATGCAGCCGATCGACGACTCGTTCTATTCGCTGCGCAAAAACATCTTCTCCTCGCTGTTCCAGTCGATCTACCACCTGATGGGCTGCGACCCGCAGCACCGCCGCTTCTACGGCCCGCTCATTCACCTCTTCCGCATCTGGGTCACCAGTGCCGACAACCTGCTCGACGACGAGGACAAAGTCGTCATCCCGATCCAGATGAACGGCTCCTCGCGCGTCATGCGCCAGGTCGTCTCCATCATGACCGCCGACCGCATTTTCCAGCGCCTGCTGGCCGACGGCATCGAGAGCGGCGCGCTGACGGCCGGGCAGGCGCAGGCGCTGTCCGAACGCTCGCTGCAGATTCTGCTGCCCAGCGCCGCGCAGGAAGCCGGCGAGGAAGAGGGCATCACCGAACGCCCCGCCCCGGAGCATGTGCTCAACGTGATCCACCGCTACAAAACCGGCATCCTCTTCAACGTCGCCTTCCTCGCCCCCGAGATCATCGAACCGCACCTCGACCGCGCCCGCGCCGCCGCGCTCAAAGAGGCGCTGATGCAGTTCGGCATCGGCTGCCAGGTGCTCGACGACATCCGCGACCTCGCCCGCGACCATCTCGAAAAGCGTCACAACATCCTGCTTTCCAACCTTTGGAAAAATCAGCCGGAGTTTTTCCAGGGGTTGGAAACCCGCGAACTGACAGTCGGCGACCGGCTCTACCTGGAGGTTCCGCACGTCGCCATCCCGTACGCCCGCCTCGGCTTCGGCATGATGCGCGACGGACTCTCCACGCTCGGCGGGATGGGGCTGGGCATTCACCCGAAGATGGCGAAAACCCTGGCCGGCTCCATGTTCGCCGTGCTGGATCTGCAGGACCTGAACTATGCATAAAAAACAGCACAGACAATCGGCCGTCGCGCAGCAGACCGCCGGCATCACCCTCGACCACGCCGCGCCGGTCTACGACCTGCTCGCCCCCGTCATGACCCTCGGCCTCGAGCGGCGCTTCCACCGCATCGTCATCGACCGCCTCGCCCTGCGCGGCGGCGAGCAGATCCTCGACATCGGCTGCGGCACCGGGACGCTCACCCGCGACATCGCCGCCGCCCTCTCCGATAAAGAACAGTCGCTGTGCACCGGCCTCGACGCCGCCGAAAAAATGATCGAGCTCGCCCGCCGCAAGGCGGCCCGGATTCCCAACATCCGCTTCGATGCGGCCATCGCCGAACGGCTTCCGTATGCGGCAGGAAAATTCGATGCCGCGGTCTCCACCTTCTTCTTTCACCACGTCCATTTTGAACTGAAAAAGA
Organism: Tichowtungia sp.; assembly: GCA_041584215.1. GTDB lineage: Bacteria > Verrucomicrobiota > Kiritimatiellia > Kiritimatiellales > Tichowtungiaceae > Tichowtungia. The sequence goes on along the minus strand of JBFHEM010000009.1, from coordinate 58,859 downwards.
AGGTGCTGGCCGAAGCCGCGCGCGTGCTCAGGCCCGGCGGCACCTTCCTGATCGTCGACGTCGACGTGCCGACCACCCGGTTCGGCAGCCTGTGCGCCCGCTCCGGCCACTGGCTGTTCCAGCAGAACGAAATTGCCGAAAACATTGAAGGCAAACTGCGCGAAGCATTCGACGCGAGCCCGTTCCGCTGGCAGGCGGTGTCGCACCACTCCGGCTATATCACCGTGTTTGAACTAACCAAGGAGGAAGCATCATGAAGCGTCTCATCACCCTGTCCCTGCTGCTCACCGCGCTGGCCGCCCGGGCCGCGCAGACCGACGATCCCGTCGGCCGGGCCGTCGAGCAGTACTTCGAGCAAACCTTCGCCCGCCTCGGCGAAGTCGCCGCACAAAAACCGACCGTCGACACCTTCCGCGACGCGATGAAACCCTGCGCTGAAGCGACCGACGGCTTCTTCGGCGGCACCTACATCGACACCGACTACACGATCCGCCAGGTCTATAAAAAACGCAACTTCCTCGCCCGCGGCTTCAGCCTGCGCAAAGTCGACCAGCTCAGCTATTTCTGGGATCTGATGGACAAGAATCCCGCGCCGCAGCTGAGCGAGCCGGGCCACAGCCTGACCCAGCCGATCCACCTGATCGCCCTGCGCTACCCGATCCTCACCGACGGAAAACTCGAAGGCATCGTCTCGATGATGATCCGCACCGGCGCGTTTCTGGAAGCCAGCGGTCTGGATCAATGCAGCGCCTGGAAGATCATCTGCCGCGGCGAAGAGGCCGAGTCGGACGGCCGGCTCTCCGTCCATCCGCGCGAAGTCAGACTCGCCCTGCCCTCCACCGAATGGGTGATTCAATACGATCTCTAAAAAGGAGCTCTCATGAATGTACTGATAGCCGGCACCGGAATCCTCGGACGCAACCTGATCGAGCTCTATCTGGCGCGGGGCGACCGCGTCCGCGCCCTGGCCTTCTCGCAGCGCGAGTTCCGGGGCCTGGAACATACCCACCTGACCACACGTGCCTGCGACGTCACCCGCCCCGAAACCCTCGCCGGAGCCTGCAACGGCATGGACGCCGTTATCTCCTGCATCGGCATCACCCGCATGAAAGGCGACCTCACCCACATGGACGTCGACTACCGGGGCAACCTCAACCTGCTGCGCGAAGCCGAAAACGCCGGCGTCCGAAAATTCGGTTTCATCTCCCCCGCCGGCGTGGACGAGGGCAAAGATGCCGTCCCGCTGCTGCAAGCCAAACACCTGTTCGAAAACGACCTCAGGCGCTCCCCGCTCGACTGGCTGATTTTCCGCTCCGGCGGCTTCTTCAACGACCTCAAAGACATGGGGCAGATGGCCCGAAAAGGATCCATGTTTGTGATCGGCAGCGGCCGCAACCACTTCACTCCGATCGACGCGCGCGACCTCGCCGGGATCATGGTCGAGGACATGGACCGTCACAGCAACCGGATCATCGACGTCGGCGGGCCCGAGGACATGAGCTGGAACGAAATCTGCAGGACCTGCTTCGAGCACTACGGCAGAAAACCGCTCATCCTGAAATTCCCGAAATGGCTGTGCGCGCTGTCCGTGGCCCTCCTGCGCCCGGTCTCCAGAAGCTCGCATGCCATGGGCAAGCTGATCGTCTTCATGTCCACCATCGACCTGCCGACCGACAGGCGCGGAACGCGCCGCTTCGCGAGCTACCTCAACGAACCGGACTGACGGCTTCGCCCAGCCCGGCCGCAGGCTTCAATCCACGCCCCCCGTGCGGGGGGCGAAAAAAGTTGGTAGTCCAGCCTTTAGGCTGTCCACGGTTTTAAGCGCACGCCCGGTCAGAGGCGATCCGGCAGTTTTTCTGTGACCGCATCCGAGTGAATCAGAAGCCGCTGATGGCGGCCCAGGCGTCTTCGGCGGTGTCGCAGAAGGTGAGCAGGTCGAGGTCGTTCGGGCCGATCAGCCCGCACTCAGCCAGATAGTCCCAGTCCACCATGCGCTTCCAGTGCTCGGTTCCGAACAGGACCACCGGCATGGGGTCGACGACCCCGGTCTGAATCAGGGTGAGCGCTTCGAACAGCTCATCGAAGGTTCCGAAACCGCCGGGGAAGATGCAGACGGCCCGGGCGCGCTTGAGGAAGTGCATTTTGCGCATGCTGAAGTAGTGAAAGCGGAAGCAGAGGTCTTCGGTGACATAGGGGTTCGGTTCCTGCTCATGCGGCAGGGTGATGTTGAGCGCGATGGATTTGCAGCCCGCATCGTGCGCGCCGCGGTTGCCCGCCTCCATGATGCCGCCGCCGCCGCCGGTGATGATGACAAATTCGCATTCGTGGTTGGTCTGGCAGGTGCTGCTGACCAGCCGCGCGAGCTTGCGGGCCTCTTCATAAAACGGCGCCAGCCGGGCCGCGCCGGAGTCCGGGTTTTTCGCCATCATCTCCGGAGAGGGAATCCGCGCGCTACCGAAGAGCACGATGGTGGAGTTGATTTTTTCCTTGCGCATCATCACTTCGGGATGCAGATGCTCGAGCTGCAGCCGCACCTCGCGGCACGGGTCGGTTTTCAGAAAGTCGATGTTCTCATAGGCGAGCGGCGGGTTCTTCATAGTCGGGTCTCCTTCATTGTCAGCCTAAGGTATTTTCACAGAATCATGAACAGAATAATCATCTCCGGTTGCATTGCGCACAGCTTTGGCTCCTCATGCGGTGGAATTTGAGATAGAAATCTCTGATGAAACCGATCGCCTACTACATTACCGCCCACGGCTACGGCCACGGCACACGCTCGTGCGATGTGCTGCGCGCGCTCCACCGCCTGGCGCCCGGGCAGCCGGTGATCGTGACCACCGACCTGCCGCGCGGCTTTCTCGACAGCCGCCTTGGCGGCTGCGGCAACATCACGTTCCGTTCCGGCGCGTTTGATGTCGGTCTGGTGCAGAAGGATTCGCTGCAGTCGGATCTTTTCCAAACCCTGGAAGAACTGGAGGCGCTGAACGGGCGCTGGGAGGCGCTGATCGCGCAGGAGCGGCTCTTCATCCAGCACGAAGGCATCGGGCTGGTGGCGGCCGATATCCCGGCGATTCCGCTGGCGGCCGCGCAGCGCAGCGGCATCCCCGATGTGGCGATCGGCAATTTTTCGTGGGACTGGATTTATGAGACGTACGCCAGTACCGATTTTCAGTGGGAGTTCTTCGTCGAAAAGTTCCGGGCGGTCTACGAGCAGACGGGCCTGCTGCTGCGGCTGCCCTTCGCCCCGCCGATGGAGCAGTTCCCGAACCGCAAGGACATTCCGCTTCTCGCCTCTCCCGGTCGGTCGAGGCGCGAAGACATCCTGAATTCCAACCCCGAAATCCGAAACAGATCTGGACATTCGAACATTGTTTCGTCTTTGAACCCTCGTGCTTCGGATTTGCCGCCGGTTCATGACAGGCCTTGGGTTCTGCTGTCGTTCACGTCGCTGGACCTGGATGCCCGGGCCGTGGAAAAAATCGGCAAGCTGAGCGGGGACTATGAATTCTTCTGCGTGGAGCCGATGAGTTTCCCGGGCTCCTGCATTCATTCGATCCGGCGCGACGAGGTCTGCTTTGCCGACATCCTGGCCTCGTGCGACATCGTGGTGAGCAAGCCGGGGTTCGGGCTGGTGTCGGAGTGCATCGTCAACCGCAAGCCGCTGGTCTGGTCCGACCGCGGCGAATTTGCGGAATACCCCTATCTGGTGGAGGGGATCGGGAGGTATCTGAAAAACGCGTTCCTGCCGTCGGAAAAGCTGTATGCCGGCGAGCTGCGTTCCGGCCTCGAAGCCGTTCAGAACGCGCCGGAACCGGATGGCTTCATCGGCCGCTCCGGCGCGGAACAGGCGGCCGAAGAGCTGCTTCGGCTGACGGGCCGGAGCTAGATGAGGGTGAGGATGTCGGGGGCGGTTTTGCCGACCGCCACGGTGTGCTCGAAGTGGGCCGAGTTGGTTCCGTCGACGGTCACGGCGGTCCAGTTGTCGTCGAGCACACGGACCTTCGGACGGCCGATGTTGACCATCGGCTCAATGGAAAGGGTCATGCCGGCTTTCAGAATGGGTCCGCGGCCGGGTTTTCCAAAGTTTGGAATCTGGGGATCTTCGTGCATGTCGCGGCCGATGCCGTGGCCGACAAATTCGCGCACGACACTGAATCCGGCCTTTTCAACGACCTGCTGAACGGCGTGGGAGATGTCGCCGAGGCGGTTGCCTTCCACCGCCATGGCGACTCCGGCATCGAGCGCGGCCCGGGTGACCTCGAGCAGTTTTTTGTTTTCGTCGCTGATTTCGCCGGCCCCGACGGTCACGGCGGTGTCGCCGATGAAGCCCTCGAAGGTGATGCCGGTATCGATGCTGACGATGTCGCCTTCGTGAATCACCCGGCGGCCGGGGATGCCGTGAACGACCTCCTCGTTGACGGAAACACAAATCTGTCCGGGGAAGCCGCAATAGCCGTAGAAGGCGCTGACGCCGCCCTGCTCGCGGATGAACTCTTTTGCAAAGTCGCCGAGCTCCTGCGTGGTGATGCCGGGGCGGACCCGTTCCGCGAGCGCGGTGCGCAGGCGGGCGGTCATCCGGTTCACCCGCCGCATGGCTTCGATTTCGGAGGCGGATTTGATGATGATCATCGCGGAACCTTAAGCGTTGAGGGCGGCCAGAGCGAGTTCACCGGCATGTTCCGCGCTGCGGTTGGCGTCGATGTCGTGAATGAGGTTGAGCTGCCGGTAGAAATTAATCAGCGGGGCGGTCTGCTTTTCGTAGACGGCCAGACGGTTCTTGACGGTTTCTTCGTTGTCGTCATCGCGCTGGAACAGCTCGCCGCCGTCGAGGTCGCAGACCCCCTCCTCTTTGGGGGGCATGTTGACGACGTGGAAAATGGCGCCGCAGGTTTTACAGGTGCGCCGTCCGCACAGGCGGGGAATGAGCATGGCGGGATCCGCCACAAGATTCAGCACATGCGTGATGGTTCCGCCGTTCTCTGAAAAAAACTGCTGCAGACGCTGGGCCTGTTCGAGCGTGCGCGGGAAGCCGTCGAACATGAAGCGGGTGTCCGGCGCTTCGCGGCTGACGCGCTCTTTGACGATCTGAAGGATCAGGTCATCGGACACGAGCCGGCCGGAATCCATGCACTCCTTGGCGGCCCGCCCGATTTCGCTGCCGGATTTGACGGCTGTCCGCAGCATATCCCCGGTGGAAACATGAACAAACGAGCTCTTTTTTTTCAGCAGATCCGCCAGGGTGCCTTTTCCGGCACCGGGGCCGCCGAGCAAAATAATCGCCTGCATGACGCTACCTTCTTCCGGACTTGAGCTTTCCTTTTTTGAGGAAGCCATCGTAGTGGCGCATCAGCAGGTGCGATTCAATCTGGCGCATGGTGTCGAGCATGACGCCGACCATAATGAGCAGACTGGTCCCGCCGAAGAACTGAGCGACCATGCCGGGAATGCCGAACTGCCGGGAGACGATATCGGGCAGCACCGCGATGATGGTCAGGAAGAGCGCGCCGGCCAGCGTGATGCGGGTCATGGTGCGGTCGAGAAACTCGGCCGTCGGCGTGCCCGGGCGAATGCCGGGAATATAGCCGCCGTGTTTCTTCAGATCATCGGCGATCTGAACGGGGTTGAACTGTGTGGCAACCCAGAAGTAGGAGAAGAACAGGATCATCAGGCCGTAGACCGTCAGGTAAAGCGGGGTCCCGTAATTGAGCGCCGCGCCGATCTGCTTGGCCGTATCCCAGGGCAGCATGTTGAAAATCTTGGACGGGAACATCAGGATCGCCTGGGCGAAGATGATGGGCATGACACCGGCGTAGTTGACACGCAGCGGCATGAAGGTGTGCTGCCCGCCGTAGACTTTGCGGCCCACCACCCGCTTGGCGTACTGCACGGGAATTTTCTGCTGGGCCTGCGTGACGGCAACGACCCCGGCGATCACCGCCAAAATCATGATGCCCATGGTGACGGCCATGAAGGGGGAGTTGCGCATCACCCCGTCAATCGGCTTGAACATGTTGATCATGGCGCTCACGGCCGCCGGGAGGCGGCTGATGATGTTGACGGTGATGATCATGGAAATGCCGTTGCCGATGCCGCGCTCGGTGATCTGTTCGCCGAGCCACATCATCATCAGCGTTCCGGTGACCATGGTCATGGTGGTCAGCAGCAGGAAGCCGAGACCGGGAATGCGCACGATGGCGGGATCAAAGAACCCGAGACCGTTGACCATGAGGGCCCGGGCCAGCACAAAGGCCTGGAAGGCGCACAGCAACACGGTCAGGTAGCGGGTGTACTGGGTGATTTTTGCATGGCCCGCTTCGCCTTCGCGCCGCAGTTTCTCCAGGGCGGGAACCACGGCCCCCATCAGCTGCATGATAATCGACGCACTGATGTAGGGCATGATTCCGAGCGCACCGACCGCACAGTTTTTGACCGCTCCACCGCTGAAGAGGTTGAACATGTCGAGGAAACCGACGCCCTTGCTGTTCGCCGCCGCCTCTTCAATGGTCCGGGTGATCATTCCGAAGTCGACGCCGGCGATTGGAATGTTCGCCAGCAGACGGCAAAGGAAGAGAATCCCGAATGTGAAGAGAATGCGCTGACGCAGCTCCTGAATTTTAAAACTGTTTACGAAGGCGGAAAGCATCGTGTAACCCCGCTTAGAGTTGAATGGTTAAAAAGCTTAGACGGTCTCGCAGGATCCACCGGCGGCTTCGATCTTTTCCTTCGCCGTGGCGCTGAAGGCGCCGGCTTTGACCGAAAGCTTTTTGGTGAGGTCCCCGCTGCCGAGAATTTTCACGCCGTCGAAGCGGCCTTTGATCAGGCCGGCCTCGCGCAGAACGGCTTCGGTGATTTCGGCACCGTCGTCGAACCTGTCGAGTGCCGCCAGATTGACCGGCGCGAGCACTTTGCGGGCGTAATTCTTGAAGCCGCGCTTGGGAATCCGGCGCGACATGGGCATCTGGCCCCCTTCGAAGAGCGGCTTGTGGCTGGAGCCGGAGCGCGCATAAAGACCTTTATGTCCGCGTCCGCTGGTTTTTCCTTTGCCGGAGGCGCGGCCGCGGCCAACGCGCATTTTCCGGTGGGTGGATCCTTTTGCCGGTTTAAGTGTATGCAAATCCATTTCGAGTTCCTCTTAACTTATTTTCCGCGGGCAGCCAGCGCCTCTTCCCGAGTCCGCAGGGAGTCGAGAGCCGCCATGGTGGCCTTGGTGACGTTCAATTTGTTGTTGCTGCCGAGTGATTTGGCGAGGACATCGCGCACACCGGCCAGCTCGAGCACCGCACGGCAGGAGCCGCCGGCAATCACACCCGTACCTTCAGAGGCCGGGCGCAGCAGAACCTGCGCGCCGCCGAATTCTCCGAGGGCTTCATGGGGAATCGTGGTGCCGCTCATGGTGACCGGTCTCATTTCGCGTTTGGCGGCTTCGCCCCCTTTGCGAATGGCATCGGCCACTTCGTTGGCTTTGCCGAGTCCGCAACCGACGCGGCCCTTGCCGTCGCCGACCACAACCAGTGCGCCAAAGCTGAAGCGACGTCCGCCCTTGACCACCTTGGAGTTGCGGTTGATGTGGACCACGCGTTCTTCGAACTCGGGCTTCTTTTCTTCTCTCTTATCAAATTTCTTTTTTTCGAATTTTTCTCTCACGACGGGCGCTCCTGATTTTAAAGTTTGAGGCCGGCTTCACGGGCACTGTCGGTGAGCGCACGCAGGCGCGAACCGAAGGTAAACCCGCCGCGGTCGAAGACCACCTGGGTAATGTCTTTCGACAGGGCGACGGCAGCGGCTTTCGCGCCGAGCTCCCTGGCGGTTTCGACCGTACACTTGTCGCCCAGCGACGAGACGGAGCAGAGGGTTTTCTGCGCGTCGTCGTCGATGACCTGAACGTAGATGTAGCGGTTGGAGATGTAGACTGCCATGCGGGGCCGCTCGGCGGTTCCGCGCACTTTTTTCCGCAAACGAAGGTGTCTGCGCTTCCGATAATCTGCTGTATTTTTGACCTTCATGATTACGCCACTGCCTTACCTTCTTTACGGCGGATCTGTTCGCCTTTGTATTTGACGCCTTTGCCTTTGTAGGGCTCGGCGGGCGAGAACAGGCGGATGCGCGCGGCAACCTGACCGACGAGGGCTTTATCGTGCCCTGAGACTTTCACATCAATGCCCGCCTTATCGAGCTCCACGGTGATCCCTTCCGGGATTTCATATTTGATTTCGTGCGAGAAACCCAGTGAGAGCACGCAGGTGTTGCCCTGCATGACGGCCTTGTAACCGACCCCGCTGATTTCGAGCTCCTGCACATAGCCCTCGTTGACGCCGATCATCATGTTATTGATGAGGCTGCGGACGGTTCCGTGCATGGCGCGGGCCCGCTTGGTTTCCTCGGTGCGTGCGACGACCACCTGGTTGTCCTCGACAGCCACCGTGATGACGGACGGGAGTTCCCAGGCGTTTTCGCCTTTGGGACCCTTGACCGACACGGTCGACCCGGCTACCTTGACCTCCACTCCGGAGGGGATCGCTATGGGTGTTTTTCCTACTCTAGACATCGTTCGTTCCTCGTTTGAAAATTACCAAATGTAACAAAGCACTTCGCCGCCGACATGCCTCTTGCGAGCGGCTGCATCGCAGAGAAGTCCCGACGAGGTGCTCAGGATGGCGGTTCCGATTCCGCCGAGCACACGCGGCACATTGTCGGCGCCGACGTAATGGCGGCGGCTCGGACGGCTCACGCGGCGCAGGCCCTGAATGACCGGCTTCTGGTCTTCCATGTATTTCAGGAACAGAACCAGAGTGGGTTTTCCATCGATTTTCTCGGTGGTGAAATCCTTGATGTAGCCCTCTTCCTTGAGGATGCGGGCGATTTCAGTCTTCATCTTGGAATGCGGGATCTGAACCTTTTCATGCTCGGCCATATTGGCGTTGCGGATGCGGGTCAGCATATCAGAAATTGGATCACTCAAAATCATTACCGGTCACCTTTGGTTTTCTGTTCGAAGGGCATCCCCATGAGGCGGAGCAGTTCAAACGCCTCGGGATTGGTTTTGGCGGTCGTGATGAAACTCACATCCATTCCGTGAATCTTGCGCACCCGGTCGGGGTTGATCTCCGGGAAGATGGTCTGCTCCTTGATACCGATGGAGTAGTTGCCGCGGCCGTCAAAGGAATCCGCCGGGATTCCGCGGAAGTCGCGGATTCGGGGGAAAGCGATATTAATCAGGCGGTCCATGAACTCGTACATGCGAGCGCCGCGCAGGGTCACTTTGCCGGAAAGCGACACCCCTTCGCGCAGTTTGAAGTTCGACACACTCCGCCGGGCCTTGATGACCATCGGACGCTGTCCGGTGATCTTGGCGAGGTCGTCGAGCACGGCCGTGAGCGCGTCGCGGTCGTACTGCATCCCTACGGATACATTGATGGCTATCTTGGTGACAGCCGGGATCTGCATGCGGTTCGCGTAATTGAACTTCTTCTGAAGCTCCGGAACCACCTTTTCACGATACTTTGTTTTCATTGTCGGGGTCATATCAACGCCAACTCCTCGTAAATGGTTTGGTTAGGTTGTTTAGTTAACTTTTTTCAGGTTCGAAAGATGGATCGGGGCCTCTTTTTCAAAGACTCCGCCCTGAGGGTTATCCTGCGTCTTCCGCATGTGCTTCTTGACAAAATTCAGCCCCTCAACCAGAGCGCGGCCGGTTTCCGGAAGTACCTGAAGCACTTTCCCGGATTTGCCTTTTTCGCTGCCGGTGATAGCCTGAACATTGTCGCCTTTTTTAATTTTCGCTGCCATAAAATCCACTCCTTCTATTAAAGTACTTCCGGTGCGAGCGAAACCACTTTCATGAAGTTGCCGTCGCGCAGCTCACGGGCCACCGGGCCGAAGATGCGGGTTCCGCGCGGATTGCGGTTGGCGTCGATGATGACGGCCGCATTGCTGTCAAAGCGGAGCACGGAACCATCCTTGCGGAGGATCGGCGCCTTGGTCCGCACCACCACCGCCTCGAGGACGTCGCCCTCTTTGACCATGCCGTGGGGCTGGGCTTCTTTCACCGCCACTTTAATCACCTCGCCGACCTTGGCATAGCTGCGCTTGGTCTTGAGAACCCGGATGCACATGACGCTGCGAGCGCCCGTGTTATCCGCCACATTCAATCTGCTCTGAACTTGAATCATTGTATTCCTGCCTTATTTCGAAAGAATTTCGACAAGCCGCCAGCGTTTCAGACGGCTGACCGGACGTGTTTCCATAATCCGGACCACGTTGCCCACCTGCGCCTCGTTGTTCTCATCATGAGCGTGCACTTTTTTCTGCACTTTGATTTCCTTGCCCAGCAGCGGATGCCGGACCCGGCGCTCGATGAGAACCGAAATGGTTTTGTTATTGGCGGAGCCGACGACGCGGCCTTCACGCACTTTACGATGTCCTCTTGAATCCATCTTTTACCCCTCGGCGGTTGCCGCCTGATTCATGATCGTTTTGATGCGGGCAATCGAACGCCGCACACTGCGAATCTGCAGCGGATTTTCCAGCTGCCCCGACACCTGGTGAAGACGAAGCGTAAACAGCTCCTTCTTCGCATCTTCGAGCTGCCCCTGCAGCTCGGCGGTGGTCATGTCTTTAAGTTGTTTGGTTTTATTCATGTGATGCTCTCTGTCTCAAATTGTCAGCCGTGACGGGTCACGAAGCGAACGCGAATGGGAAGCTTCATGGCGGCCAGCCGCATGGCGACGCGCGCCTGCGTTTCGGTGACGCCATCGAGCTCGAACAGAATCCGTCCCGGGCGAACCACGGAAACCCATCCTTCGACCCCGCCCTTCCCTTTACCCATGCGAACCTCGAGCGGTTTCTTGGTGTAGGGTTTGTCGGGGAAAATCCGGATCCAGAGTTTTCCTTTGCGCTTCAGGTTGCGGTTGATGGCCACACGGCAGGCCTCAATCTGAATGTTAGTGATCCAGGCACGCTCCATCGCCTGCAGGCCGTACTGGCCGAACGCAATTGTCGTTCCGGCTTTGGCCATTCCGCGACGGGAGCCCTTCTGGACTTTCCGATACTTAACTCGTTTGGGCATTAAAGGCATTGGTCAATACTCCTCTTACACTTCGGCCTTTTCGTCCTTCTTGCAGATCCAGACTTTGATTCCGATCGCCCCGGCCACGGTACGGGCAGTGGCCACACCGTAATCGATGTTGGCCCGCAGGGTATGCAGCGGAATTTTTCCATCTTTGTAGCTTTCTGCACGGGAAAGCTCGGCACCGCCCAGGCGGCCGGATGCCAGCACTTTGATCCCTTCCGCACCGGTATCCATCGCCATCTGAATGGCGCGTTTCATGGCACGGCGGAACGAGACGCGACGTTCGAGCTGAAGGGCGATATTCTCGGCCACCAGTGTCGCGTCCAGGTCGGGGTTTTTCACCTCGTCGATTTCAATATAAACTTCTTTTTTGGTCATTTTCCCGAGCTGCTCTCGCAAACGCTCGATATCTTCGCCCTTGCGGCCGATCACCAGGCCCGGACGGGCCGTGCGAATGGTCACACGGACGCGATTGGCATAGCGTTCAATGAACACATTGGAGAGCGCGGCGTCTTTCAGACGCAGTTGAACGGCTTCACGGATACGGATATCCTCCTGAAGCAGATCAGAAAACTCCTTCTTGCCGGCAAACCAGCGCGAGCGCCAGTTTTTGTTCACCGCAATACGAAGACCGATAGGATTTACTTTCTGTCCCAAAACGATTCCCTTTCTTATTTTCGGTCGGTTAAAACCACAGTGACATGCGACGTGCGTTTGTGGATGGGGCTGGCCGATCCACGGGCGCGGGGACGGAAGCGTTTGAGCGTCGGCCCACCGTCCACCATTGCGTCTTTTACAAACAGCTGACTGGCGGAGAGCCCCTCATTCGCTTCGGCGTTGGCCGCGGCGGACTTCAGGGTTTTGCCGATTTGTGCGGCGGACTTCTTCGCGTTGAACTCGGTAATGCGAAGGGCATCCGCTACTGAAAGACCCTTGATCGCAGCGGCGACCCCGCGGGCTTTCAGCGGAGACATCCGCACATATTTGGTTGTGGCTGAAACTTCCATTGTCTTACTACTCTCTTCGGTTTAGCGGCCGGCTTTCTGGCGCAAAGGCGGCAACTATACGTCATTCTATTTTCAAATCCAGTACTTCTGTCAAAAATGTTTAGCGCAGGGTCTTGTCGGTCGCGATGCCGTGCGTCCGGAACGCGCGCGTCGGGGAGAATTCCCCCAGACGGTGCCCCACCATGTTTTCGGTCACAAAGACCGAAACAAACACTTTTCCATTATGCACCAGGAAGGTGTGGCCGACAAATTCCGGCGCGATCATCGAAGCGCGCGACCAGGTTTTGATCGGCTGTTTTCTGCTGGACGCATCCATCTGCGCTACTTTTTTCAGCAGCTTTGCGTCAATAAAGGGACCTTTTTTAAGTGAACGTGCCATAACTTACTTCTTTCTCCGTTCAACGATGAACTGGCTGGATGCTTTTTTCTTCTTGCGGGTGCGCTTGCCCTTGGCGAGCGTGCCCCACGGCGAGGTCGGATGTCCGCCCCCGGAGGTGCGGCCCTCTCCCCCACCCATCGGATGGTCAACCGGGTTCATCGCCACACCGCGCACGGTCGGGCGAACCCCCAGCCAGCGCTTGCGTCCGGCTTTGCCGCTGACGATGTTTTCATGATCCGCATTGCCGACCTGGCCGATCGTTGCATAGCACGCGGTGCGGATGCGGCGGATCTCGCCCGAGGGCATCTTCAGGTTTGCAAACTCGCCTTCCCGGCTCATCAGCTGAGCGCCGGTTCCGGCGGAGCGGGCGATCTGCGCGCCGCATCCGGGTTCGAGTTCAATATTGTGAACGGTCATCCCCAGCGGAACCTCCGCCAGCGGCAGGGCATTGCCGACCGTCGGCTCCACGCCGGGACCGGACAGCAGGATGGATCCGACCTCGATGCCGGCCGGCGCAATCATGTAGCGCTTTTCGCCGTCGGCGTAGTGCAGCAGGGCAATGCGGGCCGAGCGGTTCGGATCGTATTCCACCGAAGCGACTTTGGCGGGAATGCCGTGCTTGTTGCGCTTGAAGTCAATCACGCGATAGCGGCGCTTGTGGCCGCCGCCTTTGTGACGGGTGGTCAAACGGCCCGAGCTGTTGCGCCCGCCCGTGCTTTTCTTGGGACGAAGCAGCGAGCGCTCCGGTGTGCTTTTCGTAATCGTATCGAACGCGGAGGTCACCATGTGACGGCGACTGGGCGTTGTCGGTTTATATTTTTTCAGTGCCATGATTCAAACTCCTTACACAAAATCGATCGTGCTGCCTTCGGCGAGCGTTACGACCGCGCGTTTCCAGTCGGCGGTTTTGCCGGCGCTGGCGGTGCGTTCGCGTTTCTTTTTGCCCTTGCGGTTCATTGTGTTCACGGAGACCACTTTGACCTTGAAGAGCTGCTCAACCGCCTCCTTGACTTCCAGCTTGTTTGCCGCCGGATTCACTCGGAAGATGTACTGGTTCTCCTGCTCGGACAGGCGGGTGCCCTTCTCCGTCAGCAGAACTCTGTCTATTACCTGATAAATATCTTTCATTGCAACGTTCCTCTCTTAAGCCACGCGCTGTTCGAGTTTTTCCATAGCCGCCCGGGTGATGAGAATCTGCGGGTAGCGCACCACCTGATAGGTGTTCACGCTTTCCGCGGAAACCACTTCCACATCCTGCAGGTTGCGTGCAGCCAGGCAAATGTTCGGATCCAGATCGCTGATCACCAGCAGCACCTTGCCCTGAACATCCAGGCTTTTCAGCAGCGCCGTGATCTCCTTGGTCTTCGGCGAACCGAGCGTCAGATCCTCGAGCACGGTGATTCCGCCGGCTTCAGCCCGCTCGCCAAACGCGCGGGCAAACGCCAGACGCGCCACCTTGCGCGGCAGCTTTTTGCGCACTTTGTGCGGGTGCGGACCCCAGGCGACAGCCCCGCCGCGCCACACGGGCGACTGACGGTAACCGGCGCGGGCACGGCCCAGACCTTTCTGCTTCCACGGCTTCTTGCCGGAACCGGCCACATCCCCTTTGCCCTGCGTGTTCGCAGAACCCTGATGCTGATGGGCCTGATAATTTACAATCGACTGAAAGACAGCCTGCGAGCCTTTGTCGCTCACCGCGAAACGGTCGCTCAGCGCGACTTCGCCCACTGTCTTTCCCTTACAATCTTTAAGTGCCAACGTACTCATGTTCGTCCTCTCAAATTATTTCTTTTTGAGCGCTTCACGCAGCACGATGGTGCTGCCATTGGCGCCGGGAACGGCCCCTTTAAGCAAAATCAGGTTTTCTTCTGCACGGACCTGAACCACTTTCAGGTTCTGAACGGTAATGCTCACATTCCCCATCTGTCCGGCCATCGGCTTGCCTTTGAAAACGCGGGCGGGATGCTCGCACATCCCGATCGAGCCGGGGGAGCGCAGTCTGCTTTTCCCGCCGTGAGAGGCCCGGCCACCGCCGAATCCATGACGTTTCACAACACCCTGGAAGCCTTTTCCCTTGGTCACACCGAGCACATCCACAAAGCGGATGTCTTCGAACAGCGCGGCCGTCAGCGTGTCGCCCGCCTTGGCGGCGTCGTCCGCGCCCACAATCACCTCAGCCAGCTCGCGGACCGGAGCCACGCCTGCTTTTTTGAAGTGACCGAGCAGCGGCTTGCTCACGCGATGTTCCTTCTGCGCGCCGAAGCCGATCTGAATCGCTTCATATCCGTCGTTCGCGACGGTTTTGCGCTGCACCACACTGCACGGTCCGGCTTCAATCACCGTGACCGGCACCCGACGACCCTCATCATCAAAGATCTGGGTCATTCCCAATTTTTTTCCAATCAAACTTTTCATGATTTCACTCAGATTTTAATGGTGATGTCCACACCCGCCGGCAGGTTGAGCTTTTTGAGCTCATCCACCGTTTTAATGGTCGGGTCAATGATGTCCAGCAGTCGCTTGTGCGTGCGGATTTCAAATTGTTCCATGGATTTTTTGTTGACGAACGGGGAGCGGTTGACCGTGAACCGTTCGATGCGTGTCGGCATCGGGATCGGACCGGCCACACGGGCACCCGTGCGTTTGGCGGTTTCGACAATATCTTTCGACGAGGCGTCGAGGACGCGGTGGTCAAAAGATTTCAGACGTATACGTATGCGTTGATTATTCATAACTCTTCTCTAGTAGCGGTTTAAAATAGTCTCCTGCATTGAATCAGGGACCGCCTCAAAACTTTGCGGCTCCATCGTGTAACTGGCCCGTCCTTTGGTGAGAGAGCGCAAGGTCGTCGCATAGCCGAACATTTCAGCCAGGGGCACATCCACATGCACAATCTGCACCGCATCGCGGGCCTCGATCTCGCGGATCTTTCCGCGCCGACCGTTCAAATCGTTCATCACATCGCCCAGATGCTCTTCGGGGGCAATGATTTCCAGTTTCATGATCGGCTCAAGCAGCGTGGGGTTCGACTGTCCGACGGCATCGCGCAGCGCCATCACGGCCGCGGTGCGGAATGCCATTTCGGATGAATCCACCGGATGGGCCTCCCCGCCGGTCACGTTCACTTCGACATCCACCAGCGGGTAGTTGCCCAGCACGCCGGTCATCAGCGCGTCGGAGATTCCCTGCTCGATCGGCAGATGAAACACCGCCGGGATCACGTCTTTGGAAATTTTCAAATTCACTTTGTTGCCCTCGCCGCTCGGGCGCGGGGAGACATCGATCACCAGCTTCGCGAAGTGTCCGCGTCCGCCGATTTCACGCTCGAAGGTAAAGGTGCCGGTTCCGGTTTTGCGGGCGGTTTCGCGATAGGCCACCACGGGTTTGCCGGCATTGGCCTGCACCTTGAACTCGCGCAGAATCCGGTCCTTGATGATCTCGAGGTGAAGCTCGCCCATTCCGTTGATGATGGTCTGGCCGGTGTCTTCGTTCGAAGTGACCCGGAAGGTGGGGTCCTCGTCCATCATGGACTGAAGAGCCGCGGTCAGGGAGTCGCGGTCGCCCTGGGTTTTCGGTTCGATCGCCATGGCGATGACGGGTTCCGGAAATTCAATGCGCTCGAGGACAATGGGCGCGTTTTCGGCGCACAGCGTGTCCCCGGTGGAAAACTGCTTCAGCCCGGAAACGGCGCCGATTTCTCCGGAATACAGTGTGTCGACATCCTCACGGCTGTTGGCGTGCAGACGCAGCAGACGGGCGATTTTCTCCCGTTTGCGGGTGCGCGGATTGAACACATTCTGGCGTTTTTCAAGCTTGCCGGAATAAATCCGGACGAAAACCAGTTTGCCGACATAGGAGTCCGCGGCCATTTTGAACGCCAGGGCGCTGAGCGGCTCGCAGTCGCCGGCCTCGCGGAGTTCTTCCGCCTCCGTTTTCGGATTGATGCCCCGGACGGCCGGCACATCGACCGGAGACGGCAGGTAATCCACCACGGCGTCGAGCAAGGGCTGAACCCCTTTGTTTTTCAGGGAGGATCCGCACAGAACCGGCACCATGGCGCCGGCAATCGCGGCACGGCGAATCGCGGCAGTCAGCAGCTCCACTGGAACATCCGAGCTTTCGAGATAGGATTCCAGCAGTTCTTCATCAAATTCGGCGGCTTTTTCGACCAGCGCGGCGCGCTGACCTTCAGCTTTGACGACCAGCTCTTCGGGGATCGCGATTTCCTCAACCTCGCTGCCGAGCGTCTCCTCCTTAAAGGAAAACGCCTTCATGCGGATGAGGTCGATGACCCCTTCAAAGTTTTCCGCGGCGCCGATCGGCAGCTGAATGGGTACGGCCGGGGCGGCCAGCTTTTCGCGCATCTGCCGCACGACGGAATCAAAATTCGCGCCCATGCGATCCATCTTGTTGACGAATGCCAGGCAGGGAACCCTGTATTTTTTGGCCTGACGCCAGACGGTTTCGGACTGAGGCTGCACGCCTCCGACTCCGCAGAAAACGCCCACGGCGCCGTCGAGCACGCGCAGGGACCGTTCGACCTCCACGGTGAAGTCCACGTGGCCGGGGGTGTCAATGATGTTGATCTGCCGGTCGCGCCAGAAACAGGTGGTGGCGGCGCTGGTGATGGTGATGCCCCGCTCCTGCTCCTGCTCCATCCAGTCCATCACCGCGGTGCCTTCGTGCACCTCGCCGATCTTGTAGACGCGGCCGGTATAATAGAGAATCCGCTCCGTCGTCGTGGTTTTGCCGGCGTCGATATGAGCGACAATGCCGATGTTGCGAATCGACGAAAGGGCGCGACCGCGCGACGCATCTTCCCGCGGGGAAGGCGCAGCACTGTTCACATTTTTTCCGTCTTTATTCACAGCAATCGTCATTTCAACTCTCAAAGAACAAGGGTGGGATCGGAGATCCCGATATTACCAGCGGTAATGGGCGAACGCTTTGTTCGCCTGAGCCATTTTGTGCGTATCGTCCCGCTTCTTAATGCAGGAGCCCTGGTTGCTGTACGCATCAAGCAGCTCAATGGCCAGCGCACGGCGCATCGGCACGCCGCGGCGGGTCTTGGAATACTGAATCAGCCAGCGGCAGGCCAGTGCGGTCTGTCGTTTGGGGCTGACTTCAACCGGAACCTGATAGGTGGCGCCACCGACACGGCGGGACTTCACTTCCAGTTTCGGTCTGATATTTTCAACTGCCAGGGTGAAAACAGCCAGCGGATCTTCATCCTTCAGCTTGTTCTGGATATCTTCAAGCGCGCCGTACACGATGGCGGCGGCGGTCGCTTTTTTTCCTTTACCCATGATGGCGTTAACCATGTAAGCAACCAGCTCGCTGTTGAAGCGGGGGTCTGGTGTTAACGTACGTTTTTCTGCTGCGCGTCTTCTAGCCATGATTCAAAAACTTTCCTTAAGCTTTCGGTTTCTTAGCGCCGTATTTCGAGCGGCCCTGTTTGCGTCCGTCCACACCGAGACAGTCGAGCGCACCACGGATAATGTGATAGCGCACCCCCGGCAAGTCCTTTACACGTCCGCCGCGAACCAGCACCATGCTGTGTTCCTGCAAATTGTGTCCCTCACCCGGGATGTAGGCATTGATCTCACGACCATTGGTCAAACGCACACGTGCCACTTTCCGCAGGGCGGAGTTCGGTTTTTTCGGGGTCATTGTCTTCACCAAAAGACAAACACCGCGGCGCTGCGGACAGGCTGTCAACGCAGGACACTTCTTCTTTTTCTTAATCGGTACACGCGGTTTTCTAACCAGCTGATTCACTGTAGGCATAAATATCCCCTTCCTTCAAAAAACGAGCGGCAGATAGTATGTCTCCCCTGTCCGTCCCGCAAGCATTTCGTTCATTTTTTTCCACTTTTTTTATTCAGGCCTGAAAAACAGCATTTGAACCAAGCCTGTATTGAAATTTTCACCTGTCGTCTGTTGCTTTCCAGGGCCTGGAAAACCCGCAGGCTTTTTTCCAGACATCGGAAACCGGCTGCGGCGCCGGGATTCAGGCACGATCGCACGCAGACGCATCGGCTTCAGCGGTCCTCTCCGCCGCGCCGCATCCGCGCCGATCACTGACAGGACGGGCACTCTCCCCGAAACGGGCCCCCAACACAATCCTAAACAAGCGAAAATAAGCACCCCGGGCGACGCCGCCCTCCTTCTTTTCCAGGGAAACAGGCGCCCCGCTCCTTTAAAGCGGGCAAACGGCTCCTCTATGCGGCGGAAATCGCGCTCATGCAAATGGAACCGGCGACCGCCGCGTTGAGCGACTCCACGTTTCCAGACATTGGAATCGAGAGCCTGCGGCTCGCTTTCCTGAGGATCTCATCCGAAACGCCGTTGGCCTCGTTGCCGATCACCAGCACGATTTTCGGGCCGAATTCCATTTCGTAGAGATTCGCGCCGCCGCGCAGCTCGGTTGCAATCAGCTCATAGCCGTATTTTTCCAATGCCTGGAAACGGACCGCGCCGGCACCCTCTATATGCCGTGCCGCCATGCCATGGCTTTCCAAACCCTGGAAAACAGGGTGTCCGTCGCGGCCGGCGTCTTCCAGGGATTGGAAACTGCAGAATGGGAGCGCGCCCATGGTGGCGCGCACGGTTTTGGGGTTGAACACCTCGACGCAGTCGCCGTGCAGCAGCACGCCGTCGAAGCCGAAGGCGACGGCCGAACGGATCAGCGTGCCCATGTTGCCGGGGTCCATCAGCCGGTCGAGCAGCAGATAGCGCCCCTGCTCCGGATGAATCGCCAGCGGCCGCGGCGTATACTCAACCACGCCGAGCACCCCCTGCGACGTGCGGCAATCCGAAAGCTGCTCCATGAATTCATGCGGGATGCAATAGTCTGCGGCAATCTCCGGCGGGGCCTTGCCGGAAACCCAGACCTCTTTCAGCCGGTACTGCGGCAGTGCCGTGCCGTCGACCAGAGCCGCCAGGGCCCGCGTCCCCTCCACCACAAAGCAGCGCTGCTGTTCGCGCTCTTTTTTCGAACGCACCAGTGCGCGCACCGCCTTGAGCCGCGTGTTGTCCTTCGACTGAATGGTTTTCATCGCCGTTTTTTCCCATCGAGCCATTTGTATCCGCCGGCGTCCTGCATAAAGCGGCTCATCGTCATATCTTCGCGCGTCTTCATGCCGATCCTGAAAACATTGATCACGTGAAACGAATCCGCCTCGGCGCGATGATACGTGCTGCCGGAAACACCCAGACTTTCTGTCAGTTTGCCCAGCGAGTGACTGGCCTCGTGCGGAAACCACGTGCGGAACAGCGGCAGCGTGTCGGCCACCGGCAGGGCCGGCACATCGATGCCCGCGCGTTCCAGCTCGGCCTGCAGAAAGCCGACATCAAAATTGGCATTGTGCGCCAGCAGCACCGTATCGCGGCAGAACGCTTCAAACGCCGGCCAAACCTCGGCAAACGACGGCGCCTCCGCCGCCATCTCCGTGGTAATGCCGTGCACCCGCGTTGCGTTGTACGGAATTTCACGCTGCGGATTCACCAGCCAGTTCGTCGTGCACAGAACCGTTCCATCGCCGCGAAACCTGACCGCGCCGATTTCCACCAGCCGGTCTTTTTCACGGCTGAAACCGGTCGTCTCCGTATCGAACGATGTAAAAACCGACTCACAAACCAGTCGGCTGCGCACCAGTCCGACGGCAAAAACCGAATGGGCGAGCGCGACGCCCAGGATCATCCACACACTTTTCTTATACATAAGTGCTGACAATAAATGAAACAGGGACCCTGAAGGAGCGCAAAGCGCACAAAAAACGTCATCCTGCCCGTCCCCGGATTTGGTCCGCCGCATCAATCAGCTTATGCGCATATGCGCATAAGCTGATTGATGCAATTCCGCTGCAAGGCATCCGGCCCGGCTTTTATTCCGAACAGACAGCTCTTCAAACCAGTGCGGCGCGTTTCCAATGCCTGGAAACGTCTCTTGGCGCCCCAGGAAGAAGGCGGGCGGCGGGAGGCCCCGCCCGTGCCTCAGCGCGGATCGCCGCCGGTCATCTGCAGACCGATTTCCCGGAAGAGCTCGACCCAGGAGAGCCAAATCGCGTTGTGGATTGTGGCCGTGCCGTTTTCTTTGAGCTCGGCCAGCCTGGCAGGAGATTCATCCGGCCAGTGGCCAATCCAGCCCTGCGCAACGGCGCGGCTCTTGAGAAGAAAATCGCGCTCGTCATCCGCGCCGCAGCTCAGGGGAAAGGTCTCGCCGATGACGATCGGTTTGCCCCAGTCGAACCGCCGGAGCAGCTCGATCTCCTCATCGACTTTTCCGAGCTTGGGATACAGGTGCGGCGAGACGAAGTCCAGCTGTTCGGCAGCCGCCTTGTACGCGCCGGGGAACGGCAGCATGCCCATCGTAATCAGGTGCGTCCCGTCGTGCCTGCGGATCGCGGCAACCATGCGCTGAGTCCACTCGCGGAAAATGTCGTCGCCGGTGCGCCCGCCGGGGTCGAGGCTGAGCCGCTGACAGAACTCCACCTCGCCCATCCGGCCCGTGTACCACCCGTCAGCCGGCTTGCCGGCCGCGGCGGGCTCGTTGACCAGGTCATAGGCAAAAACGGCGGGACTCTCGGCGCAGGTGCGCGCGACGGTTTCCCAGAAAAATGCCTGCACCGCCCAGCGGCCCGGCTCATCCAGCTCATCGTACCAGGCCGCGCGGTCGTTGATCCGGTAGCAGGCCAGGCCCGTGATTTTGAGGCGGATGCCCGCTTTTCCGGCGATCTCCAGGAGCCTCCTGAGCCGGTCGAGTCCCTGCTCATCGGCCCGCTCCGGGCCGGTCAGGATGCGGAGCATCTCGGGATGGATCCGGGCAACGGTGGTGCCGGCCGCCTTCATTTCGCTGAACTCCCGTTCGACGCGGGCAGGATCACTGGCCAGACGTTCCAGGATGTCCACCGAGGCGTAGTTGTGGCCCCAGGGGACGTAGCGTTCACCGGACGGATGGAGGACGAAGCCCTTCCCGTCCGGAGCGATTTTCACCGTCTCAAGGCCCGCAGCCGGGGCCGCGCCGGCCGAGAGAAACAGGATCGACAGAACCGCGCAACAGACCCATCGACCGGCAGCTGGACGAAGCATTGGCGCTCCCTCCTGTCGAGTGCTTGAAAGCAATTGCACTCTCGGCGCAGCGAGCGTTATACAGGTTGATTTTTTCATGGTTATATTTTTCGCGTACTTGACAGGGCGGATCTTCTGCTTTTTTTGACCGCGAAACACGCCAAATGAATGCAAAAAGGAGCAGCAGAACGAACTCTTCCAATCATTGGAAACGTTTCTTCCAACGGCTGGAAAACCGAGCCGCGGCCCGTCCATGGGCCTGGAAGATTTTTGAATGAGAATTATGACAGAATCATTTGACGACAGAATCATGGGGAAATTGACAACTCGCTTTCAAAACGGCTCCATCTCTTTGCCCGTTAATAGAACCGGAGAATTTCATGAATGAATTTAAAAATGTAACCGTGATCAAAAAGGCCAACGTCTACTTTGACGGAAAAGTCACCAGCCGCAAGGTCGTCTTCGACGACGGCACCAAAAAGACACTCGGCGTGATGCTGGCGGGCGATTACGAATTCAACACCGATGCGGCGGAGCACATGGAAATGCTCGGCGGCGAAATGGATGTGCAAATTGCAGGTGAAACCGAATGGACAACCTACAGCGAAGCCAGCGCGTTCGATGTGCCCGCCAACAGCTCCTTCAAACTGAAAGTCCCGTCCATCGCCGACTACTGCTGCTCCTACATCCAGTAAGACCAATTATGAAGAAGTAAATAGCAACGAATGGATAAAAGCAGCGAATCAGGAGCATAGAATCTGCATTCGTTGTTTTCATTCCATTCGTTGCTATAAATTTTGGTTGAGGCGGAGTTGGGGACGAATAAACTGCGGAGGTTTTTGAATGTTGCACCTATTTATTGATACGGATGAGTGTCCGGTTATGACGCCGCGATCCGTGTTGCCGTCCCGATCAGTCCACGCGGTCGGCTCTCGGAAACAAGAGATTTCGGAGTTCAATAGCCCGCCTGTGCTTCCCCCTGTCAACGCTTCCCCACGCCCTCGCGGGTCGTCGAGGCATGACTCGGGGCCAATGTGGCTCGCTCCACCTTCATTGTAAGACTCTTTCATTCTCTATTCTGTGCCGGTTTTAATCGGCGCTTTCGGACCGACCCTTTCCCCCGATCCTTTCCCCGCCACAATCTGCGGGGCAGCGAAGCGGCAATCATTTTTTCCTATGGGTAGGCGATCTTTCAAAACAGAGTCCTGTTAGACTGCCTTTTTTGCCTTAAGAAAAGGACCTGCTTTACGGAGTGCATCAATCCACTTCAAAATACCTGTAACCAACAAGCCCCAAAATGTAATTCGGCCAATATCCTCGGCCCAACTGAAGCTCTCGAAGGCATCCGACAGCACCCTTTTATGGTGCCCTTTTCGAATGTGTTTCCCGGCACGACTGGCGAAACGCAGACTCCGAAGAGCTTTATTCCCCTTCTTGGATTCCTTCATCCACTTAACACCGGATTTTCCTTTTTTCGCTGCCACAGTGATCAACTCCGGCGCGATTGCTGTTCCCACCAACGGCTTCAGCAGTTCAACAGAATCCTTCCCGCCCGCTTTAACAAAGATGTATGCGTTCGGAGTCTTATCCACAGCTTTCGCCAAGGTAGCCAAATCAGCTGAACTGTCCACCTGCTTTATCATTCCTGCAGCTCGACCAAGTCCCACCTTATCCGTAAGTGCTTTTATGTTCAGGAATACCTGCTTGAGAGAGCCATCCATTTTTTTGGCTTTCATACTCTTCTTGCACAATTTCACCAACACATCAGAAAATTTATCGGTGAGCGCCTTGACCTTACGAAAAGCTTTTAGAACGGCCGGCCCCCAGTCAATATAATCATAGGCTTCTGTCAGCAAGCCAACCCCGGCAAGTGCGGCAATCACCGGGTCTTGTTTTTCTTCGTTGTTGGTTGCTTTAAACCAGCCTTGCTTAGCCAAATCGCGCAGATCACCGTAAATAATCATATCAGAACAAATCGACCCGCCTATTTCTTCTACCGTATCGCCATTGCCAGTCCAAAACCCCCGATTTACTCGTGCGGCTCTGGCCGCAACTGAATTTAGCTCCTTATCTAACGCCTTAGACAACTCTTGACACTCTGCATAGTGAGGCATATCGGGACGCTCCGACACAAACCTCGCCAATTCCAACGCCTCGCTCAGCATTTTCTGCTCCTTCAGCTGATTGATCGTATCAAGATAGTCAGCATTCTCCAGTGAGGAAAGTTCCGCCATCAGTCGATCCGCAGTCTTAACCTCCCACAAGGCTGATCCAACAATCCATGCCGCCCATAAACACAACAGACCGATCAGAGCACTTTTCAGTACATCATATCCCATCCACATTTTCTTCAGCTTCATAGTTTTCCTTAAAAAACCGCTCCTCTATTATTCGCTGGCAAAACAGTCGCATTACTTCTTAAACAGCATCCTCGCACCAGCTGTAAGAACTTGTTTTTTAAGAGCCCTCATACTCTCAGATGCTTTTCCCTGGGCGACCCGTGCTGCAATCGCAATTTTTTCTTTTGTACTCTCTCCAGTCTCACTATCGACAACAATGTCAATTGCATCAGGAAACGTCTTATTGTCACCGGATCTTGATTGGGAATGGCTCTTTTGTACTTCCAGCTCAATCTGCCGTTTCGCATCCTCAACAAACGCAGATCTAGATTTAGAATCTTTAACCTTTTCGGAAAACCGACTCCATTGGGGATTTTTTCCGGCGCGCTCATACAGGGGCGAAGCAAAGACAGGAAAAGCTCGTTTCGACCCCTTTAGCGAGTCAGTATTGCCATGTCCACGCCGGGAAAGCTGATAAATATATTCGATGCCATCAGCGGCAATGTATCGGAGCACCTTTATAGTCAATTGAACAGTTAAACGCTGATGTTTTTTACTATATGTAACATCCCAGATATGAGTGAACATTCCACCAAGAGAAGCACCAACTGCAGCACCAAGAACGGTTGGCGCACCACCGCTTAATCCGCCACATGCGACATCTATTCCTAAACCAACTGCCCCACCAATAACTGCGCCCGTTCCTGCTCCCGTTCCTACTTGAAAAATCTTATTCCTCGAACCCGCCTCCTGAGAAACAACGCTTACTCCGCCCCATTTTTCCATATTCAAATAGTCAAACCCAAAGGCCTGTCTTATTTCAGACCGAACACGGAGAATCTCTTCACCAACCTTATGGTTAAATCTCTTCTGCAGATCCTTTTTTTCGCTTTCAACTGCCAGCTCCGAAATGTTTTTTTTAACCTTCCGGAAGGCTCCCACGTTTACGAGAAACTCTGCAAGCAGCTCCGCGCTTTTTGAAACCTGCTTTTTCCGCTCTTCGCTGCGCCATTGCCAATAGTACTGAATATATTTTTCATAAACCGCCCCCGCATCCAATTTGTTGATGGCCGAAGATAACAGCTTACCCAACCTCTCTTCACTCTTGGGGCAATTATAAAAAGCATCATATCGAACCGTTCCCACGGACATTAGGTGCTGCTCCCATGCTAAGATATGCTTCTCGTCATCTTTTTCTGTTACATAATTAAGAATACCAATCACTGGCACTCCAGTTTTGATGAGCAGGTCCACTTCATCCAAATATCCTTCGGGCGGATCCTCCTGACAATCGGCCACAAACAAAATAATGTGACAGCCAAAAAAATGCTCCAACAAGTTGAAGTCAGCATCCAAAGCTCCTTGTTCATCCTCGGGGAGCCCCTCATACATTTCCGTGCGTAATGATCGGTCTGCGGCCAGGCTTCTTAAGTCATCCGGTTTTATATGAGCTCCATACCTTTCTTTTGCCGTAGCCAGTACTTGACTGAACCGGCGCTGCCCAGGCACATCATAAAATTCAATATACGGGTTGTCGCTGGGGAATAAACCTTCGGGCGTTATTGCTTTTGTCACATTAGCCCGGTCCGCAACCTCCCCAACCTGATTCATAAGCAAGGTGCGCAACCATGTCGTCTTTCCAATATTCGTATGGCCCGCCAAGGAAACCTTTATCCGGTTTCCCGGTTTTTTTATCCACTCCAGCTCCCTCCAACTGACATCGTGTATCGAACTCATTTAGCATCTCCTATTTCCACGCGTTCTTTGAGTGAAAAAACGGTATCTCGCCACATCTTCTCACGTTTCTCCTCACTCTGCGCTCCATGCCGTCCAGCAAATTTCTCCCGACCCATTCGAAAAATATGAACCCGCTTTACTTTTGCGACGAACAGCTTTTTCGCCAAAGCGACAACTGCGTCAATATCCGGCGTGCCGAAATTAACAAACACATAAATTGTGTCAACAGGTCGGTTCTCTAAATTCTTAAGCAACCTTTTTTCGCCCTCGTAGGCGCTCGAGTCAGGCAATACGGGGAGGTTGGAACCACAGTTCTGAGAAATCAGGTCATCAGTAATTTTCACCCCAAAACCGCAGCAGAGGCTGACTTCTTCGCTGCCCGAACAGGTCTCATCCCGCCCCCCGTTGGCGGTATCTTGCGAGAGGTAAGTCGTTCCGCTAGGGGGAGGCTTTGGCTCGTGACCCTCTCCATTAAGGGAGGGAGAACTATCCACATTAGGTTCTGATTCGGTTTTAACTGGAGGATCTTCAGACTCTCCATCAGCTCTACCCGGCGCAGAATCATCGAATACTATATCAATAATATTTTCCCCTGGCCCTGACCCCATCTGATCCTCACGATTCCACTGCTCAACGATCTCTGTGTAAAAGGGATCCTTCTCAATCTCACGAATGAGTGCTTTCTTTCCACGCCAAAACTCCAAAAACGTCAAAAGTAGAAGAAGAAGCCGAAGCACAAGCGCACAACAAATAATACGGATATAATAACCATACCATCGTTTCTCAAATCCATGCGGCTTTGAAAATGACACAAACAACTCTGTCAGCGGCCATTTATTGGCCCCATCTTTCACATAAACCTTATGATCCATTATGTACTTAATCGTATTGGTGAGGCTTCCTTGCCCGATCAATGGAGAACCAACCAATGATGAATGAAACTCGTAATTTTCAGGAACAGCTACGATCACCCAATCATCGTCCTGCACAGAATCAAGATTAGATGGATCCATCTTCTTAACCTGCACATATGTATTGTCGAGATTCTTGATCCTGAACCGTCCTTCTCGTTCTCGAACATTAGCCCATGCAAGATCTTCCTCTGAAGGGCATTCCGCTCCAAAACTCAGTACTTTAAATAACCGTACCCTTGTCTCTAGACTAGTAAACGGAGACCACTGATAATCCTCAGTGTGATTTCCATGAAAGGCTAGGGACAGCATGATTAGAAATATCAGCCAATACGCGCTCCACCCAGCACTCCAACACAAAGCCAAGTACCGCGGCACATACTTATTAAGGGACTCCCTTAACGGGATACGAATCTCTTCAGGTGTGCGCCGATATTTATCTAACCATCTGGGCACCCATTCAGGTAGCGGAAGATACTCAACTAACCGTTTGAGAACCCACTTAACCCCCGAATGAACACATCTGACTAACCATTTGAGAACCCGGTCAAAACATCTGACATGTTTTAAAGTCCACAATATAACCGCAAGAACCCCCCAAATAGCTGGGGGGATCAAAAAAACAATCGTCACGTTTTTTTGAGAAAGAAACGCTGTCACATTCAGGACTGAAAAACCAAAAGCAAGCAACGCCATTAAGGCCGGAAAGCCTTTCTGCCAGATGTTGAAACGAAAGGAAGACCATTTTAGAGATTTACACCTGTCTTTTGCCCACGCTGTCAGTGCCTCAAGAAACGGAAGCTTGGGACGATTGGAAACCAAGCGACAGTCCCACCGCTCATCCTTAGTTTTTTTTTGTTCAGCTTCTCCAAGCGTACGAATCAAAAGACAGTCAAAATAATTTACTTTTTTTCTCATTCACTTCATCCCGATGGCAGGTAGTTTCTACGCAATGTTTAAACAGAACCCGCTGTAATCCTGACTCATTTTACATCTCCAACCATTGGAACGTTTTTACGCCAATTTTCCAATGTTTGGAAATATATTGTTCTTGTTTTCCAATGCTTGGAAATACAAATGCAGCGCTCACATTTGAGCCGATTATTGACCTGATCTTTGCGTAAGGCGGGAGGCCCACTCAAAACACAAGCGGGGAGGGCCCGAAGGTCATTAACTCAGCCAGTTGTGTAGACGTAAGTTCGCACGGTTCAGACTCCAACTTTGCCTTTTCATATGCCAACCAAGTCGGGCAAAAGTCATTATCTTCATAGCATGTGGAGAGAAAATCAGCTGACTCAAAGTCCTCCAGAGTCATCTGCAGCTTGAGTTCCTGAAGATACTGTTGCGCTCCATCCCACTCCCGAGACTCCAGCACCAGCAGCAATGCATAGGTTCGAATCACCTCCGGGCGTTCCATTGACTCGTCATAAAAAACGGTGTCCAGATATTCTTCGGCCAACGCACAGCCCATTTGCATGGCCTTAATCAGATATTCCGTTCCTTCGAGCCGGTCAACAAAGCATACGAGAACACAGCCTATCAGATACATAGCGTTCTCACCGCCACTCTGCTCGGCCAGCCATGGGCGGAAATCATCCCGAAGGTCTTTTCTTTGCAAAAGCTTCTCACACAAATCAGAAAAAATCCGTATGCCCTCATGATTCATCTTATCATCGCAGTAAAGCGCCTCTATCAACGACCGAAGAGGATACTGTTCGACGAACAGGCAACTGAAGTCCAGCAGGATACGGCTCGCCTGTTCTGCCGTCATCTCCTCTGGATTTAGCTCCTTCAGGTTGTTGATGTATTCACGGATTTTCATTGGTATTTATTCTTATAGAGCGCGGTCGACAGCCGCCCCTTTTTAACCTGCTCTGCACTCATCATGGCTTCCAGATCCCCAAGCAGTTCGGTGGTCCGCCCATATCCCTGAACAGTCTACATGCGGCGCAGGAAGAAGGCGTCGTGCGGCTCGATGGTCAGGTGCCGGTCGACCGGTTCGCCGCTGTTGTGTTCCGGGTCCTGAGTTCCGCTGATTCGGGACCAGGATTCGCCGGGAAACAGGTCGGACAGATCCACGCGGACGGGACTGGAGAAGGAGCCGTTGAGCACAACCAGTCCGTTTTCAAACTCGCGGCATAGCACATCGCCGCAGCCTTCGCGGATTTCCAGATTTTCAAAGGTGGTTGTGCCGGTGTTTTCCGACAGGTCGATCTGCAGGCTTCCATCTCCCGAGGCAGGTGCCTTGAGCGTGAGCACACACTCCCGGGCGTCTTCAAACACCAGCGCCTCCTGGATATAGGATGCCGAAAAGTTGCCGAAATCAACCGTGTCGATACCGTCGACACGGAAGCGGATGCGGATGTTTTTCGGAATGCCGGCATAGCGGGGATTGATCTTTTTCCAGGGATTGGAACCTTTGACGGTAAAGCGGACGGTGTATTCTGCATCTTTCTCGAACCGGACTTTTTCCAGCGGGAGATCCCCGTAACAGTTCCAGGAATCCTTTTCGCCCTCCCAAAGGCCGACCCGGGCGACACCGAGGGTAAAGGAGCTGCCGTCGCGATCCATCAACCCGGCCCGCCAGTCCCCGGTGAAATCCCAGTCACTCCGGGTGCAGACCAGCGGCGGATCGCTTTTTTTGTCGAACCGGTACAGTTCCGGGCCGAGGTGATCGGTGATGCGCTGAGCCTCGCCGACCGGCAGCCCCAGCCAGTTGAAATTAGTGGCCGTGCCCGCGTGGTATTCATCGTAGAGCGGCGGCGCGGCGAAGCGGTATTTTTTGCGTTCCGCCTCCCCGGCGGGGTATTGAGAGAGTTCCGGTTTTTTCGGGTCGGCGTTGCGGGTGATGTCTTTTCCGGCATACCCGGAGGTCATGCAGGCGGCGGCCAGATCCATGCGCCAGTGCGGGAGCGTCTGGACGCCTGTGAGGTCCGCCGCGTCGCCGCCGTGATACACGTGGTCGGGATATTTGTTGCTGACAAACGAGCGGTTCGGCCCCTGCCCCCGCGCCTCCCAGAGCAGCAGGCGGTCGAGCATGCTCGAAAAGGAATACGGCATGAACCAGACGGGGTTCATTGCGTTCTCATATTCACCGCCGTTGAGCAGATCGAAAAAGCGCTGGTCCTCGTTGTGGTTGGAGTCGTTGAGCAGCACGCACTCGCTGCCGACTCCTTCGAATTTCCCCGGCAGCCCGTTGCGGAGGGTATAGAAAAAGTCGTAGACCCCGAGCGGCCAGTAGTTGATGCTGTCGAAGAAAAAAGCGTCCGGCGCGCCGTCGTTGTTGCAGTCGGCGTTGTGCGAAACGCGCTGCGACGGATAAAAGGTTCCGACGGAGACATCGAAGACCATGCCGTCGAGCGTCCGGCAGTGCTCCTTCCAGAAGCGGGCGTACCACTGAGCCAGCCATTCGCGGGCGTTGAGGCCGGTGCGCGGGTCGCGCGGGCAGAATTCCGTCAGGTTGGGCAGCCAGGGCTGAAGCACTTTGTCGCCGGGCCGCCGGGCATGGCGATGGAAGGTGTTCTCCAGATAGGTCAGAACCGAATGGGGCGCAATATAACTGCCGGCCGGATGGGCTTTCCAGGGGCTGGATGTTTTCCAGCGGCGGATGGTCAGGGTGGACGCCTCTTCATCGAGGCCGGTGATCACGCCCATCTCCGCATTCAGCCAGTCCAGTTGACCATCGGCCGTGCGCGGACAGATCACCACCTCTTTATGGTACGACTCCGCACCGACCAGATTTTTCAGGGTCTTGATGGTGCGGGGGAGATCACAGGGGCGAAACGCGGCCGGATGTTCGACCTCCACCGAGATTGTTTCGGAATCCGCGGCGATCGGAGCGAGGGTATTGCCGCCGGCGTCATAGGTCCACCACCCCGGGAAGTCCGGCAGGGGGTAGCGCCCATCGGCGAGAATTTCAAACTGCGGCTCCCTGGCGATCACGTCCGGATCGAGAACGCCCAGATCCTCGAAGCGCTGAGGCGGAACCGTTTCCCAGGATCCCCACAGGCCGATGCGCTCCATATTGATCTGGATCAGCGCCAGCCGGTCCGGGAATTTTTTCTTGAACTGTTTGGCGGCATCCCTGCGCACATAGGTGTGCAGGTCGGTCACCACCATCTCCATCGAATCATAGCGGCCGGCGTTCAGGGCCTTGGAATTGATGCTGCGGAAGCTCATGGGGCGCGGATACCCCGCGGAGTCCCCGTAAACAAAAACCAGCGAAGCGAGCAGCGCAAGGGCCGCGCAAGTTGACTTTTTCATAAGAGCAATCCTTTTCCAGAAAGTAGATTTTTACAGTCACAAAGCGACTGTATTTTTTTAACAGGATTCATGTGATCAACCAGATAAAACCCTGAGTATCTTCGAGCAGGACAAGGACTCCCGTGACTTAGATCGATGTTTGTGTTCGATAAGTCATCCTGTCCGCGGCCGCGACACCAAGGAGCATGGTCCGCGTGCCCATCAGCGAGCTCGAAGCCTACCTCGCGGAAAAAGTGCGGTTTTAATTCACCGCAAAAGAGCGCAAGAAACGCAAAGATGCGGGGTCGCGAGGCTCCGCTTTTTTTATTCCTCGCAAAGGCGCAAAGGCCGCAGAGCGTTTCTACTGCCTGAAAAATGGAAATGCGGTGTCCTCACCGCGTTTCCAACGCCAGGAAAAGGTACAGCCGGAACTCAGGGCGTATTCGCCCGTGGGTCCGGCTTCCGACACAGCGTCGTTCCATAGGGTGAAATTGGCAAACCCATTGATGGCAAAAATATTTTCAACTGCCCGGGGCTTCTAATGGTTGGGAAAAATCCATCCACAGATTTCGCAGATGGGCACAGATTTTTTCACCCGAAGCAACGCCGAGAGAGGCAGGCGCAATGAGCGAATAAACGTGGCAACAGTTGGATTTTAGAAGTGCATTCGGGACATGAGAAAAGCATGCCGATTCCAAACGATGAAGAGAAGATCTCTATGAGAACAGCCGCATGGAGTGGACTTTTAGTGTGCACTTTACAGGTTCTGCAGCCGGGGGCATTGGTCGGCTCGATTTCGGGGAGAGTGGCGGGACCATTCAATTTTTTTCCGCTGGCGGGCATCGAAGTGCGAACCTACAACGTGCCTGAAAAATGTCCAGGGCCATGGACCACCACCGACGCCTATGGTTACTATCTGCTCGGGGACTTGGAGGAGGGAACCTATCACATGAGGTTTTTTGATCCCAGTGGTATATACATGGGGGAGAACTACGACGACTTACCCGACATACAATTACAAATAAGGAACATGCGGAGGAATCAGGGCGACCTATCCCTGATTCCAAGTCTTATTGAATTCCCGAGCCTGCAAACGTCCATGGGGCGGCAACGGTTCCATCCGCCGTGCAGAGCTTGATCCACTCGACCTCGGCGGGCCGGTTTTTACTGTTGCCGAAATCGATGCGCAGACGGGTCAAGGGCTCCGCGCTGCTGAACTGCACCGCGTATTCGTGCCAGCCCCCGTCCGCCGCGAGCCGGTACGGTGCCTTGCGATCCGGCCCGAACAGTTTCGGCTCACCGGCGGCCCAGAAGACCGCCCCGTTGCCCCCGCCGAAAGCTCTGGCCCGCACAAGCAGCTTGAGTTCACCGCTGACCTCCGGTGAATTTCTGTAGATTCCCCGCCCATCCACCCGCAGTGCGCCGTCCGGCGAAAAAGAGAGATTCCCCGGACCGGAGATGACCCAGCCCTGGAAATCCGCGCCCGGCGCGCCTGAACCGGCCGGCGGAGCGATTCCGCCGAACCCGGGATTCGGGACCGGCACCCGCGCGTTGGTGTCCTGGAAATGCTGTTTCAGCATCCGTTTCATCGCGGCGACCCGCTCCGGATATTGTTCGACGAGGTTATTCGTCTCCCCGATATCCTCGCTGAGATTATATAATTCAAATGACGCGGGGAAATCGGGGCTCGGATCGAACACATCGATCAGCTTCCAGTCGCCCTGGCGCACCCAGGCGCCGGCCGGCGACCATTTTCCGAACGAGTGCGGGAAATAGCAGAACAGCGTATCGCGTTCCAGGGTTCCGCCCTTCAGCAGCGGGACGAGGCTGACGCCGTCGATCACCTGTTCCTGTTTTATTTTCAGTCCGCAGATTTCAGCCAGCGTCGGGTAGCAGTCGATGCCCATCACCGGCGTCTCCTCCACCCGCCCTTGGTCGGTCACGCCGGGCCAGCGAATCAGGGCCGGCACGCGCGTGCCGCCTTCGAAGACCGAGGTTTTTCCGTTGCGCAGCGGGAAATTGCTGGTGGCGGGAACCTTTTCCTTTCCGATGTTCTTTTTAACCACGCCGCCGTTGTCGGAGGTGAATATGATCACCGTGTTTTTGTCCAGCCCGCTCGCCTCGAGGTCGTCGAGCAGGCGGCCGAGGCTTTCATCCATGCTCTGGATCATGGCGGCCATGAGCGGGCTCTGCTGCCGCCCGTCCGGGTCGGGATGCTCGGCATAGAAATCGATCAGTTCCTGCTTGGCGAACCACGGGCCGTGAACGGCCCAGTGCCACAGGCAGAGAAAGAACGGGCGGTCATCTTTCTGATGAATGTATTTGAGCGCTTCATCGGTTGCGCGGTCGGTGAGGTATTCGCCTTCCGGCCCGTCCGTGACGGTTCCCGCCTTGAATTTATAAGGCGAAAAATATGCGGGGGGCCCGGCGTCCGGAGCGCCGTGAAACGTAAACTCGAAGCCCTGATGCTCCGGCCAGTATGCCGGCTCGACGCCCAGGTGCCATTTGCCGATGAATCCGGTGCGATAGCCCGCATCCCGGAACGCCTCCGCCATCGTGTACTGCTCCAGCTCCAGCACAAACTTTGAATTGGGCAGCAGCACGGGGCTCGCTTTTCTTGGTTTCTGGTATTCAGGCAGGTCCGGATCGATGGGCAGATGCCCCCAGGCGGTGGTCATGCCGTGCCGAGCCGGAAACTGCCCGCTCATGATGCTGGCCCGGCTGGGCGAACACAGCGGGCTGGCGGAATAGGCATTCGTGAAGCGCACGCTGGATTTGGCCAGCCGCTCCATCGCCGGCGTTTTATAAAACCGGCTGCCGCAGGCCGAGCTGTCCCGCCAGCCCATGTCATCGACCAGAAAGAAAATCACATTGGGCCGGTCCGCCGGCGCAGCGGCAGCGCAGCCCGCCAGCAGGGCCGACGCAACGATCCATTTTTTTATCCAGCTCATCGGGTTCATTGCCTTTTTTTTGCGATCAGGCGCCGCAGCGCCGCAGCTGATCCGTTCGGTCATACGTCGAGGCTTCGCGCAGCATCGCCTCCATCATCTGCGCCTTGATCCGGCTGTGTTCCGCGCGGTCCCACAGGTTTTCGCGCTCGCAGGGATCGTTTTGCAGATCGAACAGCTGGCCGCCGCCGGTTGCGGTATAGACCACCAGTTTGTAGCGGGCGCCGATCAGCGTGCGCACGCGGTAGAATCCGCTGGCGTGCCAGTCTTCGTCGTATTCCAGAAACGCCGGACGCTCCGCCGGCGGCGCGCCGCCGGAAAGCATCGGCTTCAGCGAGCGCCCGGGCAGCGTGAGCGGCGCGGCGGAAAAGTTTTTGCGCATGTCGAATTCGGACACCGGAATGCCGGCATAGTCGAGCAGGGTCGGCACCAGATCGACCTGGCTGACCACACGCTCCGAGGACTCTCCCGGACGGGCGGCCCGCGGCACCCGCCAGATCATCGGAATGCGCGCCAGCTCTTCGTACATCCAGTCCGCCTTCTCGATCAGATGGTGCGAACCGAGATATTCCCCGTGATCGGCGATGAACAGAATGACGGTGTTGTCCATCTGTCCGCTCTGCTCCACCCAATCGATGATTTTCCCGACACAGTCATCCACATGAGTGATCATGCCGTAGGTCTGGGCCGTCATCTCGCGCAGCGTCTGTTCGTCGAAGGTATAGTTCTTTTTGAAGAACTCGCGGCGGCGCTGGAGGGTTTCGGGTTCGCGCTGCGGCTCAAATGCGGTCGGGCAGATCTGCAGCGTATCCGGATCGTACAGGTCCGCATACGGCTTCGTGGCGGCGAACGGGAAGTGCGGATCGGGAAAGGAGCACCAGAGGAAGAACGGATCGTCGCTGCTCGACTCCATAAACTGAATCGATTTTTCGGCAATCCAGCTGTTGTAGTGCAGCTCGGGCGGCACGTCCATTTTCCAGCAGTTGTAACGCCCCTCCGACTGCCAGGCGGCATTCGCCCGCTGATATTGCTCGTACACGCCGGGATGGTTTTGGCGCATATCGTTGGTGTAATCGCCGAACACATAGTTCACGTGCCCGCCGATGAAGTCGGTGGTCTGAAAGCCGTAGTAGTTTTTCGGCAGAGATGTGATCCGCCCGTCCATCCATCCGTCGCGGGATTCGGCGGAGTCTTCGGTGTCGAGCGGCTGGAAATGCAGCTTGCCGACCGAGTGCGTGCGGTAGCCGTGCCGGGCCAGCACGGCGGGCAGCGTCGGAACGGATTCCGGCAGCACCGTTCCGTTGGTGATGCAGCCGTGCTGGCGGGGATAGAGGCCGGTGATCATGGTGGAGCGCGCCGGCATGCACACCGAATTGTTGCAGTAGGCCCGGCGGAACGAGCAGCCGTCCCTCGCCAGCCGGTCGATGTTCGGCGTTTTCACATCCGGATTTCCGTTGCAGCCCAGGGCCGCGGACTGGAGCTGATCGCAGCAGATCACCAGAAAACTGGGCCGGCCCCTCCCCGCCCCTTGAGCGACAGCCTTTGAAACAGCCGGCAGCGCCGCCGCGCCGGCGACCGCCCCTTTGACAAATGATCTTCGTTTCATTTTCATTTTATCCGAACCTCATCCTTCTTCATGTGCAGTATTTCAATCCGGTCCTGGCCCTGATTGCCGTTCAGCAGAATGCCTTCCGAGTAACGGACATCGATCAGCGGTTCAAACGCCGACCCGCTGGTGAAGACATTGCCTTCCGCAGTCAAACCGGAAACGCCGCTGAGTTTCAGCGCCGGCCCCGACACGGCATGGAGCGTGTTGTTCAGCAGAAAGATATTCCGGTGCAGCGGCTGCTGCATATGTCCCCGCAGCTTTTCCGCGACGATGGCGATCGGCGGATCGCCGCGCCCGTAGCCGCATTCAGAAATCCGGTTGTTCTGAATAACCAGATCCCTCACCCGGAACCCTTCCGGCCAGTCCGGCTCGTTGGCGATCTGCATCCCGTTGCAGGAGAGCCCTTCAAAAACATTATCCTCGATCAGCCCGCGGCTGGCCTTGATAAAGACTCCATAGCGCCGCCCGTCGTGCATGTGGTTGTTGCGATAGACGAACCGGTTGCCGATGGCATCCACATTGTAGGCGTGGTCATAGATTTTCCAGCCGCGCGCATCCATCGGCGTTCCCGGCGGGGCAATGTTCAGAGTCTCGACCGGATCGCTCAGGATGAGCGTTCCCTTGGGATAAACGGTATCGCTGGCCTCCCGGCGCGCCGCACCGGCATACGAAACAACCGTTGTTTCCTGCACGACCCGGCCTTCGTTCGGATTGAAAAAGACCAGCGTATCGCCGGGGTGGATCGCGGCGCGCGCATAAACCGTCATCTGCGTCGGAGAAACCTGTTCCAGCACATAGATCGGCAGGCCGTAGATATTCAGGCAGTCGTCCGACAATCCTTCAAACTCGCAGTTTTCGATCCAGGGTCCGATGCGGGCGGCCTGGCAGTGCACTCCGTCCGCGCAGCTGACGAGCAGGCGGTTGCCTTTCAGCAGCCCTTTGCAGTTCAGCACATTCAGCTGCGAGGTTTGGGATCCGACAAACAGGGAGCCGGGTGCGGCATAAATGGTGAGATGGTCAAACGTGATGTTTTCCGATGCAAAATACTGCCCAACCCCCACCGATCGTCCGATGATTGCAAACACATCACCAACCTCGAAGTTCATCAGCTCCGCCGGACTCCCGAGCACCACCCGAAAAAGACCGCTACCCAAGGGCAGTATCTTTTTATAGAAAAAATGCGCCGGGCAGCCGGCCTTCAACCGCCCCGGATGCGCGGGGTCTTTCAGCATGCCCCATGACCCGACGCTTTTGAAAAACGGATCGTCCGGCGGCGGAAACCCTGCATGCAGCTTCACGACGGCACTTGTGGTTTCGGCATCCACTGCTTCGACCGTTCCCTGGGAAAACGGCAGCGGATCGTAGTCGATGGAGAAATTGCGGACGATCAGGTTGGTTGAGGTATGGACCTCGGCAAAGGAAATATTCTGCTGATGGATCACGATCTCGGCCCCGTGCCCGTCGATGACCAGGTTCCTGCAGTTGTGAAGCCGAAGCACCGCCTCTTCTTTCGCATCCGAAAACCCGGGGGTCGCGGGAAAAAAATCATAGACGCCCGGACTGAAATCGATCCGCACCGGCCCCTCCATTGCACGTGCTTTCCGCACCGCCGCATGCACCGCCGCTCGGTCGTCTTTCCCGTCCCCGGCCACCGCGCCGAACTCTTTGACGTTCAGGACGGCGCGGACATTCAGGCTGGTCAGCGGCGCGGGCCGTTCGGAAAGAATCTGCGCCCGAAGAGCCGCGGCCTGATTTTGCGAATCAGACGCCGCGCAGCCGGCCAGCGCCGCCCCCATCACGATTCCCGCCAGAAAGGGGGGCTTAAAACACTTCATTTCCATCATTTTCTCCTGCCGAATTTTATACGATGCGCCCGCGGCGGGCATTGAAAAGCAAACCTCTTCAGTCGATATGAATTGATCGCCGATACATGGAAGAACTATCCTGATTATCGACCCTCATTCGAGGATAGTAGATATAGAACCGGCTGCCCACAACCAATCCATCGGCCGTCGGGCTGTTATAGTCAACGAAGGCGGCATAGGGCTGCATGGTGCTTCCATCCGTCTCATCGACAACGGCGGCCTGCTCCCAGGCCAGCCCGTCCTCCGATGAAAACAGCAGCAGCTTGCCGGTACCATGGGTGTGAACCGTCATCAGATATTTGCCGAGGGCGCTGCAGTAGGCGGCGTCGGCGTGCAGATCCTCGCCGCCATAAACCCGGGGGAGAATATCCGAGCCCGGGCGGCCGGACAACCCGGGAACGTCCCATTTGGTGTCGCGGTACTTATGCCAAGTTGTTACCTGATGGCGGGCGGCCGCGTCGGCCGCCTCGTCGAGCTTCGCCCGGGCCACGCACCCCAGCGTGCGGCCGGTGTCCGGGTCCACATCATTGTAGTAGGCATAGATATACCCGTCGCGAAGGATATAGGCCCCGCCTCCGACATTCTTCGCATCATTGGCCGCTTTGACAATTTCCCCGCAGTAGGTCCAGTGATCCCCCCCGTCGGTCGAATACCCGAGGCCTAGAGAGAACCGATGTCCGCTGGGATAATTTTCCGGGGGATCATCGGGGTAATGATACTCCGCGTGAGTGATGGCCAGAAGATTCCCGTTTTCGAGCTGATGCATGGCCAGGATCCATACGCCTTCCGCATCGGTGTCCTGATAGCTGCCGTTATAGTCCCAACATTCCTCTTCTGTCCGGCTCGATTCATGGATCTTCAGCGGATCGTTGGGCGGACCCGAAAACCAGCAGTGGCGGCTCCGGCGCGTTTCGCCGGGCTCGATTCGGCATCCGAAGGAACTGAAAAAGCACATCGCATTGCCATGCTTGCGCAAAGTGGAAATCGTCCCGTCGTAGCGGATGGGAATCTCGTCATACGTATAGATCAGCTCCGCCTCCCCGACCCGGATGCTTTGAGCCTGCGCAGCCGCCTGAGTACCGCTTTCCACGGCAGTCGCCGCAGCACACAGGCCCGGCAGTGCGGTGTAAATTATGTATTTTTTAATCCCGTCGCCATTCTTCATGGGGTGATCCTCTTCAGTTCGATCCGATCAATCTCTGAGACTCCCGGCAGGAAGCGGGTATAAACAACAAGCGAAGTCAGCGGGTCTTCCACGGGAATCAGCACCTCGTAGTCGTGCCACTTTCCGTCGTTTATAACTTCAAAATCCTTCCGGTTGTTGTTGATCAATTTCGGGACAGAGGGCGTGGTCCATAATACCACTCCCCGCTCGCTTGAACTGGTCCCGCCGTCCGAACGGAGACGAACAGTTACGGCGTACGGCCCGCCGGCGGTTAAAAGATCCCGATGAATAATCCGCGCCCGATCCGACGTTTCCGATCCGACCACTTCGATGTGGAGGATTCCGTCCGCCAGGCTTTTCTTATAATTGCTCGGGGTTTGCCATCCCTCCAGTGTGTCAAAATCCCAGACAAAGGCATCTGACGCTTCCTTTTCCTGAGGAATGGTAAACCCGTCGTCGATGTCCTTTTTTACCTCCACGTTCAGCAGCGACATGTCGACCGTGCGCGGTTCGACCTCGTCAGCACCGGTGTCCTGCAGTTCATCAACAAAGAGTCCGTGCAGCACCGTCTTCCCTGAATCGACCGGAATCAGTTTAAGGCGATGTTCCATGGCAGGATCCAGCTCGTTTGAAAACAGTCCGAACCGGCCCCGGAATGCGGAGTCTCCCTTGCCCGACTTTCGATAGATGCCGAGCGTTTTTCCGTCGAGAACAACCTCAACGGCACCGCTCTGAAGCCAGGCGCCAATGGCCGTCCCCTTAAACGTCAGCTCAAAACCCGCGGCGGGATCCGTTGTGACCAGACTGGGGTGCCCGACCAGGCAGGGCTCGCGCTCCCAGCGCTCCGTATACTCTTCAAGATTCCAGTCACCGGCCGCATGCGGCATCAAATCCCGGGCGGGAATGAAGCGCGGGAACCGGGGGGACGGTTCAACGTTTTCAAACGGCTGCGTTTTAAAATCGAAGGGCTCACCAGCAAACGCTTTTTTCAGCACGGCAATCACGCCTTCGGCATAGGCCCGGTGCCCCTGCATGGAGGGATGCACACGGTTGCCGGCACTCTCCGGCCCGTCAAACAGCCGGTCGCGCTCCAGCCCCTCCGGAAGCGGATCTTTATAATAAACCCTGGTGATATCCGCATACGGCACCTGAAACCAGTGCGCCGCCTTTTCCGTCATTTCAGCACTGGCGCGAAACGCTTCATGTTCCCGGGTCAAGGCATCGCGATAGGTGCTGATCGGAATAAAAATCGCGCAGTCCGGATTCTGCTTTTTCACGCGGGAAATAATACTCTGATAGGACCGCAAAATGGATCGTGGATCCGAAGGATCTTCCTTTGTAACCGGACCCACTCCGCCATCGTTGATCGCATACTCAATAAACAGAAGATCAGGCTGATAGGGAAGAATGTCCCGGGCCAGACGATAAGCCCCCATCCGGCTCCCCGTGGCGCCGAGTCCGGCGGACACCTGCACGAACTGCCCCGGCGTTTGTTCGTAGGTTTCGCGAAGCCATTCGAAGGTCAGCGCCCGCCAGGAATCGCGGTTGATATCCATGTCATAGCTGTACGTCCTGCCGGTTCGGTCCACCCCCTGCGCAGGCGCGGTGGAACCGCCTACCGTGATCGAACCGCCGAGATACGCGACCGTGACCGGCTCACCAGCCTGCGACTTTTGAATAAACCGCTCATAGTCCGGCAGCCCATAGGCCGCCAAACCGGTTAGCATCAGCAACATCAAAATTAATTTTTCCACATCTCTCTCCTATTGAACGCCCAAATATGTTTTCAGCTCGCCGTAGGGCTTTCCCGCGGCGCGGCTTCGGATTTCCTGCCCCCTGTTCCAGTGCGGCAGCAGCAGATCCTGCACCCGCAGCGTTTCCTCAAAAACCGCCAGCTCGCCGGTCGATCGCGGGTCTCCGGTCGCGCGCCCATATTCGTCCATCCCCGCCGTCAGCCGCTCCCGGACGGACGCATATTCGGGGTTATCAATCAGGTTTTTATGCTCCCACATATCGTTCTGCAGATCGTAGAGTTCTTCGATGCGCTCCGGGCGATCGGCGTTCGGATACTTTACAATGTATTCATAGCGCCCGTCACGGATCGTGCGGCTCGTGCGCGGGTGCGTATGCCACTCGCTGCCGGTCATCACAAAACTGCGCTCGGGGTCAATCCGGCCCGACTGACCGGAAAGAACCAGTTCGAGGAAGCTCTTCCCCGTCATGAACGGCGGAACCTTTACCCCGGCGGCCTGGAGAAAGGTCGGGGCGATATCGATAGATTTGACGAAATCGTCGATCACGCGCCCGGGCGGCACGGTTCCCTTCCACATCAGCGCCATCGGCACATGGCACCCCGCATCGTAGGCTGTATTTTTGCCCTTCATCCGAAGAGGATCCATCTCGACGCCATCGCGCTTCGCGGCATCCTCCAGCACCCCGCCCGGATCGCTGTCGGAGCCGTTGTCCCCGATATAAAGAACCAGCGTGTTTTCAAGCAAACCCCGCTGTTCAAGCGCGGCGACCATTTCCCCGACCTGGCGGTCCGCATTGAGAAGCTCATAGTAAAACCCGTACGGCTGAATGTACGGCGTGTTGCCCGGATCCCGGTTGATCCGGTCGGCATCGACATTGAACTCCTCTTTGAGCATCTTTTTCGCCACCTGCGGATCGGGCCACGGGGCGTGCGGCTCATGAATGCCCGCCCAGAATACAAACGGCTTGTCGGGGTCGCGTCCGGCCAGGAAGGCCGCAAAGTTTGCGTGGTAATCGCACCGGTTGAGATAAGTGCGCTTTTCAAAATCCCTGATGTTCAAATCATAACAGCCTTTGCCGGCCATCCCGGTCTGGCCTTCCAGCGGCCGGAGCCCCGGCCCCCAGGGTTTCCCGGTGAACGCCGACTCGTATCCGCTGCGTTCCAGGATCTCCATCACCGATGTGAATTTTTTGGGAAAATAGGAAAGCATCAATGCGCCCTGCTCCAGCTCCCAGATGTTGCGCCCCGTGAGAATCGCGGCGCGCGAGGGGCCGCAGGACGGGGCACTGACATAGCCGCGCGTAAACAGCACCCCGTCTTCGGCCAGGCGGTTGAAATGCGGGGTCTTCAGGTTGGAGTGCCCGTAGATATCGTGTTCAAACCAGCTCTCGTCATCCGTAACAATCAGCAGCAGGTTGGGGGCAGTCCGGGCCGGACCAACCCCCGGCGCTCTATCCGCCTTTTGTTCTGC
This sequence comes from Tichowtungia sp., assembly GCA_041584215.1. GTDB lineage: Bacteria > Verrucomicrobiota > Kiritimatiellia > Kiritimatiellales > Tichowtungiaceae > Tichowtungia. Next base: position 17,296 of record JBFHEM010000009.1, on the reverse strand, counting down.
AACAGCGGACCCCGTCACCAGCAAGAATGCAGTGCACAGAAGTAAAATGTTTTTCATACGATCCCTTAACATTTTTTCGTCAATTAAACTCAATCCGCCCCTCGTCCTCATTGTCGGTCAGGGTAATGTCATCTGAGTACTGGACGGTGATCAGCGGGCCGGTCTCCGAGCCGCTCGTAAAGGTGTTGCCTTCCGCCGTCAGGTTGGACACGCCGCTCAGCTCCAGGGCCGGGCCTGAAACCGCATTGAAGGTGTTGTTCTGAATATAAATATTTTTCTGTATCGGGGTTTCCATGAACCCCGTCAGCTTCAGGGAGGAAATGGACACACACGGGTCAGCATTGCCGTAGCCGCACTCCGAGACCCGGTTGTTTTGGATCAGTAGGTTCCGGGACCAGAACCCCTCCGGCCAGTTGATGTTGTTTTCAATCACGATTCCGGTGCGCGACAGCCCCTCGAACACATTGTTTTCGATCAGCCCATAGCTCGCCTTGAGCAGCATGCCGTAGCGCCGCCCGTCGTGCATGGTGTTGTTGCGGTAGACAAAGTGGTTGCCGATGGTATCCAGGTTGTAGGCATGGTCGTAAATCTTCCAGCCGCGCACATCGATCGTCGTTCCCGGCGGGGCGATGTTCAGTTCACCCACGGGATCGGCCAGCACCAGCGTATCGCCCGAATAGGAAACCACCGTGGTTTCCTGCAGAACCTCCCCATCATTGGGATCAAAAAAGGCCAGCCGGTCGCCGGGCAGGATGTCCGCGCGCGCATAGACCGTCATCTGCGTGGAGGAGACCTGCTCCAGCACATAAATCGGCAGCCCGTAGATATTCAGGCAGTCGTCCGAGAGCCCCTCAAAATCGCAGTTTTCAACCCAGGGGCCGATGCGCGCCGACTGGCAGTGAACCCCGTCCGCGCCGCTTACGATCAGCCGGCTGTCCTTCAACTGACCGGTACAGTTCAGAACATTGAGCATCGACGTCCGGGAACCGACAAACAGCGCACTCGGACAGGCAGAAGCCGTGATTCGATCGAAGGTAATATTTTCCGACAGGCCGTATCGCCCGATCGAAGCAGACCGCCCGTTGATTACAAATGGATCTCCAACCTCAAAGTTTGAAATCAGGGAGGAATCCTCCAGCACCACCCGGTACAAATTTTCTCCCTCGGAAACGATATCGGCATAATAAAAAAATGAAGGACAATCCGCCTTCAATCGGCCTGGGTGCGCCGCATCCTTCAGCATGCCCCACGAATCGCAGCTCGCAAAAAACGGATCGTTCGGCGCGGGAAATCCCGCGTCCAGCTGCAGAAGGAATCCCGTCCCGTCGGAGAGGATTTCAGAGACAATTCCCTGCGAGAACGGCAGCGGATCGTAGTCAACCGAAAAGTTGCGGACGATCAGGTTGGCTGAGGCATACACCCAGATGAATGAAACATCCTGCCGGTGGATCACAATCTCCGCCCCCTGCCCGTCGAGAATCAGATTTTCACAGCTTTGCAGCGGGACGGCGGCATTGGCGATGCTCATGGAAAAATCGTCGGTGACCGCAAAAAAGTCGTACACGCCGGAAGAAAAGTTCACCTGCACCGGCCCGGCCAGAGTTTTGGCATGCGCGACCGCCGCCGCGACCGCCGCGCGGTCATCAAGCCCGTCGCCGGGCACCGCGCCGAAGTCCGACACGTCCACATGCGCCGCAACCTTCAGATCCGTCAGCGGCAGCGGGCGCCCCTTCAAAATCTGAGCGCGCAGCTCGGCGGCGGAACCGGCCTCGACAATATTCAGGCGCATGAACTTCTGATCCTCCGCCAGGTCGGTCACATTGGTGACAAAGTCCAGCGCGCCGCCGGTGCTGTTGGTTCCAGCAACCTCGCAGCCAAAGGGGGTCCAGATGCCGGACACCAGATCCGTATTGAGTTCGGCAAAATAACTCAGGCCGCTGTCCGGATCGGATCGCTGCGGGTGGATGCAGCGGAACCGGTCCGCCGCGGAATCGATATCAAAAACGGGCAGCGTTCCCTGATCCAGCGCATGGGTCGGGTCCCCGCCCAGTCCGTATTCAGCGAAGTTGCTCAGTCCGTCGCCGTCAAAATCATTGGTTTCAGCGCCGATATCGACACCCCATCCACAGGCCCAGCCGGCATAGCCCGGAGCGGCGGCTGAGATCAGCAGACTCTCAATATACGCGCCGCCGTCCGCCGCAGAGGGCTGCTGACGCAACTGGACCTGAAGCCAGTGGACAACCGGTGCGGAGGGGGTTCCGACCGGAAACTCGTGTTCGAGGGCAAACCCGTTGGTAACGGTTGATCCGTTGATGACCAGATCCATCGTCTGCTCGCCGACATGAAAGGTCATCTCCGCGGTAATCACCGAACCGCGGGCATAGGTGTTGAGAAACTGCGCAGAAATATTTCCGCCACCCCAGGTGCCGCCGCGAAGAACCACCCCGACCGGATTAAACTGCACAAGCGGCCCGGCGTTTCGATCTGCGACCAGCAAACCATTTTCATCCTGCTCCTGAAACCCGATCATCACCCAGTCGTTGGTCGGCGTGCGCATCGTGACCGTGTATTTTATATCAGCAATCGACGCATCATCGGTTAAAGGAACAGAACCCAGCTTGACCCGGAAGCCCGCCGTCGGCTGAGCGGAGTCGGTTGAGACCAGCCGGCCGCCGCCGTCCAGCCCGGTCTTATAAAAATGTTGCTCAAACCCCGCCGGAGAAATCTCCGGAACCGTCGCGGACGCATCCCCGGCGACTCCGCTGAAATCATCCTGCCAGACCACTTCCGAGTGCGCCGCCCCCGTCAAAACGATCCACAAAACCAGTCCGGCCGGATTCATCCACCCCCTGGAAATTGGACGGACCATTCCTCCACACTCTGGAACTGATTGCTTCATGTGATTTTAAAATAATGAATTAATGGATCAAAGCAGGACAGGCTTCCAGCCTGTCTAACCACGCACCGAGCCGAACACCTGCAGACAGGCTGGACGCGAAGCGAGGCTTTTCGCAGAAAAGCAATGACCATAGGGAACGGCAACCCTGTCCTACTTTCTGTGCAACCACTGAAATAACGCTTCATTTTGACCATACGATCATTTACTCAAAAAGAATATCGCGGGATGCCGAATCTGCCTTGACGGCCTGCTCCGCCGGCACCCGCGTTCCGTCAGACAGGGAAAACACATTGCCTTTAAAGACAATATTTTCAACGCACTCAATCTCTACGGGCGCGCCGTCATCAAAAACAACCTCATTGTCTTCGAACACAATATCGCCGGTGACCGGCCCCATGCCGGCCGGGCCTTTGGTGCGGATCACGACCGGCGCCATCGCCGTATTCGAAATCCGGTTGCCGCAAACGCGGAGTCCGCGCGGGAACGGTCCCTCATAGAACCCTCCGGATTCATTGCTGAACTCCAGCGCCCGGCCGCAGACCCCGTCGATCACATTGTTTTCGATCAGACCGCGACAGCGGGCCAGGACCGCATGCCGGCGCTGAATGCCAAAGAAATTGTTTCGAACCACAAACCCGTCATTGGCACAGCTGAGGTTGTAAAAGTGCGTGGACGTCACATCCGTCCGCGGCCGCATTTCACCGGGGATGACTCCTTCGACCGGGCGATCCAGTGTGACGACATTCCCGTCCGACTCCAGCACGGAATAGCCGGTGTCCCAGCTGCCGAGATCCGGCCGGAACACTCCGACCCGGTCGCCCGGCTCAAACCCGGACGATGTCAGTTCAAACCGGTTCGGTGCCAGCACTCGTTTCGCCATCACCGCATCCGCGCTCAGGTTGATGCTGTCGTCAAAGAGTCCCTCAAAGTGACAGCTTTCAATGACCGGTCCGACGCGGTTGTTCTTGCAGTGAACCCCGTCGCGCCACGAAGCGATCAGCCGATCCGAGCCGGGCAGCCAGGTGACGGTGCAGCCGCGCACCGTGACCGGGCCGATATTGTGCCGCACGCCGAACACCATGCCGGGGCGGGCCGAGTAGAAGGTCAGGTTTTCGATGAGGATATCGGCAGACTGACGCACCTGAACATTCTGCTCATACATCCAGCCCCTGTCTTTCAGGTTGAAATATTCCTCTTTCGTTCGGCGGAAGCGCGGCAGGATAAAGCGCTCGCCCGGCACAATCTCCGCCAGATGAACCCGATAGGCCTCCGCTGGGTACACCCGAAAGACCCGCTCGTCCGCCGTCCCTGCTGAAGTAACACGTTCAATAAACAGATGGTTCGGAAAGTCACGCTTCAAAGCCCGCGAAGCGGATTCCATCACCGCGCCCCAGCGCCAGGCGCTGCCGGACCCGAGCCGGGCTTCCCAGCCCGCCCGGTCCGGAATCTCCGCCGCCGGGTTGTCAAAGAAATGCCCCTCGTCCTTCATCCACTGCTCCGACGGCGGCAGCGGAAAACCGTCACTGACCTTCAACACGAAAAAACCTTCTTCCGGTGCGACCGAAAGGATGGTCCCCTGAACAAACGGCAGCGGGTCGTGCTGAATCACAAAGTTTTTGAAGGTGATGTTGCGGCTGTTGAAAAAGCGGGCCACCCCGTGAACCGGATGGATAATCAGGGTCGCGCCCTGCCCGTCCACCTCGATGTTTTCCATCCCTGAAAAATCGAACTGCGCATCGCTTTCGTCCTGTTTGCCGAGGCGGTAGGTTTTGTCTGAAAAAACCAGCCGGGCCGGTTCCTTTATTTTTTCCAATGTTTGGAACGCCTTCTTCAGCGCCGGCGCATCGTTGTGAACGCCGTCGCCGACCGCTCCGAACGCTTCCGGTGTAAACACACGGGGCTCATCCGGCTTCAGCAGGCAGCCGCCCAGCAGCAGCGCAATACAAATAAAACCAACCCGGTATCCGGCAAGCCGCAGCGACTGTGATCTTAAAGACATAGTTTACCTTTTCTGTGAAAAAAGTTCCCCGGCATCACCCCTCTGACGAGGTCAGAAGAATGTTGTATCACGTCACCAGAATATTTTGAATTATTTTGTAAAATTAAAATGGAACCCATGGGCGGACAAACGCAATTCTATATTAAAAACCGGTAAATACACAAACATCACGAATGCCGAACAGGATCTGCTGTGTGCAATTTTATGCACAAGAAATGCTTTTCACAGACGTGGCAAAAAGCGTCCAAGCCGCCCCCTCATTGCGTCTGCGGGCCGCCAGGTCTGCCGGCCGGCACTCCACGGCACCCTCACCCCGCATTTCTACCGTCCGGTGCTCTCCAGAATCAGGGTGACGGGGCCGTCGTTGACGAGATAAACTTCCATTTCGGCCTGGAAGGTTCCGGTTTCAACGCGCAAGCCGTGCGTGCGGAGCCGGGTGCCATACTCCTCGTAGAGCTCCCGCCCTTTCTCCGGGCGGGCGGCGGCGATGTAGCTGGGGCGGTTGCCCTTTTTGCAGTCGCCGTAAAGCGTGAACTGGCTGACGGCCAGCACCGCCCCGCCGGCGTCGAGCACCGAGCGGTTCATAACGCCGTCCGCATCATCAAAAACCCGCAGGTTGACGGTTTTTCTGGCGAGATGCGCGACATCGGCCGCCGTGTCGTCGTGCGACACGCCGACCAGCACCATCAGTCCGGCATGGATTTCACCGACCGTCTTTCCGGCAACCGTTACCGACGCAGATTGAACACGCTGCACAACGAGTTTCATGGCAAAGAATCTACAGTCGAAGGTCTTAAAGACAAAGGTCGAAAGCCAGGGATGACCCGCGACTTTCGACCTTCAGGCATGTGACGTTTGACCGCCCTCTTACTCTGTAGCGTGCGAGACGCGGAAGGTGGGCAGGCGGTTGAGCGCGGCGGCCAGTTCGTAGCGGCGCGGACGGGCCAGATCGCCGCGCAGGTCGCGGGTAATGGCGCCCAGCCCTTCCGAACTGAGGTCGCGGTCGATCATGTCGAGCATTTCGCGCAGCGGATAGCCTTCCTGCATATAGCGCAGTTTGGCGTAGTAGAGCAGCAGGCCGAGGGTCAGCGTCTGGCTTTCATCAGCAATCTGCGAAACGCTGTCCATTTCGATCACCGAGCGTCCGAACTGAATGGTGCTGACATCCAGCGCCTTGATCAGCTGGTCGATGCGGCCGACAGTTGCGTCAATGCTGCTGGGCATGATCCAGCGCGAGCGGGCCAGCATCGGGGCGAGGTTGACCGCCGGGGCGGCGGGCGACGGGTCAATCGCGAGAGCTTTGGCCTCTGCGGTGATATCCGTCACCTGAAAGTCCTCCACTTTCAGAACCGTGTCGGCAATCGGAATATATTCCGCGACGAGGTTTTCGCCGCCGATGACCAGCGAAATACCGAGTTCGTCGACCATCTGGCGGGCACGCTGCGCAAGCGAGGAGCGCGGAGAGTCTCCGAGCAGGGCGGCAACGCGGGTATCGGTGGTCAGGAAGGCGGGCGAGGAGGTGTTTTCGTCGACAATCAGGACACGGGCGCCGACTTCGAGCGCCTCGATGGCGGCGGCGGCCTGCGAGGCGAACCCGCCGGCGGAGTCTGTGCTGTAGGAGGCCGGGTCCGCGCCGTCCATCTCGGAAAAGAAGGGCGTCAGGTTGACCTCCTGAATGCTGCGGCCCAGATCGACGGCGACCTGCACGGCATCCGAAACGGTCACCACATGCTCACGGCCGTCACCGGGAACGTGGTTGAACACACCGGCGGCCAGCGCGTCCATAAAGCTTTTGCGGCCGTTGGCCACATCGCCCAGCACCACCGTCAGGCCGGCCGGAATGCCGAGACCTTTGAGCTGACCGGCGTTGGGCACATCCACCTCGGTCAACGCGTCCCCTTCCACTTCGAACGGGATAATGCTGTCGTAGTCCGGCAGATCGGAATTGAGCTCGCGGGCCAGGAAGGCCCCCTCCCCGACAAAGCTGACCAGGCCCAGGGTCGCCAGCGCCTGCCGGACGCGGTCCGCGTCCTCCATGCCGTTCACAAAATTCTCGGCCTCGGCAAGGTTCATGTTGCAGCAGAAGAGGCTGGAGCTGACCACCTCGGGCAGATCGTCAAAGAACACCTTGCGGGCGGCTTCTCCGTCAATCAGGCGCTCCCCGGACATCATGACCTTGAAGGGAAGAGCGATCCGGATGCGGGCGTCGATATACTCCTTGGTGACCACCACCGAGGTGCGCGGCAGGATTTTCTGCCCCGGCGAGGCGACAATAATGTTGCGGCGGGCCACGCCGCTTGCATCAAAGCGGGCAATCTGGTCGGCGGCTTCGGCCAGATTGCGGGTCAGCATGTCTTCCAGAGCGGTGCGGCGGACCGGCGAATCATACAGATGGCCCGGCAGCTCGGCAATGGACTGCGGAATCCGGACGTTAAACACGGGGTGCTCGGCATCGGATGAGGTGTCGATCCGGGAGCACTTGATCACATAGCGGGCAAAGTCAAAATCCCCGGCGATTGTTTCATACTCGGAGAACGGCTTGCCGTCGATCTCGGCGAGGACATTGTAAAATTCTTTTCTATCTTTCATATCGAAACTTTCCCGTATTGATTACGTTGATCCAGATTTCCCAAAAGGGAAAGCGATAGTAGGGTTGAGGTCGCCGGATTGTCAAAGTCATTCTATTGCGTTATGGGGCGCTCTGGACGCTTTGGGCTTGCCTCCCCCCGGCCCCTCGCCGATGATCAGACCATGTGTGATTTGAAAAGCTATCTTGAAACGCAGGCCCGGGCCGTCCAGGAGGAACTGGACCGCCTCCTGCCCGCCCCGGAGACCCGGCCGGCCCGGCTCTACCAGGCGATGCGCTACAGCATGTTTGCGGGGGGAAAGCGGCTGCGGCCCGCGCTGTGCATCGCCGGCTGCGAAGCCTGCGGCGGAGCGGCGGCCGATGCGCTCACCGCCGCCTGCGCCCTGGAGCTGCTGCACACCTCCACGCTCATTCACGACGACCTGCCGGCCATGGACGACGACACGCTGCGGCGCGGACGGCCCACCTGCCACATCGAGTTCGACGAAGCCGTCGCGATTCTGGCCGGCGACGCCCTGCTGGGGCTCGCCTTCGAAGTCCTCGCCCCCCTGCCGAACGGCATTCAGCTGATCCGGGAACTCACCCGCAGCATCGGCCGGGTCATCGCCGGACAGGCCGAGGACCTCGACGCGGAAGGTCGGACCCCGAGCGCGGAAACGGTTGAGTTTATCCACCGCCACAAAACCGCCGCCCTGATCCGCACCGCCTGCATCATGGGCGGCATCTGCGCCGGCGCGGACGCCCGGGCCCTGGAAAAACTGGCGGAGTACGGCGAAAACACCGGCCTGGCCTTTCAGCTGCTCGACGACCTGCTCGACGAATGCTCCACCGAAGAGGAGCTGGGCAAAAACATCGGCTCCGACAGGGAAAAAGGCAAAATGACCTGGCCGGCCGTGCACGGCATCGAAGCCACCCGCCGGCGGATTGACGAGCTGACCGCCGCCGCCGATGCCGCGGCCGATGCGCTGCCGGACGGCGCACGGCTCAAGCAGCTGGCTCAGTTTATGGCGGTGCGAACCGCGTAAACGGTCCTGGCCTGATCTATTCAAAAAAATGATCTGCTTGCGGGAGATAGACCGCGAAACACGCGAAATCACGCGAAAAATATTGCGGGAAGCCTGGAGATGGTTCTGTTCAAATTTTTCGCGTGCGCCGCAGGCGCTTTCGCGTGTTTGGCGGGCAAATAATGAGATGGGATCAGTTTGCAGACTTGTCGCGTGAATAATTCAGGCTGGAGGGATGCCGGGCGGACCAGGCGAAGCCGGAGCGGGTCTGCCTGCAATCGATAAGCCATCTAAAAAGACGGCAGCCCGGGCTTTGACTTCCCGGGATCCGGCTTCGGCTTGAAATCGCTGCAGCTGTCGGTGGCCTGCACCTCTTTTTTACGGTGCGAACAGAACTGCATAAAGGGATTCACCACATACTCCGCGCAGTGGCGGCACAGGCGCCTGTTTTCGCCCTCGGCGAACAGCTCGACTTTTTCGGAGCGGTCGGCATCCGTGAACACCTGCGGAGCCCGTTCCTTTTCCTTAAAGGGAACATCCGCCTCCGAGGCGAATACAAACCCGCAGACCGAACAGCTCAGCCTCTCCCCGGTTTTTCTGAACCCCTCATACAGCGGCTCGCGGCTCAAAAACGCCTCCGCCCCGCACGCGCTGCAAATAATCTCCACCGACATAACGATCCTCCGTTTTCCAAGCTTTGGAAAAAACGGCATATTTTTTTTCCAAACCTTGGAAAAAAGCAAGGCGCCGCAATGCTATTGCTTCCAAGGTTCGGAAACTTTAGCGTATAAGGCTTCCGAGGTTGGGAAAAAATTTATGAAAAAAAGCCATACATCTTGTCACGCCGAAGCCGACGGGCGAAGGCTAATGGAAAACGAAGAATGGATGCAGCGGCTGTCCGCTGTGCGCGGCGGGCTGTCGGACATGCTCTACGCGATGTATTCGAGCCTGACGGGCGGCATCACCACCGACCCCGCACTGATGAGCATTCCCGCGGATGACCATCTGCCGCAGCGCGGCGACGGCGTGTTCGAGTCGCTCAAGTGCGTCAGCGGCAGCCTGTACAACCTGCAGGGCCATCTCCAGCGGCTGGCGCGCTCCTGCGCGGGCATCGGCATGGACATGCCCTGCCCGCCGGACGAGCTCGAACAGATCATCTGCGACACCGTCCGCGCCGGCGGCCGGCGCGACTGCCTGGTGCGCGTGCTGGTGTCGCGCGGCACCGGCAATATGGGCATCGACCCGGCCCTCTGCGACGGGCCGGCGCTGTATGTGACGGCCTACCGCTACACGGCGCGCATCCAGGACGGCCGACTCAGGCCGGCGCGCGCCGCGCTGAGCAGCGTGCCGATCAAGCCGCCCTCGCTGGCCACGATTAAAACCTGCAACTACCTTCCCAACGTGCTGATGAAGCTCGAAGCCAACCGGCGCGGGCTCGATTTCGTCATCACGCTCGACTCGAACGGCAACCTCGGCGAGGGCGCGACCGAAAACATCGGCATTCTCACCGCAAACCGCGAGCTGCTGATGCCGACGGCGGAGCATGTGCTGGCCGGCACCACCGCGCTGCGGGCGCTGGCCCTGGCGCAGATCCTGACGGCCGACGGAACGCTCGCGTGTGCGGAACAGCGGAACATCACCCCGGCGCAGGCGGCGCAGGCCAAAGAAATCTTCATCTTCGGCACCACCACCGATGTGACCTCCGTGATTGAATGGGAGGGCCGGCCGGTCGGCGACGGCACGCCCGGCCCCGTTGCGGAAAAACTGCTGCAGCTGCTGCGAAGCGATATGACACCGCAAAGCGAAACGCTGACCAACGTGTTTTAAAGGAGGCGAGTGTCGGGTGTCGAGTGCCGGGTGCCGAGCGCATTTTATGAGCCGCAATCGAATTCAAGAGTTCGGGCCCGGTCAGGATGCCACCCGTTTGTTTGACTTAGCCTTGCAGGACATGGAGATTTTACGCAAAGATTCCCGATGTCAGCGACCGATCGGACAGCAGGCCGTCAGCTCGGCCTCCATCTGCGCGAACATGTACGAAGGATTTGGCCGCTTGAGCAGAAACGAATTCATCCGGCACCCAAACCGTCCTCCGGAAACTGTGTACATGAAGCTCCGGCCCGGTATAACGTCAAATCGAAACAGAACTCCGATGAAACAACAGAAGAAGACATGACCACCCTGCTGCAATTTTAACGACACCCGACACGCGACACCCACCCTCAACCGAAAGACCCCCGATGATCCCCGACCTCCAATCCAGCCTCATCTGCGACGACGTACGTCAGGAACGAAACGGCAAATTCATGCTGATCGGCCTGTTCGATGCCATTCATGCCGAAAAACTGCCGCTGACCTTCGCGAAAATCTGCCTGGTGACGCGCTGGTGCAGCGGCTCCGGCACCTTCACCCAGCGTTCACGGATTATCCATCCCGACCAGCAGACGGTGCTGGCCGAAGGAAAAAACGTTCAGGTGAACCTCCCCTCGCCCGAGGCCGCGGCCACCAGCGTCGAAGTTTTCATCAACATCGCCTTTCCCGCCGCCGGAACCTACTGGGTGGAAATCCTGCTCGATGGCGACCTGAAAATCCGCTACCCGCTGCGCGTAAATCGAATCGAACGCCGCCCTCCGCCGCCGTCCCCGGCCGGATAAAGAATATTTGAGCGACAAAAGATACTCTATAAAGGTTGACACCCCCCCGTCTCTGTCCTATTTTCTCCCGTCTTTGACTTAAAGAGGAATTTCTTATGGAAGCGTATGCAGTAATTGAAACAGGCGGCAAACAGTACCGCGTGGAAAAAGATTCGGTCCTCAGCGTGGAGCTGCTGGACGTCGATGCCGGCGACACCGTTGAGTTCGATCAGGTTCTCGCCGTCTCCGACGGCAGCGAATTGACCTTCGGCACCCCGGTTGTTGAAAGCGCCAAAGTCACCGCAACGGTTGTTGAAAACTACCGCGGTGAAAAAGTGGTCGCCTTTAAAAAGAAACGGCGCAAGGGCTTCCGCAAAAAAATCGGACATCGTCAGGAACTGACCAAGCTGAAAATCGAAACCATCAGCGCGTAATTTTTAAGGAGCAGAGCTATGGCACATAAAAAAGGACAGGGATCATCACGTAACGGACGCGACAGCAATGCTCAGCGCCGGGGCGTAAAACGCTTCGGCGGGCAGACCGTCACCGCCGGAAGCATCATCGTTCGTCAGGTCGGCAACAAATTCATCGCCGGTCAGAATTGCGGACAGGGCAAAGATTTCACCCTCTTTGCACTGAAAGAAGGAATCGTGGAATTCGACAAGCAGGGACGCCGCGTAAACATTCGCGAAACGCAGACGGCTTAACTTCCCCCGGGGTCTGAAAAAAAAGGCGGGCGCGAAAGCGGCCGCCTTTTTTATTACTTGTTCACATTTCGCTTTCTGCCAACACCCTTCGGAACTCCTCCTCATGAAACCCATCGTATTTAAAGACCGCGTCAAAATCTACGCACGCGCCGGCAACGGCGGCAACGGCGTGGTGGCGTTTCACCGCGACAAGCGCACGCCGCACGGCGGCCCCGACGGCGGCGACGGGGGGCACGGAGGCAGCGTCATCCTGCGCGGCGACCCGAACACCGACTCGCTGACCTCCCTGCACTACGCGCCTCATCAGAGAGCCGAGCACGGCGCAAACGGAGCCGGCAACAACCGGCACGGCCGCCGGGGCAAAAACAACGTCATCCCGGTCCCGCTGGGCACGGTCATCAAAGACCCCGATTCCGAGGAATTCATCGGTGAAATCATCGAAGAAGGCCAGGAAATCGTCATCGCCAAAGGCGGTTACGGCGGACTGGGCAACGCGCGCTACAAATCGTCGGTCAATCAGACGCCCGACCAGTGCAAAGAGGGAAGCCCGGGCGAAGACCTCGCCTACCGGCTGGAACTCAAGCTCATGGCCGATGTCGGACTGGTCGGCTATCCCAGCGCCGGGAAATCCACCCTGCTCACCGCGCTGACTGATGCCACGCCCAAAGTGGCCGCCTACCCCTTCACCACCATCAACCCGATTCTCGGGACGCTGCTGTACGAGGATTACAACCGCATCCGCATCGCGGACATTCCCGGCCTGATCGACGGGGCAGCCGAAGGTGTCGGCCTCGGCCATTACTTCCTGCGCCACATTGAGCGCTCCCGCTTTCTCATCTTCGTCATCGACATGGCGGGTGAGGACGGACGCAATCCGGCAGAAGATTACCGCAACCTGCGCAAAGAGCTCGAAGCCTACAACCCCGAGCTGGCCCACCGTCCCTCCCTCGTTCTCGCGAACAAAATGGACGAAAACGCCGCCGCCGAACATCTGGCTGAATTCAGAAAAGAAACCGGTCTCGACCCCCTGCCCATATCGGCAGGACTCGGCGACGGATGCGAAAAAGTCAAAGAAATCCTCTACGATCACTTTTTCAACGGAGCACCGGATTAGCGGATCACTGAATTAATGCTTAAATACACAACTCTTTGCTTTTCAAAACTCCGACAATCCTATTTATTACTCCCTTCCCGAAAACGGGCGTTTAGCTCAGTTGGTTAGAGCGCTACCTTCACACGGTAGAAGTCACAGGTTCGAATCCTGTAACGCCCACCACTTAACTCCTTGGCATTCAGCGCCTTGGAGTTTTTTTTGTTTTCCGGTATTTTGGAACGGGATCAAAGCCGGAGAAGATATTGCCCAGATCCCGCTGACGGAGCTGAAATCTCGCCGTAAGGTGCTGCCGACTGGAATGGGAGCCGGTCGATCTGGATGGCGGGTTTATGACGGTTAAAACGTCCCAAAACGATGAGCTGGCCGAGATTCCGCTGTTTCCGGCGCTCCGCACCGAACTGGAAAACCTGCCCCGTGTAAGCGAGTACGTTTTCCCTGAAGCCGAGGAAATGTACCGCACCAACATCCACGGTCTTTCGTGGCGATTCAAACAAGCGCTCAAAAATGCGGGGATTGAAACCACACAGATCAAACGCGAAGACTCAGGGCGTCAGGCCAGCGTGAAGGATTTCCACTCCCTGCAGATAACGTGGATTACCATGGCGCTATCGGCCGGGGTGCAGATGGAGCTGGTCCGGCGGGTGACGGGTCATTCCACGGTTGATGTGGTGCTGAAGCACTATTTCCGGCCCGGTAAGGAGGCCTTCAAAACGGCGTTGGAAACCGCCATGCCCAAGATGCTGACAAGTGGAGAACAAAGCGATCAGAAGACAGAGGACGGAGGTCAGAGGTCGGAAGACGGAAAACAGAGGACGGAAAACAGAAGACGGAAAACAGAGGACGGAAATCAGAGGTCAACAAAAAGTCCCTCGACACTTTGCGCTGGCTGCTGAAACACGGCGAGGATCTGGAAAAGGCTGCGATTCTCCGGAAGCTGGCCGAGATTGAATCGGAAATGGCGGCTTGAAGGAAAGGCATTAGGCCTGAAGGTGTTGGGCTTTAGAGGCAACAGCCCGGAGAAAGAAGCTCTCACAGGACAGAGAGACGGGGCTCCGCACAGGAGCCCTGTTTGATTTTTTCGCCCCAGCCCCGAAGTTTTCAGGCGTCTCAAAACTGATTTCCCGAGCCCCCTAGCCCCCAATTTTGCAGCTGTCCAGAAACTTATCCAAATCGGCGATGTCGTAGACAATGCACCGGGTGCTGACCTTGATGTAGGGGATGCGGCCCTCATGTGACAAGTCATGCAAATATCGACGGCTCATCCCCATGTACTCGGCGGCCTGACCTGCTTTCAAAGCCCGCGGGCGGAATTCCTGCTTCTTCATGGTCCGGACACCTCCACCTCTTGGCTTGTTATTTCGGCTTGGAGCCTATCCATCCGTCCGCCCACATCTCTTTGATTTTTCCCATGCCTCCCTCCGTTTCCAAACATTGGAACATTTAACAGGAGAATTTCCAAGGGTTTGAAAAAAGGAAAAGGCGGAAATCGGATCCAAAAAGAAATCGTTTTCAGGACGGTGATCGGCCGGAGTGAACGTCGCCAGAATGATGAAATAATAGGACCGACGCCGGCCCTTTAGCGGTCAAAGATCATTTTTTGAGCAAGTTTTCCCCGCTGTATTCCAGCGACCGCTCGTTCGGAACAGGATTGAACCAGTATTCAAACTGAAGTCCAAATTGACCGCTCATCGTGATTTCCCCTTTTATCCGTCCGTATGAACCAACAACGTTCCCTTTTTCATTTTCATAAGATCGAACCCGAAAGATGTAGTTGTTCTGCTTGCTCATATCTGTTTCAACACGTCCGCGATGAGGGTCTATCTTGATTTTTTCCAAACTGGAAGCATATCCATTGGTCGAAGCCAAATAAGGAAAAATATAGGAACTACGCATACCTTCCGGTGGAGTGTATTGCTGGATACCATCCAGCGGATTGCTGAACGTCAGCTTGTAGCCAAACCGAATTTCTTCATCCGTATCGATTCGGTATGGGTGAAAAACAAAATCGGAAGTTTGCCCCTTTCCGTACGGAGCAACCCAGTCCCTAAGTTCCAAATCGAACCCAATGGGTTTGTCTTTTTCCGGCATTTTCATCCAGTTGCTTTTATGTGGGCAGTGAACCATCGGCACGGGATTATTGGTCTTGCGCATCCGCACCTCAATCAACGGATCCCACGGCTCCCAGCGGTTGAGTATCCGGTTGCGATTCATCCGCTCCACGCCGCCCCAATCCGTATAGTAGCCATCCGCATAAACCGATGCCCCCACCGAACCGTTGAAATCCGTTCCTGAAAAGGTGAGATACCCATTTTCATCGACCGTTTTTTCCTGACGGTCGATTTTGTTTTGTTCGCTGTTGAACGGATCGTATTGATGTTGAAAAACAGTTTTTACAACAGCATTGGATACCGGCATTCCTGTGTCCGCATCAATGATGAGCAGTGTGAATTTGGCACGCGGAGGCGAGCCTGCGGCAAAGGCACAACCCATACACACGAGAACCATGCTGAGCAGTAAACGTTTCATTTCAATCCTCCTTGGTCGTGATTTTTTCGAACAGTTGATAAATGTGCACATAAGGCGCATTTTTAATATCCCCGTGCCACCACTCTTTCACTCCGGCGTATTGGTCCTCACGGAGCCAATTCTGTTCACTGGTTTTGAAGCCGCTTGTCGGTTCCGACATGTCAAAGTTTGCCTGATCCCACAAGGTCTCTGAGTGGGCTGTCGACCCCATCGGTCTTGTTCGGGAGGGAAAAGCTTTGGCTAGGAGGTAGTCG
This sequence comes from Tichowtungia sp., assembly GCA_041584215.1. GTDB lineage: Bacteria > Verrucomicrobiota > Kiritimatiellia > Kiritimatiellales > Tichowtungiaceae > Tichowtungia. The sequence continues at coordinate 1,576 of JBFHEM010000009.1, read as the reverse complement.
CGGATTTTCACCTGCGAAATATCTAGGTTGTTATCGCCGGTGCTGTATTCCAGATTTCCGCCGTCGTCGCCGATGGTTCCATCTGCAAATGCCTCGCCGCCGGATCCAAACAACGCCTCGGGTTCGTGGCGGAAGAGCGGATCGGTTTCGAGTGACTCGCGGTAGTCGTCACGATCCGGATTGCCCTCATCGAGCGCAGCCCGCACCACAGGCGGCTTAACCGGCGCATGGCCGAGCAGGCCGAAGAAACGCGACTCGATGTGCTGCGAGTCGTCTTTAACGAAACCCCAGCCCGCATATTTGCTGATGCCGCCACCGGGTGCATTGATATAAGGAATCTGATCAAGCCCCTTGTACTGCTCCTGTATCTGCCATGCATATGGCGTATTAACTTCGAAACCAACCGGCAGGAAATTCATCCATAGGTCGACATCGATATTGACCAGGTCGAGCAGTGTGATTTCATCATCCACCCGCAAAATATCCTCTGTGGATGAATAGAAGTTGAACACATCCGTCTTGTTCTGAATGTCGGCAAAGCGATGTCTCCATGTCAGTTCGGCGCGAGCATCATCCGTATAGTCCGCAAACAGCCGGTACCACTCACTTGCCCATGTTTCGGGAGGATAATCCTCCCAGCGGTATTTGCGACCGCCGGGGATAAACCAGCCGTTATCATGCACTGCAAATACGGAGTCGGGCACCATGTTGCTGTCCGGCCCTGTATCGCCATAGGCCTCCAACGCAACCGCCGCATTCATGGCGTAATACTGGCTGACGTTCGCCGTGTGATCGACAATAGCGGAACCAGTCACCATGTTGCCGAGGCTATGCGCCATCACAACGGGCTCGGTTAACCCATTGAGGTAGGTAGCAAGCTCGGGCGCCGTAGCAAAGGCGTTGATCACCGAATGATGATAATGCTTTTTGTCACCTAGTGAATCCGGCGTTCCATCCCAAAGCATGGCGTGGAATTTGGCATGAGAGCCGGAGTGCCAGAGACGCTTAAAAATGGTGGAGTTCCAGTCGCGGCCAGCGGACTCATCGACATTGTAGCCATGCACAAAAACAAAGTCCCTACAGTTGGTGAGCTCGTCGGGCCAATTGGTGGGTTCGCCCAGCGAGTCCACACCTCCCGTACGCAGGTTTTTGGTGCGGTACATTTGTTCCACCGGCGTGAAGGAGAAATGATTGGTAGAAGCAGAAATTTCCGATCCGTTCTGTAGAATGTGGACGACAATTTCAGCCGTGCTGTTCGAGTCAGAGGCCGCCAGCAAAATGATGTCATCTTCGCTGAAGGTTTCGGTGGTCTGCGAACCGCTGGACAGCGATGAAATACTCGACGCCAGCGAATGAGCCGTCGTCAGGTCGGTCAGATAGGCATCCGTGTCGTTCGCCGCCAGTGAGGTGGCGATGTAATCCAGGTTGATGTTGGCGGACAGTTTAAAGGTAATGTCCGGATGTCCTGCCCCCTCCGGCCACGAAACCTTTGCCGGGAAGAAATCCTCCAGATCGGCTTCAGGATACGCGGCGGCATTGCCATCTTCATTGACCCAGAAGCGGTATGGATGGGCGG
>JBFHEM010000008.1:0-94169 GCA_041584215.1 Tichowtungia sp. | reverse complement strand
GCCACCGGTGAATCGTCCTCCGTTCGTACCGCAGGCGTCCCGCCTGCCACCGGTGAATCGTCCATTGTTCGTACCGCAGGCGTCCCGCCTGCGACCGGTGAATCGTCCTCCGTTCGTACCGCAGGCGTCCCGCCTGCGACCGGTGAATCGTCCATTGTTCGTACCGCAGGCGTCCCGCCTGCCACACAGGACCCCGGCCTGCTGATTGTGGGTGCCGACGACGGAACGGTGAGCGCATTTGGGGTGCAACGATAGGTAATGGTTTTGATTTACATGCAAATCAAAAAAAAGTATTTTATTCATGTAATATGTGAACTGAAATAACTAAATGCATGATTATGTAGCTAGAATGATTGAGCCGCTGGCGTGCCGGAGATTAGAAAATAATCCGGCTCTGGCGTTGCTCGGGCCGCGCCAGTGCGGCAAATCGACATTGGCCAGGCATCTTCTAAAAGAGTTCGACAATCCGGTTTATCTGGATGTGGAGCGGCCCTCCGACCGGAACAAACTGCGCGACCCGGAATCATTTTTTAAAATTCATCAGGGCCGATTGGTCTGCATTGATGAAGTTCAGCGTGTTCCGGACCTGTTCCCCGTGCTGCGAAGCCTGATCGATCAAAGCGGAATGAACGGGCAATATCTGATTTTAGGATCCGCTTCGCGCGATCTGATTCGGCAGAGTTCAGAGACTCTGGCCGGCCGCATTGCCTATCTGGAAATGACTCCGTTTTCTTTGCCTGAAGTTCCATCCGCCATGCAGAAACTCTGGCTGCAGGGAGGGTTTCCTCGCAGCTTTCGCGCAGGGCAGGACGTCAGCTTTGACTGGCGCGGGGACTTTATCCGCTCTTTTCTCGAACGGGATATTCCCGCGTTGAAACGCGGAATCCCGCCGGAATCAGTCGGTCGGCTTCTAACCATGTGCGCTCATTATCATGGACAGTTTTTGAGTCTTGAAAAACTGGCCGGATCGATGGGGGTGCATGCAGGTACAATCCGCAACTATCTCGACTTGCTTTGCGGGGCATTTATGATGCGCAGGCTGCCGCCGCTTCTTTCAAATGTTAAAAAAAGGTTGGTGAAGGCCCCGAAAATATATATTCGGGATTCGGGGATTCTGCATGCCCTGCTCAACCTTTCCTCCATGGACGATTTGTTTGCCCATCCGGTCTATGGAGATTCCTGGGAGGGGTTTGTCATTGAGCAAATTCTTTCAACAGTTGGAAGTCGGGCTGAGCACGGCTTTTACCGCACCTCCAACGGGGCTGAGATGGATCTGGTTCTGAACCTCGGAAACCACCGCATCGGCATCGAATGCAAAGCGTCCTCAGCACCGTCCGTTACGCGGGGGTTCTGGAGTGCCAGACAGGATCTTGAACTGGATGAAACCTATATTGTAGCCCCGGTAGAGTCCGCATATCCCTATGGTGACGGCGCGGTCGTCTGTTCCTTGCCGGAATGTCTGGAGAGGGTGGCAGGAGTAAAATCATGAGTACATTTCTGAAACTCGAGCATATCAAAAAGCAGTACGACGAAAAGACCCAGGTGCTCAACGGACTGGACCTGGGCGTTTCAACCGGCGAGAGCGTGGCGGTGACCGGCCCGTCGGGCTGCGGAAAGAGCACGCTGCTGCATATGATCGGGCTGCTCGACCGCCCGGATGCGGGCACCGTTTTTCTGGAGGGCCGGAACTTGCTGCTGCTGGATTCGAATCAGGCGGCCGACTTTCGCAATCGGCAGGTCGGCTTTGTTTTCCAGCTGCATCACCTGCTGCCCCAGTGCACGGTTCTTGAAAACGTGCTGATTCCGTCACTTGTTACGAAGCAGAACTGCCGGGACCGCGCGGTGCAGCTGCTGGAAAGGGTCGGCTTGGCCGACCGCATGTCGCACCGGCCGGGGCAGCTCTCCGGCGGCGAGCGCCAGCGCGCGGCGGTCGTCCGTGCGCTCATCAACAGCCCGAAGCTTCTGCTGGCCGATGAGCCGACCGGCTCGCTCAACCGGCAGGGGGCCGACGAACTGATGGAGCTGCTGCTTGAGCTCAACCGCGAGGAAAACCTGACGCTGATTATGGTCACCCATTCCGAGCGACTGGCCGACCGCCTCGACCGGACGCTGATCCTCGAAAACGGAATCCTGGTCGGGAAATCCGAATGACGAACGACCCAAAGACCCAAAGAAGTTCGAACACCGAAGCCCGAAAGCATTGTTTCGGATTTGGGTGTTTCGGTAATTCGTCATTTGGATGGGGGCCCATATGCCGGCATCTTTTATCCAGCCTGCGCTATTACTGGCGGAGCCACCTGGGGGTTCTGCTCGGTACGCTGCTGGCATCGGCAGTGCTGACGGGTTCGCTGCTGGTCGGCGACTCCGTCGACGGGTCCCTGCGCAAGGCCGCCCTGCAGCGGCTGGGAAAAATCCGGTACGCCATGTACACGCCCAACCGCTTCTTTGCCGCGGGGCTCGCCGACAGAAACCCCGGTTCCGCCGCCATTCTGCAGCTGCGCGGCATCGCGCTTTTCCAGGGGCTGGAAGCCGGCAGCACCGACGGGCGCATAAAGCAAATCAACCGCGTTCAGGTGCTCGGCGTTTCTTCCAATGTCTGGAAATTCTGCGGCCGGGATTTCCAATGTTTGGAAAATGAAGTTTTGATGGGGCAAAAACTTGCCGCGGCTCTGGGGACAGACGTCGGCGACGAGATTTCATTGAGGATTGAAAAGCCGGGGCTGCTGCCGGGCGACGCCCCGCTCGCCGGGCAGGGCGATGACCGCTCGGTGCGCACCCGGCTGCGGGTCGCCCGCATTCTCGGCGACGACGAGCTCGGGCGCTTCAGCCTCTCCGCCAGCCAGCAGGCCCCTTACAACGCGTTTGTAAACCTCCAATGGCTGCAGGGGCGGGTTGAGCTCGATGGGAAAGCCAACCTGCTCGTCAGCAAAGATGCCAAACCTTTAAAGGTGTGTCATAATGCGGACTTTGGGTTTTCCTTTCGTACAGAAGGCTATGTGACTCAGTTGGAGTCCGAGCGGATCTATCTCGACCCGGAAGCCGCGCGCGCCGCGCTGAGCATTCCCGGCGCGCAGGGCACGCTCACCTATCTGGTCAACTCCCTTTCCGCGCGCGGCCAGAGCACGCCGTATTCGTTTGTGCTGGCCGACGGGTCCCGCGGGCTGGCGGACGATGAAATGATCCTCAACCGCTGGCTGGCCGAGCAGTTGGCCGTCGAGCCCGGCGGCAGGGTTGAAATGGCCTATTCCGAACTGCTGCCGTCCGGCGGCTTTGCCGAACGCAGCCGCTCCTTTCGGGTTCATTCCATTCTGCCCATGCACGCGCTGGAAGCGGAACGCGCGCTGGCACCGCAGTTCCCGGGCCTGAGCGATGTGGATCGCTGCGCCGACTGGGATGTCGGCATCCCGATGGATGAAGCCGAACTGGAGGATGAGGCCAACGAGGCGTACTGGGAGCAGTACGGCCAGACGCCCAAGGCGATTGTTTCACTGAAGGCCGGGCAGGACATGTGGAGCAACCGGTTCGGTGCGCTGACATCCGTTCGCTGGCAGGCTGAGCCAGCACCCAACAGCTCTCGGCGCATTTTGAGCGCAGACGGTGAGGGGATAAATAGGCTGGTCCAGGCTGTAACGCCCGCCAAGTGTCCCTCTTTATTGTTCAGCAGGGAATACAACCCGGCCGCGGCGGGCTTTGCGGTTCAGCCGGTGCGGGACCAGGCGCTGGCGGCGGTCGACCAGGCGCTGGATTTCGGCCAGCTGTTTATCGGCATGAGCTTTTTCCTGATTGTGGCCGCGCTGATGCTGACGGCCCTGCTGTTTGTGTTCAGCGTTCAGCAGCGCGCCGAGGAAACCGGCCTTCTGCTGGCGACGGGGTGGAGGCCGGCGACCGTGCGCGCCCTGATCCTGGCGGAGGGCGGCATCACCGCACTGGCCGGATCGGCCGGCGGCGCACTGCTCGGCATTGGCTACACGCGGCTGCTGCTGGCAGGGCTTTCCACCCGCTGGACCGGCGCGGTGGCCGGATCGGCCATCCAGCTGTTCGCCGCGCCGCAGACGGTACTCACCGGTGCCGTCGCCGGCTTCCTCTGTGCACTGAGTGCGATGGCGATCGCCGTCTGGCGGCAGACCCGGCATCCGGCCCGGGAATTGTTAATGAGCGATTTTTCACAGGCAGGAACGGATTTTGACCGCAAAGACACGAAGACGCAATGGGGGCCAAGAATTGGGTGCGGGTTTGCGATGCTTGGAGCGCTGGGCGCGGGCGGGATTGTCATCTATGCGCTGACGGCGGAGCCGGCCAGTGTGACGATGCCGTTTTTCGGGGCGGGGGCGCTGCTGCTGGTTGCGGGTATTCTCTTTTGCGGGGAGGCTTTGCGGCGGCTGGGCAGGCAGGAGTGTCTGCTCCGCATCGGCGGGCTTGCTCTTCGCAACGCGGCGCGGCGGCGCGGGCGCAGCCTGGCGGTGATCGGCCTGCTGGCCTGCGGGACGTTCCTGGTCTTTGCGGTTTCGTCGATGAAGGAGGATGTCACTGCGCATGCGGAGGCGCCGTGGTCCGGCACCGGCGGGTTTCCGTTTTTCGGGGAGTCCACCCTGCCGATCCTGGATGATCTGGGCGGCGTGCGGCTGCGGGTGCGCGACGGCGATGACGCCAGCTGCCTCAACCTGAACCGCGCGCAGTCACCCCGCCTGCTGGGGGTTGATCCCGATGCGATGTCGGCCCGCAAGGCGTTTTTCTCCGGTCAGGATGTGTGGCAGCGGCTGAAGCAGACGCTGCCGAACGGCGCGGTTCCGGCGCTGGCGGGCGATGCCGACACCCTGATGTGGGGGTTGGAAAAGAAGATCGGCGACCGGCTGACGATGCTCGACGAGCGCGGCGACGGGTTTGAGGTGGAGCTGGTCGGCATGCTGCCGATGCGCCTGTCGGTTTTTCAGGGGGCACTGCTGATCGATGAGCAGCGGTTCACCGAACGCTTTCCGTCGGAGGAGGGCTGGCGGATGTTCCTGCTGGATGAGCGAATTGAAAACCGCCGCTATGAACGCGTCGGGCTCGATGTGGTTGCGTCGGTGGAACGGCTGCTGGAGTTTTATGCGGTGGAGTCGACCTATCTGGCGATGTTCCTGGTGCTGGGGGGGCTGGGGCTGGCGGTTGGCAGCATGGGCATGGGCGTGGTCGTGCTGCGCAACGTGCAGGACCGGCGGGCCGAGATTGCGCTGCTGCGGGCGGTCGGCTATCGCAATGGGGTTCTGAGCAGACTGCTCTTCATGGAGCACGGGCTGCTGCTGGCGGCCGGGCTGGGGCTCGGAGTGGCGGCCTCGGCCGTGGCCATGGTCCCGGCGCTGGTCCTGTCGCAGTCGCAGCTGTCCGCCGGCTTCCTGCTGATGCTGTTGCTGGGCGTTGCCGCCTGCGGGGCGGTCTGCATGAGCACCGCCATCGCTGCCTCCCTGCGCCGCACTCAGATCCAGCCGGATCCGGCCGATTAATGCGCGGAGACAAACGGGATTACAAACTCAGGACGCGGCCGGTGCCGGCCCGGTGCTTTCCTAATGCTTGAGCAGTTCGTAGAGGTGGCGGTAGGTTCCGCCGCGGGCCATCAGTTCGTCGTGGGTGCCGGCATCGACCAGCTCGCCGTGGCGCATCACGAGAATGCAGTCGGCGTGGCGAATGGTGGAGAGGCGGTGGGCAATGACAATGCTGGTGCGGTCGCGCATCAGTTTGCCAAGCGCATCCTGAATGAGCTGCTCCGTGGCGGTGTCGACGCTGGCGGTGGCTTCGTCGAGCACAAAGAGCAGTTCCGGATCCTGCGCGAGGGTGCGGGCCATCACGAGCAGCTGTTTCTGGCCGAGGGAGAGCCCTTCGCCGCGCTCGTTGAGGACGGTGTCGTAGCCGCGGGGCAGGGCGCTGATAAAGGGGTGGGCGTTGACGGACTGCGCGGCGCGCACGAGGTCGTCGCGCGTCAGGTCGGGGTTGAGCAGGGAAATGTTGTCGGCAATGGTGCCGGCAAAGAGGAAGGGCTCCTGAAAGACATAGCCGATGCGCCCGCGCAGATCCGCCTTGTTAAAGTCGCGCACATCGGTGCCGCCGATGGTGACGCGTCCGCGCTGTACGTCGTAGAAGCGGCCGATCAGGTTGACGATGGTGCTTTTGCCGGCACCGGTCGCGCCGACCACCGCGAGCGCCTGTCCCGGCGCAACCGAAAAGCTGAGGTCTTTGATGACCCAGTTTTCGTTTTCATAGGCAAACCAGACGTTTTCGAAGGCGATGGTGTCGTTGAGCGGCCGTCCGGTCAGCGCAGTTTCCGGATCGGGGAGTGTTTCCGGCGTATCCATCAGTTCGAAGATGCGTTCGGCGGAGGCCATGGCCACCTGGAAGGCGCCGGCCTTGTCGGAGAGCGAGCCGAGCGGGCGGAAAAAGTCGCGGATGTAGGCGAGGAAGGCGATCAGCGCGCCCAGGGTCAATGCCGTGCCGCCTTCGCCGAGCATCCAGAAGCCGCCGGCACCAAGAATGACGGCGATGCTCAGCGCCTGCCCGGTTTCGATGACGGGGAAGTAGGCGCTGAACCAGCGGACTTCCTCGTAATGCGCGGAGCGCAGCGAGGTGTTGCGTTCGTCAAACTGCTGCCGGGCGTGTTCTTCGCGGTTGAACAGCTGAATGGTGGTCATGCCGGTGAGATCCTCCTGCAGGAGGGCGTTGAGAATCGACTGCCGTTTGCGGATCTTGCGGTTGGCGGCGCGCAGCTTGCGGTTGACGAGAACGAGCAGCGCAAACAGCGGCGGGAGCAGCAGAACGAGCACGCTGAACAGGCGCGGGCTGATAACGATCATATAGCCCATGATGCCGAGCAGCATGAACAGGTCGGCGACCGTGCCGACGACGCCTTCGGTGACAAAGTTTTCGAGCCGCTCGATGTCGGAGGTCACGCGGGTGATCAGTGTGCCGACCGGCATGCGGTCGAACCACGCCTGCTGCATGCGCAGGGCCTTTTGGAAGACGGCCACGCGCAGATCGTAGATGATGCGCTGGCCGATCCATGCGGTCAGCAGTCCCTGCGCGTAGCGCAGCGAGTAGCCGATGACGGCGATGCCGAGGTAGAGCATGCCGATGCTTTTCAGCCGCCCGAGCCGCACCGCCGCGGCGGTGATGCTGTCCAGCAGGCACTGGTCGGTCAGCTGCTTGATCAGCACCGGCAGGTAGTTGACGGAGGCGGAGACCACCAGGATGAGCGCCAGCGAAACGAGCAGGCTTTTCCAGTACGGCAGCGCGTAGCGCAGCAGGCGCCCGGCGAGCCCGCGTTTTTTCGGCGGCGCGCTCATTCGTCCACCTCCAGCTGCTGCTGAATCTGCTGCAGCGTGTTCAGTTCCGAGTAGTAGCCGGGCTGCGCAATCAGCTCCTCGTGCGTGCCGCGCTGGGTGATGCGGCCCCCTTCGATGACAACGATTTCATCGGTGTAGCGCAGGGTGGAGATGCGGTGGCTGACAAACAGGCAGGTGCGGTCCCGCATGACCGGTTTGAGCTTGCCCATGATCGCGGCTTCAGTCTGGGTGTCGACGGCCGAGAGCACGTCGTCGAGAATCAGCAGTTTCGGGCGGCGGGCCACGGCGCGGCTGATGGCGGTTCGCTGCCGCTGTCCGCCCGAGAGCGTCACGCCGCGCTCCCCGAGAACGGTTCCGTACTGGTCCGGAAACGTCTCGATGTCGCCGCCCAGGTGCGCGATGTCGGCGGCCCAGCGGATTTGGTCCTGGCTGTCGGCATCGATGCCGAAGCCGATGTTGTGTTCCAGCGTCTGCGAGAAGAGGACCGGCTCCTGGGCGGCCATGCCGATGTGGCGGCGGAGCCGGTCGAGCGGGATGGAGCGCAGGGGGCGGCCGCCGATGCTCACGGTGCCGCCGGTCGGGTCCATCAGGCGGGCGGCCAGTGAAACGAGCAGGGTTTTTCCGCTGCCGGTGGGGCCGGTGATGCCGATGGTTTTGCCGGAGGGCACCGCCAGGTTGATGCCGTTCAGCAGCTGCATGCCGTCGATTGCCAGCGAGACATTGTTCCACTCAATGGAGGCGTCCAGGTCGGTGATGCCGAAATCGGTTTCATCCGAGTCCGTAATGGTCGGGCGGCGGTCGAACAGTTCGCGGATGCGCTTCCAGCTCACTTTGCCGCGCTGGGCCAGGCTGAGCACCCAGCTCATGGCGAGCAGCGGCCACTGCATGTAGAGCAGGTACTGCAGAAACTGCACGACCACGCCGACCGTAACGGTTCCGGCGATCACCTGTTTGCCGCCGATATAGAGCAGCAGCAGAACCCCGAGGCTGAACCAGAAGGCCATCAGCGGCCACAGAAACTGCCGGGTCGCCTGCACCTGCAGCGTTTTGCGGATCAGGCCGCGGTTCAATGCCTCAAAGAGCCCATTGCGCCGCTTTTCGAGCGCGAAGCCTTTGATGCAGCGGATGCCCGCGAAGCTTTCCTGGGCGAAGTTGGAGACATCCGACAGGTGCTCCTGCAGCGCCTTCTGGCGGGCGCGCATAATGGTCAGGATGACGAAGAAGAACACGACAATCGGCAGGTAGAGCGAGAAAATCAGCAGCGCCAGCTTGAGGTCGATCCAGACCATCACCGCGGAGGCCATCACCAGGGCAAACAGCGTGCGCAGCCCCTGCAGGAGGCCCTGGCCGATCGAATCGCGCACAATGGTCAGGTCCGACGACATGCGGGTCATCAGGTCGCCGGTGCGTTCGGTGCGGAAAAACTCCTGGTCGAGGCGGGTCATGTGAGCGAACAGGTCGCGGCGCAGGTCGTATTCCACCCGGTGGGAGAGTTTGAGCGGGAACCGGCGCAGCTGACGCGCGAACCATACGGAGACCGCCGCCAGTGCGATGTAGATGCTCACATATCGCCAGAGATCGGCCCGGGCCAGTGTGCCGGCGCTGAGCCCGTCAATTGCCAGCCGCAGAATGTACGGCATGGTCAGATTGATCCCGACCGTCACAAGCACGCACAGTACCGTCATTGCCAGCGCGGGTTTGTGGCGGGCAATGTAGTTTTTGAGCTGGATCGGTTCGGTTTGAATAGCAAATCTCCTGCCTGCAACGATGCGAGACTCGGGCCGCGAATACAAGTTTCCAGTGCATGGGAAGCATGCGGCCAAAATAAAAAAAAGCCGCTCCGGTTTGCACCGAAGCGGCTTGGAAAAAGAGCCCGACCCGGGAGAAGCGCATTTCTGAACCCTGATTGACAAGGTGGGTGCCCTATTGAACGACCAAACCATTGGCCGGACCGTCCCAAGCTCCCTTTATAGTATGCTTAACGGATCAGAAAATATAACTTCCCGATTCCGGGCGGGCAAAATTTTGAAAGATCACTGAGAGGGCTTTCCTTTTTCCTCCCTCTCATAAGTATGCTAGCAGACGGCCCGTTCCGGGTCAAGGAAGCAGACCGTTTTCATCAGGTTTTGTGGAGGAGATCAGCCCTCGCGGATGACCGCGCCGGTGGCCTTGCAGACGCGCGCGCCGGCCGCTTCGTGGAACTTGTTGACCTTGTCGTCGGTCAGGGTTCCCCCGGGCGAGCGGTACAGGAAGCGGTAGGCCATGCTCTTCTGGCCTTTTTCCAGCGACTTGCCGCGGAAGATGTCGAACAGCTCCACGTTTTCCAGCTCGGCGGGTGCGCCGCCGTTGATGGCCTTGATGATTTCTTCGTGGCGAACGGATTCGTCGACAATGAAGGCAAAGTCGCGCTCGGTTGCCGGGTAGAGCGGGATGTCCTGAACCGTTGCGGTTTTCCAGACATTGGAAATCAGCGGCTCGAGGTCGAGCTCGGCGGCGGCCACCGGATCGTTCAGGCGCCACTCTTTGCGGGCTTTGGAATGTATCAGCCCGATCACGCCGAGTTCGGTTTTTCCGGAAAGCACTTTCAGTGCCCGGCCTTCATCAAATGCTCCGCAGTTTTCCAATATTTGTAACTTCACTTTGGCCACCTTCTGGGCGGAAAGCAGGTTGCAGACGATCCCTTTGAGCCAAAGGAAAATCTCCTCCTCGCTGACGGGGCGCATGGTGTCGAGCGCGCCGCGGCCGGGGGTGCCCATCACGCCGAGGCAGACCTTTTCGGTTTGCACGGCACCCTTGGTAAAGGTGCGGCCGATTTCGAAAAAGACGGCGTCGTCGATCTGGCGCGATTTGTTGCGGCCCAGGCTTTCAACCATTTGCGGGATGAGCGATGTGCGCAGCACCGACTGTTCGGCGCTGATCGGGTGGGGCAGCTCCTCGCGGTCGTCGCTTTTGCCGAACAGGTCGAGCAGCGGATGGTTGACCAGTGTGTAGTTCAGGATTTCGCGCGCGCCGAGCCCGGCCAGGTTTTTGCGGCAGGCGGTGATGGCGCGGACGCGGTCGTCGTGCGCCCCGGCCACGACCTGCGCGGTCGGCAGCTTTTCGGGGATTTTGTCGACGCCGTGCATGCGGGCGACCTCTTCGATGATGTCCACTTCGCGGGTGAGGTCGCCGCGGAAGGTCGGGATTTCAAGCATCGCGCCTTCGTCGTCGCTGGAGAGAACCGCAATTTCCAGAGTTTGGAAAATCCGCATCATTGCCTCGGCGGAGATGTCGAGTCCGATGAGCTTGCAGATGTTGGCCCACTTAACAGAAATCTGTGTTTTGGCCGCCGGGGCGGGGTAGGCGTCGACCACGCCGGCGCAGAGGTCGGCGCCGGCCAGCTCGGCCATGAGGGCGGCGGCGCGGCGGCTGGCCCATTCGACGGTGTCGGCGTTGACGCCGCGCTGGAAGCGGTAGGAGCTGTCGGTGAAGTGTCCGAGCGCTTTGGCGGTGTGGCGAATGCCGGACGGCTCGAAGGTGGCGGCTTCGAGCAGGACCGTGGAGGTGTCGTCCTTGATCTCCGTGTTGGCGCCGCCCATGACCCCGGCGAGCGCAACCGCCTTTTCGGGGTCGGCGATGACCAGCATTTCATCGGTCAGCTCGCGCTCGGCATCGTCGAGCGTGGTGAATTTTTCGCCGGCCGCGGCGCGGCGGACGATGATTTTTCCTTCGTGAAGAAGGTTGCAGTCGAAGGCGTGCAGCGGGTGGCCGGTTTCGAGCATCACATAGTTGGTGATGTCGACGAGGTTGCTGATGGCGCGGATGCCGCAGGCTTCGAGACGGGCGGCCATCCAGTCCGGCGACGGGCCGACCTTGGCGTTTTTAAGCACGCGCGCGGTGTAGCGCGGGCAGCGCTCGGCATCCTGAATATCGACCGATACGAGCGACTCCACCGCTTCGGCGCTTTCGTTGATTTCAATGGATGGCATTTTCAGCTCGGTGCCGTAGATGGCGGCCACTTCGCGGGCGATGCCGATGAGGCTGAGGCAGTCCGGGCGGTTCGGGGTGATTTCGAGTTCAAAAACAGATTCGGGCGGCGGCATCAGGTCGGCAAAGGGGGTGCCGGGCGCGAGGCCGGCATCGAGCACCAGCAGGCCGGAGTGATCTTCGCCGAGGCCGAGCTCGTCTTTGGCGCACAGCATGCCCATCGAGACCTCGCCGCGGATTTTGGCCTTTTTCAGGGTGAAGCCGCCGGGCAGGGTGGTGCCGACCGGCGCAAAGGGATACTTGCCGCCGACCGCGACGTTGGGCGCGCCGCAGACCACGCGCATCGTTTCGTCCGCACCGTATTCGACGGTGCACAGGCGCAGTTTGTCGGCGTTCGGGTGCGGCTCAACGGCCGTCACGTGTCCGACGACCACGCCGTCAAAGGTGCCGCCGAGGGTTTCGATCTGCTCGACCTCCAGACCCGCAAAGGTCAGTTTGTCGGAGAGTCCTTCGAGGGTGTCTTCAAAATCTACAAGTTCTTTCAGCCAGCTGAGCGGGAATTTCATATTTGCAAAGCTCCGTTGTTCCTTCTATTTTCCATGAACGGGTGGCGGCTTGTATAACCGAGCCGACCCGCCCGGTACAAGCAAAAGGGACCGACTTTATGGTTGAGACAACGGCTGTTATTCAGAATGAGGCAGGGATTCACTGCCGCCCCACGGCGGTGATTACCCAGGAGGCGGCCGATGCGGATTCAACCATCACCGTGTTTGCGCCGTCCGGCTCCTGCGAGCTCGGCTCCGCTCTGGAGCTGATGATGCTCGGTCTTGAGTCGGGCACGCAGATTACGCTGCGGGTCGAAGGGCCGGACGAAGCCGCGGTGGCGGCCCGGTTCAAAGAGCTATTCGAGCGGGAATTCGATTTTCCCAATGCGGGACAGATGGGGTGAGCGGATGTATGCTGTGCCGTCCATTCCGGAAGAGCTTTTTCCCGGCGCGGCAGATTATCGGCGGCTTGTCCGCCCCGACGCGGTGCATGAAAATTCCGTCCGCTGGTTTCCGTACACCGAACGCCACCTGCAGGCGCTGTGGTTCGATGACTCCCTGCGCCCGGCCGGGCTGAAGACCTCGCGCGGCGAACCGGTGACGGTCGAAAACCCCGGCCGCTGGAATCTGGAGGCCGGGCCGGACTTTCTCAACGCGGTTCTGCGGGTCGGCCGCGAGCGGCGGCGCGTTGCCGGCGATGCGGAGATTCATATTTTTCCCAGGGATTGGAAAAATCACGGCCACCATGCGGATCCGCGCTATGAAAGCGTCCGCTTTCACATCACCTGGTTCCCCGACCCCGTCGAGGGCTCGCTTTTTCCGCCGGGAACCGTGCACATCCCGCTGTGCGATCTGTCGGACGTTGATTTTGAAAGCATCGACGTGGCGGCATATCCGTACGGTGAGCCGCGCGCATCCGGATCGTTTCCCATGGCTGGAAACAGTCCGGATCAAATCGTCCGGACCCTGGAAAATGCCGGGCGGGAGCGGTTGAGGCAGAAGACGCAGCGCCTGGCGCGGCTGATGCTCGAGCGCGGAGCTGCGCAGGCGCTTTATGAGGAAACGGCGGCTGCGCTCGGTTATAAAAACAATAAAGCGCCGTTTCGCAAGCTGACCCGGGCGTTTCCGCTCGCCGCGCTGGCGCGGTACGGAGCCGACTGGGAGACGATCTACGCGGTGCTGCTGGGGCTCTCCGGCCTGTTTCCGAAGCAGCCCGGCCCGAAATGGAGCGCGGAGTCGAAAAACTATTTTCGGCGGCTGTGGGACTGCTGGTGGCGCGAAGAGCACAAATGGGAGGAGGTGCCGCGGCTGGAACGGTCGGACTGGAATTTTGCCGGCCTGCGCCCTCTCAACCACCCCGTCCGGCGCCTGGCCGCGCTGGCCCAGTGGGCCGCCGCCGGGTTTTTTGATGATGCCTTCGCGACGCAAAGCGCGGTGCCGCACCGCAGTTGTTTCTGGAGCACCCGCATCGGGTGGGCCGGGACAGAAAAACCGGCTGAGCTGGTCGGGAAGGGGCGGCTGCAGTCGATCGAGGTGAATGTGTTTGCGCCGTTCCGGCTGGCCGGGGGAGATGCGTCGGCGCTGGAAAACCTTCCGGTCGAGCCGGTGAACAGTGCAATTAAAGAGACCGCTTATGCGCTGTTCGGGCCGGACCATTCGGCCGGGCTCTACCGCACCGCCCTGGCCCGCCAGGGGCTGATTCAGATTTTTAACGACTTCATTCTGACCGGGCGAACTGACGAGCTGATGCCGCCGGCCGGGTGAGGCTGTCTTTTGAGCCGGGTCCGCGCATCTTCCAGCCCGGAATTTTCCAGTATTTGGAAGCGTCAGCTGATGTAGGAGCAGCAGTAGTCGGCGAGGACGGGGACTTTTAGCTTGAAGACGCTGTTGGCAGGCACTTCGAACGAATCGCCCTCCCGAACGGTCTTCCAGTCGGTTTCACCGGGCAGCAGCACATCCATTTCGCCGCCGAGCATCTCCATGATTTCGGGCACGCCGGTGTCAAATTCGTAGTCGCCGGCCGTCATGATGCCGAGGGTTTTTTTTGTGCCGTCTGCGAACAGAACGGTGCGGCTGGTGACCCCTCCGCCGAAATAGACATTCGCTTTTTTCACTACAGTTACATTCTTGAATTCAGACATGGAAATCTCCCGGTGAGCAGTTTGTTTGCGGCTTCCGATAGAGCCGTTTTCAGCCGTGAATGTCAATTTTGCATCCAGCTTCTTTTCAGCAATGCGCGACCGGCGGTTTGTGCAGGAAATGATTGGAGTCGGCCGTTGATCCTGCTAATGATTGAAGGGTCGTTGGCTTTGAAACGGTGCAAGCCCGGATAAACATGCAGCAGCAAGGGAATTTATGAAGAAATCAAAATGGATCTGGTGTGCGCAGAATAACGTGCATGAATACAATCAAACCGTTCTTTTTAAAAAGGAATTTGAGGTCGTGGACGCAGAGTGCGGCGAGCTGAAAATCACCGCCGACAGCTGGTACCGCGTTTCCATCAACGGCAAGTGGGTGCATGACGGCCCGGGGCGGGCTTATCCCGACCATTTCCAGTACGATACCCATGACGTCGGCCGGTTGCTCAAAAAAGGAAAAAACCGGATCGAGGTGGTCGTCCGATATTTCGGAGTGGGCACCTTTCATCAGATTCCGCAGCAGGCCGGGCTGCGCGTCCAGCTGGTTGCCGGGGATGCCGCGGTCGGTACGGATGAAACGTGGCTGGCATCCCCGTCATTCGCCTGGCTGCAGTGGACCCCGAAGATCAGCATCCAGATGGAGCCGGTTGAGGAGTACGATGCCCGCCTGGCCAATGTCGTTGATTGGCAGCCGGCCGTCGAAGTCGAACGCGCCGGAAAAATTACGCCGCGCGAAGTCGGGCTGCTGACCAAAAAACCGTGCCGCCCCAAAGCGCTGCACAGCGCGATGCTGGTGAAGCGCACGGAGCCGCAATTCACCGTTCCGGTTGCGCAGATTGCCCATCCCGGCCTGATTGAAGCCAACGGGACAACGACCCGCCCGGTGGTTCTGGCGGGGACCTTCAAGGTGCGTGCAAAGAGGCAGTTCGACTTCAGCGAGAAGGGCCGCAAGGAGGATTTTGCAAATCCCGATTCAAAAAACTGGACTGTGGCGGTCAACGGTCGGGTTCTGAAGTCGGGGAAGGTGACGCTCCCGCCGGGGAGTCATCGGGTTCTGTTTTTCTGCACTTCGTTTATGGGTCACCAAAAAGATCTGGCGTTTCCCTGGCTGGATCTGACCGGCGGGCAGTGGAGCGACTGGCAGGTTGCCGTGCTCGATGAGTTTGTGCTGGCGGACAACGACCGGCTCTGGTTTGCCTTCCCGAATAAAGAGGTGGAGACGCTGCGCAAGGCCTATGTCAGTGCGATTGAAACGCTCGCCAAGAGCGGAGAACTGCCGGAAAATAGTCTGCGCAATGTGCCGATCGAGCAGGTTTTTATGCAGGATTTTTCGGCGGAATTCGCCGCCCGGGAACCGGTCGGTTCAGCTGCCCGTCAATTTGACGGAAAAACAGTCAAACCTTCTGCAAAAGGGGACGTGGAGCTCTGCTTTGATCTGGGCGGGCAGGTTTGCGGCTATTTTGATTTCAGCATCCGGGCGGATGCCGATGTGGTCGTCGATTTCAATGCGATTGAGCATATCCGCAGGGACGGGGTGCTGCAGCATGTTCACGCATACAACCGGAACGGCCTGCGCTATGTCACCAAGAAGGGGGTCAACCGCTTCACGTCGCTCAAGCGCCGTTCCGGACGGTATCTGTTTGTCACGCTGCGCAACCAGAAAACCCCGGTCGAGATCAAAAGCCTGCGCGTGATCGAGTCGACCGCTCCGGTTGATGCGGTCGGTTCGTTCGCCTGCAGCGACCCGATGCTGAACCGGGTCTGGAGCATGTCCGAGCGCACCCTCCAGCTTTGCATGGAGGACACGTTCACCGACTGTCCGCTTTATGAGCAGACGCTCTGGATCGGCGATGCCCGCAACGAGGCGCTGTATGCCTTCACCGCCTACGGGAATTTTGATGTGTCCGCCCGCAGCCTGGAGCTCGGCGCGCAGTCGCTCGAGCAGTTTCCGATTGTCGGCTGCCAGGTGCCGTCTTCGTGGGACTGCATCCTGCCGGCCTGGAGCTTCCTGTGGGGCATGCATGTCTGGGAGCACTATTTCTACAGCGCGGATCGCCGCCTGCTCAAAAAACTCTGGCCCGCTGTTCAGCAGAATGTTGACGGCGCGCTCGGCCTGCTCAATGAGGCGGGGCTGTTCAGCGGAAAATTCTGGAATCTGATTGAGTGGGCTCCGATTGATGAAGCGCAGCCGACGGTCCTGCATAACAATATGCTGCTGGTCGGCGCGCTGCGCGCCGCCGAAAACTGTGCAGAGGTGCTGAAAGATGCCGCCGCGATCAAACGGCTGTCGGCAGCCCGCAAAAAACTGATCCGCGCCATTCAGAAAACGTGGAACGATGCCGACGGCGCCTACCCCGACAGCATCCGGGAGAGCGGAACGCCGAGCCCGAAAATCTGCCAGCACACCTCGATGTTCCCGGTTATGTTCGACATGGTTCCGCGCGGAAAGAAAGAGGTCTTGAGGCAGAACCTGCTGAACCCGCCCGAAAAAATGACGACGGTCAGTGCGCCGTTTGCCATGCAGTTCATGTATGAGGCGCTGGAGGAGCTGGGTGAATTCGACGCGGTTCTCGACTCGATGCGCGACGGCTTTCAGCCGATGGTTGATGCCGGAGCGGATACGGTCTGGGAAACCTTCGAGGGCAGCACCTGCTCCCCCAAGGGATTCCCGACGCGCAGCCATTGTCATGCCTGGTCATCGAGTCCGGTCTATTTCCTGAACCGGATTGTTCTCGGAATCCGCCAGACCGCGCCCGGCGGCAGGGCGTTCGACGTCAGCCCGTGGGTGACCGGTCTTAAAAATGCGTCCGGTGCAACCGCCACGCCGAAAGGACCGGTTTCCGTGAATTGGAAAATCAGCGGAAAAACCCTGCGGATCCGCATGAATGCGCCCGCCGGAGTGAAAACAACCTTTAAACCGAATGCCAGTCAGGACGGACTGGAAGTCATCCTGGAGAAATCATGAATTTGAACGATCTGATCGATTTGGAAAAAACCTGTGACGCGGCGTTTCGCGCCGGCGCGAACGGGGTGCTGTCCGTGAAGACGACCGCGGACCGCAAGGTGGAGTTTGTGTCGTTTGCAGACGGGAAAACCCTGGCGCTGGTGAAATCGGCGATGGGGTATCCGGCGTACTATCCGGTGCACGATGTGAAGGTCGACAAGCCTCTCAAGGCGGTGTTGATGGATCTGGATGGAACGACGGTTCACAGCGAGCACTTCTGGATCTGGATTATTGAAAAAACCACCGCCAGCCTGCTCGGGGATAAAACCTTTAAACTCGAGGCGTGCGACGAACCGCATGTGTCCGGCCATTCGGTCTCCGAGCACCTGCAGTACTGTGTCAATAAATACTGTGCCGACAAAACCGTGGAGGAGGCGCGCACGTGGTATTTCAAACACACCAACTTTGAGATGAATGAAATTCTCGAAGGCCGCGGGAAAAAAGGCGCCTTCACGCCGTCGCCGGGCATCAGGGAATTCCTCTATGAGCTCAAGGATCTCGGCGTAAAAATCGGGCTGGTCACCTCCGGCCTTTACGAAAAGGCCTGGCCGGAGATCCTGAATGCCTTCCAAACCCTGGACATGGGCGATCCCAAAGAATTTTACGATGCGATCATCACCGCCGGCCATGCGATCCGGCCCGGCGAACCGGGCACGCTCGGCGAGCTCTCTCCGAAGCCGCACCCGTGGCTCTATGCCGAAACCGCCCGTGTCGGCCTTGGAATTCCGTTCGAAGACCGCCACCGGGTCGTCGGCATCGAGGACAGCGGGGCGGGCGTGGTTTCCATCCTGCTGGCCGGTTTCGCGCCGATCGGCATCGGCGGCGGCAACATCATCGACAGCGGCACGAAGTCGCTCTGCATGCACTACGAAGAAAACTTCGAGCAGGTCCTGTCCCTGCTGAAGTAGCCGTCAGCGCCTTTTTTCGATGGACACGACGGCAACGCGGTTGCCGTCGTGTTGCCATTTCACCTCCAGGTCGAAGAGGGCGGTGCCGAAGATGCGGCCGGGATCATCGGCCTGATAGGCGGGGCGGGGGTTGTAGCCGAGCACGTCGCGGATCAGCCGCTGCCTGTCTTTTTCCAATGTTTGGAAAACCGCTTCGGCATCCGGTGCAAAAGAGACCGTGTTGGGTGCTTCCGGCGCGGAGCCGGCGAACGAACCCAGCGCGTCGGGGATGGAGTCGGCGTAGGGAATGTAGGGTTTGATGTCGAGCACCGGCGTGCCGTCCAGAAAGTCCCCGCCGGCCAGTTCGAGGGATGTGCCGCAGACTTTTTTCAATTCAACCGCCGACAGGCCGATCGGATTCGGGCGGAAGGGTGAGCGGGTCGCAAAGACACCGATGCGGGTGTTGCCGCCCAGCCGCGGCGGCCGGACCGTCGGCTGGAATTTTTCTGTGATGCTTTCGTGAAAGGCGAACACAATCCACAGGTGGGAAAATTCCTCGATGCCGCGCAGCGCCTCCTGCACGTTATAGGGCGGCAGCAGCTCCAGCGTGGCCGTTGCACTCGGCACCAGCCCCGCCTGGCGCGGAATGGCGAACTTTTCCTTGAAGCAGGAATGAAGGATGCCGATCGGTTCAATGTTCATCGGAGCAGGTTAAGCAGGATTTTGCGGTTTTCAAAACAATAAACGATCCGGGCCGCGGCAACGGCGGATCGGCTGGGCGAGCTGTGCGGCTATGGCTGCAGCGATTCGACGGCCTGCACCGTTCCGTTCCTGAATTCGATCCGGATGCGCTCGTATTCGCGGGAGTTATCAACGCTTACGCCGACGGTTTCATAATGCGACCAGTATCTTCCGCGATCACCCCGGTACCAGGTCGGAACCATGCCATATTCGTACCGTGATGACGGGGTCCAGCCGAGGTAGGTCCAGATGGTGCTCAGTCCGGCCCCGGTTTTCCGCGAATAGGTGCGATCCGGGCCGCCCAGCGCCATCCGCACCATGGGCTGAGTAAACCCGACATCGACCTCTCCCTGCCGGATTTTGTCCTGAATGTCCGGGCTGTATGTGCTGAATTCCGACCACGCGTTTGAGATGCGGCGATCCCTCAGCTGCTGCGAAGACATGCAGCCGGTGAGTCCGAGCAGAAGCAGGATGAGCGGGAGGATTCTTGTTTTCATATGGCTTTCAGGGGTGGGGCGTCTTTTTTGGAGATCAGGACATCGAGAGCTCCCTGCGTCTCGGCCAGAATCCGGCGGCGGAGAATTTTCAGGTAGCCGCGTTCGGTTTCGGTGTGGCCGCAGAGAATGACCGAGGTTCCGCGCTCGACTGTGCCCAGAACGTCGTGGTGTTTCATTTCGCCGGTCAGCCAGCAGTCGGCCCGGATGTCCCGGAGCGCGCCGATGCCCGCGCCGGCGCACAGCGCGATGGTTTTGATGGCGCGGTCATTTGCTTTGGCGGTTTGGATGTGCGCGAGCTTCAGCTTCTCCCTGATGCGGTTTGCAAGGGTTGGAAGTTTGACGGGGGCGGCCAGCTCGACGATGCGCGCGCCGCCGGTTTCGGCGCAATAGAGTTCGCCTTCGCCGAGCGCATTGGCCAGCCAGTCGTTCACGCCGCCGGGCGCGGCGTCGAGCGCGGTGTGCGGGGAGTAGACGGCAATATCGCTCTGAATCAGCCGCATGGCGCTGCGCGCCTGCGGGTTTGATTTTTGCAGGCGGTGCAGCCCTCCGAAGAAAAGCGGATGGTAGCTGATCACGGCATCCGCCTGTTTCTGCACCGCTTCGCGGGCAACCGCTTCGGTGAGGTCCACCGTGAGCAGCACCCTTTTCAGGTCGCGGGGGGTGAGCGGTTCGATCAGCAGCCCCGGGTTGTCCCATTCTTCCGCCAGTTCGAGCGGGGCGATTTCTTCCAGACAGTGCATCAAAGTTTTAAGCTTCATGGCTTGGATTGTAGGCAAAGCGAAGTAATATCGCAAGCGGTGCTTGACGAAGGTCGGCATAAAGGTTAGTTGAGGGGTCATGTTTTTAAGACAAACGAAGGAGATAGCGATGAAGAAATGGAAATGCGCAGGCTGCGGGTACATTCATGACGGAGACGACGCACCCGATATCTGTCCGAAGTGCGGAGCGCCGAAAGAACAGTTCACGAAACTTGACGAAGCCGCGGCTTCGCTGGTGGAGCGTTCGCGCCACACCAATGCGCTGCATGCAGAGGCCATCGGACTGGCCCGTCAGCTCGAAGCAGTCTGTGAAGACGGCATCGAAGACGCGCTCGACCCGGGCTGTGTGGATGTGTTCACCAAATCCCGCGCCATGGCCTGGCAGATCATGAAGCTGTCGATGACCGAGCAGCAGGGCCACATGGGCAAAGGCAAATGGGGATAATCGGCTGTGCCGATTTTCAATCTGCGGTTGCAGGTTGATGAAGCCGGGCGCGCCGGATTGCATCCGGCGCGCCTGTTTTCATTTCCGTTAACTATCTTATGCGCACATGTGCATAAGATAATGATTGGGTTCCAGGTATTGGAACCATCAGGCGGAAAAAGTTCCGGACATTGGAAAAACCTTGCTTCCGGCGGGCAAATATCCTTTTATCCGAAAAAGCGGATAAAGGGCTATGGACAATCTCTTAGATGTATTTAAGGCGCTGGGTGACGAGGCGCGGTTGCGGATTTTGCGCGCGGTGGAAATCGCGGAGCTGTCCGTGGCTGAGATCGTGCAGGCGCTGAAGATGCCCCAGTCGTCGGTCAGCCGTCACTTGAAACCGCTGCGCGACAGCGGCCTGCTCGAAACCCGCCGCGAGGGGACCTCGGTTTATTACCGGCGCGGCCCGGTCTTTCAGGACGCCTCCTTCGCGCAGCTGCTCAGCGAAAAACTGGCGGAGCTGCGCGGCGCGAGCCGCGACCGCGCCGCGGTCGATAAGGTGCTCGAACAGCGCCGCAAAGAGAGCACGAAGTTTTTTGATGAAATCGCCGGGCGCTACGGTTCGCTCACCGAACCGGGCGGCGGCTGGCGCGGCATGGCCGCGGCGCTCGCCGCGGGGTTTCGAAATCAATCCGTGGCGGATATCGGCTGCGGCGAGGGCGATTTGACGCTGCTGCTGGCGCGCTTCGCCCGGCGCGTTACGGCGATTGATCTGTCCGCTCAGATGCTGCGCGTGGTGCAGGAGCGTTCCGCCGAGGCCGGTGTCGCCGGGCGGGTGGCCGTGGCCCGGGGCGACCTTGAAAAGCTGCCGCTGAAGTCGAACAGCGAAGATGCCGTTTTTGTCAGCCAGGTGCTTCATCATGCCGCACGTCCCGGCATGGCGCTCCAGGAGGCGGCGCGGGTGCTGAGGCCCGGCGGCCAGATGGTGCTGCTGGATTTGTCGCGGCACGATCAGGAGTGGGTGCGCAGCGAGTGGGCGGATCAGTGGCTCGGATTTGACGAAACGGAACTGCGCGGATGGCTGGCCGATGCCGGCCTCAAAATTAATATTTTCCAAACCCTGGAAGGGCCGGAGCCGGCCTTTTCGGTTTTGATGGCTGTTGCTGAGAAAAACTGACGAAAAGAAACGGAGCAAGAATATGGCGACCTCGAAGAAGAAGAAAACAAAGACAACCGATTACATCGTGAAGGATATTTCCCTCGCGCCGTTCGGCCGCAAAGAAATGCAGCTGGCTGAACTCGAAATGCCGGGTTTGATGGCGCTGCGCGAGAAATACGGTGCCGAAAAGCCCTTGAAAGGCGCACAGATTGCCGGTTCGCTGCATATGACGATTCAGACGGCGATGCTGATTGAAACCCTGCAGGTTCTCGGCGCCACGGTGCGCTGGGCGAGCTGTAACATATATTCAACTCAGGATCATGCCGCCGCCGCGATTGCGGAACGCGGCACACCGGTCTTTGCTGTGAAGGGCGAGTCGCTGGAGGAGTACTGGGAGTACACCGACCGAATTCTCGACTGGGGCGACGGCCAGGGCCCGAACATGATTCTCGACGACGGCGGCGATGCGACCATGTTTGTGCAGGTCGGGGCGAAGGCCGAGGCCGATCCGTCGGTGCTCGACCGCAAGCCCGGCAGTCCGGAGGAAAAGGTGTTTCTGGCTCAGCTCAAAAAAGCCTTGAAAAAAGATCCGACCCGCTTTTCGAGGATCGCGAAAGAGATCCGCGGGGTGACGGAGGAAACGACCACAGGCGTGCACCGCCTCTATCAGCTGGCCGCAAAGGGTGAGCTTCTTTTTCCGGCCATCAATGTGAACGACTCGGTGACCAAGTCGAAGTTTGACAATGTGTACGGCTGCCGCCACTCGCTGGTGGATGCCATTATGCGCGCAACCGACGTCATGCTTTCCGGTAAAGTCGCCGTGGTTGCCGGGTACGGCGATGTCGGCAAAGGCTCCGCTCAGTCGCTGCAGGGGCAGAATGCCCGCGTGATCATTACGGAAATCGATCCGATCTGCGCGCTGCAGGCCACGATGGCCGGCTTTGAAGTGATGCCGATGGATGAGGCCTGTAAGCTGGGGGATGTGTTTGTCACCACCACGGGCTGCTGCGACGTGATCACCGAGCGCCACATGAAGCAGATGAAAAACCAGGCGATTGTCTGCAACATCGGCCATTTCGATTCCGAGATCCAGGTTGAAAAGATTCGCAAGTACAAGTGGACCAACATCAAGCCGCAGGTCGACAAGGTCACGTTCCCCAAGGGCAACTGCATCCTGCTGCTGGCCGAAGGGCGCCTGGTCAATCTCGGCTGCGCGACCGGCCATCCGAGCTTTGTGATGTCCAACAGTTTCACCAACCAGGTCCTGGCGCAGATGGAGATCTGGCGGAAGCACGGCACGAATGAGCAGTACCCGACCGGGGTGTATGTGCTGCCGAAGCATCTCGACGAAGAGGTGGCCGCGCTGCACCTCGGGCGTCTCGGCGCAAAACTGGACACGCTGACCCGCAATCAGGCGAAATACCTGGGGATTCAGCAGAAGGGCCCCTTTAAGCCGGAACACTATCGGTATTAATCAAGGGTTGAAATCGCTTGATTTTTTAAATGCTGTTCGTGTTCGTTCTTTAAAAATTTCCATTTTTGTTTTGATTGTGAAAAAAAAATAACATATAAGACACTCGTTTCAGGGGGGGTAAGCAAGGATCGGGGTGTAAAAGCATTTGTTGTTGACCAGTTTACTCTTGTTTTTATACGCTGATACCTTTAAAGCAAAAAAAGGAGGGAGACTATGGCAACAAATCCAATCGGAAAAGGGACCAAGACGATCGGCATTAACATGTCGAAGAAGATGGCAGATGAGCTCGAGAAACGTGCAGACTCCATGCACATTTCCAAAAGCAAATACTGCAAAATCATCCTTCAGCAGTGGCTGGATTCTGGAAAGAAGCTGACTCTGTCCGAAGGCAAATAAGCAGGTTCTGTGAATTTGTTTAGAAGCGCCCCGTTTATGACGGGGCGTTTTTCATGTCCGCCTCAATCGCCGCCGTGGCCGCGGCGGGGTCTGCGGCCTGGACAATGGGGCGCCCGACAACCAGATGGCTTGCGCCCTGTTCCACTGCAAATGCCGGCGTGGCAACCCGCTTCTGGTCGCCGACCTCTCCATCCGGCATGCGGATGCCCGGGGTCACCAGCAGGGCGTCCGGAAACTGGTTGCGCAGAGCTCCTGCTTCGTGCGCGCTGGTGACCATCCCGTCAATGCCGGAGCTGACGGCCAGTTTTCCCAGCGCCAGCGCCTGTTCCGATACGGTGCGGTTGATTCCCAGGTCGGTGAAGTCGTCCTGGCTGAGGCTGGTCAGCGTGGTGACCGCCACCAGCTTGGGCGGGTTGTCGCATTCGCGCGCGGCTTGCGCGGCGGCTTCGAGCATGGCGCGCCCGCCGATGGCGTGTACCGTCATCAGGTTGACCCCGTGGCTGGCGGCGGTTTTCACCGCGTTGGCGACCGTGCGCGGGATATCGTGCAGTTTCAGGTCGAGAAAGATCTTTTTGTTGCGCGCCTTGAGCGGCGCGAGAATCTCCGGCCCCTCGGCGCAGAAAATTTCCAGTCCCACCTTGTACCATTCGATGCTGTCGGGGAGCCGGTCGAGGGTTTCTTCCATGTCTTTCAGGGTGGGTACATCCAGTGCAACAATCAAGGCGGGGGTCATATTCGTCCTTTCAATTAAAATCAACTTCGTTGAAAATCCCCGAACAGCGAACTGAAAGCAAGGCAATGAAGATAGAAATCGAACGCAAATTCCGAGTGGCCGGTGACGGATGGCGGGCGGCGGCCGATGCCGGACGCCGGTGTGAGCAGGGCTATATCGTCTCGGGGTCACAGTCGGTTACGGTTCGCGTGCGGCGGATCGGCGACCTGGGAATTCTGACGCTCAAAGGCCCGGCGGCGGGGATTTCCCGCCCGGAACTCGAGTATGAGATTCCCGCAGACGAAGCGGATTATATGCTGCGCAACTTCTGCGGGGACCGGATTGTCTCAAAAACGAGATATTTGGCCGAAATCGGCGGATTCACCTGGGAAATCGACGAGTTTTGCGGCCGGAATCAGGGGCTGGTGCTGGCGGAAATCGAACTGGAAAGCGAAAATCAGCCGTTTTCCATGCCGGATTGGGCGGCAGAAGAGGTTTCGCTCGACCGGCGCTACACCAATGCCGCTTTGGCTGTAAACCCTTACGTGGAATGGCCAAATCAAACCGGTATTTTGTAAGTGTTTTCACGTAGAATGAGCTTCACATTCAGAAATATTCGATTAGAATTGCGGCTCGCTTGGGTATAATTTGGGGTAATATGAAGCGGATTTTGACCAGTTTAATCATGCTCGCCTGCGCGCTCAGTGCCGTTGCTGATACGGTGTTGGTATTCGGATTCGATAACAACGACGAGCCAAACGGCATTCAATACAATGGAATTGATCAGTTTATAACTTTTTCTGGTGCGGTTTCTGCAACTGCCCAGACTAATTTTTTCCCCATGTTAGATAACGTTGATTCGACAGTTAATTTTTCAATCAATGCTGTCGGAGATTTACAGTCAGCCTTTAGTGGCATGATCACTCCAGTTGGTGGAGTATTTACCATGGGAGCTTCTGGTGCCGGGATTGATTCAGGGTCTGGCAGTGCCTATTTTGACCAGAATTCTGAAGCATTCACTTTTGTTTTTTCGCAAGACGTAAGGCTGACTTCAGCGACCTACTGGGGGGATGACGAGGGCGGACAGACGATCCTGGTAAATGGTGTCGCTGTTTCTGGTTCACCTTTCATGGATTTTATCGGGGAGAATATTTTTGTGGGCGCTGGTGACACGTTGACGTTTGGGCATGCTGGTAGTGGAACCTATGCATTGGATGAGTTTCAGATTACAGTCGTTCCCGAGCCGGCGACGCTGGCTCTGATCGGCATCGGCGGGCTGCTGGCCCTGGTTGAGCGGCGCATCCGCCTGCTTCGCAGAGGCTGATCATTCTAAATAATTGCTGAGGCGCTCCGAGTTTGCGCGGCGTTTTTCTTTTTTCCAGACCCTGGAACCCATGGCAGCCTCTTTCGCCACAGGCTTCGGTGGACGTGTGATACGAAATAAACCTGACTGATATTGAATCTATTTAGGGGCAGAAAAGTCTCCCCTCGGGAGCGGCGACATTCCTGTCGCCGATACTTGAATCAATATCAGTCAGGATAATTTCGTGTGGGCGCACATTTTCCTTTTCCAATGGTTGGAAAAATGGCCGGTCGCGTTAGAATATCGCCATGAATATTTTTGAGAAAATTGTGAATCGTGAGATTCCGGCGACCATTGTTTATGAAGACGAGGACACGCTGGCGTTTATGGATATCGGCCCGATTATCAAGGGGCACACGCTGGTGATTCCGAAGACCTGCTACGATCCGGTGACGGAAACTCCCGATGAGGTGCTGGCTAAGCTGATACGCATTGCCAAGCGAATTGCGGCCGCGCAAATGAACGCACTGGGGGCCGACGGTGTCAATATCATGCAGAACAACGGCGCGGCGGCCGGACAGGAGGTGCCGCACCTGCACTTCCATGTGATTCCGCGTTTTGCGAATGACGGGCATCACTGGAACTGGAATGCCAAGAGCTATGACAATCCGGCAGAAATGGAGGCGCTGGCTGAGAAAATCAGGGCGGAACTGAGCGAATGAACACACCCGATTTAAACGATCTGATGCAGGGACTCCTGACCCGGGATCCCCGCTACACGGCAGAGGCCTACGCTTTTGTCCGTGCCGGCCTCGACTTTACCGTGCGCCGCATGGAGGCCCCCCGTCATATCAGCGGCCGCGAGCTGCTTGACGGCATTCGTGAATTTACGCTTGAGGAGTTCGGCCCCATGAGCCGGACCGTGCTGGCGGAGTGGGGGATCAGCTGCACCGAGGATGTCGGCGAGATCGTTTTCAACATGGTGGAGGCGGGCCTGCTCGGAAAAACCGACGAGGACAGCCGTGAAGATTTTGCCGGGGGCTATGATTTTGATCAGGCCTTTCAGCAACCCTTTCGGCCGGCGTCCGCGTCGCGTACGCGCTCCTGATCCGTTATTTGGCGTATTCAATGGCGCGCGTTTCGCGGATGACGGTCACTTTGACCTGTCCCGGATATCTCACCTCCGCCTGAATCCGGTTGGCGATTTCGCGGGCGAGAATCAGCGCCCGGCTGTCGTCCACCTGCTTGCCTTCGACAATCACGCGCAGCTCGCGTCCCGCCTGAATCGCGTAGCTTTTATCGACACCGCGGAATGAAGACGCGATCTTCTCGAGTTTATCGAGCCGCTCAAGATAGAGGTCGGTCGTGTCCATGCGGGCACCGGGCCGGGCGGCCGTCATGGCATCGGCGGCGGCGGCCAGCACCGCATAGACGCTGCTTTTCTCCACATCCTCGTGGTGGGCGGCAACCGCATTGTAGACGATGGGCTCCTCCCCGTATTTGCGCAGCAGGTTGGCACCGATGATCGCGTGCGAGCCTTCCACTTCGTGGTCGACCGCCTTGCCGAGGTCATGGAAAAGGCCGACCCGCTTGGCGGTCGGCACATCCAGATCCAGGTCGGCGGCCATCATGGCCATCAGTGACGCCATTTCGATGGAATGATCCAGCACGTTCTGTTTGTAGCTGGTGCGGTATTTCAGGCGGCCCAGAACTTTAACGAGCTCGGGGTCGACCCCGGAGATCCCAAGCTGATAAAGCGCGTCTTCACCCGCCTGCCGGATCAGTTCATTGATTTCCGAGCGCACTTTTTGCAGGGTTTCTTCAATGCTGGCCGGGTGGATGCGTCCGTCATCAAGCAGGCGTTCGAGCGCAACCCGGGCCACTTCGCGCCGGACCGGATCAAAGCTGGAAAGCAGCACCATGCCGGGGGTTTCATCGATGATCAGGTTGACGCCGGATTCGGTTTCGAAGGAGCGGATATTGCGCCCCTCTTTGCCGATAATCCGGCCCTTCATGTCGTCACTGCGGAGCCGGACCTGGGTGACGGTCACGTTGCCGACGTGCTCGCCGGCGTACCGTTCGATTGCGGTGCAGACGATGTCCAGGGCCTGCATGCGGGCCTGTTCGTGCGCGGTTTTCTGCTGGTGGCGGATCAGCCCGCTGATCTCCCCCTCCAGTTCGGTCTCCATCCGGTCCATGATCATTTTGCGGGCCTCTTCCTTCGAAAAATCGGCCACCTCCTGGATGCGCTTTGTCTCCTCGGCGATCTGGTCCATCAGGATTTTCTTCTGCTGCTTGACGGCCACCTGTTCCTGTTCCGCTTTCTCCAGTTTCTCGCTCAAGGTGCGGTCTTTGGTCTCCAGCAGTTCGAGCTTGCGGGAAATGTCTTTCTCGCGGGCGACCACGCGGTCTTCGAGCTCAATGATGCTCTGCCGCTTCTTATCCAGACTGTGTTCGGCCTTTTCGCGGGCCATCAGCACTTCTTCGCGCGCCTTCACTTCGGCCTCGTGCTGAATGGCTTCCGCCTTTTTCTTTGCTTCATCGAGAATGACCGATCCGCGATTGCTCGCGGCCATTGCGTTGGTTCGGCTCAGATAGGCGTGGAAAAAGAAGCCGAGCACGATCCACAGGACGCTCATGACCACGTCCTGAACGCCGCTCCACCAGAGTTGCATGCTGTCCATTGGAATTCCTTCGTTTCAGATTTTATTTTCGTGAGATGAGAATAGCTCTGACCGAGGCTCATGTCTAACTGTTCAGCGCAAATTTAAGAATGGCCGACTCTGTGATCAGCAGATCCATCCGGCAGTCGTGCGGTTCGGCCGGAATCTCTGCCAGGCATTGGTGATCGAAGCAGATGCCGGCCCGTTTGGCGCTGTATTGCGGCAGCAGCCGGTCATAGAAACCGCCGCCGCGGCCCAGGCGGTTGCCGGCGCGGTCAAAGGCGATTCCCGGCACCAGAATCAAATCCAGTTCGTCCGGCGCGGCCCAGACCGGGCGGGCCGGTTCCGGAATGCCGAGTTTCCCCCTCTTCAGTTGCGGGGTGTGCTGCGCCATGCGATAAGATCCGATCGACTCATCGAACGCCGGTATGAAAAAGGCTTTTTCCACCGTTCGTGTCGCGCCGAAGCCGTCTGGTGCAGGCAGGTGGAAAAGCGGGCTGACGTCCACCTCGCCGGGCAGCGGCATATACGCCCCGATGGTTTTGGCCTGCCGGTAAAGTTCCAATGTTTGGACATTTTTGAGCACGGCCGCGCTTGAGGGTTCCAATGGTTGGGATTTTTTGGCCTGCGCAACGTGCGCACGGATTTCGGCCTTTGTCATTTTTTCTTCCTCCGCGACTTCCAGAACGCCAGCCGTTCGCCGATGGTTTTCTCGTAACCCTGGTTTGTCGGATGGTAGTACACCTTATCGGTCGGCACATACTCCTGGTCCACAAAATGGCCCTCGCCGTTGTGGGCATACTGATAGGTCTGCGTTCCCTTGTCCGGTTTCGGACCGCTTTGCAGATATTTCGGCACGGGCAGGGTGCGGCCGTTTTCCACATCGTCGAGGGCTGAATCGACCGCCAGGTAGCTGGCATTGCTCTTCGGCGCGCAGGCCAGATAGGTCGTCGCCTGCGCCAGAATAATCCGGCCTTCCGGCATGCCGACAAACTCCACCGCCTGCATCGCCGAGGTGGCCAGCGTCAGCCCGCGCGGGTCGGCGTTGCCGATATCCTCCGAGGCCAGAATCACCAGCCGCCGGGCGATAAAGCGAGGGTCTTCCCCCGCGTAAATCATTTTGGCCAGCCAGTAGATCGCCGCATCGGGATCCGATCCGCGCACACTCTTGATGAACGCCGAAATGGTATCGTAATGCTCGTCCTCATCGTGGTCGTAGGCCACCGCCTTTTTCTGCACCGACTCCTCAATCTCGTGCTTGGTGAGGCGGACGATCCCGTCCGCGCCGGGCGGGGTGGTCAGCGCGGCAATCTCCAGCGCGTTGAGCGACCTGCGCGCGTCGCCTTCGCAGACCGCGGCCAGGTGGTTGAGCGCCTCATCGTCTGCCGTCACCAGCTCGTTGAGCCCGGCGGGATGGTTCAGCGCGCGCTGAAGAACGGCTTTGATGGCCTCTTCGCTGAGCGGGTTGAGCTGAAAAATCTGTGAACGCGAATTGAGCGGTGTATTGATGAAAAAGAACGGATTATGGGTGGTCGCTCCGATCAGGATGATGTCGCCGTTTTCAACGTAGGGCAGCAGCACATCCTGCTGTGATTTATTGAAGCGGTGAATTTCGTCGATGAACAGAATGGTGTCCTGGTGGTGGATTTTCTTCCATGTTTCGGCCGCCTGCAGGATTTTCCGCAGAATCGCCACATTGGCCAGCACGCCGCTGGTGCGTTCGAAGCGGCGGTCGGTGGTTCGCGCAATCACCTCGGCCAGCGAGGTTTTCCCGCAGCCCGGCGGTCCGTAGAGAATGATGCTCGAAATGCGGTCGGCCTCCACGGCGCGCCGCAGCAGCTTGCCGGCCCCCAGAATATGGTCCTGACCGAAAATATCATCGATTGTGCGCGGCCGCATTCGCGCCGCCAGCGGCGCGGTGCCCGCGCCCGGTTTCGGTTTCGTGTCAGCCGGTTGGTTTTTATCGAACAGATCCATAACAGGTAGTTAATCACTAATCTGCCGGTTTAACAGCTCTTTCGGATCAATGGCGGTGGTGCGGCAGATGTGGGAGTAGTCCTCGTAGCCCGCGATCAGCGGTTCGGGCGCCAGATCGCCGCTGATGAATTTCCAGACATTGGAAAACAGCGTTTCGAGAAAGGCGTCCGTCAGCTCCGGGGTCATCGTGAGCCGTTTTTTATCGCTGCGGAAGTGCGAGGCCATTTTTTTAAAATCACGCTCCTGCAGGTGATAGACCGCCTGAACTTTTTCGTTCAGTTCCGGCGTGTTGTGTTTGCCGAAGAAAAACTGCTGGGCTGCAAAGGTGTAGAGCGCTAACTGACAGTCTAGATTCAGCGCCGTTTTTCTGGCGATGGTTTCCGCCGAATCGGTTCTGGATTTGCTCTTGTAATCCACGACCAGTAACCGTTCAAGATCGCCGTCAGCATTAAAAATCAGATCGATGCGGTCGATCTTGCCTTTCAACTGAATCGCACAGTAGGGGTCAGTCCGTGAATTTAGGAATGTGGATTCGTTTTTATTCCTAAATTCACGGACTGACCCCGGAGTGGGGTGGAGGGTTAACGGCAGATCGTGTTCGGCATCAAACTTCATTTCAAACAGGGCGGGGCAGCGGTTTTCTGTCTGCGCGGTTTCGAGATCCATGCGGATGACGTTTTCCACCACTTGACGCAGCTTGCGCTTCTCGTTTTCCCAGACGGACGGATGCCCCAGATGACGGCTCGGCCGCTGCTCCGCTTTCCTGAATTCCTCTTCCGCGATTTCACGCGCCAGAGCCAGCAGCTCATCCGATTTGGCCGGATCAAACACCGCTAACGGAATGGAGTCCTCTGTCTGCTGCTGCGTCATTTTCCAGCTTAAAGCAGTCGGGACGCCTGCCCGATATGCAGCTGCATACCACCCGCTTCGCTCGGCGACGGCGGTGTAGACCAGTTCCAGAATGTCATGAATCAGAGTGCCGCGGTCCATCGGATCGGTGTCGTCCTCATGCGTGCGGTCGGGCTTGATGCCCAGCACTTTTTCGAGGAAGAAAACAAACCGGTTGCGCGCCAGCGATTCCAGTGCCGTTGCGCTGAACTCGGGATGGTCTTTGAGCCATGTCTGGATCGTAGACGCGATGTCTTCGTCGCGTTTCTCCACTGGACCGGAACGAGATGGGGACATCGCGTCTGCGTTATGGGACAGCCATGCCCGCGTCTGCCGCGCTTCATCTTCGGCGCGGATGTCTTCAGGCGGCAGAATGGTGTGGAACGACTCGCCGTGCGGCGGTTCCGCGCCGCCGGTCAGCCCGCGCATCCGTTCAAAGAACTCGCCCGGTGCGCGCTCTTTGCCGGCGGCATCGGCGCGGGTGTGCGACAGCCACACCCGTTCGGTGGCGCAGCTCAATGCGGTTAAAAACAGAATTTCTTCCTGGATAAGCGCCTCGCCGGTTTCGGAAAGGGCCAGCCGCGGGCAGGGGATTGTGCGCTCTTCCAGAAAGGCGCGCAGGGCCTTGCGTTCATTGCTGTTCAGCAACGCGTCTGTTTTCGGGATCTGCGGGAAGGTGCGGTCGTCCATGCCGGCGATGAAAACCGATCGGAAACGCAGTCCTGCCGCATCCATCGGGTTGACGATCCAGACGCCGCTTTCGGTGCTGAGTTCGTCTTTGAGCGTCACATTGTCGAGCAGCTCTTCAAACAGGGACACCATTCGCATGCCCGGCAGCTCCGCCAGAACGGACAGTTCCTCGATCAGGCGGTGGACTTCCTCGGGCAGTTCGAGTTGGTGCCGTTCGATCAGCCGCTGAACCTGCTCTGAAAATGGCAGCGTTTCCAATGCCTGGAAATGGTGCAGTTCCTTTGGCAGACGGTGCAGGCGCGGCGGTTCGGTTTTGCGGATCTGCTGCACCAGTGCGCCGCTGTCCTCGACGCCGGGCCAGGTGATGCCCGGGTGGAGCAGCAGGTCGCACAGCCGGTCACGCGAGCGGTTTTTCGGAAAGGCCAGCAGGGCGAGCAGCGCCTTCACGGGCGGATGGGCGGCGGCCGGCGTGCCGCGCCGGAAATAGGTCGGAATACCGAAGCGCTGAAAGATATCGGGAATGATATCCGTGTAGGGGCTCAGGTCGCGCAGGATCAGTGCGATCTGTTCCGGAGCGGTGCCGTTCTCGATTTCACCGGCTATGCGCCGTGCGGCATCTTCGATCTCGCCGTAGGGATGGGCCGCGACAAAAAATGAAACCCGCTCGCGGGACTCCCCCGCCAGAATATTGCTGTCGTCGGCTTCGAACGCGTCGGCAAAATCTTCGAGCCACGGCTTCCACTCCTCCTGGGAGCCGCGCATCAGCTCGCTGCGCACGACGGCGGAGAGGCGGTCTTCGGCCGCCTCGGCGTGTGCGGCCGGCAGAACCGAGAAGATCTTCACCCGATCCGGTCCGAGCCGGGTTTTGAGCGCGGCGACCAGGCGTTCCTCGAACGGGTTGAACCAGCGCACGGCCCGGAAATGGAATTCGCCGTTCAGTTCGTCGGGCAGCTCGCCGTCTTCAACCAGCCGGAGCAGGGCGGTGTTGACTGCAAAGCGGTCCGCAATGCTCTTTTTTGCGCATTCGGTCTGCCAGGTCTGGAGCATCTGCCCCAGACCGTGCAGTTTATGCTGCGGCCCGTGCGCCAGCAGCCACTCGATCACGGCGGTTTCGCTTCCGGCCAGAAAGGCCAGTTTTTCGATCAGCTGTCGGAGAAGGTCGGCGCGGGCTGCGGCGCAGAGCCCGGCGAGCGGCTGACCGGGCGCGAAGCGGACGGCGTCGGCGGCCTGTTCGAGCAGCAGGCGCATTTCGGTCGCTCCCGGGCTTCGGCCGGAAAGCAGCCCGGCCCGCCGTGCGGCGCGCTCGCAGGTATCCATCAGCTTTTTTTGCGTAAACAGGCGGGATGTGTCGATGGCGCCGTGCTGGAGGACGGCGAGTCGCTCCGCGCGGCGCTTGGCCAGTTCGGTCGGAAAAATTGTCAGTACGCTGTCGCTCATCTTCATGATTGATGAATCTAGCAGAGGCCTGTAGGGTTTTCCAACTATTGGAACCGGCGCGACCGGTTTTTTATTTATTTTTCCAAGGTTTGGAAAACAGGAGTGAACATGGATTTTCAGCAACGGGCCAAAGAGATCATGGATGTTGAAATCGCGGGCATGGAAAAGGTGCGCGATCAGATTGACAGCGGATTCAGCACGGCGATTGAGTGGATTTTGCAGACGCTGCGCAACGGCGGCAAAGTGGTTGTCACCGGGGTCGGTAAAAATTTTCATATCGGCCAGAAAATGGTGGCTACGTTCAACAGCACCGGGACCCAGGCCGCGCTGCTGCATCCCATTGAGGCGATGCACGGTGATTTCGGCGTCGTGGGCGAAAAGGACATTGTGCTGGCGCTGAGCTACAGCGGCGCTTCCGACGAACTGATTGCCCTGCTGCCCGCCTTGAAGCGCTTGGGGCTGAAAATCATCGGCATGACCGCTGATGAAACCAGTCCGCTCGGCCTGCAGAGCGACCTGATCCTGCCGATTACGGTCGACAAGGAGGCCTGCCCGTTCGGGATGGCGCCCACCACCAGCACCACCGTGACGCTTGCCCTCGGTGATGCGCTGGCCATTGTGCTGCTCGAGGCGCGCGGATTCAAAAAAGAGGACTATGCCAAGCTGCATCCCGGCGGTGCCATCGGCCGCACCCTGCTGCTGAGGGTGTCCGATGTGATGCGCACCGGCGACCGCCTGGCCAAAGTGGCCAGCGGGTCCAAGGTGAAAGACGCCGTGATGGCCATGACCGGCGCGCGCTCCGGCTGCGTGGCGATTGTCGACGCCGGCGAAAAACTGCTCGGCATTTTTACCGACGGCGACCTGCGCCGTCATCTGATCGACAGGCCCGATATCACCGAGGCGACCATCGATTCCGTGATGACCGCCCATCCGATTACCCTGACCCCCGACCAGCTGGCCGTCGACATTCTCAAAATTTACGAAGAGAAAAACATCGACGACCTCGTGGTCGTGGACGCGTCCGGCCGCCTCGCCGGAACCGTCGACATTCAGGACCTGCCCAAGCTGAAAATCCTCTAACGGGAGAGATAAGAATGCTGGCCAAAGATGCGAAGGCGTTATCGGTTAGAGAGCAATCCATTCTACTTGGGCTGTATTTATCGAAATTTGATATTGTCGGGGTTTCCGCTCTTGGGTTTTCTTCGTTCATTGAGGCCTACAATGCTTTTGCGTTAGCTATCGGGACTAAGCCATCGACGATAAAGAACTACAGGGATGAATTGGATCCATATTTCCCAAATGCTCGAAGAGGATGGCATCAAAGACCATTGAGAAGCCATTGCGCGAAGATTTTTGAGGAGTACAACAGTGCGGATATTGAGACTCTTCAAAATTTGGTCTGTAGTTTTGTGTCAGTCCCGTTAGCAGTAGACGACGAAGAATCCCCAGAGCAGGGAAGCACATTTGCCAAACGTTTGATAACTGGAAAGTCTGCCGAAAATTATTTTATCGAGAACTACACCAAAGAGTCCGTTTTCCAAATGGCGGAGCTAGAAGACGTAACTCAAACTGGGTGCGGATATGATTTTCGGGTTTATGATAAATCTGTGGATGAACTATTTTCTGTTGAAGTGAAAGGGTTGCATACGAGTTCTGGGTCACTTGCGATGACAGATAAGGAATATCGTGTGGCTAACGAAATTGGCGACCGATTTTTTCTTTATATAGTCAAAAATTTTGCAGAGATTCCTTTGGCTGTAAATATAAGAAATCCGGCAAATTCACCTTTGGCTTTCAACAGGCATGAGCGAGTTGTAACCCAGGTTTCTTGGAGGGCTTCGATATGAGTGCCTCGCAGGAAGATATAATTCTATTGGGACTGAGTATTGAGTATAAAATTGCCGCGCTGGATCTTAAAGCAACGAACGCGGCAATTAGCGAGGCCTTAACTATTCTGCGGACAGAATTTGAACGGTTCATAAATGATGCAACTAGATCAGTTTAATATTCAGCTCCATTTTTTGCGTAAGCACATATTCGTGAAACACGCAGAATGAACGAGGAAGGATAGTTGTATGGATGCCGATGAAATAGAAAAACGGGATGCGGCCGGTTTTACGGTTGGCGATGCGGCTGATTTTTTAGTGTTAAGCCCGGAAGAGGTTGAACAGATGGATGCCCGCGAAACACGCCAAATTGCTTCCGGCGGCGCGAAAAACAGATGCGGAGAATCGGTTTAGCGAACTTTTTGCGTGTTTCGCGGGCAGATAAAAAATGAAGCGATTTGTTACAGAGGGTCTGCGCACGGTCTGCGGCGGGCCTTTTTCTTTTGAGGTGGCGGGCGGGGAGTGCGTGGCGCTGTCCGGCCCGTCGGGCTGCGGCAAGACGCTGCTGTTGCGCGCACTGGCTGATCTTGATCCGGCGGAAGGTTCTGTTGCTCTGGATGGCACAGATCGCAGCGCAATGACCGCCCCGGACTGGCGGCGGCAGGTCGGCTGGCTTCCGGCCGAGTCTTCCTGGTGGTTCGACCTGGTCGGCGAGCATTTTCCGAGGGTGGGAAAAAACCACACCTTCGAAGGTGTGCTTATTCCAAAGTTTGGAAAAACGGGTGGCAATGTTTCCGAACCTCGGAAAAAAAGTTTCCAAGCATTGGAAAAGCTGGGGTTTGAAGAAGACGTTTTGGATTGGCGGGTCGAGCGGCTGTCGACGGGCGAGAAGCAGCGGCTGGCGCTGTTCCGCCTTCTGCTGAATGAGCCGAAGGTGCTGCTGCTCGATGAGCCGACGGCGGCGCTGGATGTTTCCAATGTTTGGAAAGTCGAGGAGGTCATTGCGGAATACCGGAATGCCTGCGGCGCGGCGGTGGTGTGGGTGAGTCATAATCCGGAACAGATTGCACGGGTGGCGGATCGTCATCTGGAACTGTGGAAGGAGCCGGCATGAGCGGCATTATTCAGCTGTCTCCGGTTGATCTGTCTGTGGCCGCACTGCTGGTTGTTGCGCTGGCGGCGGTCTGCCGTCGGCTTCGGCTCGGGATCGGCGGAAAGCTTGTTTGGAACGCGGCACGGACCGTGATCCAGCTGTCGCTGATCGGTTTTGTTCTGAAGGCGCTGTTTGCGAGTTCGTCGCCGCTCTGGGTGGCACTGATGGCGCTGGTGATGCTGCTGGGCGCGGGGCGCGAGGTGCGCGCGCGGCAGAAGCATCCGCTGCGCGGCGGGTGGGGCTTCGGGGTCGGGCTGAGCGCGATGTTTGTTTCTTCGTTTGCGGTGGCGGTGCTGGCGCTGACCGTGGTGGTGGGGCCGCAGCCATGGTATGCACCGCGCTATGCCATTCCGCTGCTGGGGATGATGCTGGGCAATACGATGAACGGGCTTTCGCTCTCGCTGAATCATCTGACGCAGAATATCCGCCAGAACCGCGCGGTGATTGAGACGCGACTGGCGCTGGGGCAGACCCGGAGCGAGGCGGTTGCGGAGATCCGCCGCGAGAGCATCCGCACCGGTCTGATTCCGATTATCAATTCCATGGCGGCGGCCGGGCTGGTGAGCCTGCCGGGAATGATGACCGGTCAGATCCTGGCCGGCAACCCGCCGGTCGATGCGGTGAAATATCAGATTTTGATCATGTTTCTGATCGCGGGCGGGACGGGATTCGGCACGCTGGCGGCGGTCTGGATGAGCTCGCACCGGCTGTTTGACGAACGTCACCGGCTGCGGCTTGACCGGTTGAAAAGCCGCTAGCGCTGCCGGACGGCGGCATTTTGCTTTCCGCATTTCGGACAGCGGGCGAGCGGGGTGTGGTGCGTGCCGATATAGATGCGGCGGCAGTCCCTGCAGCGATAAATGGTTTCTTTTTTCTTTGTCCGGCGGCGGGTTGCCCGGATGTCGTACAGCCAGGCGGCAGCGAACAGCGCGGCGAGTGCAGTCGCCAGCGGAAAAACGAGCAGATGAAGCGGTTCAATGGGCATCAGTTGCCTCCGTTGGGGCTGACGCGGATTTCGAGCCATCCATCGGTTGCCTGCTGAACCGGGTGGAAATGCAGGCCGCGGATCACTCCGTCGAGTGCGCTGTTTTCGAGCGGGGTTTCAAAGAAGCACTGCGAGACCGTTCCGTCTGTTTCCACCCGCAGATGGGCGCGCAGGAAATCGGGGAGAGGTCCGACGCTGCCCAGCAGGAAGGGGCTGTCGCTGCGAAGCCGCAGGTTCGGCGAGAGGAACAGGAAGGTTGACGCATCCGACGGACGGGCGGCGGTTTCCGGCCGGGCAATCCCGGGGACGGAAAGCTGTCCGGCCTTCGGCAGGGAAACGGGTTCGACGAACTGGATCTGGCTGGGGGCCGGCCGGGCCGCGGTCTCGCGCGGGAGGTAGAAGTCCGGCAGGCCCGGATGGGCCAGTTTCAGACTCTGGTCAATTCGCGTCTCGGGGAAGGTTCCGCTGAAGCCCTGTTCAGAAGGCAGGGCAAACAGCGAGGGCCGACTAAGAGCGTCCGGCTGAGACGCGAGGGCCGGGCGCAGGGCGACAGACGGATTCGTCGGGTGAATCACCCGCGCTGCCGGGGCGGGGCGGAATGCAGTCAGCCAGACGGCAAACCAGGCTGTGGCGCAAAGCAGCGCGGCGGCGAAGGATAAGTCTGGATGGAGGCGGGTTTTCACGGCGTGGAGGTGGGGGCGTCGGGACTGCGGGTCGCAATAAAGACCTGCTGGAAGCCGGCCGCCGCCGCGGCATCATAAATGGAGATCAGGGTGGATTGGGTCAGGGCCGGGTCCGCTTCCAGAATCAGGGCGGCACCGGGCCGTTCTTTCAGCGCATCGGCCAGTTCCGTTTCGAGCCGATCCAGAGTGACCGGTTCGTCATTGAAGAACATTCGGCCGTCCTGCGGAAGGGTCAGCACCATGCCGTTGAAGCGGATTCCCTCGGTGTGGATGGCGGATGGCAGGTCAATCGCAATGCCCGGCTTGTGAACCAGCGGCGAGGTTGCCAGGACAAACGCGGTGATCAGCAGGGATGCGTCCAGAAAGACGGTGCCGGTCAGGAAGCCGCGTCCGGTCCGGCGGCGCGGACGGAACAGCCGGTGCAGGTGCAGAACCGCTTCGCAATCATTCCTGCTCATTGTGCTCTCCTGAATGCGGGCGGGTTAAGAAGCAGATGATTTCGCTGCTGACCTGTTCCATGTCCAGGGCGATCGATTCCACCCGACCGATCAAGAAGTGGTAGCCGGTGTAGGCGGGGATGCCGGTGATGAGTCCGGCGGCGGTGGTGAGCAGCGCGCTCCAGAGTCCGCCGGAGAGGTCGCCGATTTCGGCCAGCGGAGAGCCCGCCTGAAGCCGGGTCAGCATCGAGAGCAGGCCGAGCACGGTGCCGAGCAGGCCGAGCATCGGCAGAACCTGAGCCAGGGTGATCAGCATGTTGGTGTGCCGTTCCAGGCGCGGGATTTCCTGCATGCCGGCCTGCTGGATGGCCTGGGTCAGGTTTTCTTTCGGCTCCTCCGCGTTGAGAATGGCGGCGCGGACCAGGTGGGCGGCCGGACCGGGGGTCTGGTCGCAGATGGCGATGGCTTCCAGATGGTTGCCGCGTTTCAGGTTGGTGGTGATGCCGTAGAGAAAGTCATCAATTTTGATCTGGGCGCGGTGCAGGTGGAACAGGCGCTCCAGGAAAATCACCAGCGCGACGAATCCGCCGGCCAGAATGAGCCACATGACCGGCCCGCCGCTATGTATCCAATTGAGCATAATTCACTCCAGTTAAAATTTTTCAGGATGGTCCTGCATGATTTTTTGAATCTGTTTGTTTGCCTCATCGCGGGCGGGGACTCCCGCCTGAATGATCCGCTCATAAATATGGACCGCTTCGTTCCAGTTTCCCAGCAGCTCCTGCCGTGAGGCGGCTTCGAGTGCCGCGCGTGTAAACCAGAGCACGGTGTCCGGACTGAGCGGGCGCGGCTGTCCGTCGATGCTGTAGACGGCTTCCATATAGTGCGCGAATGCTTTTTCGGTCCGGCCGGATTTGTCTTCGCTGCGTGCGATTTTAAAGAGCGCCTGCAGTTTGAGTTCAAACGGGGCCATGGGCCGGCTGTAAAGGGCCTGATACGCGTCGAGCGCTTCGTTGTAGCGGTCGGGGTCGGTCGAGCCGAGTGTGAACAGGCAGTCTCCGAGCCGTCCGCGGGCGCGATCGGCCAGCGGGCTGTCCGGCGCGGTTTTAATGATTTCTTCGTAGGCCAGGATGGCGCGCGAAAATTCCCCGAGCTCGGAAAGGGCTTCGCCCTGGGCGAAGCGGGTTTTCAGCAGCAGTTCGCTGTTCGGGTATTCTTTGGCGAGCCGGGTGCAGAGTTTGAATGCATCCAGGAAATTATCCTGCTGGAGCTGGGCGCTGGCCGCCCAGTAGAGCGAGTCGTCGCCGAGTTCGTGCCGCGGGAAACGGTCGGCGATATCCAGGAAGGTGATGTTTGCCTGTGCATAATCGCCGCGGTTATAAGCCTGTTCGCCGGTCAGAAAGAGAACCTGCGGGGTCCAGGGGGAGTCCGGGTGCTTCAGGATAAACTCGTCGAACACTTCGAGCGCCGCCGCGGTATCGCCCTGCTGATAGCGGCAGAAGCCGCGCATGTAGAACGCCTGAGGCGCCTCGACGGCATCGGGGTATTGATCGACGACCGACTCAAATGCATTCAGCGCATCGGCATAGCGGGCGGTTTCAAAAAGGAGCAGCCCCTGCCGGTGGAGCGCATCGGCGCGGATCAGGTCGTTGGTGTAGCGTCCGGCGATGCGCCGGTACTGCGCGAGCGCATCGTCGGTCTGGTTTTTTGCTTTCAGGATTGCGGCCTGCTGCAGGGCGGCGCGCGGCGCGAATTCGCCGGCCGGGTCGATCGTCTCAACCTCGCGGAAATGCTGCAGGGCGCTTTCCAGGTCGTCTGCCTTGAGTCTGGCGATGCCGCTCTGGTACATGGCCCGCGCTTTCAGCGGGTGGTCCAGGGGAAGCTCGGTGACCCGGTAGTAATCCTCATGAGCCTTGCTGAACTGCCCGGCGGCGAGGCGCGCATCGCCAGCCTTGATCCATTCGGTGGCGCAATCGGCCGCATTGCTGCAGGCGGATGCGGCCTGCTCGAATGCGACGGCGGATTCCTCATAGCGCTTCTGTTCCCACAGGCTCCATCCCTTTCCTTTCAGGGCTCGGAACATCAGGCTGTTCTCCAGCGTGACGTTCAATCCGGCCTGGAATGCGGCTTCCGCCCCGGTGAAATTTCCCTGTTCCAGCAGGACGTCCGCCTTCTGCACCAGAACTTCCGCGGCCAGCTCATCGGTTGCAGCGATCCGGATGGCCTCGTCAAAAAGATCCAGAGCCGGCTGCGTTTTTCCCTCGCCGAGCATTAAGTGAGCCCGGGCCGCTTTTTGACGCACCAGCAGGGCGTTTTCGCTGGTAAGCGATTCCGCCTGAAGCAGCGCATCGGATGCGGCGGCGACCTGGCCGTCTTTCTGCTGCAGAACACTCAATTCCATCCACGCGGCGAGGCGCAGGCGCGCGTGGGCGTTTGTGTTGGCGCCCAGTTCGTTGAGCAGGCCGGCGGCCCGCTCCATGGTTTTTGACTTCTTTTCGGCAATCAGACGCCGGGCCAGCAGCAGCCGGACGGTATCGGCCAGTTGGCTGTCGGGGAACTGCTCCAGCAGTTCTTTCATGGTCTGTTCCGCGGCGCTCTGCCGGTCGCGGTCCAGCTGAACGGTGGCCAGGTCGAGCAAATTCTGTTCGGCATCCGCATGATCCGGGAATTTTTTACTGAACCGCTCGTAGGAGGCTTCCGCTTTCTTCAGGTCCCCGGCCGCCTGCTGAGTGCGCCCCTGCAGGCGCAGGGCGGGCGGGGCGTATTCGCTGTCTCCGGGGAGATTTTCCAATGTCTGGAAAACCAGGTCGAAGTTGCCCGCCTCGAACAGAGCATGCGCCTTCCAGTAGATGAATGCGTCCTGTTGCAGAAGGTTTTCCGACTCGTCAGCCAGAATCACGGCTTCGTCAAACCGCTGCTGTCCGGTGAGGGTGCGGATCAGCAGCAGGGTCAGTTCGGTCTCCTCGTCCAGGCTGCGGTTGAGGCTGAGTGCCCGCCAGATTTGCTGTTCGGCCAGCGAGTAGAGTCTGTCGTTGACTGCGGATTCGATGGCACGGATCGAAAAATCCTGCGCAAACAGCGCAGGAGCAAGCAGCACGAGCAGTGCAAAAAGCCTTGGAGTCCGAAATCTCATAGACACAGAGTATCCTATGAGAAAGCCGGAGCATCCAGTTTTTTTAAACAGTCTTTCTGCGGTAAATGCCGGCGCAGCGAAACCCTGATCGCGCAAAACGGTCTCGGTTAACCGTTCAGCAGTTCAGCCAGGTATCTCCCCGTATGCGATTCCGGTGTTTTGGCCACCTTTTCCGGGGTTCCGGCCACGACGACTTTTCCGCCGCGCTCGCCGCCCTCGGGGCCGAGGTCGATCAGGTGGTCGGCGCGCTTGATCACATCGAGGTTGTGCTCGATCACCAAGACGGTATTGCCGCCGTCGCGCAGCGTCTCCAGCACTTCGATCAGCTTGTGGACATCGGCAAAGTGCAGTCCGGTGGTCGGTTCGTCGAGAATGTAGAGCGTTTTGCCGGTCGCCTTTTTGCTCAGCTCGGCGGAGAGCTTAATGCGCTGGGCCTCGCCGCCGGAGAGCGTGGTGGCGGACTGCCCGAGGCAGAGATATCCGAGGCCGACCTCTTTGAGCGTGCGCAGCTTGCGTTCGACCCCCGGAATGGCATCAAAAAACTCGCAGGCCTCGCTGATGGTCATTTCGAGCACGTCGGCGATGCTTTTTCCGCCGTAGTGCACTTCGAGAGTTTCGCGGTTGTAGCGCCGGCCGCTGCACTGCGGGCAGGTCACATAGACATCCGGCAGGAAGTGCATTTCAATCTTGAGCAGGCCGTCGCCGGTGCAGTGTTCGCAGCGTCCGCCCTTGACGTTGAAGCTGAAGCGGCCCGGCGCGTAGCCGCGCACCTTGGAGGCGGGCAGTTTGGCAAACAGGTCGCGGATGATCGAAAACGCGCCGGTGTAGGTGACGGGATTGCTGCGCGGGGTGCGGCCGATCGGCGACTGGTCGATGACGATGACTTTGTCGATCTGCTCGACGCCGAGCAGCGCCTTGTGTTTGCCGGGGCGCTCCTTGGAGCCGTGAAAGTGGCGGAACAGCGCGCGGCGCAGCACATCGTCGGTCAGCGTGCTTTTGCCGG
The DNA here is from genome assembly GCA_041584215.1 of Tichowtungia sp. GTDB lineage: Bacteria > Verrucomicrobiota > Kiritimatiellia > Kiritimatiellales > Tichowtungiaceae > Tichowtungia. Next base: position 51,980 of record JBFHEM010000008.1, on the reverse strand, counting down.
AGCCGGAGACGCCGGTTACGCAGGTGAGCAGGCCGAGCGGGATTTTCACGTTCACGTTTTTGAGGTTGTTTTCGGCCGCCCCCCTGATTTCGAGGAAGCCGCCGGCCGCCCGGGTCCGTTTCGCCGGAATCTCAATCTGGGTTTCGCGCCGCATGTACTGCGCGGTGAGCGAGTTTTTGGCCTTGAGCAGCTGTTTCGGGGTTCCGGCAAAGACGATCTCGCCGCCGTGGACGCCCGCGCCGGGGCCGAGGTCGATCACGTGGTCGGCCTCGCGGATGGTCTGCTCGTCGTGCTCGACCACGACGACGGTGTTGCCGAGGTCGCGCAGCTCTTTGAGGGTGGCGAGCAGGCGGTCGTTATCGCGCTGATGCAGGCCGATGCTCGGCTCGTCGAGCACATAGAGCACACCGGTCAGGCGCGAGCCGATCTGCGTGGCGAGCCGGATGCGCTGGGCCTCGCCGCCGGAGAGCGTGCCGCTCTCGCGGTCGAGGGTGAGGTAGTCGAGCCCCACGTCGATCATAAAGCCGAGCCGCGCGCGGATTTCTTTCAGAATATCTTTGGAGATATGGGCGTCCTCTGCCGACAGTTCCAACGTTTGGAAAAACTGCTGGGCGCGGTCGATCGACAGCGAGCAGAGCCGGTGAATGTTCTGTCCGTTGACGGTGCAGGCGAGGCTTTCGGGCCGCAGGCGCGCGCCGTGGCAGGCGGTGCACTGCTGCTGGCCCATGTAGGCGCGCAGGCGATCCTGCGTCCAGTCGCTGTCGCTTTCGGTGTAGCGGCGCTGCAGGTTGGGGATGATCCCTTCGAACGGTTTTTCGATTTTCCGGCGGCGCATATAATAGGAAATGGGTTCGTCGGAACCGTAGAAGAGAACCTTCTTGAAGGAGGCGGGCAGCTCGTTGAACGGGGTGCTGAGCGAAACGCCGCAGCTGTCGGCGACGGCGGAGAGCAGTTTTTTGTAGTAGATGATGGCGCGGCGGCCGCCGCGCCGCCACGGGTGGATTGCTTCTTCGAGCGGCAGTTCTTCGTTGGGGACGATCAGCTCTTCGTCGAAGGTGAGCATATTGCCGAGGCCGTGGCAGGTCTGGCAGGCGCCATAGGGGCTGTTGAACGAAAAGTGCTTCGGCGTGAGGGTTTCAAAGCTGATGTTGCAGTCGAGGCAGGCGTTTTTTTCCGAGTAAAGCCGATCTTCCCATGTGTCGCCGTTCTGCACCATGGCGATGAGCAGTCCGTCGCCGGTGCTGAGCGCCAGCTCGACCGAGTCGTTGATCCGGCTGCGGCCCGCCGGATCCATGACCAGCCGGTCGACGACCGCTTCGAGGGTGTGCTTTTTGTTTTTTTCGAGGTCGGGAACCTGTTCAATTTCATAGAGCTCGCCGTCGATGCGCACGCGCACGAAGCCCTGCTTGCGGATGGACTCAACGACCTCTTCGTGTTTGCCCTTGCGACCCCGCACCAGCGGCGCGAGCAGGATCACCTTGGTTGCGGCCGGAATGTCCAGCAGCTGTTCGACGATGTTCTCGGCGCTCTGCTGCTGGATCGGTTTGCCGCAGGAGGGGCAGTGGACCTTTCCAATGGCTGGAAAAAGCAGGCGCAGATAGTCGTGGATTTCGGTGACGGTGGCGACGATGGAGCGCGGGTTCGATCCCGCCGTGCGCTGTTCGATCGAGATCGCCGGCGAGAGCCCCTCGATGGTATCGACGTCCGGCTTCTGCATCTGGTCGAGAAACTGGCGGGCGTAGGCGGAGAGGCTTTCGACATATTTGCGCTGACCCTCCGCGTAGAGGGTGTCGAAGGCCAGGCTCGATTTGCCCGAGCCGCTCAGGCCGGTGATGACGGTGAGCTTGTTGCGCGGTATCCGCACATCCACATTCTTGAGGTTGTGTTCGCGCGCGCCGGTGACGGTGATCCATTTTTCGCTCATAACTTCGTCTTCCAATCCTTGGAACCCGGACTCTACTTTTTTCCAATGGTTGGAAAAAGCCCGTAAAGCCGCATTGTTCGTCTGTATTTTGCTGGCGGTGCCGGGCGGGCGTCTGCCGGGGCTCATGAACGGGCAGATGCAGGTTTACATCCTGACAGACATTACTATAATAGGTTTGTGCCGGTTGCAGACTTGAAAGGAGAATTCTTATGAAGAGTTTGCGAACAGTGTGGATAGTCGTCTTGGCCGGGTGTTTCGTGGCGGCCGGAGAACTGACGGAGGACGAGGTTGAAGTTCTCAATAATAAGATCAAAATCGGGTCGGTTCACGATTATACGGTTGAAGACAGTGAGGATACGAAGTTCGAACTGCTGAAGTTTTACACCTACCAGGACGAAGACTCGGCAGATGAGTACACATTCTATATGCGTGTTACGGTTGAGCTGACGGAAAAAGAATCCCGGGCCCGCTGTTTCGCCCAGTTCGCCCGCATTCAGGGTGATGTCGATTCCGAGTATACCGGAGAAGATAACTGGGAATTTGTGGTGGCTCACGGCGATCTCATAAAGCCAAGGGTGACTGCCTTTGTTATTCAGTACGGTGTGCTGATAGAAAAAGAAGGTAATAAAAAGGATTTCATTGTCCTGGCTGAAAAGAGGGATGATGTGCGTTCGCTCAAGGAGCTGATGGCGCGCACTCCGAACCGCGCAAAACAGAAAGCCCGCATCCTGCACCAGTATTCTTACCGTGACCAGGTGGGGAGCGTCGAGGACGGAGACAGCGGAAACGGGGGCGGAATCGTAGACGATGGGATCCTTCAGTCCTCCTGGAATTAAATTGCGATGACCGGCTTCGAATTTTTCAGGAAGCCGGTTTTCGCGGCCGAATCGATCCGATCTGAGAAATCAGGTTAAAGGACAGTAGGTGTTGATTTACATCCCGATAGACTTTACTATGCGGGTGTTTCTGACACATGCAGACCTGAAAGGAGTATTCATATGAAGCGTTGGTATATGTTGTTGCTGGTTGTTTTGGCCGGGTGTTTTGTTGCGGCGGGAGCGCTGACGAGCGATGAGATCGAGGATCTCAAGAAAAAAGTCAAAATCGGTTCGATCAGTGATGATGAGATGGAAGAAGATGATGTTGAGTATATGCAGCTGAAGTTCTACACCATTCAGGATGAGGATTCTGCCGAGGAGCACTCGTTCTACATCAAGGTGACGGTTGAGCTGACGGATAAGAAGACCAAAACGGTCTGCTATGCTCAGTTCGCCCGCATGCAGGGCGCTGTGGATACCGAGTACACCGGGGAGGATAACTGGGAGTTTGTGGTGCCTTTTGGCGACCTGGAAAAACCGAAAGTCACCGCGTATGTGGTTCAGTACGGGATCATTGAGGACAAGGAATTTATTGTGCTGGCCGAGCAGATGGACGATGTGGATACCCTGGAGGAGCTCACCACGCGCACGCCGACCCGGATGGCCGAGAAGCCGCGCATTCTTCACCAGTATTCCTATCGCGATGTCGGATCTGAGAACGAAGAAATTATTCAGTCGATGTGGGAATAGTCCTGTATGACGGTTAGAGAGTTTTTTAAAAGTCCGGCGACCGGCAGCGTCCTCACCGTCGCTGCCGGTCTTTCCTTCTTTTTCACCTGTATGCTCCTGCCGCTGGTCGGGCGCGCCGGGTCCAGTGTGCCGTATGCGGATCGCAATCAGGCGTCCTTTCTCGGCGTGCTGGGGCTGACCTTCCTGCTGGCTGCGCTGGCCACCGGGGCCAAAATGGCCCGGCGTTCAGAGGACCGGAGCCCGTTGCCGGTCTGGTCAATCGGCCTGTGTGCGGTTTGTCTGCTGCTGTTTGTCCTGCAGTTCACCGGCCTGCTGGCCATTTGACGGGATTCGCAGCGAGTGATGCGTCACTCGGGGAATCTCCGGTTACGCGTTGCGAATCATGTTTTTATAAAGCGCCCACGCGCCGAGGGTTTTCCCGTCCTGCACCTCCCCGTCGCGGATCAGGCGGTCCATCTCTTCTTCCGTGACGTGGACGGTTTCGATGTTTTCGTCGTGGTCGAAATCGGTTTCGCCCGGTTCGTGGACTTCGGCGTAGAAAATATCGATCCGCTCGTCGCAGTAGCCGATCGACGGGTAGAGCGATGACATAAAGCGGATCGTGTCCGCCTCGTAGCCGGTCTCCTCCTTCAGCTCGCGGATGGCGGCGGCCTCTGACTCTTCGCCGGGATCACAATTGCCGGCCATGACTTCGAAGCAGATCCGTTCCATCGGCTTGCGGAACTGGCGGATGAAAACAAACTGCCCGTCTCTCCGCCGGGAAATTACCGCAACCGCCGGACCGTGGCGGACAATTTCCCGAACGGCGGTCCGCCCGTCGGGCAGTTCGACATCCAGCACCTCGATGCGCATGATTCGTCCGTCAAAAACCGTCTTCGACCCAATTGTTTTTTCGTACATAGTGCATAAAACGTAAACCGTATTTCGGATTCCGTAAACCGTAATTTTCGCCACAGGGTGCAGTTCCCTTTCGTTGCGAATTACACTCCGTATTTGGTATTGAGTTATTAACAGCTCCACCAGATGCGGAGCGCGGGCGATATTTTTCAGCGCGGTTGTTTCCAATCCATGGAAACAAACTAGAATACGGAGCATGACACATAATCGGCAGCAATGGGAAAGCCTTGAGGCGAATGACCTGGCGGAGTACGCGGCGCACAGCTCGGACAGCCTGGGCCGGAAATATGTTGAGCCGCCGCATCCGGTTCGCCCCTGTTTCCAGCGCGACCGGGACCGGGTTCTTCACAGCCGCTGCTTTCGGCGGCTCGAATACAAGACGCAGGTGTTTGTCAACGGAACGGCCGACCACTACCGCACGCGCCTGACGCATACAATGGAAATGACCGCGGTCGGGCGGACGCTTGCCCGCGCGTTCCGCGTCAACGAAGATCTCACCGAGACCATCTGCCTGGCCCACGATGTCGGCCACAGCCCGTTTGGCCACCGCGGCGAATATGTGCTTGATGAGCTGATGAAGGATCACGGAGGGTTTGACCATAATCTTCAGAGCCTTCGCGCGGTCGAAAAGCTCGAATATCAATACCCTGGATTTTGCGGACTCAATCTCAGCTGGGAGGTGCGCGCCGGGCTGCTCAAGCACGAAGCCGCGGCCCCCGGCGCCAACCTGGAGGGGTATCCGATCGGACCGTTCCAGTATCTGGAGGCCCAGATCGCGGATGTTGCCGACGATATGACCTACCATGCCCACGATGTCGACGACGGGCTCTCCGCCGGATTAATCACCCTCGATCAGCTCCGCGAACTCGCCTTTTGGCGGATGGCCTCGGCCCTCGCCAATGAACAGTACGCCGCACTGGACGAAGACCAGCATCGGCGCATCACCATTCGCAACCTGCTTGATCTGCAGGCGCAGGACGTTCTCGCGGAGGGACGGGTCCGGCTCGAAAAACATCGGCCCCGGCGCATTGCCGAGGTCATGAACGCGCCGCAGCGGCTGATCTGCTTCAGCAGTGACATGTCCGGTATGCTCAAAGAGTTTTCAGATTTTCTCTACCGGCAGCTCTACTACCACCCCGAGGTGGCGGATGCCAACAGCGAGGCGGTTGAACTCATGCGCGGTCTTTTTCATCACTATGTCAAACATCCGGAGACCCTGGGGAAAAAAGCCCGCGAGCGGCTCGAGACAGAAGGGCTGATGCGCACCGTCTGCGACTATGTGGCCGGCTGCACCGACCGCTACGCCCTCGAGGAGTGCGCCCGGTACGGCATTGTGGCCTGACGCCGGCAGAAACCCGGCCGTCGGAAACCGATGTGCGCCCATGCGCAAAGACATGTTGAAAACGCCGCCGCACCGGCGTACGTTCTGTTACCTATGAAAACCTGTCCGTTTTGTGCAGAGGAAATCCAGGACGAGGCGATTCTGTGCCGCTACTGCGGGCAGTTTCTGACCGCAAGGAAAAAGGTTCCGTGGTATCTGCGCCCGTCGGCAATGGTTACGGCGGTGCTCTGCGCCGGCCCGCTGGCGATTCCGCTCTTCTGGATTCACCCCGGCTGGGCCCGCCGCAAGAAAATCATCTGGACCGGGGTGGTGGTGCTGCTGAGCTGGGGCTCGTTCGTCCTGATGCAAAAATCCATCAAGTCGATCGCCGACTTCTACGGCATCCTCGATGAGCTGATGTAGCGGGAGCTGTCGGCTTTTTTCATGGTGCAGGGCGGCTATTTGTTTTTCCAGCCCTGTTCCCGCAGGGACTGCTGTGCCGCGGAGGCTTCCTGCCGCATGCGGATGAAGTTTTCGTAGCGCGGCCGCGAAAGGGTGCCCGCTTCGACCGCCGCGATCACCGCGCAGCCTTTGGTGTTGTTGATGTGCGCGCAGTCGCGGAATTTGCACTGCCTTTCCAGCTCGATGATCTCTTCAAAGGTTTCGTCGATCCCGGCGGCGCCGTCCAGATGGCCGAGCTCGCGCATGCCGGGCGTGTCAACCATCAGTGCGCCGTTTTGCAGCACAATGAGTTCGCGCCAGGTGGTGGAATGGATGCCTTTGCCGTCCTTTTCGCGCACGGGCAGGGTGAAGTACTCGTCCTCTTTGCCCAGCAGGCTGTTGATCAGCGAGGTTTTGCCGACGCCGGACGGGCCGAGCAGGCAGTAGGTGCTGCCCGGCTTCAGCAGTTTTTTGACCGCCCGCATTCCGGACCCGGAGGTGTTGCTGATGGCGTAAACATCGACGTTCGTCAGGCGCTCTTTGACCTCGGTCATCCGCTCTTTGAGTTCGCGGCGGGGCAGCAGATCTTTTTTGCTCATCAGCACGACCGGCTGGATGCCGCTGTCGTGAACAATGGAGAGGTAGCGCTCCAGCTTTTTCAGGTTGTAGCCCTTGTCGAGGGTGTGGACGACAAAGGCGGTGTCGATGTTGGCGGCGATCAGCTGATAGCCGATTTCTTTGCCTGCCGTTTTGCGCTTGAGCTCGGTTTTGCGCTCGAGCACGGAATGAATGACGGCGAATCCATCCTCTTTGTCAAAATCCTTGCAGAGGATCCAGTCGCCGACGGTGAGGTAGTTCCTGTTTGCGCGCGCTTCGTGCCGCAGTTTGCCGGTGCTTTTGGCGGGGCGGGTGGTTTCCCCGTCGCAGATGTCGCTCCACCCCTTGTGAATGGCCGTCACGCGCGCCGCCGTCAGTTTGCTGTCGGGGTCGAGCTGGTCTTCGAACCAGGAGCTAAAACCAAAGTCTTCAAGTGTCATAGGAGAGAGAGTTTAACCACGAATGGATACGAATGGACACAAATAATAATCAGCTGTTGATCTGAAATATCCATTTTCTTTAGCCGCTTGCAGTTTTCCTGCTCAAAGGCTGTCCTTCGCAAAAACTTGTAGGACAGGCTTCTTTGGTATTCCAAAGAGCCTGTGATGTATTCTAGTCATCTATAAAGCGGGCGGTGAGGCCGCTGTAGGCGTCGATGCGGCGGTCGCGCAGGAAGGGCCAGATGCGCCGGACGTTTTCGCTGCGCGGTGTGTCGAGTTCGACCACCAGTTCGGTTTCTTCGTCGGTGCCGGCCTGCGCCAGCAGCTCGCCCTGGCAGCCGGCCGCGAAGCTCGACCCCCAGAACTGCGCCCCGCTGTTTCCGTCCGGCGACGGCTCGAAGCCGGTGCGGTTGACGCTCAGCACCGGAATGCCGTTGGCGACGGCGTGAGCGCGCTGGATGGTGATCCACGCCTCGCGCTGGCGGGCCTGCTCGTCGCCGGCATCCTCCGGGTCCCAGCCGATGGCGGTCGGATAGATCAGCAGGTCGGCGCCGGCCATCGCCATCAGGCGCGCGGCTTCCGGATACCACTGGTCCCAGCAGACCAGCACGCCGAGCGCTCCGACTGAAGTTTTAATCGGCCTGAAGCCGAGGTCACCGGGGGTGAAATAAAATTTTTCGTAATAGCCCGGATCGTCCGGAATGTGCATCTTGCGGTATTTGCCGGCAATCGATCCGTCGCTGTCGAGCACCACCGCGGTGTTGTGATAAAGCCCCGGCGCGCGGCGTTCGAATAGCGACGTGACAATCACGATGCCGAGCTCTTTGGCCAGCGCGCCGAATGTTTCGGTCGACGGGCCGGGAATGGGTTCCGCGAGATTGAACTGTTTGGTGTCCTCTGTCTGGCAGAAGTAGAGGCCGGTGTGCAGCTCCTGCAAGGCGACCAGCTGCGCGCCCTGCGCCGCGCAGCGGCGGATCGCGGCCATGCTCTTCTCGATATTCGCCTCGCGGTCGCTCGTGCACGACTGCTGAACCAGCCCGACTTGTAATTTTTTGTTCATGGGATCACTTTTTACAGAAACCGCCTCAATCCGCAATTTTAAAAGCAGTATGCCGCTGGCATACTCCCCGGCCGGTCGAGCAGCGGTACCTGTTTTTTGCTTCAGATTGCAGGCGAGTTTCGGTATTTACCCCATACCTTTACAGGTATGGGAAAATAGAATCTGTAAAATATTTGTATATAAGGGTTAGAGAAAAATTTTCTCTGAAATTATGGCCCGGCATGAAATATAAATCCGGCTTTCGCCGGAGGCCCCAATGGTTGGGTAAGGATGCGGCTGCAGGCGTTCCTGCTCGAAGGTGCTGCGGCTACTTTTCAAAAATAGCGGAGAGATCCTCAAGCTGGTTGATCATGAAGGCCTTCATGTCCTGAATGGCCGTGTTGTAGATGGCGGGACCGAGCTTTTCCAGAAAGGCCTCGAGAATCTGTTCCGCTTTGAAATCGCTGATCTCCTCGTCGAAGTCATCCATGTACAGGGCGATGAGCTTGCGACGCAGAAGTTCTTTCTGCCGGGGGGTGAGTTTGATTTTCATTCGGAAGGCGGGGGTTCGTGCAGGCGTAACCAAACGCCCGCTGCGGGTGCAGCGGGCGTCGCGACGTTATTCGGATTTGGGTTCGCCCGGTTCTTCGCCCGGTTCCGGGGACGCTTCCTTTGCGTCTGCAGCCGGCTCTGCAGGTGCTTCGGGTTCGACCGGCGGTTCAGCAACCGGCTTCGGGGGCGACGGCGCGACCGGTTCGAGTATGATTTCTTCCGTCGGCGCGGAGGCCGAACAGCTGCGGTAGGCGGTGGCCAGCATCAGGAAAAACATCGGCATGGTGAAGACCACGCCGATGCCGCAGGCAATGGCGCCCATGTTGCCGAGAATTTGGGCGATCGCGGTATAGCCGATCAGCGGCCAGAAGTTTGCTTTGAGCATTTCGAACGCGGATTTTGACGCCGAAATGAAGTCCATGCCTTTGAACGCCGCCTGCAGCACGGCAAAGGTGAGAAATACGCTCAGGCCGAGTGCCAGCAAAATGGACGCCAGCTGGCCGATAAGCGGCACAAGCATCAGAATTGATGCCCCGATAATGCCGGCGGCGGCCCAGACCAGACACAGCAGGAAGGTGGTCGTAAAGGTGCCGAACTGGCTGAAGATGTCTTCAAATTTCGCGCCGGAATCCTCGTCCATCAGCTTGAAGATCAGGGTCATCAGTCCGGCGGTGAGCGGTCCGGTGAGGATGCCGATCGAAACAGAGGTGAGAATGATGGCCACCAGTGTGGCTCCAACCAGGAGCAGGAGGTGTTTCTTGTAGGTTTCCCAGGCCTGATTAAGGCAGGCGGTGAAGTCAAATGCGGTGCTGCTCATGCGGAACCCCTTTCTTTTAAGATTGTGTTGACGATAGTGGCGATTGGCAACGCAGGTCAAGAGATGATTTGCCGTTGCGGGAATATTCAGTACCGTATGGGGGATGAAGTTCAGCCGCCAGATTCCGGGGCAGGGCCCGCTTGGAAAGTATTTTTTCCCGGCCGTTTTGCTGTCGGCCGGGGTTCTTGTTCCGGCGCAGCTTTTGCTGCCGGCGCCGTATAAGATGCAGTGCCTGTTCCGGCGCTGGAGCGGGCTGCCCTGTCCGCTGTGCGGCGCCACCCGCTGCATCGAGCTGATTCTGGGCGGGGAGTGGCTGTCGGCATTCCAGACGCAGCCGCTGGTTTTTGTGCTGTTTTTTTGCGGCGGGGCGGTGCTGGTCGGGCTGTCGCTGGCGGGGCTGTGCGGATTCCCGGTAGTGCGCATGCGGCCGGAGCATTGCCGGGAACGGTTTGCTGTCGTTTTGAGCATCATGCTTTTGATAATGCTCAACTGGGCCTATTTGATCCTCAGCCGCTGACTTCACCGGCCGGTTTGATTTGCTTTGGCTTGTGCATAATCCGCCGCTCTGTTAAACAAATCGCACATTTGTAAGGAGAAATCATAATGTCTATTCATCCACTTGCAGGAAAAGTTGTGCCGAAAGAGAAGTTGGCCGATATCGCGGAGCTGATCAGTCAGTATTATGAAACCCAGCCCGATGTGACCAATCCGAACCAGAAAGTGGCCTTCGGCACCTCCGGCCACCGCGGCACCTCGCTCAACGGCAGCTTCACCGAGGATCACATTATGGCGATTTCGCAGGCGATCTGTGAGTACCGTGCGGAGCAGGGGATCACCGGCCCGCTGTTTGTCGGCAAGGACACGCATGCGCTCTCCACGCCGGCCGAAAAAACCGCCCTGCAGGTGTTCGCCGCCAACGGCGTGACCGTGATGATCGACAAGGACGGCGGCTACACCCCGACGCCGGTCATTTCCCACGCGATTCTGACCTATAACGCGGGCCGCAGCGACGGCCTCGCCGACGGCGTGGTGATCACCCCGTCGCACAATCCGCCCGACAACGGCGGCTTCAAATACAACCCGCCCAACGGCGGGCCGGCCGACACGGATGCCACCGGCTGGATTGCCGACCGCGCCAACGAGCTGCTCGCCAACGACAACGAGGAGGTCGAAAGCCTCTATCTGGCCGACGCGCTCGCCGCGGACACAACGGTCGCCTACGACTTCATCACGCCGTATGTCGCAGATCTCGCCAGTGTCGTCGATATGGAGGCCATTGCCGCGTCCGGCATGAAAATCTGCGCCGACGCGATGGGCGGGGCCGGGATCCGCTACTGGAAGCCGATCGCCGAGAAATACGGCATCAAGCTCACCATTCGCAACGATGCGCCCGACTACACCTTCAGCTTCATGTGCGTCGACCGCGACGGCAAAGTCCGCATGGACTGCTCTTCGCCCTATGCCATGGCCGGACTGATTGATCTCAAGGACGAGTTTGATATCGCCTTCGGCAATGACCCTGATTACGACCGCCACGGCATTGTCACCCGCTCCGTCGGGCTGATGAACCCCAACCACTACCTCGCCGTGGCAATCCACTATCTGTTCAGCCACCGCAGCGGCTGGCGCGCCGATGCGGCCATCGGCAAAACGCTGGTCAGTTCGTCGATGATCGACCGCGTCGCCGCCGAGCTCGGCCGCGACCTGCAGGAGGTGCCGGTCGGCTTTAAATGGTTTGTCAACGGCCTCGTCGACGGCTCCTACGGCTTCGGCGGCGAAGAGTCCGCCGGCGCCTCGTTCCTGCGCAAGGATGGAGCGGTCTGGACCACCGACAAAGACGGAATGATTCTCTGTCTGCTGGCCTGCGAGATTTTTGCCGTGACCGGCAAAGATCCGGGCGAACACTATCAGGAGCTGACCGCCCGGTTCGGCAGCCCGGTCTATGACCGGGTGGACGCGCCCGCTACCCGGGAAGAGAAGGCCAGGCTGGCCGCGCTCTCGCCGGAGCAGGTGACCGCCGACACGCTGGCGGGGGAACCCATTACCGCCAAGCTGACGCACGCGCCCGCCAACGGCGCGGCCATCGGCGGCCTGAAGGTCTGCACCGAGAACGGCTGGTTTGCCGCCCGTCCGTCCGGCACCGAGGACATCTACAAAATTTACGCCGAAAGTTTCAAGGGCGAGGAGCACCTGCGGCAGATCCAGGCCGAGGCCCGCGAAATCGTCAACGCGGCGCTGCGCTAAAGAGCCTTTTCGTCTTTCGAATTTGTAAAGTGGGTGTTTCGGTTTACTCTGCAGGCCGGAAAGGGAACGGGAGGATTTGGACGATTCATCGGTTATTTTAACAGCATTCAGTGTGCTGGGCGGATTGGCGCTGTTTATCTTCGGCATGAACTGTCTGACCGACGGGCTGAAGCGCTGCGCCGGCGACAGTTTGCGCCGCATCCTTTCCAAAGCCACCCGCAGCCGGCTGCGCGGCGTGTCGCTGGGGACGGTGCTGGGCTTTCTCGTGCAAAGCAGCGCCGCCACGGTCATGCTGGTGGGCTTTATCAACGCCGGCTTGGTGACGCTGACCGAATCCGTGCCCGTCATGCTGGGGGCGAACATCGGCACGACTCTTTCCATGCAGCTGATCTCTTTCAAGCTGGCGGACTATTGCTTCGTCGCCATTGCCAGCGGGGTTGTACTGCATGCCGCCTGGCCTCAGGTGCGCGTCAAGCAGGCGGGGCTGGCGCTGCTCGGCTTCGGGCTGCTGTTCCTGGGCATGGCCACCATGAGCGCGGCGATTGTTCCGTACCGCGATGCCTTCATCCCGCTGTTTGAGCAGATCGACGGGGCGACGCCCGGCGGCCTGCTGCGCGGGGTTCTGCTGGCCACCGCGGTGACGGCGGTTATCCAGAGCAGCGGGGCGATGATCGGCATGAGCTTTGCGCTGATTCAGGCCGGCGTCATCACCGATCTGTCCGGCGTGTTCCCGATTCTGATCGGGGCCAATATCGGCACGTGCGCCACCGCGCTGCTGGGCAGCATCGGCACCAACATCCATGCCCGGCGCAGCGCGGTGTCTCATCTGCTGTTCAATGTCACCGGCGGGCTGGCCGCCGCGCTGGCCGCGCCGCTGTTTTACCGCTGGATGCCGCTGCTGCCCGGCGACCTGGTTCATCAGGCCGCCAACGCCAACACGATCAAGATGGTGATCACGGCCCTGTGTGTTCTGCCGTTTGCGCCGCTGCACGCCGCGCTCGTGCGCCGCCTGGTTCCCTCCCGGAAGCCGCCGCCCCGCTCCAGTTTTCTCGATGAGCAGCTCATTCCGATGCCGGAGCAGGCGCTGCACGCCGCGATGCGCGAACTGCAGCGGACGGTCAACATCTGCCGCGAGAGTCTGGCCTTCGACCGCGCGCTGCTCAATGCGCCGAATGCCCGGATGGCCCGGGCGGTCGTTCAGAACGAAAAAAACGTCGATGCCATCAAGCTGGCCTTTCAGGATTATCTGTCGCTGATCACCTCGCGCTTTCTCTCGCGGCGGCAGGCGGTTCTGGTTCAGCATTTGGACCGCTGCATGGTGGAAATTGAACGCATCGGCGACCACATCAAGGTGCTCAGCCGGCTGGACGGCAAGCTGCGCCCCTACGCCGGCCACACCTTTTTTCGTCCGTGTCTGCGCCAGCTGGAGGCGCTCTATGCGCAGGTCGATGTGATCCTCAGCAACCTGAGCATCTCGCTGGACCCGCAGCATGAAAACTATGAAGCCTTTGCCGAGAAAATTCTCATGGCGCGGGCCGAGTATGTGAAGAAGAGCGCGGGGGCCAAGGATCTGGTCACCGGGCATGTCGGCCGCAGCGACCTGCCGCCGCTGCTGGGGATGCATCTCAATGAAACCGTGATGACGTTCGACAAGATCGTCAAGCACTGCAAGGCCATTGCCGGCGCGCAGAAAAAACCGTTTTTCTGGCTGAAGATGAACAAGCTTGAACGTGCGGCCGAGGCGTATACCGAGAAGAAAATTCTCGCGGAACTCGACGCCAGCGACTACCTCGATACCGTGTAAGTGATCCGGTGCGTGCGCGGGGCTGTTTCCGGAAGCCGCGGCGGGGAATGAATCGGATAATGTGCTGTCTATCCGGGCGCAAATGTGACATGTTTACTCGCGTATGTTCAACGAGGGTCCGCCGGCGGACCTTCTGCTCCTGCAGCAGGGGCGATTCGGGTGCCTTCTCGACCCGTTTGAAAGGAGGCGACCTGATGACGAAGACACGTATTCCCGGTAAAGACGCACCGCTCGAAGAGACCATTGCCACGGCGATGGCCCGGCTGGACTCCTGCGGGTTTCCGGTCGATCTGGTGTCTTCCATCCATCCGGTTCAGAACTGCTGGTCGGTTCACCTGCGCTCTGCCGAATGCCCCCAGATCTATACGAACGGCAAGGGCGGTTCGCGGCTCGCCAGCGAGGCCAGCGCCATCCTGGAGTTTTTTGAGCGGGTTTCCACGAATCTGTTTTTCTCCGACTATTACCTGGGCCCGGCCGGCAGCGGCTTTGTCTTTTATCCGTCCGAAAAATGGTTCCCCGTTTCAGACCCGGCCGTCATTCCGGTCCGTCATCCGGATGGAACCGGACTGCTCACCGAGCGCCTGCGCGATTTTTATGATCCGGACGGCGAGCTCACCCCGGCACTGCTGCACGATAATAACAGCGACGGGGATGATCGCGGCATTGCCGCGCTTCCCTTTGAGCAGATCGAGACGAACGAGACCGTCTATTTTCCCGTTAATATTCTCAACAACATCTATGTGAGCAACGGCATGGCCGCGGGCAACACCGCCGCCGAATGCCGCGCGCAGGCGCTGGCGGAAATCATGGAGCGCTACGTGAAGAATCAGGTGATTGCGGGCGGGATTTGCCTGCCCGCGGTGCCGGCCGCCGTGCTCGAACGCTATCCGCGTGTCCAGCGCGACCTCGAGGAGCTGCGCGGGCACGGGTTTCCGGTTCTGGTGAAAGACGCCTCGCTGGGCGGGCAGTTCCCCGTCATCTGCGTGCTGCTCATCAATCCCGCCGACGGCGGGTGCTATGCATCCTTCGGCGCAAGCTGCCGCTTCGAGGTGGCCCTTGAACGCACCGTGACCGAACTGCTGCAGGGGCGCAGTCTCGATCAGCTCGGCGGGTTCGAGCATCCCTCTCCGGATGCGGACGCCGCCGCCGACCCCCTGAACCTCGAGAGCCATTTTATCGATTCGGCGGGGCTTCTGCCCTGGAAAATGTTCGGCGATCAGCCCGACTTTGAATTCATCGACTGGGATTTTCAGGGGTCGACCGCGGAGGAATATGACCATTTGAAATCGCTCGTTCGCCGCGACGGCTTCGACGCGTACTGTGCCGAATATCCGCACTGCGGAATCTATACCTGCCGCATGATTGTCCCCGGCATGTCGGACATCTATCCCGTCGATGATCTGGTGTGGGGCAACAAGGTGACGGGCGCCTCCCTGCGACCGCGCCTGCTCAGGCTCAGGCAGATGTCCGTCCCGGAGCTGCGGCAGTTCGCCGGCGAACTCGACGAACTCGGAGTGAGCGATCAGCAGGCGGTTTCAGATGCCATCGGGGTTCTGTTTGACGAGGGGACGGCGTGGCACAGTCTGCGGTTTGGCGAGCTCAAATGCATGCTGGCGCTGGCCGCCGGCGATCTTGAAGAGGCCGCCCAATGGAGCCGGTGGTGCGGCGCGTTCGATTTTCTGCCGGCGGACCGGCAAACGCTCTATCGGGCTGTTTCCGACCTGGTTGAGCTCACGCTGGCGGGCGAACAGCCGGCCGCGTACCACGCGTCGCTCCGCCTGTTTTACGGCGAGCCGCTTCTGGCGGAGGCCGTCGGGCTGGTCAGCGGGACGTCTGTTTTTCACGGGCTGACGTTTGCCGGCAGCTGGGAAGAAATTTCGGCGGCGCATCAGAACCTTCTCCGCATCTACAGGCGGCTGCATTCGCTGAAGACGGCCGCGGCATAACCCGCGCCGAAGAGGGCGGTGTCCGCCATGATCTGCAGCGGGGCCGTGAACGCCCGGCGCGTTTCCGTGTTTGCGCACGCTTGCAGCGGGCGGCAAATCACTTGCTGTTGACATTAGACTTTCCGACCGTTGACGCGATCCGTTAGAATCGCCTCCATGAAAATAATTGTTTTAGACGGATACGCGCTGAACCCCGGCGATTTGTCGTGGGATGGACTGAGAGAGCTGGGCGATGTGACGGTCCACGAGCGCACGCCGCCGGAACGGGTCGTCGAGCGGCTGCGGGGGGCCGAGGCGCTGATCACCAACAAGGTGCCGGTCACGGCGGAGCTGCTCGAGCAGCTGCCGGACCTGCAATATGTCGGCGTCACCGCCACCGGCTACAACATCATCGACACCGGCGCCTGCCGCGCGCGCGGCGTGGTCGTCAGCAACGTGCCGGCCTACAGCACCGCCGCCGTGGTCCAGCTGACCTGGGCGCACATTTTCAACCTCACCAACCGCGTGGCGCTGCACGCCGACAGCGTCACCGCCGGCGAATGGTGCGGGTGCAAAGATTTCTGCTACTGGAAAACCCCGCAGCCCGCGCTGAACGAAATGACACTCGGCATCATCGGCTTCGGGCAGATCGGGCAGGGGGTGGCGCTGACGGCGCAGGCGTTCGGCCTGCGCGTGCTCGTTTTCACCCGCACCCCCCGCAACCTGCCCGGCCTCGAAATGGTCTCGCGCGAAGAGCTGTTTAAACGGTCCGATATCGTCAGCCTGCACTGTCCGCAGACGCCGGAAACCACCGGGCTGATCAGTGCCGAAGCCATTCAATTGATGAAGCCCGGCGCGTTTTTGATCAACACCTCGCGCGGCGGACTGATCGACGAAGCCGCGCTGGCCGATGCGTTGAATTCCGGCCGGCTCGCCGGGGCGGGGCTCGACGTGCTCTCCAGCGAGCCGCCCGCCAGGCAGAATCCGCTGCTGAGCGCGAAAAACTGTTTCATCACTCCGCACATCGCCTGGGCCGGCACTGCCGCCCGCCAATCCCTCATGAACCAGACAGTTGGGAATCTGCGCGCGTTCGTCGACGGCGCGCCGATAAACGTTGTTTAGATTGGAACGTGCGGCCGGCGGCAGAGACGTTTTCAGGGTGCTGCCGGAACTCCGGACGAACGTCCGATGGAGTATTTTGACGGGGTTGCAGGGAGGTGAGGAGAGTTTAGGCCGTGAGACCTTTGACTTTCGACTGCCCCCGCTATAATTTAGCCGCTTTTTAAGGAGAAACCTATGTCCATTACCGCCATCAGCCCGCTCGACGGGCGTTACGAGTCCAAGGTGTCCGAGCTGCAGGATGCGTTTTCTGAATTCGCGCTGGTCCGCGCCCGCGTGACCGTCGAGGTCCTGTGGCTCAAGGCGCTGTGCGCGGAGCCCGGAATTCCGGAATGCCGCGCGCTGACGGCCGAAGAGACCGGGCGGCTCGACGCGATCCTGGCCAACTTCACGCCCCAAGAGGCCGAAAAGGTGAAAACGATCGAGCGCACTACCAACCACGATGTGAAGGCGGTGGAGTATTACCTGAAGGACGCGGTGGCGGGGTCGTCGCTCGACGGGCTGAGCGAGTTCTGGCACTTCGCCTGCACCTCCGAAGACATCAACAACCTGTCGCATGCCATGATGCTCAAGCAGGGCCGCGCGGCGCTCGAATCGGTTCAGCAGGAGCTGGTCGCCGACCTGACCGCCAAGGCCAAAGAGTGGAAGGCGGTTCCGCTGCTGGCCCGCACGCACGGGCAGACCGCATCGCCGACCACCATCGGCAAAGAGCTGGCGGTCGTCGCCGACCGCCTGCGCAAGGCCCTGAAAAAATTCCAGGCGGTGGAAATCCTCGGCAAGCTCAACGGCGCGGTCGGCAACTTCAACGCGCACCTGAGCGCCTACCCGGATGTCGACTGGCCCGCGCTGGCCGCCGGCGTGATCGAAGGCGACCTCGGCCTCAGGCAGAACCCGTTCACCATTCAGATTGAGCCGCACGACTACATGGCCGAGCTGTTCGACGCACTGGCGCGCTTCAACACCATCCTGCTCGACTTCGATCGCGACATCTGGACCTACATCTCTTTCGCCTGCTTCAAGCAGAAGACCATCGCCGGCGAAGTCGGCTCGTCCACCATGCCGCACAAGGTCAATCCGATCGACTTTGAAAACTCCGAGGGCAACATCGGGCTGGCCAACGCGCTGCTGCGCCACATGGCGGAAAAGCTGCCGGTTTCGCGCCTGCAGCGCGACCTGACCGACTCGACCGTGCTGCGCAACATGGGCGTCGCCTTCGGCTACGCGCTGCTCGCCTACCGCTCGACCCTCAAGGGGCTGAGCAAGCTGGAGCTCAACGAAGCCAAACTGGCGGCCGATCTCGACAACGCCTGGGAAGTGCTGGCCGAGCCGATCCAGACCGTTATGCGCAAAGCCGGCATCGAAAAGCCCTACGAAAAACTCAAGGAGCTGACGCGCGGCAAGGCCGGCATCACCAAAGAGGGGATCCGCGAGTTCATCAGCGGCCTCGACCTCGAGGCCGGCGACAAGGCCCGTCTGCTGGAGATGACCCCGGCCACCTACATCGGTCGCGCTGTCGCCATTGCGGAAGAGTTGTAGGACAGGCTTCTCTGTATCCAGAGAGCCTGTGTTTTCAGTGAGTGCGTGGACACACGCTCCCGAGTACGGGAAGCGTGTCCTACAGTAAAATTAGTGGGTAGAGATGAACCAGGTCGTCACCAGTCATATTGAAATATCGCCCGGGGTATTTCTGCTGGGGGTGGAGCGGCGGTTTGATTTTGTGCCCGGCCAGACCGTAAAGGTCGGGCTGGGCGGCGCGGAGCCTCCCCGCATCTACAGCATCTGCAGCGGGAGCCGGGACGACGAGCTGAAGGTTCTTTACAACCTCAAGGAGGACGGAGCGCTGACGCCGCGGCTGGCGCAGCTGCGCCCCGGCGATGCGCTGGATGTTTCCGGACCCGGCGGCACCTTTTTCGGCACGGAGGATCCGGCGCTGTGGATCGCCACGGGCACCGGCATTGCTCCGTTTTACAGCATGCTGCGCTCCGGCCAGGCTGAAAATAAAGTGCTGGTGCACGGGGTGCGGCATGCGAATCAGTTCTACTTTTCCAATGATTGGAAAAGCGCGCTGGGCGGGCGCTACCACCGCTTCTGCTCCGGAGAAGAGGGGGAGGGGATTTTCTCAGGACGGGTCAACCGGTTTGTCGAAACGGCGGAGCTTTCCAGGGATTGGAAGTATTACCTCTGCGGCCAGGCCGAAATGTGCGTCGAGATGCGCGATCTGCTGATCGCCAAAGGGATTCCGTTCGGCCACATCGTCGTCGAAATCTATTTCTAACCCGGCATCCGCCGGAAGAAGGGAATGTCAGATCAAAATAATTAGGGACAAAATAATTTCTGATCTCATTGCCGGCATATGAGTTATCTTTCTTCGACGAACTCAGCTCCTGCATAGATAATTATTCTGACTGAATCAGCCCCTGAATGGATCATCATTTTGTCTTTAATGATTTTGATCAATGAAGTTCTCTCCGGGAATCGCCATCCGTGGGACAACCCCAGTTTATTGCAGTAGTTGTTCGATTTATTGATCCGATTTATCCAAGGTTGCCGCCATGAAACCCGCATTATTTGGAAAAACACTCGCCGAGCTGACCGATCTGGTTGTTGAGCTCGGCCTGCCGAAATTCACCGGCAAACAGATTGCCGACTGGCTTTATCATCAGCGGATCGACTCGATCGACCAGATGAGCAATCTGTCGAAGCGCGCGCGCGCGCTGCTTAGCGATCAGTTTTGTTTCGGGCTGCATGCGCCCGCCGACGTGCAGGTCAGCACCGACGGCACCAAAAAGTATCTGTTTGAGACGCAGGCCGAAAAATTCATAGAAACGGCGATGATTCCTTTCAAGGAGCGGCGCACGGTGTGTGTCTCGTCGCAGGTCGGCTGCAAGATGGGCTGCCTGTTCTGCATGACCGGCAAGCAGGGGTTTCAGGGGCAGCTCTCGGCGGGCGACATTGTCAACCAGGTACGCAGCATCGATGAATCCGCCGAGGTGACCAATATCGTCTACATGGGCATGGGCGAGCCGTTTGACAACCTCGACGAAGTGCTCAAGAGCATTGAGATCCTCACGTCGGAATGGGGCTATGCCATGAGTCCGCGCCGCATTACGGTCTCGTCCATCGGCATCACGCCCGGCCTGATCCGCTTTCTGGATGAGTGCGAGGCGCATCTGGCCATCAGCCTGCACACGCCGTTTGAGGAGGAGCGTCAGCAGCTGATGCCGGTGCAGATTGCCTATCCGCTCCGCGAGGTCATCGACGTCATCCGGCAGCGGGATTTCAGCGGGCAGCGCCGCGTGTCGTTTGAATACATTGTATTCGGCGGCCTCAACGACACGCCGCGGCACGTCAAGGAGCTCAGTCGGCTGCTCGGCGGCATCCGCTGCCGGATCAACCTGATCCGCTTTCACCCGATCCCCGGCACGCCGCTTCACGGAACCGACGAGCAGACGCTGGAGTGGTTCAAGGAGGAGCTGAACAAAAAGGGAATCCTGACCACCATCCGCGCCTCGCGCGGAATGGACATCTACGCCGCCTGCGGACTGCTCTCCACCAAAGCCCTCGCCACCGGCAAAGCATAAAGCGGTTTTCAGCGGGCGGAAAATCAGACAAACGTCAGATTCTGATAGTTTAGGGTCACCGGAATGAAACCTCATATCGATTTAACAAGCGGTTCGCTGGGCCGCCATATTCTGCGGATGACCCCGCCGATGGTGATGGGCTTTTTCGCGATGATGGCGTTCAACCTGACGGACGCATGGTTCGTTTCGCGGCTGGGCACCGTTCCGCTGGCGGCGATCGGTTTCACGTTTCCGCCGGTGATGATTTTCTACAGCATCGGGCTCGGGCTGGGGATCGGGACGGCGTCGTGCGTGAGCCGCGCGATCGGGCATGGCAATCCGGAGAAGGTCCGGCATCTGACGACGTACAGTCTGCTGCTGACGTTGCTGGCGATGGGGCTGCTGTCGATTGTCGGCCAGATTTTCGCCCCGGGCCTGCTGCGGATGATGGGGGCGGGCGAGGAGGCGTTTGGGCTGGCGCTGCTCTATATGCGGATCTGGTTCTGCTTTGCTCCGTTCGCGGTTCTTCCGATGGTTGGAAACAATGCGATCCGCTCGACAGGCGATACGCTGCGGCCGGGCCTGATTATGGCGGCGGGCGCGCTGCTGAACCTGGCGCTCGATCCGCTGTTCATTTTCGGCTGGGGAAAATTCCCGGCGCTGGGTGTGGTGGGCGCGGCGATTGCCACGGGGATTGCGCGGGTGGTGACGCTGGCGCTGTCGATCGGGCTGCTGCATTTCCGCTTCCGGATGCTGGCGTGGGCCCGGCCGGTCGGGCGCGAGCTGCTGGCGGCATGGCGGTCGGTGCTGTTTGTGGCGGCGCCGGCGGCTGCGACGAATCTGCTGCTGCCGCTGACCAGCGGGGTGATTCTTCATTTCATTGCCGGGTTTGGCGTGACGGCGGTGGCGGCGACGACGGCGGGACAGCGCATTGAGGGGTTTGCTTATCTGGTTCCCATGGCGATGGGCACCGGGCTGGTGCCGATTATCGGGCAGAACTGGGGCGCGGGCCGTATGGACCGTGTGCATGGCGCATGGGTGCGGACGAACTGGTACGGCATCGTTTATGCGCTGGCCTGCTTTGGGATCGCGTTCTTTTTTGCGCCGGTTGTCGCGGCGTGGTTCACCCGGGATCCGGCGGTGGATTCGCTCATTGCGCTGTATCTGCGGATTATTCTGGCGGGCGCGGTGCTGCAGCATTCGGCGGTGCATACCGGCTTTGCGTTCAATGCGATTGAGCTGCCGTGGCATGCGTCCGCGCTGATGGCGATTCGGCTGGTCGGGCTGGTGATGCCGCTGGCGTGGGCCGGTGCGAGGCTGGCGGGCGTGGCGGGGATTTTTGCCGGGATGGCGGCCGGGCAGCTGCTCAGCGGAGGGGTCGCGCTGCTGTGGTTCAGGCGCGTGCTCCGGGCCCGGCGCGCCGCGGCCTGTTTTTGATGTACTTTTCAGCCGAATGATGTTTTTTTTGCGGGGATGTTATTCAATCGGACCATACGACTGTTTCTCGACAGCATCGGCCGGCGGGAGGAGTATGAGTTTTATCTCAACAAATTCCAGTCCGCCGATACCGCCTGCTTTGCGCTGCTGGTGCCTGATCTCGACAGTCTGGACCCGGGGGCCGAGGCCGTGGCGTTTGACCTGCATTTCCTGCTGCGGCTCGGACTGCGGCCCGCCATGGTCCTGTGCGGCCCCGACGCCGAGGCCAAATGGGCGCTGCTGCAGGGCAACCCGATTTTTGAGCGCACGGTTTTTCCAAACCTTGGAAAAAACAAGGAGCGCCTGCCCGTTTTTGTCGAAGAAAGGCTCCAGACCCTGGAAAGCCTGGAGCAGAAAATTCCAAGCCTTGGAAAGCGGGTGCATTTCATCCGGGCGGCCGGCGGGTTCCGCGCCGACTATTACTACACACAGAAAGAAAACGCGTTCGAGCTGACGGCCGAAGACCAGGCGCTGGCGGACACCGCTTCGGCGCTGCTGGCCGCGCGGCCCGGCACCCATATCTCCGTCACCTCGCCGATGAACCTGCTCAAGGAAATCTTCACCGTCAAAGGGGCGGGGACGGTTTTCCGCAAGGGGTCGAACATCATCAGTCCGGATTTCCAAAGCCTGGAAAAAGCCCGGGTGCTGGCGCTGCTGGAGGAAAGCTTTAAAAAGACGCCCAAGCCCGATGCGGTGGATGAGGTGACCCGGGTTTATCTCGAAGAAAACTATCGCGGGGCGGTGCTGCTCGAAGAGCAGCCGGAGGGGCTGTATCTGTCCAAGTTCGCAGTCGGCCCCGAAGCGCGCGGCGAAGGGCTGGCGCAGGAGCTGTGGGACGAGGTCTGCAAAAACCACCGCGCCTTTTTCTGGCGCTCGCGGGCCGGCAATCCCGTCAACCAGTGGTACGACCGGCAGGCGGACGGCCATTTTGCCAGCGGGGGCTGGATCATTTTCTGGCGCGGCATGAGCGCCGCATCGCTGCCCGGCCTGATCGCCTTCTGCGAAAACCGCCCGGCGGATTTTTTCTAGCGTAAACCCGCGCAGCGGCGGGGCGGGGAGCGGTTCCGGCCGGGTTTTTGAAAAAGCGGTTTGACAGCGCGCGGAATCTCATTATTCTCTGCGCTTCCTTTTTCAAGGGCGATTAGCTCAGCTGGTTAGAGCATCTCGTTTACACCGAGAGGGTCGGGGGTTCGAATCCCTCATCGCCCACCAACTTCAGTTTCTGACTGTCAAATTCATTCGCCGCAAAAAAACAAAATTCACCCAAGCAACGATTCAGGCGCCCTGACCCCGGCCCTGCGGCGCACTCAAAAACCAGCCCGGTTTTTAACAGAATAATTTTTACAGAACGATCTGCATCACCTGCGGCCGATTATTTTGTACTCATCATTCTGTTGATTTCTTTTTCCAGCCATTGGAAAACCAATGACTTCATCGGGCAGCAGCGCACGGGCTGCAGAGCTTCATTCGCTTCTATACCACCTCCGCGCTCTACGGACAAAACGGACATACCCAGTCCAGTCAAATCAACATGATCCTGACCCGTTTTGTCCATTCTGTCCGTTCTTCCGCTGGTCCACCCGCGCTTTATATAACCGCTCCGAAAAACCGCCGCCCTTTTCAAAATCCTCCGCCTGTCGTGCCAGCAGTTTTTCAACCAAATAGTGTGCCTGAGCTGAAAGCACCGAGCCTGGATTCACCACCCGCTTCGCGGCCAAAAAATTAAACCCGCAAAGCCGATTCTCCGTGCGGCTCCGTCGGAGACGTCGCCCTGCCTTTCCATTGATTGGAAAACATTTAGCCGCAAAAATTCCAATGGTTGGAAACGGCGTGCGCAGAGCCAAATCGCTAAGCAGGATCAAGCGTGTGCAGCTCGTCCGCCCCACCTTAAGGTCGCCACGCCTTCAGTCGACAGAAGCGATTGTCGCGCCGGATTCTCGTTGGAGAGCCTGGTTTTTCCATGCCCGCCCAGGGCAGGAAGAAATCAAAATGGATTTTGAGTTCCTCAAAATCTATATCGAGGGAATCATTGGTTTTTCGGTCCACCGCAAGGATACGGACAAAGTCGGTAACGAACAGGAAGCGGGGGTTGTGGGTCTTGGTTCCCTTCGCCTTTTTCAGTGCTTCGATTTCATCGTAGAGCGAGCGTCCCGCCTGCTTTCCGTTATTCGGCTGATCCTGCTCAAGCAAGCGGGACGCTTGCTCTACTTTCTTGAAATACACCTCTTTTTTCCAGAGCACCTCGCCGGGCACCTTCGACTGGTTGTAGGTTCCCTGTTTCAGGCGGGTCATGCTGGCCTTCGGCTTGCCGCAGGCCAGCAGCGGCTCATAGATAAACTCATCCCGGGCCGGCGGGTTTTCCACCAGTCTCGTCACATTCTCAGCCACTTCCGCCTGCTTCATATCCACCCCTAAAACCGAGAAAAACCAAAAAAATCCAGATTGGTTTCGGACTTTACTCCGGTTTTAAAGGTGGAACAAAGCAATTTGCCAAAATACCGACACACCGCTCGCATCGTATGTGAAGCCCGGTGAACCTGGGTCAAGCGACCTGCAACGCTGTCGCAGAAAAGAAACGCCTATCAGCGCGACTATGAAAATAAACTGGCTGTGCATAAGCTGCGCGGCTGCTGACCGGTAGCGACTGCGAGCAGCTTGAGTGCCTTCGTGAAATGCCCGTGCGATTTATTTTGCGGCACAGGGGGCGGTGGATTCGCGGATGACGAGTTCGCCGCGCATCCACGGTTCGTGTACCAGTTCATGGCCGTTGTTTTCGGCAATCATCTGATGCACCCAGCGCGCCGCCGCGCAGCCGAGCTTGCGGTTGGGGATGCGCATGACGGTCAGGGGCGGGTTGAGGTAGGAGGCTTCCGGCGCGTCGTCGCAGGAGATCAGCGAAACGTCGTTCGGCACGGATTTTCCCAGCTGGTTCAGCGCGTGCATGGCGCCGATGGCGATGCGTTCGCCCATAACGAACAGGGCGGTGGCGTCCGGATTGGCCCGGAAGAGCTCCAGCGCGGCGCGGTGCCCGAATTCGAGCGGTTCCTGAATGGAGTCCGCCTGAACGATCAGCGCGGGGTTGGGGGCGATGCCGGCGTTTTTCAGCGCGTTTTTGTATCCGGCCAGGCGCTCGCGGCCGGTGACCCCGTGCGCCGGAGTCACGATGATGGCAATGTGGCGGTGCCCCAGCTGGATCAGGTATTCAACCGCCCGCAGTGCGGCGTCCTCATTGTCGATGGTGAGCAGGTTTTTCTGGGTCTTGCCGGTATTGGTGAGCAGGCTGCAGTAGGGGAAGCGGTTTTTGTCGAGTTCTTCGTAGAAACGACTGTCTTCGTCGGTGTTGATGAGGACGGCGCCGTTGATGTTGCGGCGTCCGAGCTGGCGCAGCAGCAGGCCGGCGTTGAGTTTGGCGACATCCTCGCTGAAGAGGGAGAATTCGAGGTCGTTTTCCTGAAGGTAATCCATCATGCCCTGCATGGCGTCGACGGTGAAGGGGGAAAAGCAGCTGGCGGCGGCGCTGGGGGTCTG
Source organism: Tichowtungia sp. (assembly GCA_041584215.1). Classification (GTDB taxonomy): domain Bacteria; phylum Verrucomicrobiota; class Kiritimatiellia; order Kiritimatiellales; family Tichowtungiaceae; genus Tichowtungia. The sequence continues at coordinate 26,728 of JBFHEM010000008.1, read as the reverse complement.
GATCAGGGCGCAGATATTGGTGGTGCGGGTGACCAGCGGGCGGGGCCTGAAACCGTACTCGTCGGCCTTTTTGCGGATGGTTGAGGCGGTCTTTTCGTTCAGTTCCGGCGAGTTGTTCAGCGCCTTGCTGATGGTGGCCGGGCTGACTCCGAGCTCTTTGCTGAGCGTGTAAATCGTTACTTTTTTCATGGGAGGGATCGTAATTCGAAATGTTTCGGATAGTCAAACCCTGATTGACGCGTATCGGGGGTTGAAAATGTTTCGTTTTATTTAAACGGCTTGTGTTCTTATTGGACAGGTGCTATTCATTTTATACTGATGCAGGGGCAGAATGTTATGATGCCCTGCGAGGGCGCTCTTTCCGTCAAGGGGGCGTGCTGTGTGTTTTGATTCTCCTGGAGAGGCTATGAAGAAACTGTTTGCTGCGCAGAATGGCGCTGATGAAGGCCTGGGTGCCCGCTTTGAGGTGACGGAGTCATGAGTTTTAAAACGCTGTTCATTGTTCCGGGCCTGGTCTGGGCGGCGCTCTGCGGGGCGGAGCCGCTCGGGACGCTGGAGAGGTTCTGGCGCCATCATCCGGTGGTGGACCGCTGGATGGCCGGCGGGGCCGGGCTGCAGGAAATACCGGAGTGGCTTTGCGATCCGGCGCTTTCGTTTCCGTATCCGAAGAAAGATCCGCCGAAGGAAATCCCGTTCTGCGACCATGTCACGGCGGTGCGGCTGCTGGGCGGGTGGCATCCGGACTGGAAGAACGGCGAGGTGCGGCCGGGCGTGCCGCCGGCGGCGTACGATCTGGCCTGGCGGGACGAGGCCGGAATCATTCGTTACCGCTGGGAGCTGCTGGCTGCGCGGCTGGATCCCTATGTGAACGCGGGCTGCGGGCTGACGCTGGTGCTGGATAACACGCCGGCCTGTTTTTCGCCGAAACCGTCCTGGAAGTCGATGGGGCAGGCGGCCCCGCCCGCCGACCTCGACGAGTGGGGCGCATTCATCGAGGAGCTGTGCCGACAGCTGGTTGAGCGCTACGGGCAGGCGAGAGTGAACGGCTGGCGCTTCCGGCTGGGGACCGAATGCCAGGGCGATGAACGCTTTGACGGAACGCAGGAGCAGTTCCACCGGTTTTACGCCGCGACGGCTTGCGCGGTCCGGCGGGTGCTGCCGGACGCGCCGTTCGGACCGTTCAATCTGGCGGGCGGCTTTGACGGACCCGACGGAACCCTCAGCTATCTGGATCTGGCCGATTTCTGCGTCAGTAATTCGCTGCCGCTCGATTTCGCCGCGGTTTCCATCTACAGCGCACCGTCGGTTTCGAAAGGAATCCTTCGCACGACGAATCCGCGCTTCAAGGCCCGGCAGAAGATTGAGTTCTGGGAGACGCTGTCCGGGCGGCATGAGCCGCTGCGCAATATTCCCCGCGAAGTGCAGGAGTTCGGGATTCTCGGGAATGAATTCAATGACGGCTACGGCGAGCCGGGTGCGCGCGGTGCGGCCTGGACCTTTGACATGATGGTGACTCTGCTTGAGGGCGGCATGGACCGCTTCTGGTGCTGGGACGTGTTTGACTATATCCCGCATGGCCGGGCCGACTATCTGCTGAACGGGGTCGGATGGCTGTTTTGCGTTCTGGAGCATGCCGCCGGCGGCGAGGCATCGGTCCTGGTGCCCGACGCGGCTGCGCGGCCGGTGCCGGAGGGGTTGCGCACCCTCGCCGCGTTTGAGCGCGGCGAGCCGCTGCGTTATTCCGGCGGGCTGTTTGTGAAAACGCTGGCGGTGGAGCACCCGGATCGAATTTTCCTGATCACCTCGGTCTATAACGAGGACCGCTTTGTGTGCACGGCGCAGGAGATTGCGCTGACGCTGCCGGAGGCATGGGTCGAAAAAGGCGCGGTGATTCAACAGGCGGCATTGACGCGCACCAATTCGGTGCATTGGCTGGTGCGGGAGGCTCTCGACGCGGCGGGGCTGCTCGACCCGCAGTTTGCCGCCGTTCCCGGCCTGCTCGGTCCGGTGATGCAGCTGGGTGGCCCTGCCGCGCGGCAGCATATCGGTAAAAACTGGCCGAACTACGAAGTGCACATGAAGGATCTGCTGACGCTTAAGCCGTTTGATGGAGCTGTGACGCGGAAGAGAGACGGGGTGACGCTGACCTTCCGGGCGGCCCCGCCGTCGGTGAGTGTCATCGTTATAGAACGCAGGAGGAGGCGGTTGTGATCAGAAAAATGATTGTGTGGATGATGCTGGGGGCTGCGGTTTTCAGCTGTGATGCCGCCGATTTCAGAACGGTGACCGGAGCTGTTTCGCAGGTGCGGTCCGGAACTAAATCCGTTTTTTATACGCTGAAAAGTGACGATGGGCGCACTTTTTTTGCCAACAGTGCATGGGACGATGTCGCCGCCAATGCGGACCGGCTGCAGAGGGCTTATGAAACAGGCGAGCGGGTTGTTGTTGAGTTTCAGTCGCAGCAAAAATTCCCGGACGATTCGATCTGGAAGATCAGGCGGATGGAGTCCGCAACTGGAAACTTGAACCGAGACGAAGTCGAGCTAGGCACGGCGGACGCCGGGCAGCGAAGCGGCAAACTTGAAACTCGACCGCCGAAGGCAGTGGCTCCGCGAATGCGGGGCAGCGATGCGGCAAACTCCGAACCCGACCGCCACAGGCAGAGGCTGACGCAAAGCGGCGGTAACGATCAGCGGGAGTGGCAAACTCTGACCTCTGACCGCCGGCCTCTGATCTCTGCTTCGCCGCTGCTGCGCTCTTCCCGTCCCAATGTGCTGCTGATTGTCAGCGATGACCAGGGCGCCGGGGATTTCGGCTTTATGGGCAATCAGACGGTGAAAACGCCGAACCTGGACCGGCTGGCATCCGAGTCGGCTCTCTTCCGGCAGTTTGTTGTCTGTCCCGCCTGTTCGCCGTCGCGCGCGAGCCTGATGACCGGTCGCAATCACATGAAGACCGGGGTGTGGGGCGTCGGGGAGCGCAACAACCTGATGCGCGATGAAACGCTGATGCCGAAGTTTTTCAAGGAAGCCGGCTATCATACCGGCTATTTCGGCAAGCGCGACGGGACCTATTCGGTGGAGCTGGAGGCGTGGGACCGCGGCTGTGACGAGGTGACGCATGTGACCGGCTACCAGCATAAGGATCCAAAGACCTACACGCCGACCGGGGCGGTTCAGCGCATCGGCTGGACCTGCGATCTGGATACCGCGGCGGCTTTGGATTTTATCGGGCGCCAGGGCGATGAGCCGTGGTGGTGCGCCGTGCCGTACCTGCTGCCGCACCTGCCCTGGGTGGCGGATGAAAAATTTGTGCAGCCGTATCTGGATGCCGGCTGTTCGCAGAAGCTGGCGGATGTCTACGGATGCGTTTCCCAGCTGGATGCGGCGGTCGGCGATCTGCTGGCCGGAATTGAGCGGATGGGGCATGCGGAAAACACCATCGTTGTTTTTCTGAGTGATAACGGACCGTCCTACAAGGGGATGAGCGAGGCCGACATGACCAGCCGCAATCCGCTCGGCCTGCAGGGACAAAAGGCACTGGCCTGGGAGAACGGAATCCGCGTTCCGTTTATGGCAAAATGGCCCGGAAAAATTCCGCCGGGAGAGCGCACGCAGTTTGCCACCGTCGAGGATGTGCTGCCGACGCTGCTTGATCTGGCCGGGCTGCCGGAAGCCGGCCGGCCGGCTCATCTGCCCTTTGACGGCATCAGCATTTGCGATGCGCTGACGGATCCGGCAGCGCCGTCGGTGAACCGGGCGGTTTTCCGCGTCGCGATCTCCTACGAAGGGCAGGCCGGCGGCGGGGCCTGGGCGGTGAATGATCCGCAGGCGGTATCCATCACTGAGCAGCATGTGGTTCTGCACGGGCCCCGCTTTAAGTTTCATAATTTCGCGGGCGGGGAAACGGCTTTGTTTGATATGCAGGCCGATCCCGGGGAGTCGGCGGATGTCAGCGGGCAGTTTCCGGAGGTCGCCGCGCAGTATGCCGCCGAGCTGGATCGCCAGTATGCGGAGATCCAGGCCACCGGCCGCACCTATCAGATGCCGGTGGTGAAGATCGGTCCGCCCGAATTCCGCTACAATAAAATTTCCGGTCTGCATGTGCGGCGCTATGAAGGCGGCCTGAATAAAGTGCTGCCGGTTGATGTCGGCGGGTTTACCGCCGCCGGGGACCGGGCGGAGTATGCGGTGCTGGTGGAAGGCCCCGGCGAGTTTATGATCGAGGTGAACGGTAAAAATCTGGATGCCGGCGAGGGCTGGCAGCTGGAGGCGGACGGTAAACTATTCAAGCCGGTTGAGTCCGGTTCGGATGTCCTGCGTTTCGGGCCGGTCGCTTTCCCGCAAAAAGGCGACGATTCGTTTGCGGTTTCGGTGACCGGCGACGGGGCGGCAGGGCAGCAGGCGGTCATTTCCACGCTGGCTTTTACGCCGCTGAAATAGGATAATGGGCATATGAAATCTCATGGCAGCGTTATCGTCTTCTGTTTGTTTGGTTTTTGTTCTGCAGGCCAGGCGCTGACGCTGTTCAGCGACTGCTTCGACCGGGCCGACGGCCCGGACGTCAATGCGGGGGCGGAGGCGAATCAGAGCGGAACGGTTGCCCCGCTGGCGTACGGCTCGTTTTCCAACAGCCCGGCCAATTCGGTTAGCGTTTCCGGCGGCAACGTTTTGCTGACCGTTGACGGGGCCGGGGTGGCCCGCATGGTGCCGCAGTATAATTTCGCGGATCAAAACCTGTCGGTTTCTTCCGTCGGGCTTTTTGAGGTGTCCTATACGGTCCATTCGGGACTGAACTACACCGGCGCCATCCATGGAAGTTATTCCAGCAGTCTGATTCTCGCTCAGAAAGGCATGGCGGAGAGCACGACGACGGGGTCGGCAAATTCGTGGTACGGGTTGTATGCGAAAATTCAGGGAAACGGGCAGGTCACTGTTTCTTCGCAGGGTGTGAAGATCCTTGAGGCCGTCAATTCGGACTACGGCAATGCCTGGCGGGTCGGGCAGGAAAACCAGCTGCGTGTGGCGGTCGATACCGAAGGATTTACAACCAATGATCTGAATACCGTTTCGCTTTATATCAACGAGACGCTGGTCGGATCGGCGGATTTCTACTGGAAGCGGTCGGACGACCTCTATGTGGCTCTCGAAGCGGCTTCGTATTCGGCGGAATTTGATGATCTTCAGGTCCAGATTCCCGGCGCGCCGTCCTGGATCGGCACGTGGACGCCGTTCTGGCGGGCGCTGCCGGTGATCGGCGAGTGGATGGCCGGCGGGCAGGGCATGGAAGTTGTCAATGACTACCAGAAACGCAATTCGTTCTGTGTGCAGACGAAACCGCTGTCGGCAGAAATTCCGTTTGCCGACCACCTCAATGCGGTGCGGCTGATCGGCGGCTGGAACGAGAATACAGGCGCAGAAAAACCGGTTCCGGCCGATGAGGCCGATCTGGTTTATAAGGATGAGTTTGGCGGGCTGCAGTATCGCTGGGACAAGCTGGCGCTGCGGCTGGATCCGTACATTGATGCCGGCTACACCAATCTGACGCTGGTGCTCGACAACATCCCGTACTGCTTTACGACCAACCCGGTCATGGAGAGCTACGGGCAGGTCGGGTGCCCGGATGATTTCGATGAGTGGCACACCTTTGTATCCAACCTCTGTGCGGCTTTGGTGGACCTGTACGGGTTTGAGACCGCCAATCAGTTCCGCTTCCGGCAGGGAACCGAGGCGCAGAGTATTGAGCGGTTTCACGGAACCCAGGAAGAGTTCTTTAAGATCTACGACCATTCGGCGGCCGCCGTGAAGAGCGTGCTGCCCGGGGCGCAGTTCGGCCCGTTCAATGCCGCCGGCGGCATCAGCGAAAATCACAATGTGCAGATTGAAGAGCTGGCGCGCCACTGTGCGACCGGAACCAATTATGCCACCGGCGAAATCGGCGCCCCGTTTGATTTTATTCCGATCTCCCTGTATCTGGCCCAGTCGTCGCAGTCTCAATACAGCGCGGCCTACCGGGTTGACGGGGCCATGGATGTGTTTGAAACCGTTCAGGCCGAGCTGCCGGACGAAAAACCGATGGAAGTTCACGAGTTCGGCATTCTGACCTGCGCGGCCGGACTGTCCACCAGCGAGCCCGGCGCGCGCGGCGCGGCCTGGCGCTTCCAGGTGATGGCCGGCCTCCGCGAGAACGGCCTGAGCCGCTGGTGCCACTGGGGTGTTTTCGACACCTTCCGTTCGACGCAGACCGGCCTTCACAAGCTGCTCACCGGTGACGGCTGGCTGCTGAGCGTGTTCGACCGCACGGCGGGCGGGGAGGCCTTTGTGCTGAATTCCTCCGTGCCGGCTGAGCCGGATACCGAGGTGAAAACGATCGGTGTTTTCGGTGGAGACCGCGACTGGATCATGACGTCGGTCTACAACCCGGACCGTTTGAACCACAGCAGCGAAACGATTTCCATTCATGTTCCGACCAATCTGCTGCAGGTCGCGGAGGGCGATACGGTTCTGTGGACCTCGCTGTGTCAGACCAATTCCGCGCACTGGATGATGCGCCGCGATCTGGAAGCGCAGGGCATGCTCAATGCCGCGTTTGCCGCCGTGCCGGAACAGCTGTCCGCCCTGCGCACGATGACAACGAATTCCACGACCTCCGCGGAACAGGATTATGTGTCCGGGCGCCTCGCTATCTACGAGCAGGCGGTCATCGACTCGCTCACGCTCAAGCCCTTTGCCGGAACCGTCACCACAAACAGCGGCGAGCTGGTCTTTACGCTGGAGATGACGCCGCCGGAGACCGTCGTGATCTGCATCGGGCCGGATCGGACCGCAGCCGGGATTCCGTACGCATGGCTCGATCAGTACGGGCTGGCAACGGGCGGCTACGATGCGGCGGCGGCCGGAGACACGGACGGCGATTCCTTTTCGGCGGCTCAGGAATACATCATTCAGACCGATCCGCTGGAATCGAATTCCCTCTTTGTTGTTGAGTCGCAGATGTCCGCCGGCGGGCTGAGTTTCCAAACCCTGGAAAACCGGCTGTACAGCGTGTACGGTACGGACTCGCTGGTTGATCCGGACTGGCAGCCGGCCGGCGGGCCGCTGCCGGGGACCGGTGCCGTGGAGACCTGGGTGGATCCGCAGCCAAACGGCTCGAATCGGTTTTATCGTTTCGAGCTGCAGCTGCCCTGAGGCTCTGATTTGTCGCCAAAAGGTGGGACGCGACCTCCGGGCGCGTTTGCTGTCGCAGTGCTACCGTAATGACGGAAAACAGATGCGGAAAACCAATGCAATTTGAATCCTGTTGAATAGGTACGCGCAGGTTTTTCCAACCCGTTGCTAACACATTTTTGTTGCGGTTCATCGTGAAGGTTCACCATAAACGGCTCCGCCGGGTGAGTCCCTCTCTCATGAAATCCTATCATGTTGAACCACTCGCAGGCTCGTTATTTTCCTTCGGAAAATTATCTATTGCTACGCTTTCGGGTGACGAATTTATTAGCAACCCTATACCTATCAACAACTAAGCTGTTGGTTTTTTCACAGAAGGAAACGAGGAAAACAAAACTGTGCAGGATCATTTTCAGTCAGAATAATTAGGTCAAAATAATTTTTGTATCCCTGTGGCGTTTAATCAGAGGTCAAACTGCAAGTCGTATTGTATTGACAAATTGTTTCGGTATGTTACAGCTACACAGTTGCGGAGGATTGAATAAACAAGCAAATGGAGGATGCATCATGAAGAAGTGGATCATATGGGTTTCGGTTCTGTTGTTGGCGGGGCTGGCGCAGGCGGCGGACGTGCTGTTTACGGGCAGCAATACGGTGAACAATCTGATGTCAGACACGAACAACTGGCAGGGGCTGGCTCTGCCGGTTACAGGGGATAACATCCTCATTGCGGCCAACGGGACGTCGGTCAGCAATCCGGCCGTGCTTGATTCCACCTTTAATGTGGATCTCGCTCAGGCCCGGATTTTTTCCGGCGGGATCGGAGGAACCGGCATGGCCTATGCGGAGGTTGTTGACGGCGGGATCTTTCGGGCGACGTCCATTGTTGTCGGGAACTCGAACAATCAGTGGTACGACGGAACCCTGACCCTGCGCACGGGCGCGGCCACTGAGGCCCGCTACATCAATTCCGGCGGGTTTGAAATCGCCGGAACCACTGAACTTTCCGGGAACCGGGCGCAGGGGTTTGTGACGGTCGAGCCCGGTGTTTCGTTCTCTCTTGCCAGACTGATTCTGAAGCAGTATGGAACGCTGACCTACGAGTTCGGTGCGAATTCAGTTTCGACGTTTATTCCGACCCAAACCACGGCCGGAGGGGCCAATACACTCGACGGGCTGGTGAAAGTGGATCTCGGCGCATTGGTGAACGAGGGGAGCTATGCGCTGATCGACGGCTCAAGCGCCAACGCGCTGATTGCCGGCGCCATGAAAACCTGGCTGGACGGCGAGGGCGGAAGCTTCAGCGGGACCGGCGACTTTTCCAACGCAACCTTCCAGGTCGTCAGCGGCGGGACCATCGGATGGACACTCTCGCTTGAGGACGGCGACCAGGATCTCATCCTGACCGTTGCCGGCGGCGGACTCGAAGAAGAGGACCTAACGCTGTTCGCCGATACATTTGACCGGGCGGACAGCGCGGATGTGAATTTGAATTCAGCGACCAATCAGAGCGGCGCTCTGGCCCCGCTCACTTACGCGGTCTACACGAACGCCACGCCGAATGTGTCGGCGATTTCGTCCAATGAGGTGCTGCTGGGAGTGGACGGGAGCGGCAATATACGCCTGGCTCCGCAGGTCAATCTTTCCGACTCCGCCGCGGCGATCGTCGATGCCGGCGGGTTCGAGATTTCCTACACCGTGGATGCCGGCATCGACTATCCGGGCACGGTACATGGGAGCTACAGCACGGCCCTGATTCTTTCCCAGGCAAGCATGGTGGCGGGCGCTTCGTCCGGTGCTGCCAACACCTGGCAGGGATTGTATATCACAATCGCGGGCAACGGGCAGGTGAGGATTAATTCTCAGGGGATTTCGCTGTTCAACCTTCAGCGGTCGGAATATGGCGATGCCTTTCAGGTCGGTGATCCCAACGACGTGCGGCTGGCCGTCGAAACCGATGGGTTCCTCAACACCAGTTCGAACACCTTTACCCTCTACATCAATGAGGTGGAAGTTGCCTCTACGAACTTTTTCTGGAAAGCATCCAACGACCTGGGCCTCGCCCTGGAGGCCATCAGCTATTCCGCGCTCTTCGACAATCTGGAAATTTCACGGATGGCGCCGCCTCAGTTCACCGCGAACGGCGTGCCGTATGCCTGGCTCGATGAGTATTACGACGGCCTGGTCTCCGATGCCGACTACGAAAATGCTGCGAACACCGACACCGACGGCGACGGACTCACCGGGCTGGAGGAATATCTCACCGGCACCGATCCGACCGATCCCGCCTCGGTGTTTGCACTCCGTGCTTCCGGCATGACCGCCGAAGGAATGGTCGTCTCCTGGCCGTCCGTGGAAGGCGCGCTTTACGACCTGTCCAGCAAATCCAACCTGATGGTGACGGGCTGGACGCCGGTCGCAACCGGACTCACCGGGCTGGCCGTCGAAACCTCCTATACGACAACCGTCAGCGGGGTCTCCGGCTTCTTCTCGATCGAAATGCAATAACCCTGCTTCTGACACCCTGCGGGCCGGCCTGACAGCCGGCCCGTTTGTTTTCCAATGTCTGGAATAAACAGGACGCAATAATGAGTTTAGTGAATAAAGGATGTTTGATTGCGATGCTCGGCAGCTTTGCGGGCGGTGCGTCGGCAGTCGACGGACCGTTTATTTATCCTGTGCCAAGAAACATGGCCTGTGAGCGCGGATGTTTTGAAGTTTCAGCAGGCACTTTTCAGGTCCCGGACTCGTTGCCGAAACTCGTTACCGCAAAAGTGACAGACCTCTTTCAAACCTATGCCGGGGTCGATTTGTCCGAGGGAATCGGTCCGATTCATGTGAGCTTTTCTGTGGACACATCACTGCATGAGCAGGGATATTCTTTGAAAATTAGTGAGGGCGGAGTGGCGGTCCGCTACCGGGATGACGCCGGGGCCGTTTATGCTCTCGCCACCTTGAAGCAGCTGTTGGTTCAGTACGGGGCGGCGCTTCCCTGCCTGACGATCACCGACGATTATCCCGATTTTCTTCATCGGGGTTATATGTGGGATATATCCAGAAATAAAATCCCGACCGTGGATACGATTAAGCGCGTCATCGATATCTTGGCGGACCTGAAATACAATCAGCTGCAGCTGTACATTGAGGGGTTTCCCTTCGCGTATGCCTCGTATCCGGAGGCCTGGAAATATGGCACCCCCCTGACGCCTGAGGATTTTCAGGAGATTAACGCGTATTGCGCAGAACGGTTTATCGAGTTTGTCCCCAATCAGAACAGCTATGGACACATGAACAAGTGGCTGAACCTTCCGCAGTTTGACGGACTGAAGGAAGTGCCCGGTGCGGCAAATGCCTCGACCCTTGCTTTGACCTGCCCGCAAACAATTACCTTTCTGAAAAACCTGTATGGGGATCTGCTTCCGAACTTTACATCGCACTGTTTCAACATCGGCGGGGATGAGACCCGGGAGGTGGGGACTGGTCAGAGTCAAATTGCATACCCTGATCTGTCTAAGGAAGAAATCTACCTGGAAGGTCTGAAGACACTCTATGGCCTGGTGAAAGAAGAGAACAAAACGATGATGTTCTGGGCGGACATGGTTGTGAAATATGCCGATTCGAATCCGGCCATTATTCGGGCTGCCAAAGAAGCGATGCCGGATGCGATTCCGATCAATTGGGGTTATGAGTTCGATTATGATTTTGAGAATTCCACCGCAAAATTGATGCAAGCTGGATTTAATTATTATGTCTCGGTCGGTACAGCGACGTGGTCATCCTATATCGGCAGAACCTCCAACATGACGAAAAATCTGGAGAATGCCGCCATGTGGGGAAAAAAGAATGGTGCCGCCGGGTATTTGCTGACCTCCTGGGGAGATCAGGGGCACCACCAGAATATCATCTGCGATTACTCCCCGCTTACGTATGCGGCCGGGTTGTCCTGGTACGGTGCCGGGAACAGCAAAGAACAGGTTGATTACAATCGATATGTGAGCCGGGTTATTTTTAAAGATGTCTCAGGAAATATTTCATCCAGATTTTCTGAGTTGGCGGACTACAATTCCATTTCGCCAAGGTGCTGGAACAAGAGCTGGATTAATTCGGTTGCGGCCGAAGACGGCAGTTCGGACAAAAACCTGTTGAGTTTTATTCGATTTCAAAAATGCGGCAGCGAAGAAGAGAATCGGGCGGAGGCGCTTCGTCAGGCCGAGCAGGTATCCGCGATGTGCCGGGAATTCCTCGCCTATTTGCCGACCGTCACCCTGGGGGCCGATGACCGGGAATTTGTTCAGGCTGAACTCAAAAACAGTGTTCAAATTCTTCAGACTGCGGCGGATTACGCCGCCATGCGCCTGCGCATTCACAACGGGATTTCTACGCCGGATCAGGAAGCCGGGAAGGCCGGCGGCCTGTATCGTGAATACAAATCCACCCTGAGTGATTTTAAAGAGATCTGGATGATGCGGAACAAGTTGTCGCTCCGAAGCGACACCCTGAAAAACCTGTATCACCCCTTGAAATATTTCAAAACCATTGCGGGCAATCCAATCCGTCCGCTTTCTGACGGCAATCACTTCCTGATGACTCCGGATACAATCAGTTTTCCGCTGGCATCTGATGAGATTGTTTCCGGTTGGGTCTGGTCGCTCAGCGGGTCGGGAGAGCCCGTCATTACCGGCAGTTATGGGGTAGATACCGCGACACAGATTCGAGGCGCGATTGCCGACGGGGTCATTTCTCTTCTTGAGTCTCAGCCGGGAGTATCGGGCAGGGTTTTTTGTTATGATCCCGTTGCCGCGCGGCAAAAAGGCTGCTACAAGATCTGGGATCATGACGGGAAGACCAAGCTGCTGCCCCGATTCGGCTGGCCCGCGATCTTTGACGGGGCAGGTGAGTATAAGATCATCTTCAAGGCCAAATTTAAAAACGGCACGCTGCTCAGAAAGAATCTCACAATGATGATGTCTGCGGTTCAGGCGGATGGCGGGTTAAAAGGAGTTCCTCTGGCAGCGACCGCCTGTTCGGAACCTGACGCAAGTGGTTGGCAGACCGTTTCTCAGCACGTTGCTATAGGCGATACGATAAAGACTGCATCCTTCTGCATGATCCCGTCTGGAAGTACAGCCGACACGCTGTATATCAACGGGCTCTTCATGAAGAAAAGTAAATCAGTGGAAGAGAGCGGAATCGAATTTTATTAAGTTGGAGTTGTGAGTTGATGAGAATAAATCGAATTGTTTTTGCACTGTTTCTGATGGGTTCAGGCCTCTCGTTTGCCGGCTTGCCGGATGGATGGAAGGCCGTCGGGAAGAGGTTCGGCGGCGACGGCATGGTCGATCTGTACCGGGGAACCCTGCACTCGTATTATGCGGAACAGGTCCCCGCAGACGGGCTCGTCCTCTCCGAAGAGTTCAGGCTCACAAAGCCCTGGGTGAATCTGAAGTTTACGGAGCAGACATTCGCGGGCGTTATCAGTCTGATTGCCGTTGATGACGCGGGCAATCGCCGGGAGATGCGCAATATCCCGCCGCCGACGATTCAACACGAGGGCTGGCTGAACGACGGATGGTTCGCGTTCGATGTGAGCGGCCTGCTCGGACAGCGCGTCTATTTTCAGGTGAGCGGACTGCGGACCCTCGATGATTTCACGCTGGAAACGGTTGAACAGGCCGACCGGAGCCGCGGGCCCGAATCGCTGGACTGGTTCGCCGATAAAATAATGAAGCTGATGCGGGCCGATGAAGCCGTTGCCAACAGCGACCCGTTCCGCCCCGTCATTCACACCGCCATTCCATCGGGCAAAAGCTGGGATGCCAACGGGCTCGTCTTCAAAGACGGAGTGTATCACTTTTTTTATCTGGCGCGACCGAACGGCTCTTCTCCCGTTATGGGGCACAAGGTTTCGAGCGATCTGGTGCACTGGGAGGAGCGGATGCCGGCCTGCCTGACCAGTTATGAGAAAGGCGAACATGCCATCTGGTCCGGTTCCGCCATTTTGGACGACAGCGGCCGCTGCCACATCTTTTACACAAGTGTCGGGCCGGACCGACCGACCGCCTGCAATCCGCACCAGGGTCACGACGTGAGTCTCGATGCGGAATTCAACCGCTTTGAAAAAGTGAATCCCAATATGATTGTGACCGACCGCGATATTCCCATCCCGGTTCAGCAGGTGCGCGACCCGTATGTCTTCAAGCGCGGGGACACCTATTATATGACGATCACCGGAGGCCGACTGCGCGAGGAATACAGAAAGGACACCTCGAAGCTGTTCCATTGGGACGCAAAAAAGGAAATGCCCGTTCTGATGCTGTTTGAGTCGGCCGATTTAAACGACTGGACCTACCGCGGGGTCGCTTTCGAAGAGGATCGCCCCGGGTTTTTTGAGGTCAGCGATGTGTTTGAGCAGGACGGCCGCTGGTTTTTCTCGCCCGGTGGAATCCGGTATTATGTCGGAGAATTCGACTTTGAAAAGGGACGGTTTGCTGCCGACAAAAAGGGAATCGCCAATACCGGGCTGTTTTATGCCTACCGTTCGATGACCGCTCCCGACGGCCGCCGCCTGGCCATCAGCCGGATCAAGGAGGGCGGCGACATGGCAGTCAAAAAATGGACGGAGTGCTATACTTTCGTTCGTGAATGGTGGCTCGAAGACGACATTCTGCGTCAGCGCCCGGCGGTTGAAAACCAGATTCTGCGCGGCCGGCATCAGTCGTTCAGCGGCCCGGTCGCCGGGGTGAAGGAAATTCTGAAGGCGGGGACGGAAGTCGAACTGATTGCGGAGTTCGATGCGACCACTGCAGCCACGTGCGGCCTGCAGCTGCGCCGCTCGAACGATGGGTCTCAATTCCTGGAGATCGGCTGGGACGTGCAGCGCAAAGAGGCCTGGGTTTCCGTCATCAAAGACGGGGAAGCGGCCACGTACAAAGCGCCCTGGATGGCCCGTCTGGCGGTCAAGCCGGAAGCCAAAAAAGATCCCGGCAAGGTCAAGTTCCAGGTCATCATCGATCGCGGACTGGTGGAGGTTTTTGTCGACGACGAAAAAACCATGAACCGCTGGGTGGAGGACATTCCGCTCGACTGCACGGGCATTGCTGTTTTCGCGGAGGGCGGCCAGGCATCGGTGTCGCGGCTCGATTGCTGGTCGCTGAAAAAATAACCATCGACGGGGCCGGTTCCAACAGGAGATATGACAGAATCATTATTTTAGAACCGGTTTTATTTAATGGTTCTGTCGTCAAATAATTCTGTCAAAATTCTTATGGCAGAGAGGGTAGAGAATGGGCCGGTAATCGATCTGTTCCAAGGGTGGGGAAAATGATTTGGTCATCATTAAAGATGGACGGCGTGTAGTTGTCGTATTGAAGGGGTGAGGCACATGAATAATCAGCATTTTGAAACAAACCGGTTTTTCCTGAAAGACACGATTCGGCAGCAGATTGATTTTTCCGGCACGGCCCAGAGCCGGCGCCGGCCTGCGCCGCCCCTGCAGAAGCCTTGTCCGGAAAATGCCGTGCGGATTGACCTGCCGGACGGCTGCGAGGCCTTGGAGCAACTGGCGGGCATGCCGCTCGGCGATGCCATTCTCCGCCGGGAAAGTGTGCGGCAGTATGGGCCCGATCCATTGACGCTGGAGGAGCTGTCCGCACTGCTTTCAGCCACGCAGGGCGTCCGCAAGGTGCTGAGTCCGGCCTGTGCACTGCGGACCGTGCCTTCCGCGGGGGCGCGCCATGCCTTCGAAACCTGGCTGGCGGTCGGGCGGGTGGACTCCCTGACGCCCGGACTCTACCGCTATTTGCCTTTCGACGCGCAGCTGGTCCGCTTGTCTGAGGATTCCGGGATCGGCCGCAAGGCCGCGACGGCCTGCCTCGGACAGAACTTTGTCGCCGCCGCGGCGGTCACCTTTTTCTGGACCGCGATTCCGGAGCGCATGGAGTGGCGCTACGACCTGGCGGCCCACAAGGTGATCGCCATCGATGCCGGGCATGTCTGCCAGAATCTCTATCTGGCCTGCGAGAGCATCGGCGCGGGAACCTGTGCCATTGCCGCCTACGATCAGGAAGCCTGCGACCGGCTCCTCGGGGTGGACGGCGGCGACGAGTTCACCGTCTACATCGCGCCGGTCGGCAAGCGCTGATCCGGCATTCGATTCAGGCGGCGCGGTATCGGCCGGGGCTCAGCGAGGCGCTGTCTTAGAATGCCTGTCGTTTACTCCGACGCGCGGAGTCTATTGCATGTCGCCCCAGTCGGTTTCAAACGTGACGGCCGCGATGATCCGTTTGGTCTTCATAACGAAAAAAATGTATCCGTGTTCGTAATTTAACAACCCATTTGTTTGCTTCAAACCGGTTCAGATGAAATCCTCGGACTGCTCAGTGAAAGGTGAAAAATGAAAAAACTTCTGTTGATCGGAATGCTGTCGGGCCTGGCTGTTTTTGCGCGGGCCGACGAGGGGCAGTTGTCCGGAGAATCCCTGGGATTTGAGGCCCGGACTTATACAAATGGAACCAATGTGCTGCACTATCAGATTTACGTGCCGGACAATCCGGAGTCCGGTGAAAAGGTTCCGCTGATCCTGTGCCTTCACGGCGCCGGAGAGCGGGGCAGCGACAATCATAAGCAGCTGAAATACGGCGTGAAGAACATCCTGGCCTGTTCGCGCCGGAATCATCAGCCGGTTATCGTGGTTGCGCCGCAGTGTCCGGTCGGCCGCCGATGGGTGGAGGTCGACTGGAGTGCGGATGCTCACCGGATGCCCCGGACCCCGTCTGTTCCCATGCAAATGGTTCAGCAGCTTCTGCAGGAAACGCTTCAGCAGCTGCCGGTTGACCCCCGCCGGGTTTATGTGACCGGTCTGTCGATGGGCGGTTTCGGAACCTGGGACATCATTCAGCGCAATCCGGCGCTGTTTGCCGCGGCGGTTCCGGTGTGCGGCGGCGGCGATCCCGCCTATGCAGACCGGCTGGCCGATCTGCCGATCTGGGTGTTTCATGGAGATGCCGACGGGACGGTGAAAGTTGAACGGTCGCGCGAGATGGTCGCCGCCCTGAAAGAGGCCGGCGGACACCCTCTTTACACCGAATACCCGGGGGTGGGCCACGGGAGCTGGGGGCCGGCGTATAATAATCCGGATCTGTGGACGTGGATGTTTTCCCAGCAGAAAACAGAGCCTGGCTTGGAGCAGTGAGGCCTATGGCTGCCTGCTGTCAAGGATTCTGCGTGAAGGACCGGAGCTGCATTTTTGAAGAAGGGAAATAAAAGTGAGTTTTGAACAGGAATTTATATGGGGTATCGCCACCTCGGCTTATCAGATTGAAGGGGCGTGGAACGAGGAGGGGCGCGGGATGAGTATCTGGGATGAGTTCTCGCGCGTGCCCGGCAAGACACGCGGCGCCACCGGCGATTTTGCCGGCGACCATTACCACCGCTGGCGGGAAGACATTCAGTTGATGAAGGAGCTGGGCGTGACCGCCTACCGTTTTTCGATCAGCTGGCCGCGCATTTTTCCCGAGGGAACCGGAGCCGCCAATCCGGACGGCGTCCGCTTTTATGACGAGCTGATCAATGCGCTGCTCGATGCGGGCATTGAGCCGTGGGTGACGCTCTATCACTGGGATCTGCCGCTGGCGCTGCAGAAAGAACACGGAGGATGGATGTCTGCCGCAACGGTCGATGCCTTTGCCGCCTACTCCGACTTTTGTTTTTCGCAGTACGGCGACCGGGTCAAAAACTGGATCACGCTCAACGAGCCGTGGTGCAGTTCCGTGCTGGGGCACGGGTTCGGGACGCATGCGCCGGGCCGCAGGAGCGAAACCGAGCCGTGGCAGGTCGGCCACAATCTGCTGCTGGCGCATGCCAAAGCGGTCCGCATCTATCGCGAAAAATATGCAAAACGGCAAGGGGGGCAGGTCGGCCTGGTGAATAACTGCGACTGGCGCGTGCCGGCCGCCGATTGCGAGGCCGACCGCGCCGCCGCCGAGCTGGCGCTCGAGTTTATGCTGGCGTGGTTTGCCGATCCCGTCTATTTCGGGGATTATCCGGAGAGCCTGAAGAGCCGCCTGGGGGGCAAGCTGCCGGAGTTCAGTGCCGAGGAAAAAGAAATGCTGAAAGGCTCGTCCGATTTCTTCGGGCTGAATCATTACTCCACCTATTTCGCCCGGGCGGTCGAAAAGGCCGGGAGCGGGGCGATGATCGGCAATGCCGGAGTGTTTGGCACGGACGAGGTGGAGCTGCTTCCGCTGGCGGACGTGCCGGTCAGCGGCGGCATGAACTGGTCGATCGTTCCGTGGGGAATGAACAAGCTGCTGCATTGGATTGATCAGCGCTATGCTCACCCTCCGGTTTATATTACAGAAAACGGCGTGGCCGGCATCGAGCCGGATGCGGAACGCGCGGTCAACGACACGCAGCGCTGTGCGTTTTTTAAGGACTATGTTGCCAGCGGCCTGAAGGCCCGCGACGAGGGCGTCGATTTGCGCGGCTACTTTGCCTGGTGCCTGCTCGACACCTTTGAATGGGCCTGGGGTTTCGAGGTTCAGTTCGGCCTCATTCGCTCCGACATGCAGACCGGCGAGCGCACCCCCAAGAATAGTTTTTATACGTATCGGGACATCATGGTTGAGCATGAAAATAAGCGGTCTCGGAAGAATTAGTGGTACAGGGATACCTTCGGTGCGGCATTACCGAAATCAAAATACAGAAGGAGAGCATTCGGAATCATTTTCAAACCTTGGAACAAGTCTGTAAAAAGTTCCAGTCTTTGGAGAATTTTCTCCTGAAATCTTCCAGTATTTGGAAGCGGAGTTCCAATGATTCTGTCGTTCAATGATTCTGTCAAAAACAGAGAACCTTTTTCGCGAAAATTGATTGGATTGAAGAAATGATGAAAAACCAAAAGCTGGGATTTCTGGTACTCATTGCGATGTCTTTTTCTGCAATGGCTGCACCGCTGCCGAATGTGCTGTTTGTGATCTGCGATGATCTGAACGACAGCATCGAGGGAATGGGCGGGCACCCGCAGGCCAGGACGCCGAACATCGACCGGTTCATGCAGTCGGCGGTTCGCTTCGACAGCGCGCACGCCAATGTGCCGATCTGCGGTCCGTCGCGCGCCAGCCTCTGGAGCGGGCTCTATCCGCACACCTCCGGTTACTACGGCTGGGCGCAGAATCCCGCCGGCGGCGGCGACCGAAATAATCCGAAAATGACCTTTGAGCGCCCGGTTCTCAAAGACTGTACCACGCTGATCCAGAACTTTGCGCAGAACGGCTACACCGTGTTCGGAACCGGCAAGATCACGCATGAATATCACCGGGACGCCGGGCTGTTCGACAATGTCGACGGAAAGTGCAACTGGGCCTTTTCCCCGGTGACGCAGGGGCCGGGGCCGTCCACCGGCGAGACGATGGCAAACGGACTGCTGAAGAGTGCCCGCACCACCAACTTTATGCCGAAGGAACTGGCGAGGATCGGTGCCTACTACGGCCCGCTTTCCGATGTCCCCGAAATCCCGGCCGATCCGAAAACTGGTGCGCCTGGCTACAGGGGCTGGATGGACTGGGGCGCTCCGTTCCGCTATGTCAATGAAGACGACCGCGACCTGATGGCGGATGAAAAATCAGCGAACTATGCGATTGATGTGCTGAAGCAAAAGCACGACAAACCGTTTTTTCTGGCGGTCGGCTTCTGCCGCCCGCATACGCCGCTGGTCGCGCCCAAAAAATATTTCGACCTCTTCAAGGACGTGGAAATTCAACTGCCGCCCTATAAGGAAAACGATCTGGATGACTGTATTGAAATCCTCTGGAAAAACTCGGTTCCGAAGAAATATTTTGATGCCGTGCACAGCGCCGGAATTGAAACGTGGAAGGAGTGGATCCGCGCCTACCTGGCCTGCACGGCCTTTGTCGACGACCAGTTCGGACGGATTTTCCAAACCCTGGAAAACAGTCCGTATGCAGACAATACCATTGTCATTTTCACAAGCGACCACGGCATGCATCTCGGCGAGAAAGACATGCTGGCCAAGATGACGCTCTGGGCGGAGTCCACCCGCATTCCGCTGCTGGTGCGCGTGCCGGGAATGAAGTCGGGCGGGCTGGTCTGCCCGGTGCCGGTTTCTCTGATTGACCTCTATCCGACTCTGTCCGAGCTGTGCGGCCTGCCGCAGCCGCCGCAGGGTCTCGACGGGTTCTCACTGCGCCCGCTGGTCGATGATCCGGGCGGTTCGTGGGCCGGGCCGGATGCCGCGCTGGCCGCCTGGATGGGCGCGCCGACCGCCGAGCAGCGCGAACATCCGTACAGTCCGGCTGCGGCATCCAATCAGCACTTTGCACTGGTCTCGGATCAGTGGCGCTACATTCGCGCATCGAACGGTGAAGAGGAACTCTACGATCTGTCCGCCGACCCCCATGAATGGACCAATCTGGCGGCGAACCCGGAAAAAAAAGCGATTCTCGCGCGTATGAGAGGCCAGTTAAAGACGCGGCTGGAAACCAGTGAATAACACGAAGTGAAGCGCGTTTTAACAGCAGAATCCGCTGAAAGCGCATGTTTTCTCATGTAGTCATATTTATAACTATCTATTCATCAGTAATTAAACTGGATCGAAATTAACAGAATGATGGGTACAGAATGATGGGATTGGATTGATTATTCTGTTTTCATTATTCTGTATCAACTCTTCCTCATTGGTTGCGGCATTGTCGCGCTGGGTAATCTGTGGATAATTTTTTTTGGGTTCGCTGTGGTTTCGGCTCTGCTGGGTGGAATTTTAGAAAACAAGGGTGACTGGATGAGGAGAAGGTGGAAGCAATGCTTTTGTTGAATTGTTGTAAAAAGGAATTGTTCGGTCTTGTGCTGTTGGCCGGGGCGTTGTTTTTGCAGGCGGCTGTGTTCGCGGATTCAGCCGGCGGCGCTGGTTTGTTTGAAAAAGAGATGACGATTAACCGGCGATATCTTCTGGTGCCGGTCAAAAACAGCGAGCAGCGGGTCTTTGCCGGTCAGCACATCCTGCAGATGGTGAGCGGAACCAATCTGCTCAGCGAATTTCGCGTAAAGCTTCCGGAGAATGGGGATTCTCCGGATTGGATTGCCGCTTACCCGGTAAGCCGGTTCAGCGGGCAGTCCGTGACGCTTAAAAGTTCGGGCGAGGTGCCGGCGAATTATTCGGAAGCGCTGGCTCAAATCTGTCTGAGCAATGAAAAACCGGCACGCCCGGATGATTATACGCTGCCCTACCGGGATCAGTTTCATTTTTCCGTGCGGCGGGGATGGAACAATGATGTGAACGGACTGGTTTACAACGACGGCGTTTACCACCTCTATTATCAGTACAATCCATTCAATATCAGCTGGGATAATATGCACTGGGGCCACGCAGCCAGTACGGATCTGGTTCACTGGACGGAGCAGGAGATTGCGCTGTTTCAAAATCACATGCGGGACATGATGTTTTCCGGCGGCGGATTTATGGATGTTCAGAACACATCCGGAATCGGGACGAATGGAATCATCCCGCAGTTCGCCGCCTTCACCGGCACCGGACGGGGCGAGTGCCTGGCGTACAGTCTGGATCACGGAATGACGTTTGCCGAGCTGCCTGAAAATCCGGTTATTCAGCACCACGGACGCGACCCGAAAGTGATCTGGCACGAGCCCACGCGCAGATGGGTCATGATCGTTTTTGATGAAACCGATGAAATACTGGATCCGGCTCCGCTGCCGAATGTTCCGGAAGCACGGCTGCGGGACAGTTTTGCGTTTTATTCATCAGAGGATCTGCGGACGTGGACCTTTGAAAGCCGCTTCGTCCATCCGGACCGCAAGGCAACCAAGGAGTGTCCCGAGCTGTTTGAGATCCCGATTGAGGGGCGCCCAAATGAAACCCGCTGGATTGTCTACGGTGTCGAAAACCGCTATTTCATCGGTCACTTCGACGGGCACCGCTTTGTCGAGGAATCCGGACCGTTTCGAGGGGAAATCGGGCTGGGCCGGGCGGCGCAAATTGTAAGCGATGCCCCGGACCGCCGGCTCATCCAGCTGGCCTGGGCCTATCAGGGAAGCCCGTTTTATCTCAATAAATGGCCGGATCAGAAGTTTTCGCAGGGAATCCTGCTGCCGCGGGAGGTTGCGCTGAAGGAAACTCCGGACGGGCTGCGTCTGTTTTTTTATCCCGTGAAAGAGGTGGATGCCTTGCGCATAAAACAGATCGCTGCGCTTGAAAATCCAGCGCCGGATGAGGTCTCCGGAATACTTCAATCCTGTGAGGGAAAATTGCTGGATCTGCTGCTGGAGGTTGAGCTGCCGGTTTCTTCTAAACTGGAACTGACGGTCAATGGTCAGGCGGTCACGGTTCATGAAAGCGGTTCCGTGCGGGTGCTGTCGGACCGCACGATCACCGAGGTTTTTGTCAATCGGGGCGAACGGGTCATGAGCTACCGGCGGCCGGAAAAGGAATTTGATGACACATCCTGCCGACTGCGCATTCACGGCGGCGGAATGATCAAGCATCTTGAGATTTATGAAATGCAATCCATTTGGTAAACGTTGTTTCCAACCCTTGGAAGAAAAGTTTCCAATCATTGGAAAATTGCGCAGGGTGCAGTTGGAGAGATTATTATGAAGAGTTCCGGGAACGCCGAGCCCCGGCTCGGCCTTGAAGAGGAGAAGACGGCCGAGCTGGGGCTCGGCGCTCCCAGAGTACACTATTGGCATTCGCGCGGGTATCTGCCTCATTTTGAAACGACGGAAAAGATGCAGTCGATCACATTCCGACTGGCCGACTCGCTGCCACAGTCGAAGCTGGCGGCGCTTGAAGAGGAGCTTTCTCTTTTGCCGGAAAAGGAACAGTCGTTGGCACGGCGGAAGCAGATTGAATCGTGGCTGGATGCGGGGATGGGCTGTTGCGCGTTGAGGCATCCGGCGGTTGCGGCTGTTATGCAGGAAACGTTGCTGAAGTTTGACGGGGTACGCTATCGGCTTTTGGCGTGGTGCATTATGCCGAACCATGTGCATGTGTTGATCAAGCCGATGGCGGAGTTGGGAAAGATTGTACAGTCGTGGAAGTCGTATACGGGCCGGTGGGCGCTGGGGAGATGGGCCGAGCTGGGGCTCGGTGTTCCCGGGGAAAGTGCTCCCGGTAAATGTTTCTGGATGCGGGAATATTGGGATCGCTACATTCGAGATGAACAGCATTACCATGCGGTTGTGGCGTATATTCACCATAATCCCGTTAAGGCAGGGTTGTGTGAAACAGCGGCGCAATGGCGGTGGTCAAGTGCCGGGAACGCCGAGCCCCGGCTCGGGCAATAAGGAGCAGGAATGATTCGAATAAAACATATTGTGCTCTGGTTGTGTGCTGTCATCTGCTGTGCGGGCTGTGCTCAGGACGAGTTTACCGAGAATATGGGCGCGCTGCCCGGCGATCCGCCGTACCTTGAAGGTGGCGAAAAACAAATGGTGCCGATGGGCAGGCTGGACAATTTTTACCGGCAGTCTCAGTTGCTCGGATCCTGGCTCAAGACGTCCTATTTTCTCGATGCCGTGCCGGACTACTACCTGCAGCTCGGCGATTTCCCGTATAAAAAGAAGAATACAGAGAA
The DNA here is from genome assembly GCA_041584215.1 of Tichowtungia sp. Taxonomy (GTDB): domain Bacteria; phylum Verrucomicrobiota; class Kiritimatiellia; order Kiritimatiellales; family Tichowtungiaceae; genus Tichowtungia. The sequence goes on along the minus strand of JBFHEM010000008.1, from coordinate 3,957 downwards.
GGAGATCCTGTTCGCCGACCGCATTTCCGTGTCGCGTTTTCTCGGCGGATGGGGTCCCGGCTTCGGCGGAATCAAAGATCTGGATGAAGCGCGCGAGCTGGATCTGGTTCACCGGAATGCGGATGGAACGCTGGCGTACAGCTGGGGCGGGCAGATGGATCATCTCAGCAACTATCTGGCCGCCGGTATCAGCGATGTGATTCTCTCGATTGATAATATTCCGTACGATCTCGCATTGAATCCGAAAACGGCTGCGTACGGCCAGTCGCAGCCCCAGCGCGACATCAGGGAGTGGCAGAGCTTTTTTGATGCGTTTCTGGATGAAATGGGAACGCGCTGCGGCGATGAGTTTATGAATTCGCATGTCGGCTTCCGGGTCGGCACGGAATTCAACCGCACCCACACCTACACCGGAACCTTCGACACCTATGTGGACTGGTACGATCATGCCGCACAGTCTGTAAAGACCCGCTTTCCCGGCGCAAAAATCGGGCTGTGCGAAATCGCGGGCTGGATGGAGCCCGGTGCCGACAATATTTATTTTCCCGACGTGGTGGATCACATTCTGGACGGCAAAAGCCGCGCGACCGGAGAATCCGGCGTTCCGCTGGACTTCATTGCAAACTCATCGCACGCCTTCCCGCGCTGGACGGATGACGGCCGGCTGGTCGGCTGCATCGACCCGCGCGAGCGCGCATGGATCAATGCCGGCCTCTATCGCCGCCTGCTGGGCGGGCGCGGGGAGTTGATGGCTGAACTGCCGGCTTATGTATTCCAGTTCGGGATCCTGCGCAGTGAAATGCGCGACGAGGCCGGTAATTATCTGGCCACCAGTGAACCGGGCGCGCGCGGCGCCGCCTGGCAGTTTATCGCGCTGATGGAAACAAAGCGCCAGTGGCCGGCGCTCAAAGGGGTCGGGCACTGGGATACCTACGAGACCTTGTACGGCAAAAAGAAACTGATGAAAGGCATCGGCTGGATGTACAACCTGCTCGATCATCTGCAGGGCCGCGAGATGACCGCGCTGATTTCGGAGTGCACCGGAAGCGCCGCCGGCAGTTTCTGCAAGGCCTATGCCTTCACCGATCCGGATTCGGACCGGCAGTACATTATGGCCGCCGCGTTTAATTCCGACCGCAACGAAACCGGGCCGCTGGATGTTTCCATCCAGCTGCCGGAATCGATCTCCGGAACCGCACTGCGGCACTGCAAGCTGACCTTTGAAAACTCACCTTACAAAGCGATGCGCGATGACTTGCTTATTGCGGGCCTGCTGCCGAAGGCGTATCTGAAAAATCCGCGGCTGCTTGCCGAGCCGCGCAGCTATGCCGGCCCGGATGCCAAACTCAAGGATGCCATGAACCGGACCGTCGCTCCGCATTTTGAGCGCTACTGCGAGATGATCAAAGAGTCTTTCGTGCTGCAGCCGCTCAAGGCGAAGGCCGCAGACGGACGGCTGGCCCTCACCCTGGAGGTCCCGTCGCTGTACCTCGTCGAAATTACGGCTGAATAGGACGGGCGGAAGGACCGTGGAAGAACGGTCGATATGTTCTGAAATGACCTCCCACCTTTCCAATCCTTGGAAAAGCAGGCGGGTCGCATGCTCTGCTTTTTCCAGGCATTGGAAAGGTCATGATTTTTGCCGTTTGCGGAAGCCGGAGGGGGAGAGGCCGGTTTTTCTGCGGAAGGCGGTGGCAAAGTTCTGGCTGGATGAAAAGCCGCAGTCGAGCGCGATGTCGGTGATCGGGACCTGCGTGTCTTTGAGCAGTCGGCCGGCGAGAGCGATTCGCTTTTCCAGCAGATAGTCGTGCGGCGTTTTTCGCAGCTCTTTTTTGAATAAGGAGGAGAGGTGGCGCGGGGAAATGCGGACGGCTTTGGCCAGCTGATCGATGGGCCAGTCGGCTTCCGGATGGGCATCGACCAGCTGTTTGGCCTGCGCCACGGCGGGATGAAGAACCTCCTGTCCGGCGGGAGCCGGATCGGTGACTGCCCGGTGAATTTCAATGGAAAGAATTCGCGCGGCGGCCTCGATCGCCATGGCCCGGAACGGTGATTTCTGCGTCATTTCCCGCACAAACAGATGAATCAGTTCCTGGGCGGAGGCGGTCAGCGCAAAGACCCGCGGGCGCTCTGCCCAGACCGCCGTATGGATGCCTTCCAGTTTGGGGTAAAACCGGTCTGGCAGCAGGCCGAGCGCAAAATGATGGGTCTGTTCCTCGGTGAATTCCGCCAGATGGTGGCGGACGCCCGGCGGAATCAGAATGGCTTGTCCGGCTTTGACCTCCAGGATTTTTTTGCCGAAGCGCCAGCGGGTGCCGCCCTGTATCTGGGCGTGGTATTCGAAACAGGGCGTGCTGTGTTCCTGCACATGCATGTTGCGCGGAACCCACGCTTCCAGCGCGCCGAAAAACCAGGCGGGATCGCCCGGTTCGTCGTCGGCCAGAAAGCCGGCCAGGAATTTGGAGGGTTGGCTGAGTATCACAGTTTAATCTAAACAGAAGTTTTGCCGGAATTCAAACAATTGCTTCCGGATCTAAAACGCGAATGCCCTCAGGTTGAGATATACTGAAAACGTCATATTAATTATTAGGCATTAGTGCATGGCGAGTGGGGGATTCAAACGTTTTTTTAATCAGTAAAAAAAGATAACAACAGTGAATAACCGACGATGGATTCGAATGGGATGCATGCTGCTGTGCTCGGTTGTGAATGAGAAAGTAAAGGCCGCACATGAATAAGACGTTTTTGAAACTTGTTGAGCTGGGGATTGTTTTGCTGCTGTGCGCTCTGCAAGGCGCTGCAGAACCCGTTTCGGTCGCGGTGGCCGCGGAGACGAAGGCCCCTGCATACAGCCGGACCGTACCCGCACCGACGCTCTCGGAGGTTCGGTACGGCGACCACGAACGGCATGTTTTTGATTTCTGGCAGGCGGAGTCCGACACGCCGACCCCGCTGGTCTTTGTCATTCACGGCGGCGGATGGTCGGGTGGAAGCAAAGAGAGAATTCACGTTTTTGTCGAACCCGCCGCCCTGCTGAAGGCGGGCATCTCGGTCGCAGCCATCAACTACCGGTTGATGCGTCATACGGAGGGGGTCATGCCGCCGGTTAAAGTGCCGTTGTACGATGCGGCCCGCGCGCTGCAGTTCGTGCGCAGCCGGGCGGAGGAGTGGAACATCGACCCCGACCGCATCGGCGCGGCCGGCGGGTCCGCCGGCGCCTGCTCCAGCCTCTGGCTGGCCTATCATGAGGATCTGGCCGATCCGTCCAGCGACGATCCCGTGGCGCGCGAATCGACCCGGTTCCGGTGCGCGGCCCTGATGTTTCCCCAGACGAGCCTCGATCCGCTGCAGATGATAGAATGGACCCCCAACAGCACGTATGGCGGGCATGCTTTTGGGAAAAAGAATTTTGCGCAGTTTCTGGATGAGCGCGAGAGCATCCTGCCCTGGATTAACGAATACTCGCCCTATGCGCTGGTCAGTCCGGACGATCCGCCGGTCTGCATGTTTTTCCGCACCGCTCCGGCTTTGGGTCAGAACGAGAAGGACCCGACGCACTCCGCCAACTTCGGCATCAAACTGCAGGAGCGCTGCCGCGAGGCCGGCATCGGGTGCGACGTTGTTTATCCCGGCGCGCCCGGTGTGAAGCACGAGACCCCTACCGACTACCTGATCGCAACGCTTAAGGCTCAATAGCAAAAACGGGGAGCAAACGGGCGAGTTGATAAGTAAAGGAAGGTTCTATGTAGAATTTTATGGAGGCAATGACAGATCCGATGTTGAAAGGGGCGTTGAATGCTTTTCGTCATGCGCTACAGGCGCAATACATTTTTAGCCTTGGGCAACGCCCAGGGACGGGTCGGTTGAGTGCCCAATTGTCCTGAAGGGACAAAACAAGACGCGACTTGTATCGCCCCTTCAGGGCGAATGGCCCTGACCGGTGCCGAATTCATGGGG
>JBFHEM010000007.1:0-98233 GCA_041584215.1 Tichowtungia sp. | reverse complement strand
GAGCAGGATCGCCAGCGTATAGGCCTCCTCGCCGCTGCCGCAGCCCGGCACCCACACCCGGATCGTATATGAGCTCGGCACCTTTTCAAGCAGCTTGGGCAGCACCTCTTCGCGCAGCAGCTTGAACGCCTCCGGATCGCGGAAAAAGCGGGTCACTACAATCAGCAGTTCCCTGAACAGCAGGTCGATCTCGTGCGGACTTTCCTGCAGCAGGCGGACATACTTCCCGGGATCGTCAATCTGGTGGACGGTCATGCGGCGTTCGATGCGCCGCAGCAGGGTGCTGCGCTTGTACGCGGAAAAATCGTGGCCGGTGTGCGAGCGCAGCAGCATGAAGATTTTTTGCAGCGGCTCCTCCATCTTCCTGTCCAGCCCGCCCTCCTCGAGGGCCGGGCGAAGCTTGGCCATTCCGGCGGCATAGGCCGTCAGCTGCGCCGGCATGGCCGCCGGCACCAGCACATAATCCGTCAGCGCGGTGCCGATGGCGCTCGCCGGCATTCCGGAAAAGCGGGCCGATTCGACATTCTGCGCCATGGCCATGCCCAGCTCGCCCTTCACCGCGCGCACGCCCAGCGTGCCGTCTGTGCCGGTGCCGGACAGGACAATGCAGATGGCGCGCTCCCGCTGGTCCTCGGCGAGCGAGCGGAAAAAGAAATCGATCAGCGGCGAGGGCTGTTCGCCGACGGGAACGTCCATCAGCTGGAACCGGCCGTTCATCAAGCCGAGGTGGCAGCCGGGCGGATTGACGTAGACGCGGTTCGGCTTCAGCGCTTCGCCGTCTTTGGCCTCGGCGACCGGCATTTCCGTGCAGCGGCCCAGCAGTTCCGGCAGCAGGCTGACATGCCCCGGATGCTGGTGGCTGACCACCACGAACGCCATACCCGCTTTGTTCGGCATGTTCGTGAACAGCTCCTCGAGCGCCTCCAGCCCGCCCGCCGACGAGCCGATGCCCACCACATAAAAGCCGGCAGCGGGCGAATCGTTGTTCGCGGCCGCATCCGCCTCGTTTTCGGGATTCGCCGGATGCGGTCCGTCCGCTAAGATCGATCTTTTTTTCGTAAGCATTGTAACCTTTGGGTTCCGTGCCGCGTCCTGATCGCAGCCCGCTGGAATTATTAGTCTGAAGTAAGGGAATAAGTCAAAGTAATATTCTTGCAAGAATCTAAGAACGCTTTGGGGCGGACGGTCCGCCTGGTTGCCGCTGCGCGGCCGTCGCTCCGCGCCAGCCTCACTTCGTGTCCACTGGTTGGAAAATCTGCGGGTAAAAGTTCCAATGGTTGGAAAGATCCGGTAAACGTTTTCCAGGCATTGGAAAAAAACCAGCTCCTGCTCTTGATTGAGGCCGCCCGCTCCGACTGGCGCGATGTCGAGCCCGCCATCTTCGGAACCCTGCTCGACCCCGCCTGCGGCAGAGGAAACTTCCTGTATGTCGTGCTCGAACACCTCAAGCGCATCGAAGGGGAAGTGTTCGACACACTCTTCTGGCTCGGCGAAGGGCAGGGCTCGCTCGACCTGCTCGGCGAAACCGTCGATCCCCACCAGCTGCTCGGCCTTGAAATCAACCCGCGCGCCGCCGCCATCGCCGAGCTTGTCCTGTGGATCGGTGCCCTGCAGTGGCATTTCCGCAACCGGGGCAACGTCCAGCCCGCCCAGCCCATCATCCGCAACTTCCACAACATTGAATGCCGCGACGCACTCATCGAATACGACAGCAAAGTCGAAGTGCTCGACGACGACGGCCGGCCCGTCACCCACTGGGACGGACGCACCACCAAGCCGCATCCCGTCACCGGCAAGGAAGTTCCCGACGAAACCGCCCGCGTCCCCGTCTATCATTGTTCCAACCCTCGGAAAGCCGTCTGGCCGCAGGCCGACTACACCATCGGCTACCCGCCCTTTATCGGGGCCGCCCGTATGCGCAATGCCCTCGGCGACGGCTACACCGACACCGTCCGCAAAATCCATTCCGACGTCGGCGAAGCGTCCGACTTCGTCATGTACTGGTGGAACCGCGCCGCCGAGTTGTTGCGGGGCGCGCCGGGTGAGGGCACCCGGCCTGCAACCGCGCCGGGTGAGGGCACCCGGCCTGCAACCCCGCCGGGTGGGGGCACCCGGCCTGCAACCCCGCCGGGTGGGGACACCCGGCCTGCAACCCCGCCGGGTGCGGACACCCGGCCTACAACCACTGTAGGCCCGGTCCCCGACCGGGCGCTCGGGGAATCGGTCCCCAACCGGGCACTGAAACGCTTCGGCTTCGTTACCACCAACTCCCTGCGCCAAACCTTCAACCGCCGCGTGCTCGAAAAACTGCGCGCCGGCGAAGCGCTCACCGCCAAAGAAAAGACGATCCACGAGCAGGGGCTGGTGTCGGTGCTGATGCAGCTGCACGACGAGCTTGATGCCGCCGTCGCCGAAGCCTACGGCTGGCCCGCCGATCTTTCGGACGACGAAATCCTGGAAAAACTCGTTGCGCTCAACGCCGAGCGCGCCGCTGAAGAAGCCCAAGGCAAGATCCGCTACCTCCGCCCCGATTTCCAATGTCCGGAAGAAGTGCAGTCCGAGTTGAACGTAGACGCGGTGTCCCCACCGCGTTCAGCGTCCGCAAAGAAACGCGGTGGGGACACCGCGTCTACGTTAAAGAAACAACCCTGGCCCAAAGCCTTGCCCGATCAAGTGCGACTTCTCCGCACGGCGCTCGCCGCGCCCGCACCCGTCACTGCGGAAGAACTCGCCCGCACCTTTACCCGCGCGCGCACCGACCGCGTCGCCGAACTCCTCGAAACCCTCGCCGCCCTCGGCCAGGCCCGCAAAATGGATGATGGGCGCTATACTACAGGCTAGCCGCAAAAAGACGCAGAATGCGCGAAATAGAGCGGGACAGGCATCTTGCCTGTCTGCGGCGGAACGGGAGATGGTGGCCGCGAGAGCGCAGGGAACACAAAAGAAATCCTTGAGTTCTCTGAGATCTTTTGCGGCAAATCCTGATCATGCTTAGTTGCTGCTGAATAAGGAGTTGAAAAAGCAGAAAAAAACGTGCAAAAAAAACATGTTTTTGACGGACAATAGTAAGGATAAACGCGATGGGTCCATGGGCTGTTTTGCAGGCCCGGTCCCTGACCTGTCTATTATACGCATAATTAGTGTTCGAAAATGTGCCAAGGGCATTACACAACAAAGCCCGGGGCAGCGCCCCGGGTATTCAGGGCAAAATAATCTTTGCCCTGAAGGGGCAATACAATATTTCGGCGTGCTGTCCCTGCAGGACAGATTCGACTTCTCTGCCGATTTCCTTGGGCGATTGCCCAAGGCTAAGTTGTCTTGCCCTTTCAGGGCATCCCGATAAGACGCAACGACGCAAAGGAAATTTCAACGTGTGTAAAAATACCGTTTAACAAAGCCCCGGCATGCCGCCGGTTCCAAACATTGGAAAAACGGCGCGGAGCACCGTTCTACCGTTTTCAATCCCCGGAAACTCAACACAGTCAAGACGCATCCGTTATCCGAACGAATCAGCGGGCATTTCGCCTGGCAGATGGATATCAATGGGGTTTTCCGGTGAATTTGCCTGCTTTCAATATTCCATTGTTCCCGGAATCCATACTTCCACTATTCCATTCCCTTGATCCACTCAATCAGCGTGCGTGCGCCGAACAGGGTGGCGCCGGGCGCCATCCAGGGCTTGGGTGTTTCAACCCAGGCCGTTCCGGCAATATCGATGTGCGCCCAGGGAATGTCGTCCGGCACAAATTCGCTCAGGAACGCACCGGCGGTGATGGTGCCGGCGGTGCCGGATTTGCCGATGTTCTGCAGGTCGGCAAACGTGCCTTTGATGTCCTCTTTGTGCTCGTCCCAGATCGGCAGTTCCCACAGGCGCTCGCCGCCGGCTTCGCCGGCGTTGATCAGGGCTCGGGTCAGGTCGGGGTTGTTGCCCATCACGGCCGATCCGTTGTGACCGAGCGCGACGATCACCGCGCCGGTGAGGGTGGCCAGGTCGATGACGGCGGCGGGGCGGTGCGTGAGCGCCAGGTCAAGCGCGTCGCACAGCGCGAGCCGGCCTTCCGCGTCGGTGTTCAGAATTTCAATGGTTTTCCCGGAGCGGGCTTTGATGATATCGCCGGGGCGGGTTGCGCTGCCGCCCGGCATGTTTTCCGCGACGGTGAGAATCCCGACGACCGGCGATTTTGGTTTGAGCAGGGCGACCATTTTCATGGCGGCGAGCACGGCCATGCCGCCGCATTTGTCGTAGAGCATCCAGCCCATCCCTTTGCCGGGCTTGAGCGAAATGCCGCCGGAGTCGAAGGTGATGGTTTTGCCGACCAGCACCACCGGTTTGGCTTTTGGGTCGGTTCCTTTGTAGTTGAGCGTGATGATTTTTGCGTCCAGCTCGCTGCCGGCGGCGACCGCGAGCAGGGCGTTGCAGTTTTTCTTTTTGAGCTCCGCTTTGCCGAGCACGGAGCAGGTGAGTCCCGTTTCTTTGGCCATTTGGGACGCCCATCCGGCGATCTTCTGCGGGGTGGCGATGTTGCCCGGCAGGTTGGCCAGGTCCGCGGTGGAGAGAAGGGCATCACTCTCGGCCTGCGCGTCGGCCAGCGCCCTGCGCCCGGCCGCCGCGTTTTCGCAGCGTCCGGCAAAGGTGAGGGAACACGGCGGCGTCTTTGTTTTGCCGGCGGTTTTAAAGGTGTCGAACTCGTAGGTTCCCCAGGCCGCGCCGCGCGCCGCGGCGCGGATGAAGGCGGCATCGGCGGTCCGGCCGATGCCGGCCGCCGCGGCGGTGGCGAAGTGTTTCGCGCCCGCCTTTTTGCCGGCGCGCACCGCGGCCGATGCCGCCCGCTCCAGGGTTTCCATCCGGAAGCCGGAGCATTTGCCGAGGCCGGACAGGATTACGGCGTCCGCTTTGGTTTTTCCAAAGGTTGGAAACACGGCGGTTTGCAGCGCGTCCCCGTCGAATCCGGTTTTTTTGATCTGCTGCGCGATCAGCTCGTCCAGGTCGGGATCCCCGCCGGTCAGCGGCTTCCGGTCCTGTACAAAAACAATCAGGGCATCTTTGGCCTGTGCGCTCAGCGGGCGGGAGGTGAGGGCGAATTTCATTATTGAAGTTCCTCGGGCAGTTTGTCTTTGGCGGATGCTTCGGCCGGCCAGTTGGGCAGGCTGAAGCCGGCGCTGACGATCGCAAACTCAATGTTCTTCAGGTACAGCAGCCGCCCGTTGAAGACCACCGTCAGGGCGCGCCCCTCAATGTCGGAGCGGATTTCCTGAATGCCTTCGAGCTGCTGAAGGGCTTTGCCAATCAGCTGCACGCTTTCCTGGGTGCGCAGCTGGTCGATCCGGAAGGTTGCGGTGCGGATGTCATTGCGGTAGCAGGCGCTCAGCAGCAGCGCCGCCGTCAGCGGGATCAGTAAAAGAATGTATTTTTTCATAGCGGGAAAAGTAATACGGAATGGCGGGGCGGTAAACCTCATAATCCAAGGTCGTTCATCTCCGGCAGTGCATAAACGCGCTTCCATTTCGGCGGCCGGCTGAATTTTTCTTCGGCGAGCCGCAGAAATTCATAGGCAAATTCGGTCAGCCGGATTTGCGGCTGAACTTCGTAGATGTCGATGAAGTCGTTGTAGCGTTTTGCGGCCTGGTCGAATTTTCCGTTCAGCTGCAGGGCGAGCGCGTAGCCGAACAGGGCGGACGGGCTGGCGGTTTCGCTGCGCAGCGCCGCCAGGTAGAGCGGCTCGGCTTCTGCCGGGTTTTCAGTGAGCATGAGCAGGTTGGCCTGCAGGAACTGCGAGAGCGGGTGGTCGGGGTAGCGCCGGCACAGCTGCATGGCTTTGCGGTAGCGTCCCTGGGAGTAGTTCAGCGCCGCTTCCGCGATCCGTGCATCGTCCGCATCCGCGCGGGGAATGTTGTACAGCATGTGGATAAACACCATCGCCGTGATGACCGCCGCCAGAATTTTCAGGTCGGAGACTGTGAAGCGCATGCGGTGGACCCAGCGCTGCAGGCTCTTGAGCGTGGGCGCATGGGCGGCGGCGGTCTGCTGGAATTCCGCCTGGGTGCACAGCAGCAGGGCGGCGGTGACGGGGCCGATCCCGAAGGCCGGCGCATTCGCTTCGCCGCGGGGCCTGTGCCGGGCGGCCTGGATGCTTTCGCGCTCAAACCAGGCGGCAAACCCGTCGCGGGCCCGGCGGACAAACAGCATCAGCAGCGCGCGGTTCGGGTCGGCGCGGCGCAGGGCCTGCAGCGTCATAAACTGATGGATGACCGGCAGGCGGGCGGTGTCATCGATCTGTTCCTTGTTCCACTCGCCGGACTCTTCGTGGCCGGGGAAGCCGTGCGTCTCTTCGAATTTTTCGAGCAGCGGGGCCCGGTACGCGTTCGGCAGGCCGCGGTGGAACAGCGGCAGGAACGAGCCGAAGGAGGGCTCGCTGTTGTAGTGTCCTTCTTTCCAGGTGTTGGAAAAGGCCTTGATTTCCGGGTTCCAGAAAATGGAGGTCAGGGTGCGGGTCAGCTGGTCCAGTTCTTCGCGCAGCGGGGCGGCCGCGGTGCCGGCCGTTGCGCTGGCCTCGCACAGCCGCAGCAGCGCCTCCAGTTCGCAGATCAGCATGACCGTCAGGTCCGGGGTGGCTTTGCCGCGTTCAAAGCTGCCGGGCACGAAGATTTCCTGTTCGCTTTGCCAGGCGGGGATTTTGTCGCGGTGCGGGTCGAAATAGCGGAGCGCCCACTGCATGTATTTGCGCAGGGCCGGCATCGTTTTCCTGAGCAGGGCCGGATCGCTCTGCTCCTGCCAGGCCAGTTCAAAGGACTGGATGAGCAGCGGCCACGGCGCGGCGGACGAGACCGCGCCCTGACAGTCGACCCAGGCGGGGAACCCGCCGGAGCTCTGCTGCAGGGCCAGGGCGGTTTTCACCAGGTCCATTGCCGTCGCCGGTTCGATCAGCAGCCAGGCCTCGGTCAGCGGATAGAGTTCGTTCAGTGAAAAGGTTTCTCGGGCGAAGCCGTCGGCGGTGCTCCAGATCCCGTGCAGGGCGGCGGTGCGGCCGCGCAGCCGCTGCCGCAGCGACTCGGCGGCCAGGGCGACCGGCGGGTTGTGGCGCGGGTTGATGCTGAACAGCCCGGCCGTCCGCCGGCGGCTCTCGGTCTGCGCCTGAATCAGATCGGCCTCGCCGAGCTCGATGGCTTCTTCGGCTTTGAGCACCGCCAGGTCCCGGGAGTACTCGCCGGTTACCAGCGCGAAGCGTGAATCCTGGCACAGAAGCAGCGCAATCCGGGAGCCGGTTTTAACCCAGGTGAGGCCGGGGTCGTCCTGCTGTGCATCTTCAGCCCGCAGTTCCGGCGGCGGCAGTTCCCCAGTGGATCCGGTCAGGATTCCCGGCTCAACGGCAACGGCGATGGCCTGCATGTCATGGCTGGTTTTGCGGGTGCGCAGGGACAGGCCGTTGCTGAACAGTCGCGCGGTTACCTGCGGGGAGGGGGCCGGCAGATCAAGCGTCCACGAACCGTCTGCCGCCCGGATCTGTCCGGTCTCTGACGCGGTGAAAAACGGGGCGGCGTCTTCGGCATCGGATGCGATTCGCCATCCCTGTTCCCAGGGGACTCCGGGGTAGTCTTTGAAGATATTCGACATAATCATGAGTTTGTCTCAAACCCGAGGGTTCTTCAATCGTTTGCTGATAAATTCCGCGGCGGACAAAAGCTTGTATGTTTTCCGCCGGACAGGATAGCATCAGGCGATGGTTTAGAGCCCAACCCGGCGGAGCCGGAACCAAAACTCAACCGAAAAAGTATGTATCCACAGATTATGCAGATTTTCACAGATGCTAAGCTCCCGGAAACTTATAAATCCCGTAAATCCGTGCCTGCAAAGCGCAGCGATAAATAATTTTTGTATGCAAAAATTGCGACGAAGGAGCGTTTCATTGAGCGATAGCGGGGGGGTAAATATCCCTCTCAACCATGATGGGATTTGAATACAGAGGAACTGACAGGAGTGATCGATGACGGCAATTCCGCGAGCAATGGAGATGGTTCGGCAGCTGGTGCCCGATCTGGAGGACCGGATCAGCCAGTTTGAGGTGGAAGCCTTTGAGCTGGATGACGAACTGATGGAAGCCTTTCATGAAGAGCTGGACCGTCTGAGCGGCGATCTGCGGCGCGGGATGGAGCAGGCGGACCCGGATGCCGTGCTGGAGGCGGCCCATTCAATGAAGGGCATGGCCGGCACCATGGGACTGCCCGAGATTTCGGTTCTTTCGCACGAAATCGAGATCATGGTGCGCCAACACGAGATGGCCCGCTGCGGCACGCTGTGTGACGCCCTGATCCGCTGGGCCGCTGATTTTAATGCGGCGTACTAATGTGCACCGGCCCCGCGGACGGTGCCGGTTTTCCAAAGCCTGGAGCGTTTCAATTAAGTCTATAGCCACAACCCAAGCTCTTCGGGATACAGGAAGACGCGCGCGAGCGAGGCGACGCAAATGAGATCGCTCACCGTTTCTCGCGCCATTCAGGCGAGACAACTTCTGTTTTTCACAACCACTCCCGCTGGTCGTTAGAGCAAACATCCGGGCAAGACAGAGGAACAGCTTTAAATGGATGAATGCATTTCCTCTCTATTTCTCGGAGATCCTCTAGCGAAGCGGTTGTGAAAAAATAGATTGTTGAGTCCACGGCGCGACAGTTGTTGCAAAAGGAATTATGTTGCGTTCTTTGGGGGCGGCTCAGCCGGCTTCGAAGCTGCGCAGCAGGTTGATTTCGTCCGCCCAGATCGCGGGGTCGGGCGTTTCAAGGATCAGCGGCATGCCGTTGAAGCGTTCATCGGCCATGATGGTTCGGAAGCAGTCGAGCCCGATGAAACCTTGGCCGAGGCTGTGGTGGCGGTCGACCCGGGTGGCGAGATCCTTCTTGGAATCATTGAGATGCATGCCCATTAAATAGTTGAACCCGACGATCTCGTCGAAGCGGGCAAAGGTGTCGTTGCATGCGGCCGGGGTGCGCAGGTCGTAGCCGGACGTGAAGCTGTGGCAGGTGTCGAGGCAGACGCCGACGCGCGTTTTGTCGTCCACCTGCCCGATGATGGCCGCGATCTGCTCAAAGCGCCAGCCCATGTTGGTGCCCTGTCCGGCTGTGTTTTCAATCACGGCGCTGACCCCGTCGGTTTTGGACAGCGCGATGTTGATCGATTCGGCAATGGTGGCGATGCATTCGTCCTCGCTGCATTTGTTGAGGTGGCTGCCCGGATGGAAGTTGAGCCGGTCGAGGCCGAGCTGCTCGCAGCGCTGCATTTCGTCCAGAAAGGCGGCGCGGGATTTGGCCAGTCCTTCCGCTTCGGGGTGGCCGAGGTTGATGAGGTAGGAGTCGTGCGGGAGGATCCGGGCCGCGTCAAAGGTTCCGGCGCAGTTTTGTTTGAATGCGGCGATGCTGTCGGCCGTCAGCGGGGCCGAAACCCACTGGCGCTGGTTTTTTGTAAACAGCGCGAAGGCGTCCGCGCCGATGGCCGCGGCGTTGAGCGGGGCGTTTTCGACGCCGCCGCCGGCGCTGACGTGCGCGCCGATGGTTTTTTTGGAGTTGGTTTGCATGGGGGCTATTGAAGAGTCTTTTCCAGGGTCTGGAAACCCTGTTTTTCGGTTTTTTTGCACCGGAAGGCTTGGATGGTTTTTTCCGGGGAAGACCGGCCGGGCGTCCCCGGTTATCTGAGAGCATGTTTCTCATTCAACTCTTGCCGACCATTCTGAAGGCTGTTAAACTGCAACGGCTTGACCGGGGCATGCTGCGATGGGGAGGTCGATATGCTCAACGAAGAGAAAATAAAAGAGATCTGCCGCAAATACGGGAATGAGCGGGCGCGGCTGATGGATATTGTGCGGGAGATTCAGCGGGAGTTTTCGCATGTGCCCCCGGAATCCTACGACCTGATTGCCCGCGAGGCCGGTACCCACCGCGTCGAGGTCGAAAGCGTGATTTCCTTTTATGCCTTCCTCTCCGACCGCAAACAGGGCCGGGTCGTTCTGCGCCTGTGCAATGATATCATCGATCGGTTTAAAGGGGCGGATGCGGTCGCCGCGGCGTTTGAAAAAGAGCTGGGTATCTCCATGGGTGAAAGCACGCCCGACGGCCATTTTACGCTGGAGTGGACCGCCTGCATCGGCATGAGCGACCAGGCGCCCGCCGCGCTCGCCAACGATACGGTTCTGACGAACCTGACGCCGGAAAAGGTGCCGGGCATCATTCAGGCGCTGCGCGGATCGTTTGATCCTCAGGTGCTGGTGGACGGGTGCGGCGACGGCGGCAATGCCGATCCGCTGGTGCAGGCGATGGTGTGCAATAATATCCGCGAGCGCGGCGAGGTGCTGCTGTGCGACGTCAATCCCGATGCCGGACTGCGCAAGGCCCTCGAAAAAACACCTCAGGAGGTGATCGCGGACATCAAGAAGTCCGGCCTGCAGGGCCGCGGCGGCGCGGGTTTCCCGACCGGCCTCAAGTGGGAATTCACCCGCAATGCGCCCGGCGAGAACAAATTTGTGCTGTGCAATGCGGACGAAGGGGAGCCGGGCACCTTCAAGGACCGGGTGCTGCTGACCGAGCGGCCGGATCTGATGATGGAGGGCATGACGATTGCGGCCTACTGCACCGGTGCCGAAACCGGCATTATTTATCTGCGCGCGGAGTATGCGTATCTGCGCGCTTTCCTGGAGGCGGTGCTGGGCCGCCGCCGCGAGGCGGGACTGCTCGGCAACACGATTGCCGGCAAGGAGGGCTTCCACTTTGATATCCGCATTCAGATGGGGGCCGGGGCGTATGTCTGCGGCGAGGAATCCTCGCTGATCAGCTCGTGCGAGGGGACGCGCGGCGACCCGGCGGACCGCCCGCCGTTCCCGGCCATCGCCGGCTACAAGGTGTCGCCGACGGCCGTCAACAATGTGGAGACCTACTGCTGCGCCGCCCGCATACTGGATCAGGGGCCGGTCTGGTTTGAAAACATCGGCACCGAGCACAGCTGCGGCACCAAGCTGCTCAGCGTCTGCGGCGACTGCGAACGCCCGGGGGTCTATGAGGTTCCCTTTGGGATCACCGTCACAGAGCTGCTTGAAAAAACCGGCGCCGAAGACGCGGTGGCGGTTCAGATCGGAGGTCCGTCCGGCCAGATGATCGATCGCGGGCAGTATGCGCGCAAAATCTGTTTCGGCGACCTGCCGACCGGCGGGTCGATTATGGTGTTCAGTCCGCAGCGCGACCTGCTGGAGGTGGTCGACGCCTTCATGGAGTTTTTTGTGGATGAGAGCTGCGGCTACTGCGTGCCGTGCCGTGTCGGCAATGTGCTGCTTCGGCAGCGCCTGGCGCGCATCCGGGAAGGCCAGGGCGTGCCCGAAGACCTGGCATACCTGGAACGGCTTGGAAAAAGCACCGGCCGCATGAGCCGCTGCGGGCTGGGGCAGACCTCGCCCAACCCGATTCTCTCAACCCTGAAGAATTTCCGCCCGGTGTACAACGCGCTGGTCCGCGAAGACCGCAGCGGATTCCAGAAATCATTCAATGTGCTCAAGGCGGTCGAGGATGCCAGCGAATTAACGGGGCGCAGATCCGTTCTGTTCCATGCACGGTAAGGAGCGAAGGTCATGAAGTTCACCATTGATGGACGGGAAGTCGATGCAAAACCGGGCCAGACGATTCTGGAGGCGGCCGACGCGGCGGGAATCTACATTCCGCGCCTGTGCGCCCACCCGGACCTGAAACCGATCGGCAGCTGCCGGGTCTGCACGGTGATTGTTGACGGCCGCCCGCAGGCCGCCTGTGTCAAGCCGGTCGCCGAGGGCATGGTGGTCGAAAACGATACGCCCGAGCTGCTGGAGCACCGCCGCAACATCATCGACATGATGTTTGTGGAGGGCAACCACTTCTGCATGTTCTGCGAGCGCAGCGGCAACTGCGAGCTGCAGGCCATGGCCTACCGCTTCGGCATCACCGCTCCGCAGTATCCGTTCCAGTTTCCCGCCAAGGACGTCGATGCGTCTCATCCGGACGTCATGCTCGATCACAACCGCTGCATCATGTGCGCGCGCTGTGTGCGGGCCAGTCAGGAGCTCGACGGCAAGAATGTGTTTCAGTCCATCGGGCGCGGGTTTGAGCGCAAGATCGGCGTCAACGGCGAGAAGGCGCTGGCCGACACCGACATGAGTGTCAATGACCGCGCGGCCGATGTCTGCCCCGTCGGGTGCATCATCAAAAAACGGACCGCATTTGAAGTGCCGGTGGGCAGGCGGCGCTACGACCATCAGCCGATCGGTTCCGAGATTGAGGAGGCGGCGCATGAGTAAGCCGAAAATCGCAACCACATCGCTGGCCGGATGCTTCGGGTGCCACATGTCGATTCTCGACATCGACGAACGCATTCTCGAGCTGATCGAGCTGATCGATTTCGACAGGTCGCCGATCGATGACATCAAAACCATCAGCGGCGGATGCGCCGTCGGGCTGATTGAGGGCGGCTGCTGCAACGAGGAAAATGTTCATGTGCTGCAGGAATTCAGGACGCACTGCGATGTGCTGGTGTCGCTGGGCGACTGCGCCACCATGGGCGGCATTCCCGCCCTGCGCAACAACATCCCGCTCGCCGAGTGCTTCGACGAAGCCTACCGAACCGGGATCACCGTCTACAACCCCTCCGGCGAGGTGCCGAACGATCCGGACATACCCCTGCTGCTCGACAAGGTGTATCCCGCGCACGAGGTGGTCAAAATCGACTACTGCCTGCCCGGCTGCCCGCCGTCGGCCGATGCCATCTGGGCCGCCGTCACCGCGCTGCTGAGCGGCAAGCCGATTGAGCTGCCTTATGAGCTGCTCAAGTATGATTGAGCGGTGATGACGAAACCCGAAAGACCCAAAGAAATCCGAATGAGTGAAACCGAAAAGAATGAAAAACCGTATGATCTGGAAGAGCGTACAGCTTTGTTGGGAGAGTCTGTTATTGATTTTGCGAAAAAGGTTCCGGTTAATCCTGTGACTCAACGTTTGATTCCTCAGCGGGTTGCAGCAGGAACCAGTGTTGGTGCCAACTACCGAGAGGCGGATGATGCTGTTTCTAAAAAGGATTTCCGCCATAAAATTTCGATATGTAAACGAGAAGCGCGTGAAACAAAATTCTTTGTACGCATGATTGTACGTGCTGTTCCGGAACTAAAAGATGAGGCAAAGCCTCTATGGCAGGAAGCAAAAGAACTCCATCTGATTTTCGCTAAAATTTATAGAGGTTGAATGGGGTAGGTATTTCGTTATTTAGATTTCTTTGGGTATTTTTGGTGTTTCGTTATTAGGATTTACCGAAGGGAGCAGTTATGAGCGGCCGTAAGATCATCATCGAACCGGTGACGCGCGTCGAAGGGCACGGCAAGGTCACCATCCAGCTGGATGAGCAGGCGCAGGTGTCGCAGGCGCGGCTGCACATCGTGGAGTTCCGCGGGTTCGAACGCTTTATTCAGGGCCGCCCGTACTGGGAGATTCCGGTGCTGGTGCAGCGGCTGTGCGGCATCTGCCCGGTCAGTCATCATCTGGCCGCCGCCAAGGCGATGGACGGGATTGTCGGGGTCGATCGGCTCACGCCGACCGCCGAAAAAATCCGCCGCCTGATGCATTACGGACAGATGTTCCAGAGCCATGCGCTGCACTTCTTTCATCTCTGTTCGCCCGACCTGCTGTTCGGATTCGATGCCGACGTGGCGGTCCGCAATGTGGTCGGCGTTGCGCGCAAGTATCCGGAACTGGCGGTGCAGGGCGTGATGATGCGCAAGTACGGGCAGGAGATCATCAAAGCCACAGCCGGCAAAAAAATCCACGGCACCGGCGCGGTGCCCGGCGGCGTGAACAAAAACCTCAGCATGGAAGAGCGCGATGGATTCCTGAAAGACATCGATCAGATGATTGTCTGGTCGCAGTCCGCGCTGAAGATCGCCAAAGACTACACCCTGGAGAATATCGATCTGCTCAGGGACTTCGGCGCGTTTGACTCCAATCATGTGTCGCTCATCCGCAAAGACGGCGCGATGGATCTGTACCACGGGGATTTGCGCGCGGTGAACGCCGAGGGCGCCACCGTTTTCGACCACGTCGATTATCAGGGCTACTTCAAATACATCGCCGAAGAGGTGCGGCCGTGGTCTTACATGAAGTTTCCGTTCATCAAAACGATCGGGCCCGAAAACGGCTGGTACCGCGTCGGCCCGCTCGCGCGCATCAATACCTGCGATTTCATCGACACCCCCGCGGCCGAAACCGCCCGCAAGGAGTTCATGGCCCTGTCGGGCGGCAGGCCCAGCAACCTCACCATGGCCTACCACTGGGCGCGCATGATCGAACTGCTGCATTCCGCCGAAAAAATCCGCGACCTGCTCAACGATCCGGACCTGCAGGGCTCGGAGCTGATGGTCAGGGGCGAGCGGCGCGGGGAATCGGTCGGCCTGATCGAAGCGCCGCGCGGCACGCTCTTCCATCACTACAAAGTGGACGGGAACGACCAGGTGACCATGGCCAACCTGATTGTCTCCACCACCAACAACAACACGCCGATGAACCGGGCCGTGGAGGATGTGGCCCGAAAATACCTGAGCGGAACCGAAATCACCGAAGGGCTGCTCAATCACGTGGAGGTGGCGATCCGCGCCTACGACCCGTGCCTGTCGTGCGCCACGCACGCGCTCGGCAAAATGCCGCTCGTTATTGAACTGCGCGATGCCGCCGGGGAGCTGATTGACCGGATGACGCGTTGAGCGAATTCTTCGGCGAGCGCCCGGCCTGCGTGTCGCGGCGTGTGCCGCGGGTGCCGAACAGGCACCGTGCCGCTGCGGGCGGCGATATTCATTTTTTCTGAAGCTCGAAGCGCAGAATGGTCGCGGGCCCGTCTTCTCCCTCATTGGAGATAAACAGGTCGCCTTCTTCGGTGAACGTGATTCCCTCCGCCTTGTTGAACAGTTTCGGGTCAAGAAGTTCAAGATCCTGGATCGTGCCGTCCATGGTGAGCACAAGCAGGAGATGGCTCGCTGCCGAGAGCAGGTAGAGCTGCCCTGTGATCGGGTGGACGCCGATGGCGGAGGGGCTGAGCTTGATGACGGCCGGGGCGTTGCCTTGCTTCGTCTTCTTCTGTTGCGGAAGCTCGATGCCGGTGTGCTGCGCGAATGCTGTGATTTCCTGCGGGTCGAGCGTAAAGACCGGCTCTTCCCGCAGGCGCATGGTTTTCAGGTCGAATTCGTAAACCATGCGCCTGTCTTTGAGCTCTGCGCCTTCTCCGCTTTGACTCTTGGCGGCAATCAGCAGCCTGTGGCGGGCCTCGTCATAGCAGAGCCCTTCGTTATTCTGTGCGGGGATCCCCGTGTCATAGAACCTCACCTGCGGCGCTTCGGATGAATAGCCGGCGACCTCGAACAGGCGCCCGTCGCTCCGCAAGACATATATCGTCTGTTCAACTCTCGCGATCCCCTCGTAGTCGCCCGCTGCGCCGAAGGTCCTCTGCGTGGTGATCAAACCTGTCTCGGGATGGCAGCTGTACAGCACTCCGAGCTCATCCTCGACGCAGACCAGTGTCGCCGGGTCCACGTACACCAGCGCCGATATCTCCCGCAGGACGGCG
Organism: Tichowtungia sp.; assembly: GCA_041584215.1. Lineage (GTDB taxonomy): Bacteria > Verrucomicrobiota > Kiritimatiellia > Kiritimatiellales > Tichowtungiaceae > Tichowtungia. The sequence goes on along the minus strand of JBFHEM010000007.1, from coordinate 82,632 downwards.
GGCAGGGTGCAGGCGGCATTGGGCGACGTCAGGTCGTACCCGCATGCTTCGTGCGCAGCAGGCCCCGCGCTGCAGTCCGCAATCAGCGCCAGTAAAACGATGCCGTTTGATGTGAATCTCGTCAAAATGGGGCTCCTTTTGATCATGCTGTTTTGCGTTGCCCTGAACCGCCGGAGGCGGTGATCGACTCAATGCGCGGGATTTGCCCGGCATGGACGCAAACGAACGGGGGTAACGTCCCTTGTATGCTGCCCGGCTGCGGATGAAAATCTTTCATGGAATGAAACGATAGCTGACGTGCTGGGCGAAATCAACTGCGTCTTGGTGGAAGTCGAGGAGAGCCCGCCGGGCGCGCCGTTTTCGGGTTGAAACGTTGGGTAGGGCAGGCCTCTCCGAGGCCGCCGTGCGCCGTGCGAATGCAGGTTTTTTTTACCGCGGATGACCACGGATAAACGCGGATGGGGTCCGGGGGCTGTTGTGCAGGCCCGGTGCCCGACCGATCTGTTATACACATAATTAGTGAGCGAAAATGTGCCAAGGGCATTACACAACAAAGCCCGGGGCAGCGCCCCCGGGTATTCAGGGCAAAATAATCTTTGCCCTGAAGGGGCAATACAATATTTCGGTGTGCTGTCCCTGCAGGACAGATTTGACTTCTCGACCGATTTCCTTGGGCGATAGCCCAAGGCTAAGTTGTCTTGCCCTTTCAGGGCATTCCGATAAGAGGTTGAATTTTGCATATAAATAGGTCCCTGACCGGACGGCGCGTATGCGGTTTTTTTGACGCGATGACGCAAAGGAAATTCCAACGTTTAAAAAAACACCGTTTATTTCTGTCATTTTCGATTAGCAAACCCGAGACAACGTCGAGAGAGGCCTTGCGATCGTGAGGCAACGGTCCAAGGGAGAGGTTGCAGCCTCCTTTTTTGCCCGACGGCATCAGGCTGGGTGATGTTGAGCTGTGTTTAATGTTAAGACGCAATTCCTGACGGGTTGTCGTCCCGCCTCAGGTCGATGCACGACTTTTTCAAATAGACCTTGTAATTTCAAATCTGCGGTTGTTTTATGGTTTTGTAATTTCAAGCAGGCTAATTTTATCGAGGTGAATGCATGAATCTTCAAGTGGTTGCAGAAAAGGCAGGCGTTTCCGTTGCGACGGTGTCGCGGGTGTTGAATAACCGACCGGGCGTAGCGCGCGATAAGGTGGATCGTGTTCGCAAAGCGGTGAAGGCACTGAATTTTGTGCCAAAGCCGCGGATTCCGCGATCCGTGCCGTCGGTGGCCCCCCAAGGCTTGAAATACGGCACCGTAGCCGTGCTGGTGATGGGGGACGGGCATATCGGTGCCGCTGAACTGTTTGTGCGCCAGTTGGAGCCAATCTGCAAGGGGCTGGCCGCCAACGGGATATCTCCGATGGTTTGCATGGGGGCCGAGACGCTGGAGGAGATGCCGCCGATTTTACAAAAGAAGATGGTCGACGGCATTTTGCTGTTCGGCGAGCTGGACAGCGGGTTGCGTGTTTTTTTTGAAGGAATTCCGGTATTCTGGATGACATCACATCAGGAGGGATCGCGGACGGTGATTCTGCCCGGCAATCGTGAAATCGGCGAGCTGGGGGCGGAGTATTGCAAGCAGAAGGGCTGCCGTCATTTGGTGGCCATCAGTTCTTCTATCGGTTCTGAGGTTTATCAGAGTCGACATCAGACGTTTATAGGAACGGGTCGGGAGTTGGGGATGGAAGGCTGTCTGGTGCTCGGCTCCGATGCCGATTCGCTTGAAGAGTCAGTTAACCGGGTGATTGAAGATCAAATTGATGTCATTCGACAGGCGGATGCGATCTTTTTCCCGTCAGACCGGACGGCCGCTTTTGCCTATCCGGCACTGCACCGCAACGGGATTTTTGATACGGAAAAACGGCCGGTTGTTCTTTCCTGCGGCGGTGAGAAGAACTATCTGAGCGGACTGGATCCGCGTCCGGTCTGCATTGATATGTGTGCGGACCTGATTGGGCAGCAGGCGGTGGAGCAGGTGCTGTGGCGCATTCGCAATCCAGGGGAAACCCGGCAGTTCTCAGTGGTGATCCATCCGCAGTTGATTGACTGACTGATTCGTAATGGCTTTTGCTTTTTTACTGAAAGTCGGTTTCTCGGATTGCTTCTGAAATATCTGCAATGTAGTATACAATTTCATGAAATTCCAAAAAAAGCATGGGTGCGTGCAATTGCCCTTCGTGAGAGGTGTGTTTTTGTTTGTGTGGGCGGCGGTTTCCTTTTGCTACAGTAATTCGCTGAGTTTGCCGTCTGTTTTCTCTGACCATATGGTATTGCAGCGCGATCAGGCGGTTCCAGTCTGGGGGCAGGCAGACTCCGGGGCATGGGTGACGGTTGAGTTTGCCGATCAGAGCAAAGAGGCCGTGACAGATTCTTCCGGACATTGGAAAATAATTCTCGATCCGATGCCGGCATCTTCCAAACCTCGGAAGATGAAAATTTATTCTGATGCCGGCACTCAGGTTGTCCAGTATTCCGATCTGCTCGTCGGAGAGGTCTGGTTGTGTGCCGGTCAGTCCAATATGGAGTGGCGAATGGATCAGACGGAAGATGCGGAACGTGCAATTGCCGCCGCAAACTATCCGCGGATCCGTCTGTATCACGCGCCGAGGCTGATTACGCAGGTTCCCGTCGGGCGCATCGATGCGCAGTGGGAGGTTTGCACCCCGGAAACGGTCAAAACATTTTCCGCAATCGCCTATTACTTCGGGCGGAAGCTGCAGCGGGATCTGGATGTTCCGGTCGGGTTGCTGCTGGCGGCCTGGGGCGGAACCCGCATTGAGCCGTGGACGCCGCCCTGCGGGTTTAGAAGTGTCAAAGGGATGGGGTCCGAATATCGGATGGCAGCTCATCTTTCCGAGCTGCCGCTTTCCGGGGTTGATCAAAAGGATAAACAGACTCCGGGCATTCTGTATCACAGCATGCTCGGGCCGAATGTTCCGTTTTCCATTCGCGGGGCCATCTGGTATCAGGGCGAGGCGAACCATCGTCACAATCAGACGTATGTGAATAAGAACCGGGCGCTGCTGAACGGCTGGCGAACGCTGTGGGGAACTGATTTTCCGTTCTACTTTGTTCAGCTCGCGCCGTATCGATGGAACGATGAAGATCCGGAAATTCTGCCGCTGTTCTGGGAGGCCCAGTCTGCCGTTGTAAAGGAAATCCCGGGTACGGGAATGGCAGTTGTCAGCGACTTCTCCACCGCCGACAGTATTCACCCTCCGAACAAAGAGGTTCCGGGGACGCGTCTGGCTCTGCTGGCTGAAGCGAACACCTACGGGATGGATGTGGTCAGTACGGGGCCGGTTTACAGAACATTTGCGAAAGCAGGCAGCACATTGAAAATCAGTTTTGATTCCGCGCAGGGGCTGACCACCCGGGACGGCGGCGCGCCGGACTGGTTTGAGCTCGCCGGCGCTGACGGAGTGTTTAAAAAAGCGGATGCTGAAATTGTCGATGAGGCCGTCATGCTCTGTTCATCGGAGGTCCCAGACCCGTTCCTCTTCCGTTTTGCATGGCACCGGCTGGCGGTGCCGAATCTGGTGAACGGGGCAGGGCTGCCCGCGTCCGCTTTTCGAGGTGGTGCGCTGCGGGACAACTGATCTAAATTGAAAAGGAAGCGTTATGAAAACAAAACAAATTCCGGACGGAGTCTGGCCGGTGATGCTGACTCCGTTCAGGGGGCGTAATGTGGTTGACTGGAGCGCGCTGAAACAGCTGGTGGACTGGTATGTCGGCCAGGGCGTTCACGGTCTTTTTTCGGCCTGTCTGTCGAGTGAGGCGCTTGAGATGACAGACGAATGCAAGCTGGACTTGGTGAAGCACGTCATTGAATTTGCGGATGGCCGGGTTCCGGTGGTCGCCGGTGTGATGGGTGTGGTGGAGCGATCCAAACGGGTGGAGATGGTTCAGTCCGTATTGGAATACGGAGCCGCCGCTGCCGTGCTGACGCTGTGTGATATCGCGCCGCAGGATGCAACCGATGAACAGTGGATTGACGAGATGGAATGGCACAGGGAGCAGCTGTCCGGTCTGTCGCTCGGGGTGTATGAATGTCCCTGGCCGTACCATCGGATGCTGACTCCCGCCTTAACGGACTATGTAACCCGGTTCGCCGAATTCGGTTTTCTCAAGGAGACTTCATGCGATCTGGCGGAGATGAAGCGCAAACACGATGCGGGGTTAACGTCAGGTCTGAAGGTTTTCAGTGCAGATGCCCGATCGATCCGTGAAGCGTATGCGCTGGGCCTGAACGGGTACAGTGGACTGCAGACCAACCTGTGGCCGGGACTGCACGTGAAACTTTTTGAATGTTATAAAACCGATCCGGTTCTGGCTGAAAAGCTGCAGACGTTTTTTGTGGAGTATAACTGGGTTCTTCAGCGGGCCTATCCCGCCAGTGCCAAGCTTCTGCTCAAAAAGGCACACCATATGGAATTGAATACACTGTCGTTTCTGAACGGTGCTTCCGTCGGAGAGGAAGATCGGGAGTGGATTGATGACGTGGTCGACAACGTGCGCAGTTTTTCACAGCGGGTCGGATGCTAAGGAGGACGAGATGGAAAAAGTACTGATTGCAGGATGGGTTGGATTGATCGGGTTTGCCGCCGTTGCAAAGCCGTTGTTTTTTGAGCCGTTCGATTATGGTGCCGGCGGAAAAATTTCCCTCCAGAAAGGCGGGGTCGGGTTTGCGGGGCACTGGTCGGACAAGTCCGGCACCAAAGGAGACATTTATGCGGGGTGGAGCGGGCTGACCTTCGGAGAGATGCCGGTATCCGGCATCGCGATGACGATGGATATGGCGGCGAACCAGGCGAATGATGGAATCAATATCGTCCGTCCGGTTGGAACCGCTCTTGAATCGGGATCTTTGTGGGTTTCTTTTCTGTATAAATTCGATGGCGATTCGTCGGTCGCATTTGTCAATCAGCTGCAGACCTTTGTCCGGCTGCAGTCCAAAGGTGACAAGACCATTCGCTTTCGGATGAGGGCGAACTCGCTCGACAGCGGCGGGATTGCGGTGCGGCAGAGCGGGGCGAAGGGCAATGAGGGCTCGTGGCCGGAACCGTCACTGGCCGACGGCAATGTGTATCTGCTGATCGCCGAATTCCCGGAACTCGGCACGGTGGAAGGCGGAGCGCCTTCCCTCTGGAGCTTCAGCGAAGCGGGATACGCCGCCCTGAAAAAGAAAAGCGGCAGTGTGTCCCGCGAGGATTTGACGGCCCATTGTGTGAGCCGTGCGGTCGGTGCGCAGGCCCCGGCGACTGTGAAAGCCGATGACTTTATCACGGTTGGAGTCTGGGCCCGCGAAGCAAACACCGCGGTGGCCATCACGTACGACGAACTGCGCGGCGGTACCGAACTGGCTGATGTTCTTAAATTCTGACGGTAACTGAGGAGTCCCCGCTATGTTTCGAATTATTTGTTTTCTGCTTGTCGCCTGCGCCGGCTGTTTTGCATCCGAACCGTGGCTGTTTTTTCATTCGTTCGACCACGGGCCGGCGGCGGATTTTGCCGCCGGGTCGCCGGAGACGGTATCGCTCGGGCGGGGTTCATTTGATCAGCCGGGTAAAAGCGGAACAGCGCTGTCCATTCCGCTGGAAGATCATATCTGTTTTGATCTGGACGGCAATCTGTCCATGGCCGAGGGGGCGATTGAGTTCGATGTCTGCCTGCGCTTCAATCCGCCGGAATTGCGCGAAGGCTACGGCCGCACACAGTGCTTGCTCTCTTCGGAAATCCGCTCCCGGCAGAAAATCCAGCTGAAGATCCGGCAGATGGGACGGAAAACATTTCTGGTGCTCGAAACGGCGGACGGGAACGATCCGACGCGCGCGGGCATCGACATCAGTCACTGGAAAGCCGGCGAATGGCATGCGGTCCGGGCGGCATGGAACCGCGCTGAAAGGCTGATCGAGCTGGGTACAGACGGAAAAACCGAAACCACCCGCAATGCCGCTGTTCCCGGTTGCGAGGCTCCGATGATGTACGAAATGTATATCGGAACAGACAGTGACAGCGTGCAGGGCTACTCCGACAATGAACATGCGGATGCCCTGTTCGATAATTTTGCCGTGTACAGTTCGTTTGAAGGCAATCCGGACGGCGTTCCTGTGCCGGAGATCAACGTTTATTGCGCGCCGGCATCTGCACCTTCCAGCCCGCAGTGGGTGGGACAGTGCAAAAAACGGTTCAATCTGTTTGCCGGAAAAACGTCCAGCGACTGGAAAACGACTCCGGTTCGTTTCGATGCGGACTTCGGAGGCGCGTGGGACGAGCTCGACGCAGCAGGGCGCCGCGCCGCGATCCGCTCGCTCCGTCTGGTTGAGACCGATCCTGTCACCGGCAAGCCGGTGGTGTACGATGCCTCTCTGGAAGGCGATCAAAAATATTTTCAGCCGTTCCGCGTCGCACCGGAGCTGTACTGGCAGTCTGCAGGAGCCGTTTCGTGGAGCCGCGCCGGCAATCGCGACGCCTGCTACTCACTCTATTACGACCTCGCCGCTCCCTACGCTGAACCGTTTCCGAAACTCGTTCCGATGACCGGCGACGGAGACCGGGTCCAACTCGGCATGAAAGGCTCGCTCCACCGGCTTTCTCTGGGGATCAGCGGGTCGTTTGAGCCGTTTGATGCCGACGGCGACGGAGACCTCGACCTGCTGGCCAATATCGGAACGTCACTTCAATTCCGTTCCCGTGATATGCTTTACGGGCTTTACTACTACGAAAACCTCGGCGGATTTTTCTCCCCCGCTCAGCTGTTCTATGCCGGGAGCACACCGCACAAGGGGCTGGTCAACGGCAATACCTTCATCAGCATTGCCGACATCAACGGCGATGGAAACCAGGATGTCATCTACAGCGGCTTCAAGGTGCACGAGTGGTGGGAGTTCGAAATGCGCAGCGGCAGGCCGGTCATCACCGCGATGCACCGTCTTCCGGTTTCCGGCGAGCTTCCGGATAAAGAACTCAAGGCCCGCGTGTATGATTTCAACGGCAACGGCCTGCTCGATCTGCAGCTCGGTCCCACCGTTTTTCCAAACATTGGAACTTCCACCGAACCGCTCTTCGATGCGAAGAATCCGGTGGAGCTCCAGATGGAAGGCGCACTCATTTTTGACAAGCAGTTTTACAAAGACGAAGAGGATGGTGCCCGCGCCCGCGAATGGTTTTTCTTCCCGATCGACTGGGATGCCGACGGCAAGCGCGACCTGATCTCTTCATCCAACTTCCCGGAGCTCTTTTTCCGCAAAAATATCGGAACGCAGGCTGAACCGAAATATGGTCCGCGTCAGCGCCTGAAAACATTTGACCAGCTCGATCTGGAAATCGGTTCGATGCTGTCGCGCGTTAAACTGGCCGACTGGGATGGCGACGGCGATATCGACCTGCTGTTCGGCGGCGAAGAAGGGTTTATCGGCCTGTGCGAAAACATTGCCGGTTCCGGTAAAACACCACAGCTGATGCAGTCCGTTTTCCTTGAGCAGCTGAATGCTCCGATGGACGGCGGTTCGCTGGTGATACCGGTTTGTGTGGACTGGGATGACGACGGCGATAACGATCTTGTCGTCGGGTGTTCGGGGTATGAAATTTTATTGTTTGAAAATGAGGGCAGCAATCTGAAGCCGATTTGGTCAGCCGGACATCCGATTTATGCCGGCGGCACAGCAATTCAGCTGATGCCCGGACCCGACGGCTGTGTGCAGGGACCGCAGGAAAATTACTGGGGCTACGGGCAGCCGGTCGTGGTGGACTGGGACGGCGACGGGCTGAACGATCTGATCGTCACCGGCAACCGCATGACGCATCACTTCTTCAAAAACATCGGCCACCACGGGCATCCGCATCTGGCCGCCGGAAATTTGATTCAATTGAAAAATCCGCCGCGCGGCGAGGACGGAAAACGCACGGATCTGCCGTGGGGCATCCGCTACGAGCCGCAGGGCAATGAGTTGATCACGGTGCACCGTACGCGCCCCGAGGCGCTCGACTGGGACGGCGACGGCATCATGGACTACATCACGATGGATCACACCAACAAGCTGGCGCTCTACCGCGGCGAAAAAACGGAGTCCGGAGAGATCGTGCTGAACGGGCCGGAAAACATTTTCACAGTGGTCGATCCCTACGCCCGCGCCATGGTCTGGAACCATGCGCAGGAGTCGGATGGCGGCAACTGGCGGCCGGGCTCGCAGGGGCGCAGTGTGGTCAATATTGTGGACTGGGATGACGACGGGGACCGCGACTTTATCTGGGACAACATTAACGGCCGCTATTTTGAAAACACGGCCGACGATAACGCACCGGTCTTTACGGATCGCGGCGATCTCGTAAAGGCGCGGCTGGCCAATCATAACACCGGCCCGGAAGCGGTGGACTTTGACGGAGACGGGCATCTCGACCTGATTTGCGGAACCGAATCCGGCCGGATTTACTATTTCCACCGTTCGTTCATTGAGCGCGATACGCCGCCCGTTGCCGTGATTTCTGAGCAATAAGCTGAAGCGTTTTTATGATGACAGTCAAAGAGCGCCTGATGCGGACGTTGAATCTGGAATTAAAATTGCAATTTGTCGCCGGTCTCGATTTTGATGCACTTGCCGAAAACATGAAGGTCTGCGCCGAGGCCGCCGCCGAGTGCATTTACTAAAGTCGTAATTACTATTGGATAATATTTAGTCAGAATAATTAAGGGCAGAGCAATTTTATATAGTTAAGGTTCCCTCTCATTGTTCTGACCTTAATTATTTTGATAAAACAGCATTTGCTGGGGACTCATTTTTCGGTGAGTTGAAAAAGAGAATATGAGATGGAGCTGTTCGAAACCGAGGAGGAGTTTCTGTGACGAAGAAAAAAAATGTCCTATTTGTAATTTCGCATGATATCAGTAACCGCTGGGGCTGTCTCGGGGATGCGCATGCGGTGACGCCGAATATCGATCAGCTGGCTGAAAAGAACAGCCTGCTGTTCGAAAAGCACTATTGCCACTGGCCGCTGTGCGGGCCGTCGCGCGCCAATCTGTTCAGCGGGTGCCGCCCGCCGACGACCGGGCGTTTTAGCAATGCCGAGTTCTGGGGGCCTTTCCGCGAAAAAATGGGGAAGGATTTCGCAACGCTGCCGCAGCAGTTTAAGAACAGCGGTTATCACACCCGTTCGTTCTGGCAGGTTCTTCATGACGACGAAACCGATCCGGAATCCTGGAGCGTGCCCCAGTGGTTCCCGCCGATGCCCGATGCGTGCGAGTCGGAAATTCCACGGCGGCATTGGCGCGATCAGCGCCACTGGATCACCCTCGAGTCCCGTGAGCTGGTGCTGGGACGAATTGCCGATTTAAAAGAGTCGGGGCAGGAGAATGTCGAAGGGCAGCATATGCATTTCCGCGGCCCCGGTACCGAGTGCGCCGACGTGGATGACTCCGCCTATCCCGACGGAAAAACCACCGATGCTGCGCTGCAGGCTATTGAGCAGTACGACGACGACAAACCGTTTTTCATGGCGGTCGGTTATGAGATTGGGCATACGCCGTGGTGTGCGCCGAAAAAATACTGGGATCTTTACGACCGCGAAAAGCTGACGCTGCCCGGCGCGGCTGACCAGCCGCCCGGAACACCGGACTGGACGATGGGCGATAAGGAACCCGCTCAGTATTACTGGACTCACGGGTATGATAAAGTCTGGCACCCGGACTATGAAGAGGAAAAGGAAATGCTTCACGGTCACTATGCCTGTATCAGTTTCTATGACGCGCAGGTTGGCCGCCTGGTCGAAGCGATTGAGAAAAAAGGGCTGCGTGAAGATACCATTATTGTGGTGACCACGGACCACGGATTCACAATCGGCGAGCACGGCTACTGGGGCAAGCATAACATGTGGGAACCCGCATTCCATATTCCGCTGGTGATCAACGTGCCGGGATATCAGCCGAAACAGAAAAAGACTCAGCGGTTGACCGAACATGTGGATCTCTATCCGACCCTTTGCGATCTGTGCGGGTTGGAGAAGCCGGATTATCTCGAAGGATCCAGTCTCGCGCCGCTGCTGGACGATCCCTCCAGACCCTGGAAAAATGCGGTCTTTGCCCATCGGATGCCGCAGTTTCACGATTTGAAGCCCGACTACAAACACGGACGGACCGTTCGCACGGATCGGTATCGTTATACGCTTTATGAAGGGGTTGACGGAGAGACCGTTCATGAAGAGCTGTTTGATTATGACCGCGATCCGACCGAAACCCGCAATCTGGCACCCTGTCCGGATCATGCCGGAATAAAAACCGAGTTGCAGCAGACGCTGAAGGCCGGTTGGCGGGCCTGCCGGGTATGAGGAGTTGTAGATGTTAAATATTTCATGGATTGATATCGTGGTTCTGGTCGCCTACTTCGGGCTGACCGTCGGGATCGGTTTCTATTTCTCGCGGAAAAATACGAATACCGAGGAGTACTTTCTGGGAGGGCGATCTTTCCCAGGCTGGGCGCTGGGTTTGAGTCTGGTTGGAACCTGTATGAGTTCAATCACCTTTCTTTCCCATCCGGCGGATGCGTTTAAAACATCTTTGATGCGCGCGACGATCATGCTGAGTTTTCCGCTGGTCACGCTGTTCGGGGCGTTTGTGCTGCTTCCGTTCTTTCGGCGCGGAACGATTTCCTCGGCGTATGAATATCTGGCACAGCGCTTCGGACGATCGGTTTCCTGTTATGCTGCCAGCATCTTTTTTCTGCTGCAGATCATCCGGGTCAGCACGATCCTGTATTTGATCTCGCTGCTGATTCACTCCGTGACCGGGCTGGATTTTGTGCTCTGTCTGCTGGTGGCGGGAGGCGTGACCGCCCTCTACACCGTGACGGGTGGATTCGATGCCGTGATCTGGACCGATGTGATACAGACCATCACGCTCATCTCCGGTTCTTTCATTATGATTGGGCTGGTGATCTGGAAAACAGACGGCGGGCTGGTTCCGTTGATTGACGCGGCGCTGGAACATGGGAAGCTCTCTCTGGTGAGAGATCTGAATGCAGTCACCGGTCAGCTGGAACCGCTGCGCGGCGGACTCTCGTTAACCGATAAGACGTTTGTCATGCTGCTGATTATGGGGGCGGTTCAGTATCTGGGCAGTCAGTTTGATCAGACCAGTATTCAGCGATGGTGTTCGGCAAAATCGCCGAAGGAGGCGCGCAAGGCGATCTTTGTTCTGGGTCTTTCCGCCGTGCCGATCTGGCTGAGTTTTATGTTCGCGGGCACCATGCTGTGGGCGTTCTTTTACTTTCATCCCGATCCGGTTGTTACAGAAATGCTCTCCGGAGTGCGCAAGGCCGAAGAGATTGTGCCGTATTTTGTCGTTCACTATATGCCGGTCGGGCTGAAGGGGCTGGTGATTGCCGGGGCGCTGGCTGCGGCCATGTCTTCGCTGAGTTCCAGTATTAACGCGGCCAGCATGGTCTGGGTGCGAGACATCTATAAACCCTATCTGGTGAAGGCGAGGGATGATCAGCATTATTTAAAGGCAGGCTTTATTTCCGCCGCGGTGGTTTCGCTGCTGATGCTGGGCGGCGCTTTTCTTTTTTATAAAGCCGATACCAAGACCCTGAATGATCTGGGTCTGATTATCGCCAGCGTGTGCGGCGGAGGTATGCTCGGCGTGTTCCTCTTCGGGGTCTTTACCCGGTGCGGCGACTACCGTGCCGTCTGGGTGGCGCTGCTGGTCAATGCGCTGGTGACGTCCTATCTGCTGCTCGATAAAAACGGCCTCATCATCGAGCGCTGGTCTTTTTCGATCGATCTCTATTTCACCGCACTGATCGGCAATACGCTGACCTTTGTCACTGCTCTGATATCAAGCATCTTTTTTAAGTCCAAAGTGGACCAGTTCACCAACCTGACCATTTGGGATCAGGAAAAAATACCCTTAGTCTAAAAAGGATTTTCAATGAACAGCAAACAACGTTTAACGGCCGCCCTGCGCGGCGAAGAGGTCGACCGGGTTCCCATCTGGCTGCGGGATCGCGGTGCCGGCATTCCGCTGCTGTTCGGCGGTCCGGCCCCGGCGGATGATTTCCGGAAGGGGTACCAGGCGGACCCACTGTACCATGAGCTCTACGACTACACCGCCCCGCACATCGACCAGATGGACGAGTGGGATATTCCGGTGCTCAACCGTAATTGTCTGGTTCCGCCTTCCTCGAATCGACCACTCCGGACAAAGTGCGGGAGTGGGTTCGCGATGTTTTGTCGCACGGCAACCGTCGCCTTATTCTTGGAACCAGTGCCGGGCCGATCAGTCCGGTTACACGTCGGCTGGTGGACAACATGAAAGCCTTGGTGGACGCGGGACTCGAGTTTGGCAGTTGAGCAAGAGGTGGTTTGATCATGAGGTTTTTCATTTCAGTGTATTCGTATAATCTACGCCGATGGATCGTATTGGTTGAGTCGTACAGAGCTTGAATTAGGAGGTTGGTGTGACGTGGATTTCAAATAGGGGTGCTGCCGGAATTCAGGCGAAGCGGTGGGGCCGGCCTCCCGCGCATCGAAGCCGGACCTGCGGGCGAATACGCCCCGAGCTCAGGCTTTACTGTTTAAAATCTGCTGTGGCCGCCGCACTAGAGCAAATAACGACTGACGTTGTAGGACAGGCTTCTTTGTATTCAAAGAGCCTGTGTTCATCACACGCTCCCGAATACGGTAAGCACGTCCTGCAAGAGAAACGAACGGCATTTATACCGTTAAATGCTTTAAGGTTGATCGTTGCCGGTTTTGCCATAAACGGTTTTGCAGCAACTTCCGACCTGCTGCTGTCCGCCTCGTTTAACGGCTCGCCGGATGCGGAGTATGCCGCCGGGTCGCCGTCCGCCAAACACCATGATAATTTGACGCTGGTTCCCGGCGGTCGCAGCGGCGATGCGCTGTCCATCGCGCCGCTGGAATGGCTGCGCTGCACCACCGATCAGAATATTTCCTTCGACGAAGGAACTCTTTCTGTCTGGATCAAGCCGAACTTTGAATTGTCTTCCGTGAATGAAGGCTTCAGCCGCGATGTGCAGTACATCGCGGCCAGTCGCATCCGTTCGGGCGCGCAGTTCACGCTCTATCTGGTTCCTAAGCAGAGCGTGGTGGTCGCCGAAATCGCCGCCGACCGCAACACGTCCGTCCGCTTCGGCATTCCGGTGCAGTGGAGCGGAACCGATGCGTGGCATCACCTGATCCTTTCGTGGAAGAAGCCGGGGCGCTTCCAGCTCACCGTGGACGGGAAAACCGTTTCGCAGACAAAGGACGGCGCGCTGCCCGACCTGTCGTCCTCATTTATGTACGATCTGTTTCTCGGCTCCAATGCCAAGCAGATTACGGTCGGTCCTTATGGTGAGCTCGGCCACTTTGACGGGCTGATCGACGATTTGCGGATTTACAGCACATTCAATCGGACTCCCGACGAGCTGCCGCCACCGGTCATTGAGCCGCCGCAGGCCCCCGCGCCGGTCCACCACGATCCGCGCTGGATCGGCAAAAACAGCGAGCGGCTCAATGTTTATCTGACCGAAACAAAACGGGAATGGCAGCAGGTTCCGGTTTCGGTGCCGGTCGATTTTTCGCAGGCGTACGCACAACTCGACGGCGCGGGCCGCCGCGCCTTCATCGACTCGATCCGCGTGGTGCAGACCGATCCCGTCACCGGCGAGCCGCTTGTTTGCGATGCGGCGCAGGAGGGCGATAACCGCCTTTTTGTTCCGTTTCAGGTGACAGACAATCTCTATTGGGAGCCCGAAGGGGCGGTTCGTTTTTCACACCTTGGAAAACTGCCGGCCTGCTACTCGATCTACTTTGATGCCGCCGCCCCGTATGCCGAAGCTTTTCCAAAAGAGTTTCCAATGGTTGGAAACGGCGACCGCCTGCATGTCGGTAAAAAGGGCGAGACCGGTCTGCTGGCCGGCACCATCCGCGGCTACTTCCGCTTCTGGGACGCCGACGGTGACGGCGACCTCGACCTGTGGTTTTCGCAGGGTGACATGAAGCAGCAGTGCGATGAATTTTTGTCCGGCCACTGCTACTATGAAAACATCGGCACCCCGCAGCAACCGCTGTTTGCTCCGCAGCAGCTGATTGTGCGCGACAATCCGCCCATGGGCGAGCTGTCCCGGACCAGTGCGCCCCAGCTGATCGACTGTGATGGCGACGGTCAGCTCGATCTGTTTGTCTTCGGACGCAGCCTGCGGGCATGGGCGCCGTTTTCGATGGAACAGGGCCGCCCGGTCCTCGGCGAGTGGAGTCCGGTCGACTTTAAGGGAAAAATTCCGAGCGGCGAGCGCGGCCGGCTGTTCGACTTCGACGGCAACGGCTCTCTGGATCTGCTCTATGCTGAACGGGTCTATCTCAACTCGTCGGAAACGGGTCTGGCATTCAGTTCGGACGCATTTTCGGAGCTGGGGAAGGGGGCTGAAACCGGCGATCCGGATGTGAAGTTGACGATCGAGGGCGGTTGGGACTTTCCTGTCGACTTCGATTCCGACGGCGACATCGATATTCTGTCCGAAGGCTTTAACACCAAAGTTTATCTGCACGAAAACCTGGGCGGCAACGCCTTCGCACCGTCACGGCGGATTGAAACCCATGCCGGGCACGAAATCATGATTCCCGGCGTGTTTCCCGCACCCTGCATGGCCGATATCGACGGCGACGGTGATCAGGATTTCCTGTGGAGCAACGATCAGGCGCTGATCGGCTGGAACGAAAATATTGCGTTCGAAGGCTCGGAGCCGGTGCTGCTGCGGCAGACGAAGTTTTTGCAGCAGCTCAACCCGTTCGTTGATCCCGGTGCATTGGTCATCCCGGTGATGACCGACTGGGACGATGACGGCGACCTCGATATCATTTGCGGAGCGTCCGATGAATATGTCTATTATTACGAAAACCGCGGCACGGCGAAACGACCGGTATTCGATGGACCGACCCGCATTGATGCAGATCACGCCCCGATTTGCATTCGCGCCGGCAAGTACGGTTCGATTCAGGGCGAGGCCGAGAACGACTGGGCCTATCTCAACCCCGAAGTGGCGGACTGGAACGGCGACGGCCTCAAAGATTTAATCCTTGGCGGCGTGCAGGGCATCCATTTTCTTTATTTGAATGTCGGCGCGCCCGGCCGCCCGCGGCTGACCGATGCCGGCACCATCGAAGTGAACTGGAAAGAAGGCCCCAGCGTGCCCGAATGGCTGCGCTTCAAGCCGTCCGGAAGCGAATTGATCGGCATGCAGCGTACACGCCCGGCGGCGGTCGACTGGAACGGCGACGGCGTCATGGATCTGGTGACACTCGATCACGAAAACAAGCTGGCCTTTTTCCAGGGTTTGGAACGTGAAGGCAAGGTGATCGTTGAAGAGGGCAGGAACATCTTTACGTTCGAGCGCGCCCACGCCCAAAGCCTTTACATCAACCGCCCGGAACAGGAGCTCAAATGGGTCGGCGCAAAATCCTACTATCACTTTACCGGCCGGACTGTGAACAACATCGTCGACTGGGATCACGATGGCGACTTCGATCTGGTCTGGGACAATGTGAACGGACGCCTCTATGAAAATACCGGCAGCAACGGGCAGCCGCATTTTGTGGATCGCGGCGACCTCGTTCCCGACCGCATTGTGCGCCACAACACCGGGCCGGATGTGGTCGATGTGGACGGCGACGGCTGGGAGGACCTGATTTGCGGTGCCGAAACCGGCCGCATTTTCTATTTTCACCGCGCTTATATCGAGTGCGACGTCCCGCGCGTGATAAAATTACGGGGTGCTCAGGCTCGCGGACGTTTTTATTAAATCGATAGCCACAACCCAAGCTCTTCGGAATACCGAAAAAGCTCGGCCTGCAAACAAACTTGCAGGACAGCCTTCCCGAAGGGAGGCTGTGTGCGTCTGCAGTTCATTCAAAGCAATATCAATATCAAATCGAATTCCGAATTCCAATGGTCGGAAAAATGGGGAGATGGTGAACAGAATGATGAGTACATAATAATCCAGATCGTTCCGTATGGATCATATTGTACACATTATTCTGTATGTTTTTCTTCTGTTGCTGATTGCCTGCTGTTGGAAACGCAGGGCCCGAATTTTCAACCCCCTGGGCTTTTTTGCTCTGTGTTGCTTGAAACGGCGGACAGACATCTTTCATGAAATTACAAGAACGGAGCGCAGATATTGCAGAAAAAACATTGCCGCGGATGGGGCGGTTGGATATCATGGTTTTCGTAACAAAACAGGTGCTGTCCGTTGGTGGTGGCTAAACAAGAAAGAGGAGACGAGATCATGAAAAAAATACTGTCGTTCATTTCGTGTGTGTTGCTGGCCGGGGTGGCGCATGCGGTGCTGCTGGTTCATGAAGATTTCGAGGGCATGACCATCGGGGATAATCCGAGTGGGGCCGCGACGAACGAAGTCGGGCTGGGCGTTACTGGCTGGTCAAATATTTTGGGGGCGAATGGAACCGGCTATGTGACCAATTCCATGGGGTTCAGCGGTTCTGTCGACGGGAATAATGCGCTGTATATCAGCAAAGTCAGCAGTGGCGGCAATGTTTCGTTTGATACAAGTACGGTCGGAATCAGCACCGGAAAAATGTACGTCAGCTTCCTGTTCAACGGGTCGGCGGCCGACCTTTCCGTTGCCAGCTATATGCAGTTCCGTCGTGTGACTCCGCTCGATTTTCGAATTAATCCGCTGGCGACCGGCACCTCGGACGATGGCGTTGGTTTTGCCTACGGCGGGGTAACCTATAAAGAGGATAACAGCGGAACGCTGATGAACACCGGCACCAATTATATCCTGATTGCCAAATTTGAAGGGCTGGGTTCTGCTGGGGGAACAGTTGCAGGTTGGGCCGTGTCAGCTGATGCGTTTCAATCGATCACGAATGGCGGGGTTACCGAAACGGAACTGAATGCGGTGGCCTATCTGAAAGCATCCGGTACAGATACCGAAGACCTGACTCTGGGAATCACGGATGCGTTTACGTTCGCGTCTGGCGGCGCGGCGGAATACACCGTTGATGAAATCAGGATCGGTACTGCGCTGGAAGATGTCACGGGCGTGAAGCTGACGGACGGGCTTTTGGTGCATGAGGATTTTGAGGGGATGACTGCCGGCGACGGTATCGGAACAATCGTTTTTGAAGAATGCGGCACTGGAATTTCCGACTGGTCAAGTACTCTGGGCTCAAACGGTGATGGATGGATTACCAACTCGCTTGCATTCGACACCTATTCGACCGGCAGCAACGCACTGTATGTAACGGACTACAGCGGAGGTTCGGTGAAGTTTGTTACATCGACGGACGGGCTCACCAACGGTGCACTGTATGTCAGTTTTCTGTTTAACGGCACGGCGGCCGATCTGGCTGCGGCCGATTTTATGCAACTGCGCAGAAATACACCGAATGACTTCCGGGTCTGTCCTCTGGCTACGGGAACAACTGATGATGGACTGGGCATTGCTTACGGGGGAGTAACCTATAAGGAAGACAACAGCGACACCTTAATGAACAACGGAACCTATCTGATTGTCGCCAAGTTCGACGGGCTGGGGTCCGACGGCGGGACCTGCGCGGTTTGGGCGGTTGATTCAACCGCATTCTACGGCATCAAAGACGGCGGAATCAGCGAAGCGGAGCTCAATGCAAATGCCTTCCTTCAGGCCTCCGGAACAGATACAGAACTGCTGACTCTTGCGTCGGATGATGATTTCATCTTCGCATTCGGCGGTGAGGCACAGTACACGATTGATGAGTTGAAAATGGGGACTTCGCTGGAGTCGGTCACCATCCCCTTGTCCACAATCGGACCCGTTCTCTCATCGATTCTCAGCGTGGCACCCGTGAGCGGCGGACTGATCGAACTGGTGGTGAACACGACCTCGCCGGTCCAAAGCTACCCCAAGAGTACAACCGATTTGGTGGGTGCGGCCTGGGGCAGCGTGGCGCATTCCGATGACGGCGTGAACGATTTTGTGGTGACAAATCTTTCCTATTCCACTGCATCCGGCACCAACCAAATTATCTACCTGCAGGCGGATGCCGCTGAAAAGTTCTTCGGAATCGGTGGAGAGTAGGTTTTGCTGCCGACTGTATATTTGAAATAGATATATTGAGGTCGTTATGTTTAACCAGACAGGTGCCGGTGCGGCGCCTGTTTTTTTGCAAATCAGTTCAAAGATTGTATGAAAATGAACCGTTCAGGGTGTGTGTTGTCTCTTGCGGGGCTGATCCCGTTGTTCTCGGTGTATGCAGCGGATCGCCCGAATATCCTGTTTATCTTCAGCGATGACCATGCCGCGCAGTCGATCAGCGCGTACGGGTGTACGATCCGGCCGACGCCTCAACTGGACCGGATCGCGTCCGAGGGGGCGATTTTCCAGAACAACTATTGCAACAATGCGCTGTGTGTTCCGTCGCGGGCGGCAGTTCTGACCGGTAAGCATTCTCACAAAAACGAGGTCTACACCAACTGGATGGGGCTCGAACCGCGTCAGCATGCAACCTTTCCGGTTCTGCTGAATCAGGCGGGCTATCAAACCGCCATCTTCGGGAAATGGCATTTAAAATTTGATCCGGCCGGTTTCGATGCGTGGCAGGTTTTTCCCGATCAGGGCGATTACTACAACCCGGTTTACAAAACCCCGGAAGGGAATATTTCGCGCACCGGATACTGCACCGATATCACCACCACCACGGCGTTGCAGTGGCTGAAGAGCCGCCCCTCTCCGGATCAGCCGTTTTTGCTTTGTGTGCAGTACAAAGCGCCGCATCAGGAATATATGCCGGGGCCAACCGAGCTCAAAATGGCCGCCTATAAAACCAACGACTTTCCGGAGCCGGAAACCCTGTTTGATGACTACAGCACCCGTTCCAGCGCGCTGGGCGAAGCGGATAATTTCTTCATCAGCAACTGGCACGATCTGTCTTATGTCCAGGATGCATCCGCTACGGAAGCGGCGAAAAAAAATCTGAAACGGATGACCCCGGAGCAGCTCGCGGTTTGGAATCAATATTTCGAGCCGCTGAATACCGCAGAAAAAGGGCTGTCCGGCCTGGAAAAAGTTCGTGCCATCTATCAGCGCTACGTCAAAAATTACTATATGGCCGTGGACGGCATTGACCGCAACCTCGGACGGCTGCTCGACTATCTCGACACCAGCGGGCTGTCTGACAACACCATTGTGATTTACTCGTCGGACCAGGGATATTTTCTGGGCGAGCACGGTCAGCGCGGCAAACGCTGGTTCTACGAAGAGACTGGCCGGATGCCGTTAATGATTCGCTGGCCCGGTCAAATCACGCCGGGAACTTCAGTGAATGCGATCACGCAAAACATCGATTATGCTCCGACTCTGCTGGACATCGCCGGACTCGAAATCCCCGCGGAGATGCAGGGGCGCAGTTTTCTGCCGCTGTTGAGCCAGCCGGATGCTCCGTGGCGCGATGCCATCTATTATAACTACTATCAGCCGAACCAGGGCGTCGCTCCACATGAGGGGGTGCGAACCGATCGCTGCAAGCTGATCTATTTTTATCAGAAAGATGAGTGGGAGCTGTATGACCTCCAGAACGATCCGCTGGAGGTAAATAATTTGGCGGCCAATCCGGAAGCTGCCGGTATGCTGAAAACAATGCAGTCGGAGCTGACCCGCCTGCGGCAGGAGCTTGAAGCGCCCTCGTATGAGGATCTCCGCGGAGAAACCATTAATTTTAAAACCCCGCTGGATGTCATCAAGGCATATAACGCATCCCGCAAACAATAGGTTGGAAAGAATCGAGTCATGAATTTTGGTGTTGAGTTGCTGTTTGATGTGCATCCCTGGAAGATTATTGAATCGTCCTTTGTGCCCGAAAAAGCCCGCGAGGCGGAAGCCTGTTTTTCGCTCTCAAATGAATATATGGGCAGTCGCGGAAGCTTTGAAGAGGGATCGGACAAGCTGACGCTCGAAGGGTGCTATATCGGCGGCATCTATGTCCGTCAACCCATCGCCTATGAGCATCCCCGCAAAGCTTTTCCGCGCGAATCCAATTTCATGGTGCACACCACCAACTGGTTCCGCACTCAGGTGGCGGTCGACGGCGAAGCCTTCTTGATGGATTCCTCGGCAATCAGCGACTATCGCCGCACGCTCGACATGAAGCGCGGGCTGCTGATTCGCGAGCTGACCTTCACCACCGCCTCCGGCAGGCAGACCCGCCTGCGCTGGGAGCGCTTTCTTTCCCTTGACGACCGCCATGCCGCAGCGGCCAGTCTGAGCCTGACCGCGCTCAATCACTCCGCGCCGGCCCGCGTGGTGATGGAGCTCGATGGCGACAAGGAAAACACCCACTTCGGCAATGCGCGCCGTCACATGGAGGTGGTGGATTCGGCCGCCGGCGCTGACGGCATTGTTCTGCTCAAAAAGATCTGCACCACCGGGCAGTATTTCCGGCATCAGATGCAGACCGCCGTTCCCGCCGGGGCGCAGGCCGCCTGGATTCAGCAGGGTGCGCGCGTCGGGCAGGCGATCGAATTGAATCTGAAGGAGGGGCAGGAGGTCCGCTTCGAACGCACGGTGTCCGTTTTCTCCAGCCGCGATGCGGGCTTCCCGTTCGGCCTGATCCAGAAAGGGCAGACCGAAGCCGATCTGGATTTAGAAAAAGAGCAGGAGATCCTGATGTTCCTGCGCCGCGCAGGTTCCGCGCACGCCGCCGCTCTCCCGTTGTACAGCGCACTGCGCAACGCGCATATCGAAGCGGTTTCCAAGGTTTGGAAAACGCTCGATGTTGAAGTGGAGGGCGACGACCTTTCGCAGCAGGGCATCCGCTTCTGCATGTTCCAGCTGTTCAACACCTATCGCGGGTTTGACTGCAACCTGAACATCGGCGCCAAAGGATTGACCGGCGAAGTCTATTTCGGTCGCTATTTCTGGGACACAGAGGCCTATTGCCTGCCGTACTACCTGCTCACCAACCCCGAGGCGGCGCGCCACCTGCTGCTCTGCCGCTACAACACGCTCGACGCCGCCCGCGAGCGCGCCCGTTCGTTCGACTACGACGGCGCATGGTACGCATGGCAGACCATCGACGGCACCGAGGACCTGAGTTTGAACGAGTATGCGTTTGGCGAGGTGCACATCAACGGCATTGTGCCTTACGCGATCTACTTCTATACCAAGACCACCGGCTCGACCGAGCTGCTCTACAACGAGGGCATCGAGATCCTGATTGAGCTCTCGCGCTTCTGGGCCTCGCGCGCCTCCTACAGTCCGTACCGTAAGGGCTTCGGCATTCTCAAAGTGATGGGCCCCGATGAATATCAGCAGTTCATCAACAACAACTTCTATACCAACTTCATGGCCGTGCAGGCGCTGGAATACACCCTGCAGACCATTGACCGGATGCGCGCGGACGCGCCGGACGCGCTGGCGGAGGTGCTCGGCCGTCTTCAGGTTGATGAGGACACGGAGCTGGCCCGGTGGAAAACCGTCGCTGCCCAAATGATCCTGACCGAAAATCAAGAGCGCGGAATTTTTGTGCAGGACGATGAATTTTTCTCGAACGAGGAAATCCATCGCGAGGAGCTCGATAAGCAGCGCGACATTCCGGTTGAAAAGAAGTGGACGATTGAAAAATATCAGAAGGCGCAGCTGATCAAGCAGCCCGACGTGCTGATGGCGATGTTCCTTTTCCGCGACCGGTTTTCGATGCAGCAGAAGCGCGACAACTTCCGCTATTATGAGCAGCGCACCATTCACGGTTCCTCGCTGTCGCCCTCCATTCACTCCATTCTGGCGAATGAAATCGGGCGCGACCACATGGCGTATGAATATTACCTCTACGCGGCGCGCCTCGACCTCGAAGATTACAATAACAATACCTTTGAGGGGCTGCACATCACCTCGCTGGCCGGAACGTGGATGAATATCGTGTTCGGGTTCGGCGGACTGTGCATCGCCGACGACTGCGTGCAGCTTTCGCCCAGGCTGCCCAAAGCCTGGAACGGGCTGAAGTTCAAATACACCTATCGCGGGGAGCTGATGCAGGTGTCCGCCACGCACGACCGGGTGGAGATGCAGGTGCTGGAGCAAAGTCAGAACAGCTGCAGCCGTTTCCCAAAAGCAGGCGGGACGCCTGCGGTACGTATCGCAGGCCTCCCGCCTGCTTCAAACGGCGAACCTTTTTCTGAAAATTGTATAGAATGCGGGCGGGGTGTTCCGGTGTCGCTGTACGGCAGGCGGCTGACCGTCGGCCCGGAAGCGGTCTCGTTTGACGTTCCGGCCGCGCTGCAGAAGCGCGCGCAGATGAAGGCGGTGGTGTTCGGCCTCGACGGCTTGGCGTCCGGCGACGCGCTGCCGGGTATCGCCGATTTCGTGAAAAAACTCCGCGCCGCCGGGGTTAAGATCGGGGTCTTCTCCACCCGCTGCAGCACTCCCTTTATGCTCGATAAGCTGGGGATTTCCGATGGGTTTGATACAATCGTCACCGGCGCGGATGTCGAGCATTCCAAACCGCACCCGGAGGGCTTCCTGCTGGCCGCTGAGCGGCTGGGTGTGGCGCCGGAAAACTGTCTGGTGGTCGATGATGCATTCGCCGGCATGGAGGCCGGGGCGGCCGCCGGGATGAAGACGATGGGAATCGGCTGGAAGGTTGATCTGTATAATGCGGACTACGTTTTAAAGAGCACAAAATATCTGACCAAAGAACGCGGCGATATGCTGTTCTGAAAAATCCGAATTCAACAGGAATTGTAATGACCGCAAAGACGCGAAGACGCAACGGTTTGAAATCTTATTGCTTTGCGTCTTCGTGTCTTTGCGGTCATTTACTTCTTTGCGAAGCGGCATTCGAATGGGAGATGGCGAAATGAAAAAATGGTTGTGGATGTTGTGGGTGCTGATCGCCGGTTCCGCCTGTATGGCGGAATCGGTGAGCGTAAAAGACTGCGGTGCTAAAGGGGATGGGATCACGGATGATACCCAGGCGATCCGCAAGGCGCTGGCCGGTGCCAACACCATCTACTTTCCCGCCGGGGTCTATGTGCTGAGCGATGGGCTTGATCTGCCCCCGTCGGCGATCATTCGCGGCGACGGGTCGCCCACGCTCGGCACCTTCCCGATGCGGGATGACGACAAACGCTTTTTAGAACCCGGCAAGCTGAATCAGCTTCCCGGTACAACGCTTCTTTTCAAGGGAAGCGGTTCGCGCAGCCTGACAACCGGCCGGCCGGATCTTTTCAGCGTCATGCGCTATGCGGTCAAGACCCCCGCCGGGCTTCCGTATTCCATTTCCGACATGGCCATCGTGCTGGATGTGCAGGTGAAAGACGCGAAGGGCAAAACCACCTCGCCGGACAATGATGGCTCCGCGGATTATGACGCCGGCCTGCTGGTGGACGACTCCCCGGGCGGAAGCGTCCGCAATGTCGCGGTGTTCGGCTACTGGAACAAAGCGGGCCTCTGCGTTGTGTCGCGCGGAGAGGGAAGCAATCCCGACTACAACACCTTTTGGAACTGCTCGTTTTCCGGTGAGCACGGCGTGGCGCTGATCGGATCCGGCACCGCGTCCGGGCCGGGCCTGTCCGGGTCGCAGTTTTACGGATGTAACCTTTTTGCGGCGGATCATCATAAGCGCGGAACCTACTGGGGCACGGCGGCGCTGTATATCGACGGACAGACCGGAACGGACAACTGTATCAACGGGCACTATTTCTATGGCGGCTGCATCCGCACCTATCTGAATGAAGCGGTCAAGCTCGATCATGCGGCTAATGTTGCGTTCAACGGGGTCGTGTTCGAGGTGCCGTCGTGGGATGGCGGCGGGATCGAGCCCGAGCGCGTCAATCAGTCCGGCCGGGTGGTCGCCACGGGGAATACGGGGGACCTTTCGTTCATCAGCTGCCGGCATCACAGTCTCGGGTTTCAGCAGCTCAGCGAGTCCCTGACGAACGGTCGGTTGTTTGTGGTGAAAGATCATATGGGAACCACCGCGACCTACTCCGATGGGCACGCCATCCGGATGATGAGCGTTCCCGGCCTGGATCCCGTCCTGCAGTTTACGGATGATGTGAATTCCAGCGTCAGCGGCTGGACCATCCGCATGGACACCTCGGACGGCAATAATTTGAAATTCAGATACAACAATGTACCGCGCTCAACCATTACCACGGAATAGGAACGGCTCATGATGATTCAAAATATAATTTCCAAACCTGGGAAACTTTTTTTCCAGGGTCTGGAAAAAAATGGACTGAAATTTCCAAGGCTTGGAAGATGTCTTGGTGCGGCGTTTTTTCTGAGCCTGACGGCCGAGGCCCGCCCGCCCAATATGGTTGTTTTTCTGGCGGACGACATGGGCTACGCCGACCTCGGATCGTATGGAGGAAAAACCGCGACGCCGAACATCGACAAGCTCGCGGAACAGGGCGTTCGCCTGACCGATGCCTATGTAAACTGTCCCGCCTGTACCGGGTCGCGGGCGGGCTTTATGACCGGGGCCTATCATATCCGGTCGGGCACGCCGTCCGTGTACAATCCGGACCTGCAGAAAAACAAGCACCGCGGGATGAATCTCGATGAGGTCACGCTGGCGGAAGTCCTGAAGACGAAGGAGTATGCCACGGCCTACATCGGCAAGTGGCATCTGGGGGACCACCCCAAATATCATCCGACCGCGCAGGGCTTCGACACTTATTTCGGCCTGCCGTACTCGCACGACATGCGGCCCGGCCATCCGACCTTCACGAATTTCCCGCCATTGCGGCTGATCGAAAACGATCAGATTATTGATGCGGATGTTGATGAGAAGGAACAGCGTCAGCTTCTATCGATGTTCACCGAAAAATCCCTCCGCTTTATCGAACAGAATCAAGCAAAGCCTTTCCTTCTCTATCTGGCCTATCAGTCACCGCATGTGCCGCTGTTCCCGTCGCAGGCTTTTGAAGGCAAGTCCGGGCAGGGGCTTTACGGCGATGTGCTCAAGGAACTCGACGCATCGGTTGGGACGGTTTTAAACAAGCTGGAAGAGCTGGGGCTGGACAGGAACACGCTGGTTGTCTTCAGCTCTGATAACGGCCCGTGGCTGCTGTACGGAACGCACGGAGGAAGCGCCGGAGAACTGCGTGAAGGAAAGGGCAACTGCTTCGAAGGCGGAATCCGTGTGCCGATGATACTGAAGTGGCCCGGCCGAATTCCGCCCGGATCTGTCCGTCACGAGCCGGTCATCAATCTGGATCTGCTGCCCACCGTCGCGGACATTGTCGGGTATGACCTGAAGCAGATCCCTCACAAAATCGATGGAACCTCGATCCTGCCGCTCCTGAAAGGAGAGCCTCAGGCCGAACTGAACGCCCGGCCGCTGGCCTTTTATTATCGCGGGCAGCTGCGCGGCCTGCGAAAAGGAAAGTGGAAGCTGATTCTGGAACAGACTTATTACAGCATGGAAAATCCGCCCAAACTCCCGTCGAATGACGGGCTGCCCGGGGAATACAATATGACGGATACGCCGGATCTGCTCTTCGATCTTGCGGTCGATCCCGGGGAGCGCCGCGATGTGCTGGCCAGGCATCCGGAGGTGGCCGAAGAGCTGTTTGAAATGGTGGAGTCCTGGCGCAAAACACTGGGTGATCGCGCCACCGGACAGCGCGGGTCGGAGATCCGTTCCGGCGGGGTTTTTCACGATTAGGCTCCGCATCGGAAAATAATATGATGAAAAAAAACACAGTGGTTTCCGTCTTCATCGGGTTGGCGCTGAATGCAGTCGCCGCCGAATATCGCTACGGGTTTGATTCCTATCCCCGTTCCGCCTCCTCCGGCACGCTGAATGATGGAGAGTTGACATTTTACCGCGAGCCTCTGGTGGTGCCCTCGCCGTTTGATGCCAACGGGGCGGGAGCCGAGGACTGGGCGCTGTATCTGGATCGGGATCTGAAGCAATACGCCGCCACGGATGAGTGTCAGAGTTTTACGGGATTCAATGGATCCTGCCGGGTGGAGCTGTTCTTTCGCCCGGACGGTTTGTCGGATTTAAACGGGACGGTTTTTGATACGCGTCAGGGGTTGATTTATGTCGGGAATCCCACACTCCTGTGGATGCTGATAACCCAGCGGAATCTGACCACCGGGGTCGTGAGCCTGGGGGTGTCGCTGCGTCTGTCGGATGGCACGGCCGTGAATCGATATGCCGTCGATCCGATTCTTTTGAATCGCTGGTATCATGCGGAGGTCGTGGTGACGGACCGTGGGGATGACGGGCAGCCGACGGATGAGGTGGTGGTTTGGCTGGACGGCCAGGAGGTCATTCGGATTGAGGATGTGGCGCTGAATTACATGGATGCCCTGGGCCGGTTCCGCATCGGATACGGCGCCAGCGAGGACCGTACATTTCAGGGGGCGATTGATGAAGTTCTGATAAGCTCCAATTTGACTGAAAATTCACTGCTGGTTGATCTGCCGGGCGCGCAAAACGTTTTGCAGCGAACTGCCCGCATGGAAATTTCCACCTCCAACGCGGTGCCCTGCATTCGCTACACCGCGCCGGTCGGCGGAGAGCACCGGATTTTTCTCACCGACACCCTGTCGGCGACCAACTGGATCGATGCCGGGGCGCTGGTGGTGGATGATGGCTGGTCGGGGCAGTGGTGCGATACCGATACCAATCAGATCTGCCGTTTTTACCGGATCGAAACAACACCGCAAACCGAGTCGGTGGTGCCGACCGTCGAAGATATTCTGAGCAGCGGCGCGCCGGAATTTGACCCGTGGAACACCACCCGCTGGGCAGCCTGGTATGAGGGCGATAAGCTGATTAAGCCGTTTGATATTTCTTCCGATATCACGATGGACACCTCGGTTGGCACCTGGGAGCCGGATCTGTCCGACTTTCCTGAAAACCGATCGCTGTTTGAACTGACCGCGCCTCACCCGGTTTCCATTGAAGGCAACGGGCTGATTGTGGATGCCCGGTTCCCCGAGCTGGCGGCGATGTCGCTGGAAGATCTCTACGATCTGCAGTCGACGGAAGTGAGCGGGCTGTTTCCGGTGGCGGTCGGGGGGATAATTTTTAATCAGCAGACCGGCGCGAGTGTGACCTCCCGGGTGTCCGGACTGACCCTGAGAGGCTTCAGCAAGGCGCTGGAGTGCAACCATTATAATTTGATGGCCGGGGTGATCACAAACTGCGTGTTTGAATATAACCGCTGGGCATTTTTTCCGCGCGGAAGCGCACCGTTTTGTGCGGAGGATAATCTCATTCGGGCCAACCTGTTCGGAGGAGTATACGCAGAGTACAGCTCCAGCAACTGGACGTTCCGGAAAAATACATTTCACGACAACAACATGGTCGGGGTCTGGAGCTGGGGCGATATGGTGCTGGATGCCTGCTACGGGCATACGGTGGAAGACAACTCCTTTGCGGGCGCAAGCTTTCCGCCCAAAGATTATCACGTCGCCGTATCGCTCTACCGCAACCGCGGGGAGGCGGGCGATATCCGCGAGTACGCCAGCATGAACCATCAGATCCGCAGCAATCAGATTGCCGGATATCATGTCGGCATCGATGTGGCGGTTCGCGCCGCGCGCGACAGCCTCGGCAACGACCTGTCACAGGAGGCGCGCTGCTATTCCTACGACAATACATTCGCCCGGAACGTGATTTCGAACTGCGTGATCGGGATCCATCTGCTCGGCGACCGCAATACCGTTGCGAGCAATCAATACGACGCGGTTGAACGAGAGGTGGTGGTGCATTCTCCCTTCTATAAGAACGAGGGGACCGTCTTCGACGGCGAAGAGGGCACCGAGGTCTGGTTCTGGGGGGATGCTGCGGAGGACTATGCCGCCTATGCCGCCTACGTCCCGCATCAAAACCGCGTCGAGCGGCATATCGAACAGTCGAACCGCTGGTTTTTTGTCTCCACCCGCAACGGTGCGCCGGCCTTTCAGAATGCTGCCGGAAAAAATGTGGTGACGGAGCAGACGCTGCTGATCGGCAACAGCCTGCGGGAGGCCTGCAGCAATGGCGGGGTCATTCGCCAGGCGGTCGCCGCCGACTTTGCGCCGAACCTTCCGGGATCCGAATTCGCGGTGATCTGGAACCAGCCCGTCTCCCGGATCAGTGCGCAGGCTGACGGCTACACAACCTTCACCGATTACTATTCCATTATCATTTACGACCAGTCCGGCAAGGAGATTGACCGCTGCGGGCGCAGCACCCTGCGCTGGGATTCCATCGCCGCCGGAAACTTTATCGATGGTGTCGGTCATATCCACTCCGATGCCGAGGCGGAAATGGCCGCGGTTCACTCCGCCCCGGAGGGCGGAACCTATCCGCTGTACATTTTCCGGAAAGGGTTCGCTGAGCCGGCGGCTGTGCTGCAGACCAATGCCGTGCTGCCCGCGCTCGATCTCGCGGCAGAGCGTCCAGACGGAACCGACCGCGTTTCTCTTGCCGTCCTGCGCGGGCTGGATGTTGCCCTTGTGACACCGGCGAACGAAACGGAAGTCCCGTTTTGCACCCTGTCAAATTCCCCGCTCTCCATGGCGATGGGTGAGCTGAATCAGAATGAATCGGATGGATGCGAACTCGCCGTCCTGTACAGCAATTCGGTTGCCGTTTATCAAGTCGGCGAAGCGGTACCGCTGGCGACCGCCGGCGGCGAGTGGTCGGCCCTGGCGGCGGGTGAGTTCGACGGAGATGATGCCACCGGCGACGAGCTGGTTCTTGCCTCCACCATCGCAACGAACGGCCTGTATCCGCTCGTGTACATCGATCACGCCCTGACGAATGTTTTCCGAACCTTGGAACATTCCGTTTTGCAGGTGCCGGCGCTGGCGCTGTCCGCCGGGCCGGTTTCGCCCGGTGTCGGACCGGATGGAACCCTGCGCCGGGGCGATGGTCGCAATTCCCTCTGTTATGAATTCCAGCCCCGGTTTGAATTCGAAAACACAGGGTTCGCCGAAGAGGGGGATCTGGCGCAAACGACCGCTGCCGGCTCTTTTGTGGCGTCTCCATTTGATTTTGATGGCGATGGCGATCTGTCGGATGAGCAGGCGGCCTCGCTGTCATACAGTCAGACACAGTTTTTTCCGGTTGATGATCCGACTGAATTTTTTACGCCGGATGGAAGCTACACGGTGGAGGCGTTTTTCAAGGCCGCATCGCTTCCGGCGGTAGACGCCTTGGCAGCAAATATGCGCCGCGGAATTTTCTGCTGGTACAACGGACATATCAACGGCTCGCTTTATCTCTATCGATCCGGAGATTCCCTGCGCCTGCAGGCGTTGGTGAGAAACGACTCGGCGACTTTCTCCACTGCAACCGTTACGGCGGCTGCCGGCCTGACAGTCGGGCAGTGGTATCACGTTATGCTCAAGGTGATCGATCAGGGTGACGATGAACTCACAAATGATCGAATCGAATTATATTTGAATGGTTCAATGGCAGGGTCAGCGGATCAACTGGATGTAGAGTTTTTCCAGAGTGGAACCCTGATGCGGGTGGGGCACTCGGTCAGTTCCGGTTACCGGAGTTTTGACGGACTGCTTGACGGCGTGCGCCTGTCCGCCGGAGTCGATTCAACCTCCTTGCTCGATGAAATTCCCAATGCGCGCGGCGTACTTGAATTAACCCCGAATCCCAAAAATAATTCGGATCAGGTGCTGGTGCTTCCGGGGCAAAATGATTCATCCCTGCTGTACTGGATGCAGGCCGACGGCACCTCTCAGGAACTGCGTGCCGTACCTGTATTGCGTTAACGACCCGGAAAATGAAAACACCACTTCGACAAGCTCAGGATAGGCCGAGTTTTTTTTATTATGACCGGTGTGGACGTTGTTGGGTTTGCTGTTTTGTAATCCAAACCGGGGAGGACCAGGCCTGCTGGCCGTCCTGCTGGATGATGTGAAGGTAATAATAGGATTCCCCGGCAGGGAAGGCCGGGTCTTCCCATTCAATTTGTGTATCGAGTTCTGAGAACCCTTGTTTCCATACCGCTTCTCCGTCGCGGATAATTTCGACGGTTTGCAGCGCGTTCTGGGCGTGTATCGCGGCCCGGCAGCGGATTTCTTTAACGGATCCTTCTCCGCCCATCGGCACGCCGGACACGCTGAAGTCGAGCAGGATTCTGGCGCCGGTGGTTGCGTAGGTCTGCCGTTCGCGAAGCGCGTGAATCATGGCCTTGCGGGTCAGTTCCGGCATGACGGCGGCGGTCAGTCCGCAGCGATAGAGCAGAACGGCGGCAAACGCATGCGGTATTCGGCCCTGGCGCTCCGGATCTTCCGACGAAAAGCCGGGATGGGCTTCATGGCAGTCGCCGCCGCCCGTAAAGCCGAGTTTTGCCCCGTTTTGGAGCAGATCATTGGCACTCAGGCCGGTGGGGTTGGTTTTCGCAAAGTCCGGGGTCAGCGGGTTGTCGCGCGTGTCGCTCGCGCCCCACATGGAGTAGATTTCTATGAAGCGTTCCACGTCGGGATCGTGGAGATCCCATTTGAGTCCGTGGGCCAGCCCTCCGTGCGGGCCGCCGACGACATCGGGGTCGCCGTGAAAATAGCTCCAGACCGTATCGAGGTTGCATTGCGGTTCATACATTCCGCGAAACAGCTGAAGCCGGTCGCGCGAAGTATAGATGTTCCGGTGAACCTGACGACCGGCCCATTCGTAGCCGATCAGTGTCATGAACCGTCCCTCGTCGTTTTGGCGATTGGTGATATCCTGCATCCAGCGCCATTCGTTGTCGGAAAAATAGCAGGCGTGGTCCGCCGCGGCGGCAAATTCCAGGCAGCCGACTTCACGCGCATGACGCCACAGTTCTTCGTAGGTTCCGGAGCCGTCGCTCCGTTCGGTATGCGCATGAATTTCGCCCCAGAAGATCCGGCCGGCCGTGCTTTCTTCCGGCAGCAGCTCCATCGGATTGCTGCGTGCCAGCGGTTCTCCGTTTTTCTTTCGCGCTTCGGCCCGGTACACGCCGGGCGCCAGCGAAGGGAGGGCGATGCGGAAGGTGTGGTGCGATACAAAACAGTTTTCCGGGGCGGCGGACCAAATCTCGCGACCTTGACTCAGCAGCAGCACCTCAAAATCGATGTCCGGTGCGCCGCCTTCCGGAATGTTGCGGAACTGGTCGGTGAACACGCCGCGCAGTTCAAGTCCCGCTTCTGAACAGAACCGCCGGCCGGGGAGCACCAGGTGCAGTCGCTCCGGAGGTCCGGCGAAAAATGTCAGCGGGTGTGTGTGTTCAGGCAGCAGGCTGACCGGCGGTCTGCCGTTGCCGAGTGCCGCCGCGGCGTTCAGCGGCGGGGTGTTGGAGTACCAGTATGTGCGCTCGCTTTCGGTCCATGTCTGCGGAAAAAGAAATGTTCGGTTCGTCCGGTAGTTCAGTTCAAATGCTTCGCCGGCGGCGAGCGGCTGTTCGAGCCGGCAGATCATATCCGTTTTTTCATGGGATTCCGCCGACATTTCAACGGTGCAGATTTTAACCGGAGCCCCGGAACGGATCGCGGTGAAGCCCGGGGCCTCGGGATGATCCGTCTGGGGCAGATCGAAGGCCATGGGAACGGAAAAGCGAATCAGGGCGCCAGCCGGCAGCCCCTCAGCGCCCGCTTCATATCGCACGGTGAAGGTGACCGGCTCGCCGACCGGAACCCGTGACGGGCTGACGGTTGTTTTGCCCGCCGCGGCGCGGCTCATTCCCCATAGTTTCCGCTCGGCTTCTTCCAGCGATTCAACATCAAACGTTATTTCCGGATTGTCACTGACAAGCAGGTGCGAACAGGCGGCCTCCGGCACGGAGAGTCCGCTGATTCGAAGCTGTGTGAAGCCGAGCGGCAGATCGACCGGTCCGAAGTCGTTCCAGCGCAGGCCTTCGCCTGCATGGTCGTGTGGCGCAAACTCACTGTCGTTAATCCGGACGATGGG
Source organism: Tichowtungia sp. (assembly GCA_041584215.1). Lineage (GTDB taxonomy): Bacteria > Verrucomicrobiota > Kiritimatiellia > Kiritimatiellales > Tichowtungiaceae > Tichowtungia. The sequence goes on along the minus strand of JBFHEM010000007.1, from coordinate 50,689 downwards.
GGCGGCGGCAGGTGTCAGCATCCAGACGCGTCGCCTGGAATTTTCAGACGGGGGCAGCCAGAACGTCATGTCCAGCAGGCCGGTGCCGTGATAGGCATGCAGCTGACTCAGGGCGAAAATGCGGCTGTGCCGGACCCCTAAAACACGGCTCGGTTTGTTATTCATTGCTTTTGTTCTCTGCTGTTCCATGCGAAATCACATGTTGTAGTAATAATTTCCTTCCGTCTGGAGCGGGAGGTGATCGGTCCGGAACGGCGAGGCGGGCAGACCGTCGGCATTGAACAGGGTCGGAACAACCCACTGTTTCCATGCGTAACGCACGTCCTGCGGTTTTTCGACGGAGGGAGAAGAGACCCTTATTTTTCCGTCGATCAGCTCGGCACCGGCCGGAACGAAGCGGCCGTCTTTTCCGCAGATTTCAAAGCCGCTGACCGGTTCGTCCTTTAAAACGATTTCTGAGCCGAAGGTATCGAAGTTCAGTTCGATGAAGTCGCTTTGCCGGCTGATGTCCGCCAGCCGGGGGCCCTGACAGACGAGACGGGTTTCTCCGTAAACCATTTGGCGGGCCAGCAGGGCCAGGCGGTATCCGACTTTGTCTTTGGACGGAGGATGAAGGTTTTTGAGGTCTCCCCCGTCAAGCAGAACCGCCATTCCGGTGTTGGGGACAGTTTGGTCCGTCCAGAGCTGTGCGTCGCGCAGTTCCGGCCAGTCGGGAGACGTCGAGGCGGCCGGGCCGAGGGTTGGCAGCTGAACAAACAGGAACGGCATCTCCTTGTTTTGGAAGGCGCTTCGCCAGTCTGCGATGAGTGCCGGGAAGACGGTGCGGTAGTGGGCGCCGGTTCCCGTTTTGGCGTTGTTTTCTCCCTGATACCAGATGGCACCGCGCACGGTATACGGGATTGCCTGCGCCAGCATGTTTTTATAGAGGCCGCTGGGCCGCTTGGTGTTGTGCGGTCCCATTTTCCAGACAGGCGGACGGTTGGGGAGCTCTTTGGCGGCTTTGCGGCGGGCAAATTCTTTTTTGGCCTCGGCAAATTCATTCAGATAGTTTTCGTAATCGCCGGCGGACGGGAATTCTTTCCGGCAGCAGGCTTCATAGGGTGCCAGAACCTGTTCGGAAAGTTCCGCACTGCTTTCCAGCGCCCGGCGGCTGATCCACGCTTCGGCCGGGGTGCCGCCGACCGCGCAGACGATGATCCCGACCGGGATGTCTTTCAGCGATTCTCTCAGATTTTTTGCAAAGTAATAGGCGCTTCCTGAAAAATCCTGAACGGTTTGCGGAGTGGCTGCCTGCCATTGCGGACTTTCGCTGTTGTCGCCTTCAAAATCCCTGCGGGGAATGGTGGCCATGCGCAGAAGGGGATCGCTGGCTTCGCTGATGTCCAGCGCAGTCTGACTGTACCGTTTCATGGTTGCGGCCATATTGGACTGTCCGCCGGCGATCCACACCTCGCCGACGAGAACATTGGCGATTTCTGATTGTTGATTACCCGTGAAGGAAGCGCACTCCATCGTGCGCGGCGCAGAACAGGCCTCCATAGGGTCGAGTGTGACGATCCAGCTTCCGTCCGGGTCGGTCATTGCGGTTTTCTGCTGTCCGGCAAACGAAACCGTGACGGTTTCTCCGGGAGTGGCTGTTCCCCAGATGCGGACGGGGGCATTTCGCTGGAATACGCTGTTGTCACTGAAGATGGCGGCCGGACGAACCGTTGCCATAGAAGACAGAGCAAAAAGTATTGCAGAAATTACGACGTAAATTTTCTTCATTTTAAGCTAATATTTCGTTGTTTTACCTAGCCTATCGCAAATAGATCTTGGTTCAAGTCTCTATTTGCGTTAAAAAATGCGAAAAATAACGCAAAAAAGGACTGGATATGAATCTTAAAGCTGTTGCCGATCGCGCCGGGGTTTCTGTTGCGACCGTGTCGCGGGTGGTCAATAACCGCAGCGGGGTGTCGAATAAAAAGGCGGATGAGATTCGGCAAATCATTAAGGAGCTGGGGTTTGTGCCCAAGCTGCGGGCGGCGCGGGTCGCTTCGTCTCAATTTCCCGAGGGCGTGCGCTATGGGAGCATTGCCGTTTTAGTGCTGGGGCAGGGCTATGTCGGCGCTGCCGAACTGTTTGTGCGGCAGCTGGGTCCGATTAGCCAGGGATTGTCCCGTTTCGGTGTGGCACCGGTTGTCTGTGTGGGTGCGCAGTCTCCCCGCGAGATGCCGCTGATTCTGCAGAAAAAGCAGATCGACGGGATTTTGATTTTCGGGGACATGAACCGTGAGCTGCGCGAGTTTTTTGAGGGGATTCCTGTTTTCTGGATGACATCGCATCATGAAGGTTCGGATACGCTGATTCTGACGGGAAACCGGGAAATTGGACAGCTCGGCGCGCGGTACTGCCATGAACAAGGCTGCCGCAAAGTGGTCGCGATCGGGGCGCATCAGGGGCCCGAGGTGTGGACGAGCCGCTGTGAGGCGTTTGCCGAGATGGCGCAGAGTCTTTCCATGGAGAGTTCGTTGCTGCTGGGCGGGGCGCTTGCCGACATGGACGCTTCCATTGAGCGTGTTGTCATCGAGAATGCCGGTTTGTTTCAGGCGGCAGACGGGATATTCTTTCAGGCGGACCGGCTGGCGGCCTATGCATACCCGGCCTTGCATCGGGTCGGTGTGTTCAATGGGGATAAAGAGCCGGTTGTGATTTCGTGCGGGGGCGAACGGAGCTATCTGAGCGGATTGAGCCCGCGTCCGGTCAGCATCGATATCGGGGCGGATTTGCTCGGGAAGCAGGCCGTTGAACAGATTCTGTGGCGCATTCGCAATCCCGAAGAAACGCGACAGTTTTCTGTGGTGATCCAGCCCGAAATTATTAAGAAACCGGATGTTTCTCATGGGATGGACAGGCTGTAGAGGTTAAAGCCGGTTTTTTTCGCAAACAAACGTTATTTCGCGAAAAATTGTTGAAATTAACTGAATCGGTGGTATTTTTTTTCTGATGGAAAATAAACGGGCCCTAGCTTGGAGATGACGTGATCAAAAATGTTTCAGATGGTATTTGGCCGGTGATGCTGACTCCTTTCAAGGAGAGCGGACAGATCGACTGGCAGGGGCTCGAGCAGCTTACGGAGTGGTACATTTCGCAGGGGGTTCACGGGCTTTTTTCGGCCTGCCTTTCGAGTGAGTCACTTCATTTGAGCTGTGCCGATAAGCTGGCGCTGGTCAAGTTTGTCGTCGAGGTTGCCGGCGGACGGGTTCCGGTGGTTGCGGGCGTGATGGGTGCCGCCGATCGTTCGGAGCGGATTGAGATGGTGCATCAGGTGGTTTCATTCGGTGCGAATGCCGCCGTGATGACGCTGTGCGATCTGGTTCCCGAAGAGGCTTCCGACGAGCTGTGGGTTGAAGAGATGGAGCAGCATCTGGAAGCGCTGGCCGGTGTTCCGCTGGGGCTTTATGAGTGCCCTAAGCCGTATCACAGGCGGCTGACCCCGCTGCTGACCGGGTATGTGACCGGCCGTCCTGAATTCCTGTTCCTGAAAGAGACCACCGGCGATTTGAGTGAAATGGAACGCAAGAGCCGGGCGGGCAAAACGTCCGGACTGAAAATATTCACAGCCAGCGCGGTGACGCTGAACGAAGCGCTTGAACGGGGAATCAACGGGTTCAGCGGACTGCAGGCCAACCTCTGGCCATCCCTGCTCGTGAAACTGTTTGAGTGCCGGCGGAATCATCCGGAACTGGCAGAGCGGCTGCAGCGGTTTTTTATCGATTACAACTGGGCGGTTGGCGTGCCGCATGCCTACCCCGCCAGTGCGAAACTTTATCTGAAAAAAGCCTGCGGGCTGAACATCGGCACATTTTCTTTTCTCAACGGGGCTGTCGTCGGTGAAAAAGAACAGCAATGGACGGATGAGCTGGTTCGGACGGTTCGTGACGTTATGGCAGAAACAGGCGCTACGGCCGGCCTGCCGCCGCGCGGCGAGTTCGTGAGCATTTAACCGGGAATTGTTATGGATAAAGAGGGTTCAGAGAAAAAGGTTCACATCGGTCTGATCGGCTGCGGATTCCGGATCCGGGGGCTTGTTCGCCATATGGCGAACCATCCGGATTTTCAGCATGTAGACATTACACAGGTTTTCGATCCGGATCCGGAGTACGGAAACCTCATTCGCGACGAATGGGCCCCGGCCCTTCAGTTTGCGGACAGCTATCAGGAAATTCTGCGCAACCCGGACATCGACTGGGTGATGATCGGCTCCTGGAACTGCTGCCATGCCGAGCAGGTGATTGCCGCCTTTGAGGCGGGGAAAAATGTATTTTGTGAAAAGCCGCTGGCGACCACCTTTGAGGATTGCGTGGCGATGCGCAAAGCCTGGAAGGCGAGCGGACGGCAGTTTGTGATCGGCTTCACGCTGCGCTATTCGCCGCACTACCGGAAAATCAAGGAGCTGGTGGCGGCGGGGACGATCGGCGAGCTGGTCAGCTTTGAGTTTAACGAAACCATCGCGTTCGACCACGGCGGGTACATCATGGGCGGCTGGCGGGGCGACCGCTCGAAGGCCGGAACGCATCTGCTGGAAAAATGCTCGCATGATATTGACCTGGTCAACTGGATCGTCGGGGCACCGGTCGTCAAAGCGGCTTCGTTCGGCGGGTTGAACTTTTTCACCCCCGAAAATGAGAAGCATATCGAGCGGCTGGGAACATCGCCCGACGGGAAACCCGCTTATATGGGGCATCCCGGCGGCCGGGTGAAAAATCCGTTCACGGCCGAAAAGAGCATTATCGACAATCAGGTGGCGATTCTGGAGTACGCCAACGGTGTGCGCGCGACCTTCCATGCCAACTGCAATGCGGCGATCATTGAACGGCGCATGTATCTGTGCGGCACGGAGGGAACACTGCGTGCCGATGTGATTCAGGGGAAAATCGAAGTCCAGCGCATCGGATACGGCACAGGGATCGAAACGATTCCGACCCACACCTGCAACAGTCACGGCGGCGGAGACGACGTGCTCGGCAAAGAACTGCTCGACTGCATGGTGCGCGGCACGGAACCGGCCTCGAGTCTCGATGACGGCTTCCGCGCCGCCATCACCTGCTTTGCAATCGACGATGCAATGGATTCGCAGCGCGTGGTGAATCTCGATTCCTACTGGCAGCGGGCCGGTTTCCAAGCCTTGGAAAACTGAATCGGATTTTTTCCAAAGGTTGGAAAACGGAACGGGGATTTTTACAGGGGGTTGGAAACCCGCGCGGCACTATAAGCAGAGAATGGATGTGGGCAGATGACTTTAGGATGGCTGGATATTCTGGTGCTGGCGCTGTACTTCGGTGTGACGATCGGAATGGGCTTTTTCTTTGCCCGCAGGAATACGGACACCGAAGAGTATTTTCTCGGCGGGCGCTCGCTGCCCGGCTGGGCGCTCGGTCTGAGTCTGCTCGGCACATCGATCAGCTCGGTCACCTTTGTGGCGTTCCCGGCGGACACCTTTAAGACCACCTGGATCCGCTTCCTGCCGCATGTGGTCTTCCCGCTGGTGGCGTTGATTTCCGCCCGGCTGTTCCTGCCGTTTTTCCGGCGCGGCACCATTTCGTCGGCCTATGAATATCTCGGCGAGCGTTTCGGGCGCTCCATTTCCTGCTACGCGGCATCCGCCTTCTTTTTGATTCAGATCATCCGGACGAGTACGATTGTCTATCTGATTTCGCTGCTGATGCAGACCATTACCGGGCTGGACATCGTTTACTGCATTCTGCTCTCGGGCGGAATCACCGCGATTTACACCACCACCGGCGGGTTTGATGCGGTGATCTGGACGGATGTGCTTCAAACCCTGACCCTGATCTTCGGCTCGATCCTCATTCTGATTGTCATCTCGTGCAACCTTCCCGACGGATTCGGCCAGATTGTTTCCACGGGGATCGAATTCAATAAATTCTCCTTCCGTCAACTGGCCGCAAACGGCGAGCTGCAGCCGCTGGCGCGCGGATTCTCCCTGTCGGAAAAAACCGTGGTCATGATGCTGCTTGTCGGGTTCGTCAACTTCCTGACCGGCCAGTTCGATCAGACCGCGGTGCAGCGCTGGTGTTCGGCGCGGTCCGCGAAAGAGGCCCGCCGCTCCATCTATTTTCTTATGTGCTCCAGCCTGCCGGTCTGGGGCAGCTTCATGCTGGTCGGGACCGCCATCTGGGTCTACTTCCACTGTTTTCCCGATGTTGCCGCTTCGCAGATGCTCGACGGCACCCGCAAGGCGGAGGAGATTATTCCCTATTTCGTGATCAATCACCTGCCGCCGGGAATCACCGGCCTGGTGATCGCCGCCGCCATGGCCGCGGCGATGTCCTCGCTGAGCTCCAGCATCAACGCCGCTGGCATGGTCTGGGTACGCGACATCTATAAAAAATTCCTGGTGAAAGGCCGCGACGACAAGCACTACCTGCGCATCGGGTTTTCCGCCTCGGCGGCGGTGTCGGTGCTGATGATGCTTGGGGCCTACTGGCTGTATACCGCGCCGACAAAAACCCTGATTGACCTGGGGATGATTCTGACCTCACTGACCGTCAGCGGGCTGGCCGGAATTTTCCTGATCGGCATGTTCACCCGGCTGGGGGATTCGCGCGCGGTCTGGGCGGGCATTCTGTGTAACATGACCTTTTCCGGCTATGCACTGCTTTCGAATCGCGAACTGCTGCCGGAGGCGATGCGGATTCCGTTCGACCTCTATTTCACCTCGATTGTCGGCAATTTCATTATGATTGTCGTTACGGTCATTTGTGCCCGCTTTATCTGGCGCACGCAGAAAACAGATTTCAAAAACCTGACGTTCCGGGATCAGGAGAAAACCCCGCTGGTTTAAGGCGGTGAGATGGAGGGTTCCATGACGGCCAAGAGAGCAACGCGAGTGATGTTGATGGGGGCGGGACTCGGTCTGTCGGCTGCTGCGGCGCTGGCCTTTGAAGTCCGGCGGGAAGAAACTCCCGATCCGGAGGCTCCGATCCGGCTGGCGGACGGACTGCTGAAGGCCCCGGAGGATGCAGCCTGGGGACTGTCTGAAATTTCTGAAGCGGAGGTGAAAGTCATTTACCGCGGAAACCTGGAAACCGGCACGTTTGTCAATCATCCCCAGCTCGCGTTCTTCAAGGGCAGACTGTTTGCGGCCTATCAGCTTTGTCCGGCCAACGAAGATTCCAGTGATTCCGTTGCGGTCTGCAGTTCCAGTGAGGATCTTAACAGGTGGACCGCTCCGGAGGTGATCGGGCCGCCGGCGGACGGGAATATCTTCCGGGCGAGTGCCGGGTGGATGCAGGACGACGATCAGTTGGTCGCGCTGATTATCCGCCGGGATGATGCCGGAGAGGTTACGTCGACCGAATATCGCGCAAGCCGGGACGGGCAGAGCTGGTCGGAGATCGGCATGCTGCTGCCGGAAATGATGGCGGGCGGTAACGGCCGGTCCGTCAGCCCCGGCGGCCGGATGCTGCTGCTGGGACATGGGCATCACGAGGAAGACGGGCAGCTTGTTCGTGATGCGCGCTCCTTTTACCACGACGGCGGGCCTTTGCTGAAAAACTGGAAACAGAGCGTTTATCCCCAGGAGAAGGTGGAGGTCGGCAGTGAAAACCGGTTTATGGGCCGGGAGGTTGAAGCCCACTGGTTCCGCCGCCCGGACGGAACGCTGGTGTTGCTGTCCCGTGATATTCTGCGGTCCGGCTATGTGCTGGCCGCCGAGAGCAAAGACAACGGCGCCAGCTGGGGCGATGCGCGGCTGACCAATATCCCCGATTCCTCCAACAAGCAGTGCGCCGGCAGCCTGCCGGATGGAACCTGCTACATGGTGACAACCCCGGGTCCGGTTCATGTCCGTAATGACCGGCTTCAGCCCCGCACCCCGCTGGTTCTCTGGCTGAGTCGCGACGGCGTTGTTTTTGACCGGGCCTTCCTGGTTCGCCGTGCTCCGCCTCCGCGCCGCTTCGACGGCAAGAGCAAAACATTCGGCTACAGCTATGTCAGCAGTCTGGTGCATGACGGGGCGCTGTACATCGCGTACGCAACCAATAAAGAGGATATCGAAATGTCCTGTATTCCATTGGGCTCACTGGAAAGGAAATGATTATGAACCGAATTGAATTTTTGTATCAGTGCGCGGTGTTCAGCCTGTTTGCGGCCGCGGTGAATGCCGGGGAAACCCGGCGCATTGAAAGTCCGAATCCGGCCGCGCCGATCCGGCTGGCGGCCGGCTTGCTGGATGGTGCGGATGATGCAGTCCGGGGACTCCCGGAAATTCCCGGTGCATCCGTGAGAGTGATTTACCGGGCGAATGAAAAGACCGGCACCTTTGTCAATCATCCGCAACTCGCCTTTTTCAAGGGCCGGATGTATGCCGCCTTTCAGCTTTGCCCGTCGAACGAAGACTCGAGCGATTCCGTTGCGGTCTGCAGCTCGAGCGCAGACCTGGACGGGTGGACCGCTCCGGAGGTGATCGGTCCGCCGGCAGAGGGGGATATTTTCAGGGCCAGTGTCGGCTGGCTGCAGGACGCGGATCGTTTATATGCGCTGATTCTGCGTCGGGATTCGGACGGCGAGGTGACTGAAACGGAGTATCGATCCAGTACGGATGGACAGAGCTGGTCTGATTTGAAGATGCTGGTTCCGGATATGATGGGGTCCGCCGGCGGCCGGGCCATTGCTCCCGGCGGACGCACGCTGCTGCTCGGGCATGGCTATCGTGAAGTCGGCGGACAGCGACAGCGCGAATCCTTCGTCTATTATCATGACGGAATCGATTTTTCCAAAGGGTGGAAACAGGCGGTGACGCCGCAGGAAATTCTGAAATACAGCACGGCGGATAAAGTGACCGCCCGCGGAATCGAGCCGGACTGGTTTCGCCGTCCGAACGGGGAGCTGGTTCAGGTTTACCGGGATCTTGTGAGATCCGGCTATGTGCTGGCGTCCGTGAGTGCCGATCAGGGAGAGCATTGGAGTGTGCCGCTGCTGACGGATATTCCCGACTCATCCAACATGCAGTGCGCCGGAAACCTGCCGGATGGAACCTGTTATATGATTACAACGCCGGGACCTGTGAATATCCGCAATGACCGGCTTCAGCCGCGGACCCCGCTGGTTCTCTGGCTGAGCGACGACGGGGCGGTGTTTGATCGCGCGTTTCTGGTTCGCCGCGACCCGCCGCCGCGCCGCTTTGAAGGCAAGAGCAAAACCTTCGGCTACAGTTATGTCGGGAGTTTAGTCCGCGACGGTGTTCTTTATATCGCCTATGCAACCAACAAGGAAGATGTCGAGATGTCCTGCATCCCGCTGGATGCATTGAAGAAGTAACCGTTTTGCAGAGACATGGTATGATCCCTGCCGGTTTAAGGAGGCAGTATGAAGTGGAGCATGAGTCTTAAACGGTTCAGTTTGCCGGTCATATGCTTGGCCGCAGGCACTGCTTTATATGCTGTTGAGCCTTGGCGGTTGAGTTTTAATGAAACCAACAGTACCGACCGGCTGACGTGGACCGGCAATGCGCGGATCGTTGAACTGTCCGATCCGGATCGGCAGGGGGTTCTGCTGCTGGAAGACAGCGGTGATCAGCTGGAGGTTGAGCCGGCCGCGCTCGGTTTGAATCTGCAGGCATCCAATTTCACATTGAGCCTCATGTTCCGACATGATCCGCTTCCGGCAAGCGGCGAGGGGTCGGATGAAAGCATGGTGCTGTTCCGTTCGGATTGCGCCGGTGCTTCATTGCATCGGGGCAATGACGGCGGGAATGCCGGCATCATCTATGCGACGCTTTTGACCGACAGCGGCAGTGTGTTGTTCAAGCCGGTCGTCCGAGTGGATGATGGCGAATGGCATACGCTGACGCTGAGAGGCGATTCCTCAAATAATCTGGTTCAGGTTTTTGTGGATGGCGTGCTTTACCCTGATCGCGATTATTCCGGAACGGCGATGATTTTCAGCAACAGTCTCTCGTTCACTGTCGGATCGGGTTCCAATACGGAGGTGGACGAAATCCATATTTTCAATCAGGCCCTGAGTGATGCGGACGTGATGAATGATGTTTACGCATCCGTTTGCGGAATGGGCGGCCCGGCGGATGGAATCAGCCGAATCCGGATTTGCATTCCTGCCGGTCAGCCGTCGTTGTGCGTAACATATGCGGACATATTTTCGCGGCATGCTGTGCGGCATGCTTTCGGGGTGCAGGTCACGGTCGAAACACAGTACTCGGCGGCGGCTCCGGCGGAAAACGAGCTGGTGATTTGTCCCGGCGTGGCGGATGCCGATGCGGAGAGCCGGTCGCTTTTTCTGGCGGCGTTCGGTTCGCTTCCCGACGAAAGCTCTCCGGGGCCGGAAGGCTACGCCCTCAAGCTGGTTCCCGATGGGGATGGAGTCAGGGCCTGGGTGGCCGGTGTCGATGAGCGCGGGGTTCTGTACGGACTGGGCCGCCTGCTGCACCTGTCTGAAAAAACGGGGCCCTGGCTGCACTTGCCGTCATCGGTCGATGAAGCGTCCGCGCCGGATACCATCACTCGCGGAATGGGATTCTCAGAACACTATGCCATGGATGCCGCCGCCGCCGCGATAACCGGCGCGCGCGAATGGTCATTCGGCGAGGGCACCGTGATGTGGGAAGAACATCTGCTGATCGGAGGCAACACCTTTACGCACGGTCGCGGGCGCATTCCTCCGGTGAATTACGAAACGTATACCTCCAGTGGGGGTGCCGACGGTGTCGGCCTGCAGCGTGATGAGCTTTGTGCCGATTACGGAATGAATTATTACGGCCCGCAGTCCGTCAACGGGATCGGCAGCCAGAACATGCAGGCCGGCTGGAATGCGACGAATATTCTCGGCGAGCTCGACCCGCATCTCGGCTGCCCCTCGGTTCCGGCCGCCCGGCAGATGATCATTGATCTCTGGGGAATCTATGCCAAAGAGTGCGAAAAACTGGAAGTGGTCGGGCTGAAGTCCGCCGACCTAGGCGGATGTGAATGTGCGACCTGTCAGTCCGACTGGCCCGCCATTTTCTATGCGCTGTGCGTCGATATTACCGATGCGATTCATGCCTGGAAGCCGAATGCCAAGGTCTATTTTACCAATCAGGCAATGGCTGCGGATGAAAATGAGATCCTGTTCACTCTTCTCGAGCAGGATGCCGGCGGTCCATTGGCAGGTTACATCTATGCGCCGGGCGGCAGTGAAAACTCCACTTATGGATATAATGTAATTAATCCGCTCTGGGAACAGCTGTATCCTGAGGTTGATCCGGACAGCACGTTTCTTTATTCCCGTCTCGGTTATCTGCAACCCGGGCAGGACATTCTGGCGACACCGGATGTAACGCACTGGAAACGGGCCGGGTCTGCAGTGCTCTACCCCGATCCGGTCTGGTCGGAAACGTTTGCTCGGCGCACCTACAACGCCCGTCCGCTGGCGTACGAAACTATTTTCAAGGAGCAGATTCCGTATGCAGTCGGAATGATCGGATATTCCGAGGGAATGTTTGATGACTTTAATAAATATCTGATGCTGCGTCTGCTGTGGGATTCCGAACTGACCGCCGAAGAGATCACTCGCGAATATTATACCTGGTATTGCGGCGCGGAGGCCGGGGCCCTGCTGGCCGAAGCCGCTTTCCTTGGTGAGCAGATAATGGAGCAGCCGTTTCTGGTTTCCCGCGGGCAGGATATTCCGCAGTTCCTGAAATGGGTCGAACAGGCGGAGGCCTGCATGCCGGTTGAATACCGGGACGGAAACTGGCGCTTTGCCCAGATGAAACAGAAGGCGTTGATTCTTCAATATGTTATGCAGCGCTACAATGATTTGGAGGAAAGGTATAACGAAGCGCAGGCGGTGCTCTGGTCCGGGGTGAGCAACGCAACCCCGGCGTCTGCCATTGTGAATGCTCTCGAAATTCTTGATCTGAGCGAAGAGTCCGCCGCAGCTTCCAGCGGATTGTTTTTTGCAATGCTTGCCTCGTCTGCGGGATCCGTTCTGGAAACGCCGCCGGCGGATCTTCTGGCCGCGGCCGGGGAGCTGGATGATGAGATTGATGAGGGCATTGCCATTCGTGAACTGTCGCTGACTAAAATTGCGACGATGGATGAGGTGGGTGTGGGCTGGCTTGCTAATCAGCTCGCAATGATTCAGCAGGAAGAAACCGATGCGGATCAGATGGCCGGCCGCCTGCGCGATGTCCTCAACTATGATCGGGTCGGGACGAATGAATTTTATGACAACTGCGGGACCATTGACCGGCAGCCGCATTATGATTTCAGCAGCGGCGAGCTGTATTACGGAACCGGCAGCTGGCCGGCGGACGTCCGCCCCTCACAGCGCTGGTACAACTATTCCTTCGAAGCGCAGCCGGGACTCGAGTTTTCCTATGACGGCCTCGATACCAGTGCCGTTTACGAGGTGACCTTTACCTGGCCGCGCCCGGGACAGCTCAGTTTCTCGGCAAACAGCGATAATGAATTCAAAATCTATGCGGACGGTGTGCTGCTGGGGCAGGTTTTGCCGCCCTCCGACGTGGCGCAGTACACCCTGGAGATCCCCTGGGCGGAGACGGCTGACGGTTCGGTGCAGATCCAGTTTAGAAAGGTGGCCGGAAATGCCCGCTGCACCTGTATCTCGGAAATCTGGCTGCGCAAAAAAAAGGTGGACGGTCTGGTTGCGCATTGGGATTTTCATGACAACACCTATAACGATCAGGTCGGCACACTGGATGGAAGCGCCAACGGGGCCGTCTCCATTGTGGACTCCGGACATTCAAAATTTGCCAAAGCGATTCAGACCGGTTCGACGAAGAATACGGACTATTTGAACGTCGGCAATCTGGGCGCGCTCGGTATTTATACCAACAGCTTTACGGTGTCCCTTTGGATCAGCCATGCATCCAGCGCGACGACCGATCAGTTCTGGGACAGCCTGAGCGGAACGTCGTCTTTGGGCTATGAGGGGATGGCCGGTTCGGTTCGGGCAAATAATGTCAGCAATGCCGACAAGGTGTACATGAATGTCGGGAACCGATCCACCCTGACAGCGCTTCTTAAAGGAGTTCCGGTTTCAGACGGTGAATGGCACTGGCTTGTGGTTCGGTACGATGCCGGCACCGGCGAACTGAAATATTTTGAGGACGGTGTTCATATTGCCGGAGAGGATGAAGTCAACAGTTCCTGTTCGCTGGTGAAAGAGGCGGGGCGTAATCTCTGGCTGGGTGACGGGTTCGGCGGAAAAATCGCCGATGTGCGGATCTACGACAAGGCGCTCTCGTTCACAACGGACGGCAGCAACAACCTGACCGGCGGGGAGCTGTACGAAATGTATTAACGGAAATTCCAAACCGGATTCCATAATTTAAAAAAAAACAGAACAAAAGAGGGAGATAGAGAATGCGAATTATATATTTTGACCTGGACTGCCTGCGCCCGGACCATCTGGGATGCTACGGCTACAACCGGCCGACATCACCCAATATTGACCGGGTTGCCGCCGAGGGGGTGCGTTTTACCAACTACTACTGTACGTCGTCGCCGTGCTTGCCGTCGCGATCCGGCCTCTATTCCGGACGGTACGGGATTCGTACCGGAACCCTGTCCAATCACGGAGCCGGGGCGCAATTCCATATCGAGAAGGAGCTTTATTGTGGTCCGAAGCCCGAAAATGAAATCTTTCCGCGGCAGCTTCGCCGCCATGGGCTGGACACCTACTGCTTCTCCACCTTTGCGGACCGTCACAACGTCTGGTGGTGGGGCGCCGGCTGGACGGAGTTTCATACACCCAACCTGAAGGGCGGGCTGGATACCGGAGAAGAGATCAATGCAAAGGTGCTGCCGTGGCTCGAGAAGAATGCCGACAAGGATAATTACTTCCTGCACATCAACTATTGGGATGCCCACCGGGTGTACAGCAAGGATCCTTCCTGGGCCGACCCGCTGAAGGACTATCCGGTTGCTCAGCCATGGCCGGATGAAGCCGCCATCGCTGAGCATCAGAGCGTAACCGGTCTTTTCACTGCCGCAACGCAACCCTACGGAGATCATGTAAAGAAGGACAAGAAGGACTTCAACAAGAGCCCGCATCCGCTGATGGCGGATACCGTTGCCTGTCGGGCCGATTTTGAGAAGATGGTGACCGGATACGACGCCATGATCCGCTATGCGGATTATCATCTCGGGCAGGTCCTCGACCTGCTTCAAAAGCAGGGCCTGCTGGAAGACTCCGTCATCATTGTGTCCGCGGATCACGGGGATTCATTCGGCGAGCACGCGGTCTATACCGACCATGTGAATGCGGACAACTGCATTCACAACATTCCGCTCATCGTCCGCTGGCCGGGTGTAACCCGGCCCGGAAGTGTGGATGAGCACTTCATGACCAATGTCGATTTTGCACCGACGCTCTGCGATATGCTGAATATTCCGGCCGTGGAACAGTGGGATGGTAAATCCTACCGGAACAACCTCGAGAACCGGGAGCTTCCGGCAGACCGGGACTCTGTTGTCTGGGATACCGCGCTCTACACCGTGCAGCGGGCGGTCCGGACTAAAAAGCACCTCTACATGCGCACCTACGACCCGGGCGATTACAACAACTTGGAGGAAGAAGAACTCTATGACATGACGCAGGATCGCTGCCAGACAACCAACATTGCCGGGCAGAACCCTGACGTTGTTGTCGAATGCCGCAGCATCATGGCGGACTGGGTGGCTGAGCAGCGGGCCAAGCCCGGCTTTGTCTCTGATCCGCTGGCCGAAGTGCTCAAAGAGCGCGGTAAGCCGGTTCCTGCGGAGTTGCTGTGATCAGGTCGCGTTTCACTCCCTGAAATGGGGGCTGGACGCTCTTTGAATGGTCTTTGATGATCGAAATGAATCAGTAGGAGAGCCGTGATGTTCTGGAGGACCGTGTTGATTTTATTGACGGGGATCGCTGGTTTGCAGGCGGAGGAGGTGATCCCTGCTGTAACCGTCACGTATAAACAGATTGATGATGTTGTTTTAAAACTGCATGTGTTCAATCCGCCCAGACATTCCCTGTCGGCAAAAAAACCGGCGATTGTCTTCTTTTTTGGCGGGGGCTGGATGGGAGGCGATCCTTCTCAGTTTTATAAGCAGAGTGAATATCTGGCGTCCCGGGGCATAGTTGCTGTCTGTCCGGAATACCGAGTTAAAAGAACTCATGGAACCAGTCCCAGGGAGTGTGTGAAAGACGCAAAATCTGCGATGCGCTGGGTCCGTGCACACGCCGGTGCGCTGGGAATTGATCCGGGGAAAATTTCTGCAGGCGGCGGCTCGGCCGGCGGGCATCTTGCAGCGGCCGCGGCTCTGATTGATGGGTTTAATGAATACGGAGAAGACCTTTCGGTCAGCTGCCGCCCGCAGGCGCTGATCCTGTTTAATCCGGTGTTTGACAACGGGCCGGGCGGCTACGGCTATGACCGGGTGCAGGATTACTGGCAGGGATTTTCACCGCTGCATCACATCGACAAAGATGCTCCGCCGACGCTGGTGCTTCAGGGAACCCGGGATAAATACATTCCCGTTGCCACGGTTGAAAAATATAAAGCGATCATGGATGAAAGCGGAGCGCGTTGCGATCTGATCTTGTATGAAGGCGACGGTCACGGCTTCTTTAACTTTGGTAATCCGAGATATGCAGAAACGATGAAAGAGGCGGAGCGGTTTCTGGGCTCGCTGGGATATCTCCAATAAACTATTGAGTGATGAACAGCTACAAGGGTCGCATTGAGAGGTGTTTGCAATAATTAACGCAAAAACTTTTGTTTTTGCGTTGGTATACAGCTGTATTTCGTTGACATGTTTCGTTGTTTTCTTATTATTATCAATGACAAATGGCTCGTTGGTGTATGAATAAAAAAGGAGGAATGTGATGAAGAAGCTGTATACATGTCTGATGGTGGCGATGCTGGCGGCATCGCCTGCTCTTGCAACGCTGGTGGCTCACTGGGACTTCAGCGATGAAACCTATAATGACACGGCAGGAAGTTTGGACGGGACCGCGAATGGCTCGGTTTCAATTGTGGATTCCGGCAGCCCACATTTTGCAAAGGCGGTGCAGACCGGTTCGACGAAGGGGACGGACTATTTGAACGTAGGGGATCTCGGCACACTCGCTATTTATACCAACAGTTTTACGGTTTCACTGTGGATCAATCATGCATCCAGTTCAACGACCGATGAGTTCTGGGACAGTATGAGCGGATCGTCGTCTGTGGGGTATGAGGGGGTCGCCGGTGCGGTTCGGGCAAACAATGCCAGTGATGCCGATAAGGTGTATATGAATGTAGGGGACGGATCGACCACGAAAGCGCTTTTGAAAAATTCGCAGGTGTCGGATGGGGAATGGCATTGGCTCGTAATTCGTTATGATGCCGGTACCGGGGAGCTGAAATATTTTGAGGATAATGTTCATGTTGCCGGTGAGGACGAGGTCAAATACGGCTGTTCGCTGGTGAAAGAGGCGGGCCGGGATCTCTGGCTGGGCGACGGGTTCGGCGGGATGATCGGGGATGTGCGCATCTATGATACTGCGTTGTCATTCAGGGAAAACGGAGAGGGTGCCTTAATCGGCGGAGAGCTGTATGAGCTGTATGGATCTCCTTTGGTTGCTCACTGGGACTTCAGCGATGGGACCTATAATGACAAGGCGGGAAGCCTGGACGGGACCGCGAATGGCTCGGTTTCAATCGTTGATTCCGGCAGTCCCTATTTCGCAAAAGCGATTCAGACCGGTTCGACGAAAGGAACTGATTATTTGAACATGGGGGATCTGGGGACACTGGGTATCTATACCAACAGTTTTACAGTTTCACTTTGGATCAACCATGCGTCCAGTTCGACGCACGATGAGTTCTGGGACAGTTATAGCGGTACCAGTACTACCGGATATGAGGGGCTTAAAGGCTCTGCCCGGGCAAACAATGCCAGTGATGCCGACAAGGTATATATGAATGTCGGAAACGGATCCACCACGCCGGCGACTCTGAAGGGCGCTCCGGTTTCGGACGGGGAATGGCATTGGCTCGTGGTTCGCTATGATGCCGTCACCGGCGAGCTGAAATATTTTGAGGACAGTGTTCATATTGCCGGTGAGGATGAGATCAACAGCTCCTGTTCGCTGGTTCTGGAAGCGGGCCGGAACCTCTGGCTGGGCGATGGGTTCGGCGGGATGATTGGTGATGTGCGGATCTATAATGTCGCGCTTTCATTTACCACGGACGAAAACAACAATTTAACCGGAGGGGATCTGTATGAGATCTATACAGGGTCCGAAGAGGATGCGGTTGATTTTGCCGGATGGCTGAATCTGTATCCGACACTCGGCTCTTCCACCAACTATATGGATGATCCGGACTCTGACGGCATGAACAATCTGCTGGAGTATGCTCTTGGCGGAGTTCCCACAAGCGCGGATGCGGCTGGCGTCTTGCCGACGTCCTCGTTGGAGGATAACTGGATGCTCTATGTTTATAACCGTCGCCTGGATGCCGCCGCCCGCCAGCTGAGCTATTCGGTTGTTTCCGGTGCGGACCTGACTTCCGCCGAAATGACCAATGCGACCGAAGAGGTCGGCTTCTCTGCCATCAATGCCGACTTTGAAGCAGTCACCAACCGGCTTTCAATCGATTCAGCACCCCGGGCTTTCATGACCTTGAAGGTCGGGACTGTGGAATAGTGTTTTTCGCTTAGAAAGAACATAATATAACCCGATGTTAATCATTGAAAACTGCGGGGTGCGACAAGTTGCCATCCCGCAGTTTGCAGATCCCGGAACGTTAAAGGCCAAGAATATGAGACGTGTGAATGTGGTTGCAGGTGTGCTTTTGGCTGCCGGGGTTCTTTTTGCGGAAAATATTTCTGTCCGATGGGGGTTTGACGGAACGGATTCCATCGGGGAGTTGAGCTGGAAGGGGACGGCCCGTATTGAAGAACAACAGCAAAAGGCGCGGCAGGGTGTCGTTGTTCTTGAACAGGCGGAGGATCGGGCCGTTCTGAACAGCGGGCTTACGGCCGAGCCGTTTCAGGATAAAAACTGGACGATCAGTTTTCTGTTTCGCCACGAGCCTCTTCCCTCCGCCGGCCCGGACGCGGTTATCAGCCATATTCTGTTCAAATCGGACCGGCTGACCGTTGCGCTGCGCAAAGGCAGTGACGGCGGAAATGCCGGTAAGATTTTTGCAGTGCTGAAAGCGGATCAGAAACAGATTCTTTTTAAACCGAATGTCCGTGTGGATGACGGGCAGTGGCACGAGCTGGCGCTGCGGGCGGATGCCGGACAAAACCGGATACAGGTTTTTCTGGACGGAACGCGGTATGCCGATCGTGATTTTGAAGGAACCTCCTCTTTGTTTGACCGGGACAGTGTTTTTGAAATCGGTCCGGGCGCCGGAACGCAGATCGATGATCTGCGCATCTGCAATGCGGCGCTCACTGATTCAGCCCTGCAAAGCAGCTTTCATTATGCCCTTTACGGCTTGAATGATTCAGGCCCGGTGCGGGGAATCAGTTCCGTGCGGATCGTTATTCCTCCGGATCAGCCGGAACGCTGCCGGTTTTATGCGGACCTGTTTGCTTCTCATTTGATGCGGCGGGCCCCGGCTGTTCAGGTGGTTGTGGATTCTCAACCCGGAGGCGGGCCGCCGGCGGCGAACGAGTTGATTCTGTATGCCGGCGTTGCCGGCGCGGGTGCGCCGAGCCCCGGGCCGGAGGGGTATGCCGTTAAGCTGACGGTCGAGGGAAGCGGCTGTGAGGGCCGGGTCGTCGGTGCCGATGAACACGGCGTATTATACGGACTGGGCCGCCTGCTTTACCTTTCAGAGAAAAAAGGGCCGTGGATCAGTTGGTCTGCTGTGAATGAAACATCGTCCCCTCGGGTTCGCCTGCGTTCAATGAACGGCTCCTTTAAGACGGCGATGGATCCGGGCGCAGCCAAAAAAACCGGCGCCCGTTCCTGGAGCGAAGAGGAGGGGATTTCATACTGGGAAGAAAATGTTTTTTTGGGAATTAATGCCACTACCTACGGTCGCGGTCGCGTGCCTCCCGTCAATCTGGAAAATTATAATCAGAGCGGCGGATCCGCGGGCGTTTCTCTCCAGATGGATCAGCTGTGCACGAAGTATGGCATGGCGTGCTATTACCCCCAGTCTGTCAACGGGGTCGGCCAGGCCAACATGAAGCCCGGCTGGAATGCATTGACCCGGGTCGGCCGGCTTGATCCGCACCTGGGCTGTCCTTCCGTCCCGGAGGCCCGCGCCGCCATCCTGAACGTTTGGGAAGCGTATGCCAAAGAGTGTCAGCATTTGGAAGTTGTCGCCCTGAAGTCTGCCGATCTCGGCGGTTGTCATTGTGAACGGTGCAGCAAGGATTGGCCTGCTGTTTTTTATGATCTGTGCTGCGATATTGCCCGCTCGGTTCACAAATGGAAGCCGGAGGCCAAAGTCTATTTCACCAATCAGGAAATGGGGGTCGAGGAAAACGAACAGCTGTTCAGCCGGATACGGATGGATCCGGATTGCCCCCTGTCCGGGTATGTCTATTCGCCGGGCGGAAGTGAAAACTCGACGTACGGCTATGTGCTCAAAAATCCCCGTTGGGAGCAATATCCGGGAATTTTCCCCGATGCCACCTTCCTTAAATCGCGCCTCAACTATCTGCGGCCGGATCAGGATATTCTGGTTTCTGCAGACATCACTCACTGGAAACGCGCGGGCAGCGCGGTGTCCAGGGTGGACCCTCTGATGTCGGAGGTTTATGCCCGGCGCACCTACAATGCCCGACCAAGGAATTACGAAAAGGTGTTCCGGGAGCGCATGCCCTACAGCAACGGGTTTATCGGATATTCGGAGGGGATTTTTGATGACTTTAACAAATTCCTGATGCTGCGTCTGTCGTGGAATCCCGACCTTTCGGCAGAAGAGATCGCGCTGGAGTATTACACCTATCATTGCGGCCCGGAAGTCGGCCCGCTGCTGGCCCGCGCGGTGTTCATCGGCGAGCAGATTCTCGAAAAACCGTTCCGTTCCTGCGGCGAAGAGATTCGTCAGTACCGCGACCTGATTCAGAAGGCCGGTCAGTGCATGCCGCCCGAATACCGCAAAGGAAACTGGCGATTCGCTCAGATGACAGTCCGCTCCCTGATCGACAGCTATGTCTGGCAGTGCACAGAATTTCAACAGCAGCAGATGGAGCAGGTAGAACAGATCCTGAATGCTGCCGTGGCTTCAGGCAATCCGGTTCCCGCAATCCAGTCTGCCTTGAATGTGCTTTCTCAATCCTTTGAATCCGATCTTCCGGAACAGGCGAGGGCAGCAGATGATGAAGTCGATGCGGCCATCGGGATCCGCTGTTTTGCGCTGACCAAAATTGAAAATATCGATGCCGCCGGCGTGTTCTGGCTGAACGCTCAGCTTGAATCTGTTTTGCGGAAAAATAACACTGCAGAGATGAAAGAACTTCTGGCGCAGGTGCTCAATTATGATCGGGTGGGCCCCGGTGAATTTTATGATAACTGCGGAACGATCGATCAGCAGCCGCATTACAATTTCGATAGCGGTGAGCTTTATTACGGAACCGGTTCATGGCCCGAAGAGACCCGCCCGTCCCAGCGCTGGTATAACTACTCCTTTGAGGCGCAGGACGGCCTGAAGTTTTATTACGACGGGCTGGATCCAAATGCCGATTACACCGTTACGGTCACCTGGCCGAACCCGACAGGCGTCAGCTTTGCTCTGAACAGCCCGAATGAATTCTATATTGAAATTGACGGTGAGCAGGTCGGCCGCGTCGTCCCGCCGGATCATGTGGAACAGTTCACCTTCGAGGTCCCCCGTTCCGTGACCCACGACGGCCGGGCGCGGGTTTGTCTGCGCAAAGTGCCGGGGCGCAGCCGCTGCACCTGCATTTCCGAAATCTGGCTGCGAAAAAAGAAGTGATATGAAAAAACCAAACATCATTTTTATTATGGCCGATGACATGGGCATCGGCGATCTCGGCTGCTACGGCGCCGAAAAAATCCCGACGCCGAATATGGACCGGCTGGCAAAAGAGGGAATGCGATTCACCGATGCGCATTCGTCGTCGGCCGTCTGCACGCCCAGCCGCTATTCGGTCATGACCGGCCGCTACTGCTGGCGCACCCGGCTTAAAAAATTTGTGATCGGCGGCTTCGGCGCGCCGCTGATTGAGGCGAATCGGCAGACGCTGGGGTCTCTCTGTAAAAAAGCCGGTTACGCAACAGCCGCGATCGGCAAGTGGCACATGGGCTTCACCTGGTATGACAAGGCAGGGGACGCACTGAAACTTCCGGAATGCGATGTGCTCGATTTTGACGGTTTTGATGTCGATTATGCCCGCGGGATCAGCGGCGGACCGACCGAGCTGGGTTTTGACAGCTATTTCGGCATTGCCGGCTCCCTCGATATGCCGCCTTATGTGCTGATTGAAAACCGCGACATGGTGGAGCTGCCGGATCGTGAAAAAGAGGTCTACTACAACCAGCAGCGCCGCGGACTGCAGATGCCGTCCTTTAAAGACGAAGAAGTCGATGTAATCTTTGCCAAAAAGGCAGTTGAGTATATTGAGACTCAGGCTGAATCGAATCAGCCGTTCTTTCTCTATATGACGCCGGCTTCACCGCACCGTCCCTGCGACATCCGGCCCGACTTTGTAAAAGGAAAAAGCGACGCCGGGGACCGCGGCGATATGGTGGTGCTGTTCGACTGGATGGTCGGGCAGGTGCTCGATGCGCTCGATCGCACCGGTCAGGCCGCAAACACGCTGGTGGTTGTGACCTCCGACAACGGTGCGCGCCTCGTCTGCGCCAACGGGCAGGATTACGGACACAAGGCCAACGGCATCTATCGCGGGCAGAAAGCCGACATTTGGGACGGCGGACACCGCGAACCCTTCCTCGTCCGCTGGCCGGGCGTGGTTGAGCCCGGTTCAACCGCGGATGCGCAGGCCTGCCTGTCCGATTTCTTTGCCACCGTCGGCGATGTGATCGGGCAGGATGCATCCTGCGCCGAAGACAGCGTCAGCCTGCTGCCGGTTCTCAAGGGCGAACAGTGCGCGGTGCGCGAAACCCTGATTCATCATTCAGGCTTCGGGATGTTTTCATTGCGCAAAGGCGATTGGAAGCTCGTGCTCGGCACCGGTTCCGGCGGATTCACCGAGCCGGTCGGGGAGCTTTCCGAAACAGACGGCCAGCTCTATAATTTGAAGGATGATCCCTGTGAGCTGACCAACCGCTGGAATGACTGTCCCGAGATCGTGCAGCGCCTGAAGAAAGAGTTTTCTGTTTTCCAACCCTTGGAACTTACCTGACGCGGTCGGTGTAGGCATTGGCGCCGGCGTTGTCGATCGCGTACTTGAAGAACTTGTTTTCCGCCACCGAGCGTGCCTCGTCCCAGGGGCGCGGCTTGCCGCAGAGCTGCACAACCCAAAGTTTCAGTTCCTTGCGGTGCCAGTTGACCATGCCGTTCGTGCCCCAGGCGCCGCCATGTCCGAACCAGGCGTCCTCCGTGTCTTCTTCCGGCGCGGAAAGCCCGAGCGAATAACCGCCCAGCCCTTTCGGACGCGTCGACTTGGCGAGAATGTTTTTAACGGTCTCTTCCTTGAGAATCCGCACGCCGTTCTCACCCATGCCCAGGTTCATGAGCATCTTGTAGAACTTGAGCTGGTCTTTTGCGGTTGTCCAGAGCCCCGCGCCCGCCGATGCGAAAACGTGGTTATCGTTGTAGGGGCGCTGCTGCATGTCGTTCTGCAGGCGGTACTGGGCGGGAGCATCCTCCACGCAGTCGTACATCTCCACCTGTGTCGCAAGCTGCTTGTCAGCCGGCCGGAACGAGCTGGACTCCATGCCGAGCGGGTCGAGAACGCGCTCCTGAAGGAAGTCCGGCCAGCGCCTGCCGGTTACCACCTCGACGATCGCCGCGCCGATGTCGATGCCGGTGTTGGAATACTGGACCTTGGTGCCGGGCTCGAAGAGCAGCGGGCACGCCGCCCCGATCGCCGCGGTCTGGCGCAGCGGCGCGCCGCCGGACCAGCCGCCCCCCTTGAGGTTGCCCTGTTTCGCGCAGATCTCGAAAGGGAATCCGCCGGTGTGGTTCATCACCATGCGGATGGTCAGCACGTTTTTCGCCTGAACGAGTTTCTTCACGCCATTTTCCGTGGATTCGTGTATCCAGAGCTCTTGGAATTCCGGCAGATACTTCGAAACAGGATCATCCAGCGAGATCCTGCCTTCCTCAACGAGGATCGCAATTGTCACACCGCAAAATCCCTTCGTCTGCGAGCACTGCATGAACACATCGTCCATCGTGATCGGACGTTTGGCCGCGACGTCGGCGTAACCGATGCAGGCGGTTTCCTGCAGGCCGTCCTTGTAGAAGACGTTGATCGCGCCGGGAAGCTGCCCGTTTTCCACATACGGAGCGAGCTCGTCCCTCGCGAATGTCGTTCCCGAATTCTTCGGGCCGTTGCGGACGGTGCTGCATCCAGCGATCACCATCGCGCTGATAATGAGTATCAGTGATTTCTTCATTTGTTATTGAATCCCTTGTGGTTCATAAATTCCCAAATGCGTCCCAGCCATGTATAGCTGCCCGTGCCCGGAGCGGCCGACCTCTGGAAGCAGTGACCGCGTCCGACAAGCGTGTGGAGATCGGACTGGATTCCCATGCGGCGAAGCTGTTCCCAGCATTTCACCGAATTCATCGCCGCCCAGCCATCCGCATCGCCGTGGATGAACAGCATCGGGCACGTCGCAAGGTCGAACGAGAACTCGGGGACGGGCCGCGCGTCGTCTTCGTTGCCGCCCTGCGCATTCGGGGAATTCGCGCCGTCGGTGAGCGCGTACGCCGGATAGATCGCGACCGCCCACTGCACGTTGCAGGGGATCTTGTCCAGGTCGTCGATCGGCCAGTAGGAGCGGTGTTTCGAGCTGGTCGCGCCCATGAGTGTCAGGTGCCCGCCGGCCGAGGAGCCCATGATGCCGATGCGGTCGGGATCGAGCCCCTTCGCCGCGGCCTCGCTGCGGACGATCCGGATGGCGCGCTGCAGGTCCTGCCACGCCGTCGTGTGTTTGGCCAGCCCCCCCAGCGGACGAGGCGTACGGTACTTCATCGTCACAACCGTCATGCCTTTTTCGTTGAGATAACGCCTCGCCGGCGCAACTTCAAAGCCGTCCGGATTGTTGCCATTGTAACTGCCGCCCGAGTAGATGATCTGGATCGCCTTCGTCGTGAGCTCCTTCGGCAGGTGCCATTCGATGTAGGGCAGGCTCTGGTTGGTCTGCACATCCGGCATCCTGCCTTCCGGCCAGACCGGTTCCCTGCTGTATGCGCCGCGCGCATCGTCGTCCGGATAGCGGGACATCAGATCGACTTCCTCGCCGAGACGTCCGTCAAAATTCATCTGGCGGGTGAACTCGGCGACGCGGTCGAACCAGTGGTCGTAGGCGGTGCCGTCCTCACCCTTGCTCGAATCGCCCATGAAGCCGTGAGGACGGTCCGCGAAGAGATGGATCTCGGCCGGAATTTTCATCCGGCGCAGCTGGCGGTAGATCTGCGTGGAGCCGTTCGGTGAATAAATATCCGTTCCGCCGTGAAAGAGCGCCATCGGGCAGGTTTTTTCGTCGAACCTGAACACGTCCGAGAGCTTGACGTCGATCGCATCGCCATCGCGCGTGTTGGCGCCGGTGAGTCCGTCCGTAAGCGCGTAGGCGGTATAGATCGGCACCGCCCAGTTGATGTGGCACGGAAGCTGGTCGAGTTCGTCGACCGCCTCGTACGCGGGGGTCAGCGCGCTGGTCGCGAGCAGGACCGTCAGGTGCGAACCGGCGGAGAACCCGAGTGCGCCGATCTTCTCCGGGTCGAATCCGCGCGTCGTCGCCTCGTTGCGGACGAGACGGACGGCGCGCTGTCCGTCCACCCAGGCGCTCTGGTAGATCGGCAGCCCTTGCGGACGCGGCGTGCGGTAGGTGAGGCTCACGCAGACGAACCCGAGTTCGGTGAACCTCTTCGCGGCGCGGTCGATCCACACCCCGTCGCAGCAGCTGTTATAAGCGCCGCCGGAAATAAGCAGCATGCATCCGCCGTTTTTCTTCGCAGGCGGCTCGTACCAGTCGAGATGCGGCATCGCATGTTCCGCCGCTTCAAATCCCGGGGCGTTCGCCTCCTGGGTGGTCGCCGCGATCTGTTGGGGCTGGAAATCAGGGATCTCTCCGTCCGGCCACAGCGCGACCCGCTCCCCGGAGAATGCCAGAACGGCAGCCAGCCACCCGGAACATAGAATCAACGTTTTTTTCATCATGTCGCTTTCTTCATTTTTCTGTGAGCGCCGCAGCGCTGCAGCGGGTCGCCTCGCCTCGCCTCCGGTTGGTCCTTCAAACGGCACTCTGTCTGCCGGCGGCTTTGCGTAAAAAGAAAAAACATACTCAAAACATCTGTTGGCAGCAAGAGCGTAAACCTCTGACCGCCGTTTTAAGCGCAACGCTGCCGGGGCAGGAAGGGTTTTGCTGTGAAGCCGTTCCCGTCCGGTGTGTAAAATTTACCACCATAAAACCGATCGACCGGGAAAGACGAACAGGGTAGAAACGAATCCTTGATGATTCATTTATAAAAGGAGGCCCGCAATGGCAATACAGCAATCATGGATTACAAAACTTCCTAAGGTTGGAATTCGTCCCACCATCGACGGCCGCTACGGCGGCGTGCGTGAATCGCTCGAAGATCAGGTGATGGGCATGGCGAAGACCGCCGCGAAGCTCATCAGCGAAAACCTGAAATACCCGAACGGCGAGCCCGTCGAGTGCGTCATCGCCGACTCCTGCATCGGCGGCGTGGCCGAAGCGGCAGCCTGTGCGGAAAAATTTGATGCCGAAAACGTCGGCGTGTCGCTGACCGTCACCCCGTGCTGGTGCTACGGTTCTGAAACCATGGACATGGATCCGCTGCGCCCGAAAGCGGTCTGGGGCTTCAACGGCACCGAGCGTCCCGGCGCGGTTTATCTCGCCGCCGTGCTCGCCGGCCACACCCAGAAGGGCCTGCCGGCCTTCGGCATCTACGGCCGCGACGTTCAGGACGCCGGCGACACCTCGGTGCCTGAGGATGTTCAGGAAAAAATCCTGCGCTTTGTCAAGGCCGGGCTGGCGGTTGCCGTCATGAAGGGCAAATCCTACCTCTCCATGGGCGGCTGCTCCATGGGCATCGCCGGTTCCATCGTCGACCAGAACTTCTTTGAAGACTACCTCGGCATGCGGGTCGAAGCGATTGACCTGACCGAGTTCACCCGCCGCATGCGCGACGGAATTTACGACAAGGCCGAGTTCAATAAAGCCCTCAAATGGGTCAAGACCAACTGTCCGGAAGGGCACGATCCGAACAAAGGCAAGGCCAGGCGCAGCCGCAAGAAGCTGGATGCCGAGTGGGAGGATTCCGTCAAGATGGCGCTGATCACCCGCGACCTGATGGTCGGCAACGCCAAGCTCGACAAAATGGGATACAAAGAGGAAGCCCGCGGTCACAACGCCATCCTTTCCGGCTTCCAGGGCCAGCGCAACTGGACCGACTGTTTCCCGAACGGCGACTTCCTCGAAGCGATCTCGAACAGTTCCTTCGACTGGAACGGCATTCGGATGCCGCGTCTGGTGGCGACTGAAAACGATGCGCTCAACGGCGTGCCGATGCTCTTAAGCTACCTGCTCACCAACACCGCACAGGTCTTCGCCGACGTCCGCACCTACTGGAGCCCCGACGCCATCAAGCGCGTCACCGGCTACGACGTTGACGGCGCGGCCGAAGGCGGTCTGATCCATCTGATCAACTCCGGTTCGGCCGCCCTCGACGGCAGCGGACAGCAGGCCATCGGCGGCCAGCCGGCGATGAAACCCTTCTGGGAAATCACGACCAAAGAGAAAAACGCCTGTCTCAAAGCGACCACCTGGCATCCGTCAGACAGCGGTTACTTCCCCGGCGGCGGCTGGTCCTCCAAGTTCGTCACCAAGGGCGGCATGCCGATCACGATGAGCCGGATCAACATTGTCAAGGGCCTCGGTCCGGTCCTGCAGATCGCCGAAGGCTTGACCGTTGAGCTGCCCGAAGACGTGCACAGCAAGCTCGACGACCGCACGAACAACACCTGGCCGACCACCTGGTTCGCGCCGCGCATCACCGGCAAGGGCGCCTTCACGGATGTTTACACCGTGATGGCCAAATGGGGCGCCAACCACGGCGCGTTCAGCTACGGCCACATCGGTGCCGATCTCATCACGCTGGCCGCCATGCTGCGCATTCCGGTCTTCATGCACAACGTGGAAGACGGCGACGTCTATCGTCCGTCCGCCTGGAACTCCTTCGGCACCGAAGGTCTCGAAGGGGCGGACTTCCGCGCCTGCGAGACCTATGGACCGATCTACGGATAAGATCCGCACGGTCTCGGTTGAACGCCCGGTCTTCCGGTTTTGGAAAGCTTCTGCGCCGCAACGCAGTCGCTTTTCCAAAGCCTGGAATGCCGGGCTTTCTTTTTTTCCAGGGCTTGGAAAACCGGCCGTCTTTTTTTTCCAGACATTGGAAAAATTAAACCGTAGTATTCCGATTCTGATTTGAGGGAAAGAGGCGGAAGTCATGATCGGGATTTCAAAATTGTATTGCGGGACGGTGGAGCCGTCGGATGCGCTGCGCTACGGGCGGCATTCCGGAAACCTGCCGAGTCATCTGCTGCAGTTTTCCAGGGACAAAAAGCCGGTGGTGGTCTGGAACTGCACCCGGGCCTGCAATTTGAAGTGTATTCACTGCTACGCCCGTTCCGACTGCGGCTGCGCGCCGGATGAGCTGTCGTTTGAGGAGGGCAAGGCGCTGATCGACGATCTCGCGGCTTTCGGTTCGCCGGTGGTTCTCTTTTCCGGCGGCGAGCCGCTCTGCCGCAAAGACATGCCAGATCTGGCCGAGTACGCCGTTTCCAAAGGAATGCGCGCGGTCATCTCCACCAACGGCACGCTCATCACCGATGCGGTTGCACAGCGGCTGAAGGCGATCGGGCTGTCCTACGTCGGTGTCAGCCTCGACGGCCTGCGGGAGGTCAACGATCAGTTTCGCGGCGTCGCCGGAGCCTTCGACAACGCGCTGGAGGGAATCCGCGCCTGCAGGCGCGCCGGCATCAAAGTCGGACTGCGCTATACGATTACCCGGCACAACGTGGACGACCTGCCGGGAATTTTTGATCTGCTCGAAACCGAGGACATTCCGCGCGTCTGTTTTTACCACCTTGTGACCACCGGCCGCGGCGAACACGTTGCAGACCTTTCTCTTGAGCAGACGCGCGAAGTGGTTGATTTCATCATCGACCGCACCGCCGAGCTGCATGCGCGCGGTGTTTTCAAAGAAGTGCTGACCGTCGACAACCATTGCGACGGGCCGTATCTCTACCTGCGCCTGCTCAGGGAGGGGCGGACCGAAGACGCGGAAAGAGTGATGGAACTGCTGAGAATGAACGGCGGCAACAGCACCGGCCACGGCTTCGGATGTGTCAGCTGGGACGGCACCGTCTATCCCGATCAGTTCCTGCGCCATCACCCGCAGGGCAATGTGCGCGAAAAACCGTTCAGCGCAATCTGGACCGACGAGTCGAATGAGTTCCTGATGGCGCTCAAGGATAAAAAGGCTCATGTGACCGGCAAGTGCACCGCCTGCCGCTTCCTTGATGTCTGCGGCGGCAACTTCCGCGCCCGCGGCGAAACGAGCGGCAATTTCTGGGGCGTCGATCCCGCCTGCTATCTCACCGAGGAGGAAATCGGGAAATAATTCAGACAGGATTACAGGATCGACTGGATGATCCTGTATCGAGCACCTTTATGGACAATCCTGTCGATTCTGTTATCCCGTAAAAAAAAATATATGCATTCTGGAGAGTCCAAGAAGAATCCGCGGATCGTGGCCTGGGAGATCACCAGACGCTGCGAGCTGAAGTGCCGCCACTGCCGCGGCGCGGCGCACAACTGCGACTACGGCGGCGAGTTCACCACCCAGGAGTGCTATAAAACCATTGACGCGCTGGCCGCCTTTTCCCGGCCGATGATTATCCTGACTGGCGGCGAACCGCTGATGCGTGAGGATATTTTCCCGGTGGCGCGCTGTGCGGCGGAAAAAGGCTGCCGGGTGGTGATGGCCACCTGCGGGCATTTGATTACGCCGGCGGTTGCCGGCAAGCTGAAAGCCTCCGGCGTCATGGCGGTCAGCATCAGCCTGGATGCGGCGACCGCGGAGGATCATGATGTTTTCCGCGGCATTTCCGGAGCGTACGAAAAAACACTGGCGGGGATTGAGATGCTCAAGGGCGCCGGGATTCCGTTCCAGATCAACACCACGGTATCCAAACTCAATGTGGACGACCTGCCGCAGATCCTGGAAAAGGCGGTCATGCTGGGCGCCGCAACCATGGATTTTTTCTTCCTCGTCCCGACCGGGCGCGCTTCGGAGATCGCCGATCTCGCGCTGGATGCGGCCGGGCGCGACCGCGCGCTGGAGTGGATCGCGCAGGCCGCCCGAACCTCGTCGATCCGCGTCAAAACCACCTGTGCACCTCAGTACAAGAAGTTTGTAACCGGAAACTCGAAACTGGAAACTCCATTCCGGGGCTGTATGGGCGGGCGCGGGTTTGTGTTCATTTCGCACACCGGTGTGCTGCAGACCTGCGGTTTTCTCGACCTGCCGTGCGGTGACCTGCGCGCGGCAAATTTTGATTTTGAGAAACTCTACAACGAGTCCGACGTGTTCCGGAACATGCGCACGCTCAATCCGTTTGCGGGCTGTCCCGCCCGCGCCTATGCCCGCAGCGGGGATTATATGGCCGATGAAAATAAAGGGGGACAGGCTTCCAGCCTGTCTGAAACGGGCTGAGCAGCCGTCAGCAGGCCGGCCCGGGTCATAAGGCCCGCAAAGTGACCTTTCCATGAACGATTTTTCAACAGCAGAAAAAAAGATTTTGACGCAGATGCAGCGCGGCGTCGAAATTATCTCGCGGCCTTTCCAGTCTTTGGAACTTCCGGAAGCAGCTGTTCTGATGCTGTTGCAGCGTGCGCAGGCCGACGGCCTGCTGCGCCGCTTCGGCGGCGTATTCGATGCCCGCCGGCTCGGTTACAAAAGCATCCTGTGCGCAGTGGATGTTCCGCCGGATCAGATCGAGCAGAAAGCCGCCGTCATCAGCGCACATCCCGGCGTGACCCACTGCTATGAGCGCACGCCATACAGAGGAGAGGGCCGTTACCCAAAACTCTGGTTCACCCTCGCCATGCTTCGCGATGAATTTGAACAGGGCATTGCTGCGCTCAAAGAGGCACTCGACCCCCTCCACTCGACACTTTACGAACTCCCCGCAATTCGCCGTTTCAAAATCGACGTCGTGTTCGATCTCCAGGCGACGGCTCCCGGCGAACCCGATGCAGGCCGCGGGCCGCAGGTGACGGATGATGAATCGTCCCGGGAGTTTTCCGGGGATGAACAGGCGCTCGTGCGCGCGCTCGACCAGCAGCTGCCGCTGGTCGCGCGGCCTTTCGCGGCTGTGGCCGAACAGGTCGGAAAGAGCGAGGCGTTTGTTCTGTCCGCCTTGCGGAATCTGAAAGAGCAGGGGGTGCTGCGCCGCATCGGCGCCGTCCTGTATCATCGCGAGGCCGGCTTTACCGCCAACGCCATGTGCGTCTGGCCGGTGAGCGGCAGCATCACCGAGGCGGGCCGGCGCGTCGCCGCGCGGCCCGAGGTGACCCACTGTTATCAGCGGCCGCGCCTTGATGCCTTTCCGTTCGATCTGTATGCTATGATTCATACCGGAAGCTGGAATGAAACCGAGGCGCTGTTTCAGAGTATTTCCTCATCGTGCGGCCTCAACGGCGGCGAGCTGTTTGCCTCCGGCCGCGAGTTTAAAAAAACAAGCATGAAGTACTTTAGATGAACGACAAACTGAAACAGACTCAATCGATGCCGGTGAATCTGCTGCTGACCGGACGACCCTGCCTGGTGGTGGGCGGCGGGAAAATCGCGCGGCGCAAAGCGGGGCATCTGGCGGATGCCGGCGCGCGGATTCGGGTGGTCAGTCCGGAGCTGTGCGCCGAGTTCGCCGGACTGCCCGTCGAGCATGTCGCCCGCCCGTTCGAGGCAGGGGATGAGGACGGCATGACGCTGGTCTTCGCGGCGACCAGCGACCGCCATGTGAACCGCCAGGTGCTGCAGGCCTGCCGCGCAAAAAACATTCTCTGCAGCTGCGTCGACGGCAACTGGGCGCAGAGCGATTTTACCACGCCGGCCATTGCCCGCCACGGCGACCTGACACTGGCGGTTTCGAGCGGCGGACAGTCCTGCCGCCAGTCCAAGCTGGTCAAAAACTCGCTGGCCAAGCATCTGCAGATGGTCGAAAACGCGGAGCTGGTGGTGGTCGGCACCGATCACCGGCATCTGTCGCTGGAAGAGCGCGAGCCGTTTCATCTGACCGGCGCGCGGCTGGAGCGCACCGGCTTCATGATCATGCAGCTGTGGGGCGTGCACGAGTTCGTTATCCTGAACACCTGCAACCGGGTGGAAGTGATCGGGGTCGTCTCCAGCGAAACAGCTCATAACGGGATCCTGCGGCACATCATGGGCTTTCCCCGCCTGAATGAAAGCCAGTTCTACATCAAGCACGATGCCGAGGCCTTTGAACACCTCTGTCTGGTGACCTCCGGCATGCTCTCGCAGACCCCCGGGGAAACCCACGTTGCCGCTCAGCTGAAACAGGCGCTGACAACCGCCCGCGCGGCCGGCTGGGCCGGCAACATGATGCAGGAGTGGATTTCCTCGTTCCTGCATGTTTCCAAGCACATCCAGACGGACGTCGCCCCGCTGTTCCGTCAGGAAGAGATCGAAGGCCTCGCGCTGAAATTCCTGTCGGCGCAGCGGCCGGACCTTTCTTCAAAAACGATGCTGGTGCTCGGTGCGGGAATGATCGGGCAGAGCCTGGTGCGCGCGGCGTTTCCAAAGCTTGGAAAAATCATCTGGTGCTATCACAAAAACAAACCGGAGCAGGCTGAGCCTGCGCCCGGCAAGGTTGAGCTGTGTACATTCAACAGCATCAAGGATCGCCTCGGCGAGGCGGATATCATCATCAGCGCAACCGAAGCCCTCGGATATGTCCTGCACAGCGGGCATGAACCGTTCTTCGACCAGGAAAAACAAATCACCCTGATCGACCTCGGCATGCCGCGCAACATCGATCCCGCGCTGACTTCGCTTTCACCCGATCTTTCACTCGTCGACCTCGACGGACTCAAGCACTGGCATGCGCACGAGGCCGGCGAGGTGGAGCAGTTATTGACCAAAAGCCGCGCCATCATCGGCGAACATCTGGAGCAGTATGAGCGGATCAGCAGCAGTTTTCAGAGCCGGCACGCGTAGCAGCCGTCTGGCTCGCTGGCAGACGCAGACGGTGATTTCTCTTTTTGAGGAATGTTTCCAATGTCTGGAAACTGTACCGCAGGCGTCTCGCCTGCATTTCCAGGTGCTGGAAATCACCACGCCGGGCGATGCCGACCGCACGACCGACCTGCGCGAGAGCCCCGCCGACTTTTTCACCCGCACGCTCGATGAGGCGGTGCTGAACGGCACGGTGGATTTTGCGGTGCACAGCGCCAAGGATCTTCCCGATCCCGTCGCGGACGGGCTCGACTGGTTCTGGCTGCCGGACTGCGGCGACCGGCGCGATGTGCTGGTCGGCTCGCTCACTCCGCAGACCATCGGCGTCAGCAGCGGCCGGCGGGCGACATACTGTTCAAAGCGTTTTCCCGGCGCAACGCTGCTGCCCATTCGCGGCAACATCGAAGAGCGCATCGCGCAGGTCGATGACGGATCGTTTGATCTGATCATCATGGCCGGCGTGGCGCTGCAGCGGCTGGGCCTCGAAGAGCGCATCGCCGAATGGATCCCGCTCGACGAACTCGATACGCCGGAGGCGCAGGGCGCGCTGGCCATTACTTTCCGCAAAGACGACCCGCGCATGATCGCCATCCGCAGTCTGTTTGTGAAATCCGCAGCCTTTGTCGGGGCGGGCGTCACCGAAGGCCACTGCACCCTCGACGGTATGCGCGCGCTGCAAAGCGCCGACGTCTGCCTCTACGATGCGCTGATGGACGATTCGCTGCTGAAGCACCTGCCGCAGACGGCGCAGAAGATTTATGTCGGCAAGCGGCAGGGCGCGCACAGTCAGCCGCAGGATGAAATCAATCAGCTGCTGTGCGACGAAGTGCGCAAGGGCAAACGCGTCGTGCGCCTCAAGGGCGGCGACGCCGGCATCTTCGGACGCCTGGCTGAAGAGGTGGAGGCGCTCGAAGCGTGTTCGCTGGCCAGCCGCGTGATTCCCGGGATCAGCGCCATGCAGACCGCCGCTGCCGGTACCGGCATCCTGCTGACCCGCCGCGGTGTCGCGCGCGGGTTTTCGGTGTTGACCCCGCGCCTGCAGGGCGGGGGGCTAGGCCCCATTTCAAAGAGTGCTCGTTCGGAGCTTCCTGTGGTGTTTTTTATGTCGATCGGGGTGGCGGAACAGCTGGCCGCCGAGCTGATCGCCGACGGCATGCCGCCCGACACCCCGTGCGCCTTTGTGTTTGAAGCGGGGTTGGACCGGGAAGAGGTCATTCGGATGACGCTCAATGATTGCAGCTTAGCTGGCGTTACAGCCAGTGGAACGGTTGAGGAACGAAACCTTCCGGCCGCGGCGGGCAGGCTTTCCGTCGTTCACGCCCTGCAAAAGCAAAAGCGTGCCGGGCTGTTCATCATCGGAGAGATTGCCCGCTGGGGATTCGATCAATCCCTGGGCGCATTCGGCGGCAAACGCATTCTGCTGACCTGCTCGGATGCGCTGATGCCGCAGGCCGTGCAGGCTGTGCACGACTTCGGCGGCCGGCCGGTCGTGCGCCCGCTGATTGAGCTGGTCTTAAACCAATCCGCACTGGAAAAAACGGCTCTCGGAACGTTCGACTGGATCGCGCTGACGTCTCCATCTGCGGTGCGATGTTTTCACGAGTTATTGCTCCGAAATAAAATTGATTTTCGGGCCATCCCGAAAATCATGACGGTGGGATCGGGAACCGCGCGGGCGCTTGAAAAGATCGGGTTCGGCTGCGACCTGATGCCGGAGAGCGATTTCAGCGGGCAGGGGCTGCTCGAGCTCGCTGCGCCGCGGGTCAAGGGGCGGAAAATTCTGCGTCTGCGCTCGCAGAAGGCCGGGCCGGAGCTGGCCGACGGCCTGCGCGCCGCCGGCGCGGAAGTCGACGATGTCGTCCTCTACGAAAACCGCTTTGTTGAGTACGACCGCTGCCCTGAGTTCGACGCCGTCTTTTTTGCCTCCGCCTCGGCGGTCGAATCGTTTGTTTCGCAGTGGGGAGCCGATGCTTTAGATGGGAAAACCATTCTGGCGATCGGCGGGCCGACCCGCGCGGCGCTGACCGTTGCCGGCTGCGAAGCGACCGTCACCGGAAAGATGGCGACAGTGGAAAAGAGTCTGTTCGATCTGGCTGGATGGTTTGTTCGGACAGGAGAATGGACAAAACGGACAAAACGGTGCTCTTGAATGAGTGAGAAGAAACACGTCTTGAGTTCGGATTCCTCAGAGCGGATCTTTGGAAAACACAGCGGATTTCAGAACATCCGGGAAGGCAGTAAACTGAGCACGACAACCAAAAAGCTGGAGTTGAACCTGATCAATGTCGGCCCGGCAGGCGGAGGAATTTGAAAAGGATGGAGGTTTTTCGGAGCGGCTCTATAATGCCAGAACGAAGAACAGACAGAATGGACAAAACAGACAAAACCGAAGGCCTGAATGAGGAGGTTGTGTCTGTTCTGTCCGTTTGCGAAGGAGAAAGACAATGTTTCCTGAAATACGCTTGAGACGATTGCGCAGAACGGAGGGGCTGCGCAAGATGATGGGGCTGCCGCTGCCGGGGCCGGAAAAGTTTATCTGGCCGGTTTTTCTGCGCGAGGGCCGCGGGATTGACGAGCCGATTGACGCCATGCCGGGGCAGAGCCGTATGAGTGCCGATGTGCTGCTGAAAAAACTGGAGCCGCTGGCCGGCAACGGCCTCGGCGGGGTGCTGCTGTTCGGCCTGACCGATCCGTCCAAAAAGGATGCGTCCGGCTCCGAGGCCTTCAGCGCGAAGGGCGCGGTTCAGTCGGCAGTGCCGCTTATTAAGGCTGCGTTTCCTGAATTGACCGTTTGTACTGATGTCTGTCTGTGCGCCTACACCGATCACGGTCACTGCGGGCCGCTGACGGCGAGCGGCGACGTGGATAATGATGCGGCGCTGGCCTTCCTGCAGAAGGTGGCCGTTTCGCATGCCGCCGCCGGCGCGGACTGCGTGGCGCCGAGCGCGATGATGGACGGGCAGGTGATGGCGATTCGCGAGGCGCTCGACGACGAGGAGTTGGCCGACACGCTGCTGATGAGCTATTCCACCAAGTTTGCCTCGTCGATGTACGGCCCGTTCCGCGAGGCGGAACAGTCCGCGCCCGGCAAGGGCGACCGGCAGGGCTACCAGGCGTCGTACAGCGACCTGCGCACCGCGCTGCGCGAGTCGGAGCTCGACGAGGAGGAGGGTGCGGACATTCTGATGGTGAAGCCGGCGACGATGTATCTGGATGTGATCCATCGCCTGCGCGAATCCACGGATCTGCCGCTGGCGGCCTACAATGTGAGCGGGGAGTATTCCATGCTGATTGCCCAGGCCGAGCGGGGCTGGGGCGACCTGCGCGCAATGGTCCGCGAAAACATCGCGGCCCTTCAGCGCGCCGGAACCGATATTTTTATTTCCTACTGGGCAAACCGGTACGACCAGTTTCTGAGAGACTGATGATGAACCACGAAGTACACTGAACACCTGGCGCGGCGAAGCCGCAACCAACTCTTCATGCCTTATTCGATGATTATTGCGCCGTGCACCGATCCAGCGCGGTCGGGGTCGTGCCAGCTCCAGATAATTTTTCCGGTTTCATCAAACTCAATCAGCTGGGCGCCTTTGCGGCTGTCTTCTTTGCCGTGCCCGGTCCAGTTGCTGACCACCCAGTTGCGGTTGGCCAACTGCTGGGCGCGGCCGAAAAAGAGATAGAAAAAACCTTCGGGAGCTGTCCCCCCGCAAAGAGTGCGGACAAATTTTCCGTCCGGTGTCCACTCTTCGAGGACCGTGCCGTACCCGGTGGAGACGCGGAGATTTCCGCCGGCCAGTTCCTCTACTTCATAGATGTGGCGCTTCTCCTCTTTCGTGATGAATTCCTTAACGGTTCCGTCCCACTGTCCGATGATGACCCGGTTATCGCAGCCGAACAGCAGCGAACCGTTTTGGGCCAGCCGTGCCAGCCGCAGGTGGTGGAGTTTTGGAAAGGTGACGTCGCGTACGGGTCGGTCGGTTTCGTCCAGTTCGAAGAACCGCACGCCGCCGCCCTGATTTTCGGGCACATTGCATCCGAGAAGGGTGTGTCCGTTCGGCAGGCGGATGACGGTTTCAGTCCTGTTGTAGGCTGCATCTGCGACCGATTTCACTTTTTCCAATGTTTGGAAAGAGGCGGAGCCTTCATCCTCCGGGGTTTCCGGATCTTGCAGCCGTTCAGGCCTCCCGGTGCTGCCGGGGTGGACATCGTATTCTTCGTAGCCGTTGAAGGTGCTGACGATGACCCGGGTTTTGACGAACTGCACGTCGCGGAAACGGCCGGCGAGGCGGATTATCCAATCCTTGGAGGAGTCGAACTGATCGACGTAATGCAGCTGTGAGCGCGACTCGTCGACAGCGATAAAGCGGTGTTTTACCGGTTCGGCCTGTGCGCTGCTGAACGCGGTTGCCGCGAGCAGGATCTGAAGCATTTGTTTCATTTTGTATTCCTTTTCAGATCACGGCCACTGCGGACCGCTGACCGACTCGGGCGAGGTCCACAACGATGCCGCGCTGGCGTTTCAGCAGAATTCTTACGGTTTGACGGGCATGCTGAACCAGAGATCCTGGTCCTGCCGGAAACCGCTCTCTGCGCGAATGTCGGCGCTGGACGATCCGGCCAGCAGCCGGTATTCGCCGGCCTCCAGTTTCCATGTCTTTTTCCCGACGTCATAGAAGGTCAGGTCCTGAAGCGGAATTTCAATCACGGCGGTGACGGTTTCGCCGGGATTCACATCCACCTTGCGGAAGCCGCACAGCTCTTTTTTCGGGCGTGCCACGCTGGATTCCGGATCGGCAAAGTAGATCTGGACGGTTTCCGCACCCGCGCAGCGCCCGGTGTTCGTGATGCTCAGAGTGACTGTGATTAGATCGGCGCCGGGCTGCACCTGCAGGCCGGAGTAGTCGAACGAGGTGTAGCTCAGGCCGTGTCCGAAGGGGTATTGCGGCCCAATGCCTTGCCGCTCGTACCATCGATAGCCGATGAAAATCCCCTCTTTGTAGTGCACCGGCACCGGCGGATCGTGCCGGCCCTGATTGCGGTCAAATCCTTCCGGCCGGTCATGCGCCGCCGGGGAATCGGCAAACTCCCGCTCCATCGTGAACGGAAGCTTTCCGGACGGGTTGACGGCTCCGGTCAGAATTTCCGCGATGGCGGTTCCGCCGTACTGCCCCGAAAAATAGGCGTGAACAATGGCGCCGGCCTGTGCCTGCCAGTCCGTCATGCGGACCGCCCCGCCGGAGTTGATGACCACAATCGTGCGGGGCTGGGAATTTACGACCGTTTTAATCAGCTCTTCCTGATCCTGTTCGAGGGCAAACGGCCGGTCTCTGCCTTCGCAGTCGGCGGTCTTGACGCATACGACCACGGCCTCCGCTTCGTTCAGCTGGCTCTGGGTCGGTGCGGCGCAAAACTGAACCCGGTCGGTGCCGAGCAGTTTCCTGAGCTCGCCCAGGATATGAGTGTGGCCGTATCCCTCGACCCGGCCGGAGCCTCCCCCGCAGTGCGGTGTCGTTTCCGCCGCGGGCCCGGTCACGAGAATGGTGCCCGCGCTGTCCGGGCTCAGCGGCAGCAGCTGATGACTGTTTTTCAGGAGCGTGATGGAGCGCCGCGCGGTATCGAGCGCCGTTTTTTCATACGCCGGGTAGGCGGCCATAAAGCGTTCATCTTTGGCCTCCCGGTCATAGTAGCCAAAGCGGAAGCAGGCCGTCAGGATATTTTCGCACATGCGGTTCAGGTTTGCTTCGAACGGCTGTTCGTTCCCGGGTTCGCAGGTCAGTTTTCCGGCCGGCATAATCAGATCCAGCCCGCTTTCGAGCGCTTTTGCCGTGTCCCAGACCGCGCCCCAGTCCGACATGGCCAGCCCCTCGAACCCCAGTTCCTTTTTCAGGAATCCGTCAATCAGCGCCCGGCTCTGACTGGCTTTTTCGCCGTCGACCAGGTTGTATGAGGTCATCACCGCGCCGAGACCGCCCCGGTGAATCATGCGGTACCATCCGCGGGCATAGAGTTCCCGCAGGGCCCGCTCATC
This sequence comes from Tichowtungia sp., assembly GCA_041584215.1. Taxonomy (GTDB): domain Bacteria; phylum Verrucomicrobiota; class Kiritimatiellia; order Kiritimatiellales; family Tichowtungiaceae; genus Tichowtungia. Next base: position 12,212 of record JBFHEM010000007.1, on the reverse strand, counting down.
CACGCGGATATCGCTGGCATGCCGCTGCCACTCGTGATTGTTGCAGATGAAATGTTTTCCCGTCGCCATGATGCGCTGCGACTGGACGCCGCGGATATGCGCGGCGGCCATGGTTCCCGCCAGCAGCGGGTCTTCGCCCATGTACTCGAAGTTTCGTCCGCATTCCGAGCTGCGATACAGATTGACGCCCGGCCCCAGCAGCACATCCGATCCCCAGGCACGGCATTCGCTGCCGATGGAGGCACCGTAGCGCCGGGCAAGATCCGGCTCCCAGGTGGCGGCCAGGGCCGCCGCGCACGGATAGGACACGCTCTTTTCCATCGAGAAGAGATTGCCGCGAATGTGCATTCCGGCGGTGGCATCGGTCAGGTAGATTGCCCGCAGGCCGAACCGTTCCAGCGGCGCGATGAAAAAGCGGTTGTACCCGACGGCCAGTTTCATTTTCTCCTCAAGCGTCATGCGGCTGAGGACATCCTGCGCCCGGAGTTCGGCCGGGTGGGCGGGGTCCAGATAGACCGCCCCTTTAAAGTGGGCGCGAGCCTGCATCAATGTCTCGCTGTCCGGCATCGGTTTCATCTGGTTTTCTCCGCAGACTGACAGGGTGCCGCCCCAGAGCAGCGCAACGGCGGCTGCGCTTTTTACGAATGACCGGCCGCCCGCTTTCATGGTTTTTTCAGTGCTCATAAATCCCCTTGTATCCGTTGTTAAAGGTCTTTAATTTACTTAGCCTCGGGCCGGGTGTCGACACCTTTCTGCAGCGGGCAGCGTGCCGGGGTTCGCGCTTCGAAGAGCGGCCGGGCCGGTGCCGCGAGGCGGTTTGTCCTGCGTCTGAGTGTTGCGGCCGTTTCGTGATCAGGGTGCGCTCAGCTGTTGATACATGTTCTGAATCCCGGGCGAAGCGACGCCGCGCTCAAAGCCCTGTTCAATGATTTTCTTTGCCAGGTTGGCCTGTCCGGTCTGGACATAGTAGTAGGCGAGGGTTTCCACGTAGCGCGGGTTGTAGGGATCGGCCTGGATGGCCAGGTTGAGCAGGCGGAAGGTTTCCGGATAGTTTTTTTCGGCGAGTAAAACGGCCAGGTTGTAGGCCGCCTGTGCGTTGTCCGGCCGGATCTTCAGCGATTCATACAGCGCGGTTTTCGCTTCGTCGGTGCGGCCCTGTTCGGCATAGAGCAGACCCAGGTTGAACTGCGCCTCGGCCGACGGCTCCGGCAGCTTTATTGCTTTGAGCAGCCGCTCTTCGGCCCCGGCGAGGTTGCCCATCTGGGCAAAGGCCATGGAGCCGTTGATCAGCGGCTGCGGGATGTCGTCGCGCAGTTCGTGCGCACGGTCATACTTTTCAGCCGCGTCGGTGTAGCGCCGCTGGCGCATAAAAATGTTGGCGGCGTTGTAGTGCGAGCCCCAGTTGTCGAGCCGCAGGTTGGTTGCGCTCCACATTTCCTCCATGGCGGCCCGCAGGGCGGCGCGGTGCTCCGCGGGGATCTGTTCTTCCGGCAGGGCGGCCAGGCGCTCGGCGGCGCGCACGCGCACCAGGCGTTTTTCGTCGGAGATCGCCTGGAGCAGGGCGGGTCGGTCGGCGGGGGTGTTGTCGGCATCCAGTTGGGCGGCCGCCGCGGAGCGGACCAGCGGGTGCGCGTTGCCGGTGGCCTGGCGGCGCAGGACTTCGTGCAGGCGGGGGTCGCTGGACGGCGGGAGCAGGCGGATCAGCGAGGTGGCGAAGAGCGGGTCGGAGGCCGGATCGTCGATGTAATCGAGGGCGTCGGGCAGCCGGGCCCAGTCGCCTTCGCGCAGTGCTTTCACCAGCAGGGCGCGCTTCATTTCAAACTCGGTGTGCTGGTCGAAGTCCGGATGCCAGTCGCGGATGTGTTTGAGCGCCCACTCGTTGGACTGGTCGGTGTGGCAGATGATGCAGGCGTTGCGCGATCCGGTGGCCATGCTGAGGTTGGGCATGGGCGGGCGCATGGAGTGGTCGGACTGGTTCATGCCGCCGAAGGAGTGCATGGCCATGTGGCAGTCGGTGCATTTGGTTACGCCGCCTTTGGCGTGGTGCATGTGCTCGGCGGCATCGGCGCGGCGGCTTTTGTGGCAGGAAAGGCAGGCTTCGTTGGGGTTGTCGTTGAATTTATAGCGGCCGCTGGAGGTGTGGCAGGTTGTGCAGGCCAGGTTGCCTTTGGTGGCGCAGGGGCTGAGCCACCAGCTGCCCATGGTGTAATTTTCACCGAGGTCAAACCCGTCCGGATAGTAGTCGCCGTGGTCAAAGGTGGTCAGGTCGTAGTGATCCCAGTAGTCATCGCTGGTGTCGAAGCTGTCCGTGATGGCGCCGCCCTTGGTATGGCAGCCTGCGCAGGAGTCGTTCTGCTGTTTCACCGTCATATCTTCGTCCCATCGGATGAGTTCCAGGTTGTCGGGCACGGTTCCTTCGGGGGCTTCTTTGCAGACGCGGATGTGTTCGGAGGAGGGGCCGTGACACGCTTCGCAGCTGATGCCCGCCTCCTTCCAGGTGGTCGCATAGGTGTCGGTTTCCGGGTCGTAGTTCGATTCGCTCTGGCTGACGTGGCAGCGGAAGCATTCCGCGTTGAATGTGAGCATCGGGTCGCGCCAGCTGACCGGCGTATCGGTGGTCTGCCCGTCTGAGAAGTGGCGCAGCATGCTCAGGGTCGTGTTGCGCCAGGAGGCGTGCTGAACATCGTAGAAAACGGGCAGTACCTGCAGGCGGCCGTCGTCCATCAGGGCCAGGAAGTTGTAATAGTTTTTTCCGCCCAGCGTATACGGAATGTCGTATTCCCTGCCTTCATTGTCGGTCATCCATCCGCGTTCCGGCGTGATGTGGGTCATGTAGAAGAGCCCTTCGGCCTCAATCGGTTCCGGCTGTTCCGGCAGGGCGGATGCAAGTTCGGCCGACCACGGCTGCAGCGCCTTGGCGTGATGGGAGGTGGACCACAGCTCGTAGAATTTTTCGTGGCATTCGCGGCAGCTGGATGAACCGGCATATTCGCGCACGTGTTGAACCTCTTTGCTGCCGCACCCGCTCAGCAGAAGAATCTGGCAGAAAAAAACCGCGGAAAAGATGGGAGATTGTTTTTTCATGAACAGCGATGATAGGCTGAACCGGTTCTGTTTATAAAGAAGGATCTGGTCTAGTTTAGCAGGGTGAAAAATGAATAAAGAATCGAAGGAATTGTTTGAACGGGCGCAGCAGGTGATCCCGGGCGGTGTCAACAGTCCGGTGCGGGCGTTCAATGCCGTCGGCGGCGATCCGCTCTATGTGGTCAAGGGGTGCGGATCGCGCATTACCTCGGTCGAAGGGCGCGAGCTGATCGACTTCTGCGGGTCGTGGGGGCCGCTGATTCTCGGTCATGCCCGTGCCGAGGTGGTCGAGGCGGCGGCGCGGGCCGCGCGCGACGGCATGACCTTTGGAATCAACACGCCGCGCGAGGTCGAATTCGCCGAGCTGCTGTGCTCCCTGATTTCCTCCGTGGACCAGCTGCGCCTGGTCAACTCCGGCACCGAGGCGGTCATGACCGCCCTGCGGCTCGCCCGCGGATATACCGGCCGGCGCGGCATCATCAAGTTCGACGGCGGCTACCACGGCCACTCCGACGGACTGCTCGTCGGCGCGGGCAGCGGCCTGCTCACCGGCGGCATCTCTTCGTCGGCCGGTGTCTACATCGACGAGGGCGATGTGTACCTCCCCGCCTACAACGACAAACAGGCGGTGACGGATCTGGTCGATGCGCACGGCGACGAGCTCGCCGCCATCATCGTCGAGCCGGTCGCCGGCAATATGGGCCTCGTACCGCCGGTCGACGGATTCCTCGAACACCTGCGCGCGGAGGCCGACCGCTGCGGCGCGCTGCTCATTTTTGATGAAGTCATCACCGGATTCCGCTTCGGCCCGACCACCTATGGCCAGCTGGCCGGCATCACGCCCGACCTCACCACGCTCGGAAAAATCATCGGCGGCGGTATGCCGCTGGCCGCGCTCGGCGGACGCAAAGAGGTGATGCAGCGCCTCGCGCCCGTCGGCGATGTCTACCAGGCCGGCACGCTCAGCGGCAACCCGGTCGCCGTCGCCGCCGGCATGAAAACCGTCGAACTGCTGATCGAGGAAAACCCCTACGAAAAACTTTCCAATGCTGGGAAAAAACTGCGTGAAAACTTCCAAGGTTTGGAAGAAGTGACGTTAGTGCAGTTCGGCGGCGTCTTTACTCCGTTCTTCGGGAAAGGGCCGGTTAGAAACCTGGCTGATGCCAAACAATGCGACACGAAAGCGCACGCTGCCTTCTTCCACGCCATGCTTGAGCGCGGCTTCTATCTGCCGCCCTCGCAGTTCGAATGCGCCTTCATCTCCGCCGCCCACAGCGAGGCGGATGTAGATGCCTTTATCTCTGCCGCGAACGAAGTGTTAAAAGGTATGTAGTCCAGCCTTTAGGCTGAACACGCTGAAGCGTGAACTGCGAACGGCTACACGCTGAAGCGTGGACTACGAACGGGGAAGCACGCTGAAGCGTGGACTACGAACGGGGAAGCACGCTGAAGCGTGGACTACGAACGGGGAAGCACGCTGAAGCGTGGACTACGAACGGGGAAGCACGCTGAAGCGTGGACTACAAACGGAGAGCGGGTATGTAGTCCAGCCTTCAGGCTGTCTCATATGAAAGAAGAATAGAATGTATGAATGGCGAAAACTGACGCCGGAGAAGCGTGCTGAGGTTCTGAAGTTTCGGAGGCAATGCCGGGTGCCGCTGCACAGTCCTCCCCATTATGCTGTGGATGGGTGGAGTCGCTACCATTTGAGTGCAGCCAACTACGAACATGTGTCTATCCTTGGCAAAACTCCAGCGCGGCTGGCCTCTTTTTCTGAGGCGCTGTGTGATGTGTTGAGCGCGAATGGATGCTCTTTGTTTGCCTGGTGTGTGTTGCCGAATCATTGGCATGCTTTGATCGGAACGAAAGGGTTGAACGCTGTTTTGGCGGATGTGGGGCGCCTGCACGGTCGAAGTTCGTTTGAGTGGAATCAACTCGATGATTCCCGCGGTCGGCAGTGCTGGCACTGCTGTGCGGACCGGCGGATTCGTTCCGAATCCCATTTTAATGCTGTGCGGAATTATATTCATCATAATCCCGTGAAGCATGGCTATGTCGATCAGTGGGAGGATTGGCCGTTTTCAAGTGCCATGGATTTTTTAGATGAGGTCGGCAGAGAACAGGCGGTACGTTTGTGGAAAGAATATCCTGTGTTGGATATGGGGAAAAACTGGGACAGGTAGGACACGCTGAAGCGTGAACTGCGAACGGAGAGAAAAGGGATGTAGTTCAGTCTTTGAAAAGTCTGTAGATCGGTTTTTGAAAAGGTATGTAGTTCAGCCTTTGAAAAGGTATGTAGTTCAGCCTTTGAAAAGGTATGTAGTTCAGCCTTCAGGCTGTCCGTGAAGGAGGAGCGCATTGAAGCGTGGACTGCGAACGTTTAGGCACGCTGAAGCGTGAACTACGAACGGCTAAGCACGCTGAAGCGTGGACTACGAACTTTTTTACACGCTGAAGCGTGGACTGCGAACGGTTAATGAACTGTGAACGAAATTTTCCAAACCTTGGAAACCGGATGATTTCAGTCCTGTTTTTTGTCCCTTTTGCGCCTATTGAGGCTATAATGCAGCCCCTATGAGATTTGCAATTGTTATTTTCTGTGCGCTGATTCTGCTGCTGCTGACGGGAGTGCTGCCGGTCGGAAAGGGGCTGAGTGCGCAGGCGGTTTATACTTCGCCGGTGATGATGCTGCTGCTGGCACTGCTGAGCGCGTCCTGTTTGCGCTGCTGTTTAAAACGGCGGTCGGCCGGTTTTTATCTGGTTCATCTCGGCGTGGTCGCGATTCTCATCGGTGCGTTTATCGGTTATGCGGCCGGCAAAAAGGGGGTCGTTCAGCTGCAGCTGTTCCGGCCGGTGGCTGTGAGCGGGCTGACGGGCGAGAAGCCGGTGCCGTTCGGGTTTGAGGTGGCGGCCAGGGATTTTCAGGTGGAGTTTTATCCGCCGGTCTATCACCTGTACCGCCAGCTCCCGCCGGAAGAGATGAAGCCCGGGCAGATGCCGTTCAAAAAAACCGCGGAGTACGATACGGCCGGAAAAGAGTTCCTGGATATCGAGGGAATCGGCCGGCTGAGCGTTTCCAACCTTTGGAACGAGGCAATGGGCGAGTGGACGGCGCGCCGGATGCTCGATTCCGGTTCGTTTCTGCATCGCGCCTCGCAGACTCCGTCGCACTACGGCGTGACGCTTCAGATTGTGGACGGAGAAACGGAGCTGGAACTGCCGATCCGCATCAATCATCCGGCGGGGTATAGAGGCTGGCGCTTTTACCTGATGAGCTACGACCAGATGAACCGTTCCTACGTGGTGCTGTCGGCCCGGCATGATCCCGGCCGCGGCGCGGTGATCGCCGGGATCTGGATTGTCATGGTCGGGGCATTTGTTTTTTGTTTCCGCAAAACGGGAGGCGTTCGTTGAATCTGTTTCTGGTTCCTTTTTTAATTGTTTCCGCCGCGGGGTATCTGGCGGCCGGAGCTGCGTTTGCTTTGAAGCGGATCGGTGCCGGACGGTTTTTGCTGGCCGCGGCCTGGCTGGTGAACCTGGCGGCATTTGTGCTCAACGGTCTGATTGTCAGGGATATTCCGGTCGGCAATATGTATCAGGTGCAGGTGGTGCTCAGCCTCTGTTTTCTGCCGCTGTTGATTCTGTTCAGTCTGCGGGACCGGCTCGGATGGACCGGTGTTTATTTCGCGTTTGCTTCGGCGCTGCCGATGATCGGCGCGGTGTTTATGGACAAACAGGCGGCTTGGAAGCGCATGCCCGCGCTGCAGTCCGGCTGGTTTGTGCCGCATGTACTGGCCTATATGATCAGCTACGCGCTGTGCGCCGTGGCGTTCATCATGCTCATCCGCCTGTGGTGTTCGCGGGAAAAGGCCGAGCTGCGCCGCGCAATCTGCCAGATCCTGCGCACCGCCTTTCCGTTCATGACCTTCGGGATGCTGTCCGGCGCGCTGTGGGCCGAGGAGGCGTGGGGGCAGTACTGGAGCTGGGATGCCAAGGAGGTGTGGTCGCTGATCACCTGGGGGCTTTATCTGGTGTGGTTCCACTGCCGGAAAAGCAGCTGGTCGCGCCACGCGGATCTGGCCCATGCGCTGGCTTTCCTCGCGCTGCTGACCACCTTCTTTTTGGTCAACCTGCTCCCGAAGCTCGGAAGCCTGCTGCACAGCTACGCCTGACAAGCTGCAAAAAAAAAAGCGCTCCGGCAAGGGAGCGCTTTTCTGTTCGGACCGGGGCGGGCTTACTCGGCTGCGCCGGCATCCATGTCCTGCTGCTGCATGACGATGCTTGCTTTTTCCTTCAGGCCGTCGACATACGCAACCAGTGCCTTCTGCTTGTTCTGGCTGGTCAGGTAGTTTTTCAGCTGATCTTTGACTTCCTCAAACGAACGGGTGCCCTCCGCCTGGCGGTCCGTCACTTTGATCAGGTGGTAGCCGAACTGGGTTTCCACGATGCCGCTGATGTCATTGGGTTTCATGCTGAAGGCGGTTTCTTCAAATTCGGGAACCATCTGCCCGCGGCCGAAGGTGCCGAGGCTTCCGCCCTGTGCGCTGCTGGGGCAGCTCGAGTGTTCCGTGGCGGCGGCTTCAAAGGTGGTTTCGCCGGCGACAATCTTTTCGCGCAGTTTGATGAGATCGGTCATCTTCTGATCTTTCATCTCATCGGTGTCTTCTTCGTCAAATCCGATCAGGATGTGGCTGGCGCTCACGGCTTCGGGGGTTTTGAACTGGTCGATGTTTTCCTGATAGAAGGCGGTGGCTTCCGCATCGGTCGCCTCGGCGACACCGGCGGTTTTATCTTCGACCAGTTTGCCAACCAGCATCTGGCTGCGCAGGTCTTCTTTCCACTGGCTGAATTCAACATTGTTGGCGGCCAGTGCGTCTTCCAGGCTCTGTCCTTCCGGCGCGCCGGCTTTGATTTTTGCAATTTCCTCGTCCACTTCCGCATCGCTGATTGCCAGGCTGGAGTTTTCGGCGGCTTTTTTAAGCAGGACGTTGGCAATCAGTGACTCGGTCATGCTCTGATAAACCTGGCCGTACATTTGCGCGAGCTGCTGCTGCGGAACCTGGCTGCTGAGCTGTCTCATCTGCATTTGAGCCGCCTGCATGATTTCGCCGTGCGTGATGCCTTCGCCGTCCACGGTGACAATCACGTCGCCGGGCTGGGGCGCGAGCGGGTTGGGCTGAAGCGGTTCTTCAAAAATGTCGGGCACCTGAGTCAGGTCGATATCTTCGACTTTCGGGGCCGTTTCTTCCTTGCAACCGGCGGTGAGTGCGATCAAAGCCGCTGCGGCAATGAAAAGGCTGGTGCTTCTAGTTTTAGTCATGTCAGAATTCTCCATCAGGTTGTGGTTTCCCGGTTTGTTGATACCGGATACAGTGGCGGATATTCATGTTTAACAGGGGTGTTGTCAATTCATTCACCCAAAATAACAGTCAGGCGGATGTGATCGATCAAAATACAGACCAATCGTTTATGTGTCAGCGCTGCGGCACCTGCTGCCGCTGGCCGGGTCATGTGCTGCTCACGCAGGAGGATATAACGCGCATGGCCTGCGCAGCCGGTTTGTCGGAGCAGGAGTTTATTGACCGGCACACCGTTCTGGCCTCGAACCGCCGGCAGCTCAGCCTGGCCGAATACCCGGACGGCCGCTGCATCTTCCTGACCGGGGAGGGCTGCGCCTTTTATGATGCCCGGCCGGAGCAGTGCCGCAATTTTCCGCACACATGGCGCGTCAGCGAGGGCTGTCCCGCTCTGGAGGCGCTGGACAAAAATCGGGTTAAGCGTTGAATTCAAGGTTCATTTTGCGGATACTGACTGTTCAATTTTAACTCTGCAACTCAGGAGTCAGACGATTATGCCAACACTTGAAGCCCATGAAATTCTGGAAATTCTTCCGCACCGCTATCCGTTTATGCTCGTAGACCGCGTGCTTGAATGTGATGACGAACAGCGGATTGTCGGAATTAAGAACCTCACCTTTAATGAGCCGTTTTTTCAGGGGCACTTCCCCGGGAAGCCGGTGATGCCGGGGGTTCTGCAGATGGAGGCGCTGGCGCAGGTGGCCGGAATTCTGCTCAACCGCATGTTCGGCGGGGAGGGAAAAATTTCCTATTTTGCGGCGATCGATAACGCGCGCTTCCGCCGGCCGGTGGTGCCCGGCGATCAGCTGCGCATGGAGATTGAGATCATCAAGGCAAAACCCCGTCTTTCCAAAGTGCATGCCAAAGCCTTTGTCGACGGTCAGCTCGTCTCCTCGGCCGATCTCATGTTCAGCTCCGCAGGATAATCATGATGAGCAAAATTCATCCCACGGCAATTGTGGAAGAGGGGGCTGTGCTGGGCGAAGGCGTTAAGCTGGGCGCCTACAGTGTGGTCGGTCCTCATGTGAAAATCGGGGATCACACGGAGCTGATGGCGCATGCGGTGGTCGATGGCTTCACGACGATTGGCCGCGAATGCGTGATCCATCCGTTTGCCCGCATCGGCGGCCAGACGCAGGATTTGAAGTACAAGGGCGGCGCGCCCGGCGTTATCATCGGCGACAAAACGGTTCTGCGCGAGTGCGTTACCGTCAATGCCGGCACCCATGACGGTGAAATGACCCGGGTCGGTTCCGGCTGCCTGCTGATGGCCTACAGCCATGTTGCTCATGCCTGTAAAATCGGCAACGGCGTCATCATTGCCAACGGAACCCAGCTCGCCGGGGATGTGACCGTTGAAGATTTCGCCATCATCGAGGGACTGTGCGGAGTGGTCCAATTCCGCCGGGTCGGAAAAATGGCTTTTCTCGGCGGCTATACCAAAGCCACCAAAGATGTGCCGCCGTTTATGATTGCGGACGGACTGGATGTGCAGATCCGCGGCTTCAACAAAATCGGCATGGAGCGCCGCGGTGTTTCCGAAGAGTCCCGCGCAGCGGTTAAAGAGGCCTATCGCATCCTCTACCGCAAAAAGCTTCCGCTGTCCGAAGCCCTCGAGACCATTGAACAGACGGTTGTTCAGACCCCTGAAATCAGGCATTTGCTCGAGTTTATTCGCAGTTCAGAAAGCGGCATTGTCCGTTAAACGGAACGTTATTATGCAAAAAAGCCAGCTCGCCACTCTGTTACAGCAAACCGGACTCTTTTCAGCCGAACAGGTTGAACAGCTACATGCGGCTGTGACCGCGGGCTGCATCGGGTTTACCGATACCGTCCTGGAACAGACCGGCGTCAAGGAGGAACTGTTCCTCGAAAAGCTGGCCGGGGTTATGGGACTGCCGTTTATGCGGCTCAAGCAGGTTGAGATCGGTGAAGAGGTCCTGAGCAGAATTCCTCCGAAGGCGGTTTTCCAGTACAACGTGATGCCGGTGAAAGAGGAGGGCGGGGTGCTGCATATCGCCACCTCCAATCCGCTTCAGCCCGGTCTGATTGACGCGGTGCGTCTGGTCACCGGCGGCCGTGTCAAACTCACGCTCAGTCCCTCTGCCGACATCGAAGTGGCGGCCAAGCAGCTTTACGGGGTGGGGGCGGAAACCCTCGACCGCATGATGCAGGATGACGACCGCATCGATCTCGACGGCGATCCCCTGATGAAACAGGATCTCAACGACCTCGACCAGGAAGCGTCGGTTGTTAAATTTGTGAACCAGATTATCTGGGAAGCGCACCAAACGCGTGCCACCGATATTCATATCGAGCCGATGGAGGTCGATCTGCGCATCCGCTACCGCATCGACGGGGTGCTGCATCAGACCCCCGTTCCGGCCACACTCAAGCGCTTTCAGTCGTCCATCATCTCGCGCATCAAGGTGATGGCCAATATGGACATCGCCGAAAAGCGCCTGCCGCAGGACGGGCGCATCAGCCTGCGCATCAAGGGCGAGGAGATCGATGTGCGTGTTTCCACCATGCCCACCGTGTACGGCGAAAGCGTCAGCCTGCGTCTGCTGCTGCGCGGCAGCGGCATGATCGGCATGGATCAGCTCGGCCTCGCGCCCGACGACGAGAAAACGCTCAAGCGCATGATCACCCGCCCGCACGGCATCCTGCTTTGTACCGGTCCGACCGGTTCGGGGAAATCCACCTCGCTGTATGCCTGGCTGCACACGATCAACTCCACGGAGCTGCGCATCATGTCGGCAGAAGACCCGATTGAGTACGAAATGGCCGGGGTCAATCAGGTGCAGATGAAGCCCGAAATCGGGCTCACCTTCGCTCACGCCCTGCGCACCTTCCTGCGTCAGGACCCCGACGTCATTATGGTCGGTGAGATCCGCGACCGCGACACCGCCGAAATTGCCATTCGCGCCGCGCTGACCGGTCATCTGGTGTTCAGCACGCTGCACACCAACGACTCGGCCGGAAGTGTCAACCGTTTGCTCGATATGGGGATCGAACCGTTCCTCGTTGCGTCTTCGGTGGAAGGCATTGTCGCCCAGCGCCTGATCCGCCGTCTCTGTCCCGCCTGCCGCCAGCCGGTTGACGTGGATGACACCCGGCGCGAATTCCTGAAACGGGAAGGGTTTCCCCTCGACGAGCTGGCAACCCGGTCCATCTATGAGCCCGTCGGCTGCGACGAGTGCCGCGGATCCGGGTTCAAAGGCCGGACCGGGATCTACGAAATCCTCGTTGTCGACGATCATGTTCGCCCGCTCATCATCAACCGCGCCGCATCCGGCGATATCAAGCGCGAGGCCCTCAAGCACGGGCTGCATACGCTGCGTGATGACGGCTGGCGCAAGGTTCTCGATGGCGTTACCACCGTCGAAGAAATCCTCCGCGTCACGGAAGAGGACGAAGAAGAGATCTGATTCTCCGGCCGTTTTTCTGGTTTTAATCATTTGAAAACCCTGTGCGCGTCTGGGCACAAGGCTCCCGGTTCACGGGAGGGCCCCCGGGTATTCCGCGAATTCTTCTTCTGAGTAAATTCACCGGTTTAATCAGTTGACTAAACCGGGCGGGGGCGTATGTTTGGTCGATCGATTAAAAAATCGGAGACCCCTTATGGCAGCGTACACATCCAGCGAAGATACCCGGATGAAGATGATCAGTGCCGCCGGCGAACTGGCTGCGGAGGTCGGGATTGACAATGTGTCGACCCGGGCCGTGGCTGATTTTTCCGGAGAGAATATCGGCAGCATTCATTATCAT
>JBFHEM010000006.1:0-100995 GCA_041584215.1 Tichowtungia sp. | reverse complement strand
TGAACCGAAAAAAATCTTTCATGTAATATCCGGAACGCACTGGGACCGCGAGTGGCGGTTCACGGCCGAGCAGTCGCTGCTGCGGCTCGCGGAGCTGGTCGACGAACTGCTCGATGTCATGGAGCAGAATCCCGATTATAAGTGCTTCCTGCTCGACGGCGGAACCGTGGTCATTGAGGACTACCTCAACGTGCGGCCGGAAAATAAACAGCGGCTCCGGGCGCTGTTCGATGCAAAGAGAATTCAAACCGTCATGTGGTACACGCTGCCGGAAATGTCGACGGTCGCCCCGGAAGCGCTGATCCGCAATCTGCTCACCGGCAAGCGCATGGCCGATGAGTTCGGCGGCGCCGTGAACGCCGGCTACACCGCAACCTCCTACGGCCAGATTTCGCAGCTCGCGCAGATCTACGCCGGTTTCGGCATGAAAGCCGCGCTCTCCTATCGCGGCACCAACAAGGAGCAGGTCCCGCCGGTCTGCCGGCTCGAAAGCCCGGACGGTACGCAGATTTTCCACCTGCGCTGCTTCGACGAGGTCACCCGCACCAACTGGTTCTTTTTTCCGCATTACAAGCTGGTGCTCGGCAAGCATCCGCGCGACCTCAGCACCCAATGGAACCCGACCGACTGGCCGGTGCACATGGCCGACGCCGGGCTCTACGAAAGCGCCTTCCAGCTCAAAAACGAAAGCATGGATTTTAATGCCGACCCGGCCGCCATTCGCGAAGCCATCCGCATGCTCGGCGCGCAGGCCGAGCCGCAGATGGTCAACAGCCAGCTGCTCGCGCTCGACATGGAAGACAACGCCGTGCCTTACGAAAAACTGCCCGAACTCATCGCGGCCTGCAACGCCGCGCAGAGTGAATATAAAATCCGGCATGCGGGCATCGATGAATATGTCGATGCCTGCCTCGACGGCATCGACCCCGAAACCGTTCCGGTGCAGCACGGCGAAATGCGCTACACCCTCGTCGAGGCCGGGTTCAACGGACTGCTCGGCGCCACCCATTCCTCCCGCATGGACCTGAAGCTGGCCAACGATCTCGCGCAGCGCGAGCTCATCGGCGTCGCCGAACCGCTCTCCGCGATGAGCGCGCTGCTGGGCGGCTCCTACGAGAAAACACTGCTCGACCGCGCCTGGCTCTATCTGTTTAAAAACCACGCGCACGACAGCATTTGCGGCGCGGCCATCTCGCAGGCGCACGAAGACAATCCCTTCCGCTTCCGCGCCACCACCTCCATTGCGCAGGAGTGTTCGCGCAAGGCCTCCGAAGAACTCTGGACCCGCATCGATACGGCCGGAACCTTTGCCGACGGCGACCTCACGCTCACCTTTTTCAATACGCTGCCGGTTTCCCGCAGGCGGATCGAGCCGGTCGTCGTCGATACGCCGCGTCCGGACTTTGGAAACTTCAAACTCGAAACCTGCACCGGCGTCGGCCCGATCGTCGAAGGCTTCGAACCCGACAAAATGCTCACCTTCCAGTATTTCGATCTGATTGACGAAGAGGGGAACAAGGTTCCGTACACCATCGTCGAGCGCGAAGACATCGACATGGAAGTCGAACGCAAGCTCGACAGCAACGCCGCCGTATACGACATCCTGCGCAACCGGCTGCTGGTCGAAACCGAGCTGCCGCCGATGGGCTGGCGCACACTGGCCGTCCGCCCGCGCCTGCGCGAGTACGAGCCGAACCCCCGGCCGAACGGCGAGCGCACCTTTGTCGCCGCGCAGAACGGCACGCTCGAAAACGAATTTGTCCGCGCGCAGATCAACCCGAACGGCACGCTCGATCTCACCGATAAACAGACCGGCCGCACGGCCTTCGGCCTGCACGTCTGGGCCGACGATGCCAGCACCGGAAACGCCCACAAGCACAGCGGCGTTCTGCGCAACACAACCGTCAGCAGCCTCTGCGAGCCGGTGCATCTGACGCTGGTCGAAAACAACGCGCTGCGCGCCGTCTGGCAGCTTGAAATGACGCTTCCGGTTCCCGAATGCGCGCTGGGCAGCGACCGCTCCCGCAACCTGGTTCCGGTTTCCATCTCGACCCGCATTTCGCTGGCCAAAGGCGCCCGGCGCCTGGAGTTCAAAACCGTGATCGACAACCGCGCCAGGGATCATCGCCTGCGCCTGCTGTTCCCGACCGGAATCCGCACTGACTTCGCGTATGCCGACAGTCCGTTTGACGTGATCAAACGCAACATTCTCTGGAACGATACCAAGGACAACATGGAGCCGCACCATCCGTTCCAGCCCATGCAGCGCTTTGTCACCGTCAGCGACGGGAAGAGCGGATTCAGTTTCATGAGCAAAGGCATCGGCGAATATGAAGTGATGGACGACGCCGAGCGCACGCTGGCCGTCACACTGCTGCGCACGACCCGTGTTTCGATGAAGGCCAACCGCGGCACCATGACGCCGGAAGAGCTCGACCGCAGCAACGGCCACCAGCTGCAGGGACGCTATGAATACGAATATGCCGTGACCCTCCACGACGGCAGCTGGGATACGGCGGGAATCCATCTGGAGGCCGACGACTTCCGCGCGCCGGTGCGCGTGCTGCAGGGCGTTCCAAAGCCAGGAAACCTTCCCGTGAAGCAGTCGCTGCTGGAGATCGAGAAAAATGAAAAAATTCAGCTTTCCGCGCTGTACCGCACCGAGGACGGTGCCACGATCCTGCGCCTCTGGAACAGCTCGTCGGAGCCGGTCGAGACGAAGCTGACGCTCAACGCGGATTTCCAATGTTTGCAAAAAACAGATATGGCCGAATCGAAGGGCGGCGAAAAAGTTCCAATGGTTGGAAAAAAGGCGGTGCTCAAGTTCCGACCCTTGGAAATCGTGACCCTGCGGGGGCAATAAGATGATCAGACGGATCGCAGGGCTTTTTTTGATGATGGGTTCGGTCGCGGCTGCCGAGCCGATGAATGTATTGTTCATTGCCATCGATGACCTGCGTCCGGAGCTCGGCTGCTGCGGCAATGCGGAGATGAAAACGCCGAATATCGACCGTCTGGCCGCGAAGGGGATTCTGTTTAACCGGGCCTATGCCCAGTATCCGCTTTGCAACCCGAGCCGCGCTTCGTTTTTAACGGGCCTGCGGCCCGACGAGCTGGATGTGTACTCGAATGAGGTGGCGCTGCGCGAAAAGCGGCCCGGGGTGGTCACGCTGCCCCAGGCGTTTCGAAACAACGGCTATTTTACGGCGAGCATCGGCAAGATCATGCACACCGGGCTCGATGAAAACCGCAGGCAGGTGTTTTTCCGCGATGATCTGTCGTTCGATCATTTTTTCTCCGCCCGCAACAAGGCCCCCGCGATTGGTGAAACCGGTGCGAGCCGCCTGCTCGGCAACGGCAAAATTCCCTGGGCGTTCTGGCGCGCCGCGGAGGGCGGGGATGAAGCTCAGATGGACGGCATGAATTCCGCCGAAGCGATTCGGGTGCTGGAGGCACATCACGACCAACCCTTCTTCATCGGCGTTGGATTCCATAAGCCGCATGATCCGTTTGTGGCGCCCAAAGAATATTTTGACCTCTATCCGCTGGATGAGGTCAAGCTGCCGACGGATCCGGCGGACTGTTCGCCGCTTCACAGGCATGCGTTTAATCACCCCGAACTGTTTACGGTGCACGCGGCATTCAAAGAGCGGGATTGCCGCGAGTTTAAGCGGGCCTATATGGCTTGCACCAGCTTTGCCGACGCGCAGGTCGGCAAACTCATGGCGACCCTCGACCGGCTCGATCTGTGGGATAACACGATTGTCGTGCTGCTCGGCGATCACGGCTACTTCCTCGGGGAGCGAAACTGGTGGAATAAGCTGTCGGTTCTGGAGCTGGGAGCCCGCGGGCCGATGATGATGTGGGTGCCGGGTGTTGAGCAGATGGGCAGAACGACCGACTCAATTGTCGAGTTTGTCGATCTCTACCCGACGCTCATGGATTTCTGCGGCATCCAGGCTCCGCATAAGCTGTCCGGCAAAAGCCTGCGCCCCGTTCTGGAAGATTCTTCCAGGGATTGGAAAAACTGTGCGTTCACACAGGTGACGCGGAAGAACGACATGATGGGCTACAGTGTCCGGACCGACCGCTGGCGGCTGGTTCAGTGGGGCGCGCGGGGTGAAGACGGCTATGAGCTGTACGACCATTCCAAGGATGCAGGGGAATACTATAATCTGGCGGACAACCCGGAGTATGAGCAGGTGAAACGGAAGCTGGTCAGCCGGCTCAAAGAGGGGTTTCCAATGCTTGGAATATTGGCCGCAGAGCGCGATACAGCCGATTGACGATCGGTGGATCCATTCAAGATGAGAAAATTTGAAATCTATTTTGCGGCACTGTTTTTGGGGGCGCTTGTCTGTGTCTCCGGAGCGGATTCTGCGTCCGTGGAAAAACCGAACATCCTGCTGATTGTGGCGGATGATCTGGGGGTTGGCGATCTCGGCTGCTACGGGAGCCAACATATCAAAACTCCGAACCTGGACCGGCTGGCGGGGAGCGGGGTGCGGTTGACGCAGTGTTATTCCGCCGCGCCGGTTTGTACGCCCACCCGGGCGGCATTGCTGACGGGCGTCTATCAGCAGCGTCTCGGACGCCACTTCGACTGGGTGGTCGGTGGGCTGGGGGATGACAGCGGGTTGCCGCCCGGCACGGCGACCCTGCCGCAGATGCTGAAGGCAAACGGCTATGCCACGGGCATGGCCGGCAAGTGGCATATCGGCGGAGTCGAGAGCCGGGCACCGAATGCGTTTGGATTTGATATGTTCAAGGGCCTGCGGGGCGGGAATTTGGATTACTGGACCTACACAGATAACCTCGGTCGCCTGGATCTGTGGCGGGATACGGAGAAGTTTGAGGGTCAGGAGGGCTATCTCACCGATTTAATCGGCGACTGGTCGGTCGATTTTATCGAACAGAACCAGGCGAATCCCTTTTTTCTCTATGTCGCGTTTACTGCGCCGCACTGGCCGTATCAGGGAAAGGCGCCGGGCCTCCGCAACATCGACCGGGCCTCCTACGAAAAGGCCGGAGGATCGCAGGAAATATTCAATTCGATGGTGGAAACCATGGATCAGAATATCGGGCGGATCATCGATGCGCTGGATGCCGCCGGTTTGAATGAGAAAACCCTGGTCCTGTTCACCAGTGATAACGGGGGCGTGCCGCCTTTTGCCAATAACGGTTCTTTTCGCGGAGAGAAAGCCACGCTGTACGAGGGAGGAATCCGGGTGGCCGGAATTGTGAACTGGCCCGGAAAACTGCCCGCCGGACAGGTCTCAGATCAAGCCGTGATTACGATGGATTTTACGGAGACGATTCTTGCCGCAACCGCGACCCCGCGTCCGGCCGAGGCGCTGCCTGCGGATGGAATCAATATCCTGCCCATCCTGGCCGGCGACTCGCCGCAGACCGACCGGCAGTTCTGTTGGTTTGCCAAACACCCGCGGGAGGACACGCCGTTCTGGCGGGCCCTTCGAATAGGGGATTATAAATTACTGCAGATCAACGAAGACCGCTTTTTATACAATTTGAAGAAGGATCCCGGGGAGCAGCAGAATCTGTTTCAGACGCTTCCGGAGAAGAGTGACCAGTTTGTGAAGATGTATGGGCAGTGGGAGGCTTCGCTGCCTCCTCGAGATACAAAAAAATAATGTTGCAAGCGGGCCGTCCAGGATGCGGCAAAAAAGGTGAGAAATGATGAATATGTATACGATTTTTCGTTGGGTGGGGTGCCGGTTGATTTGCGGGGCGTTTTTTCTGGCGGGGTTGTCCTGTGCGGTGGAAACCCCGGCGGGTTCAGCTGAGCGCCCGGTTTATCGGGTCGATCTGTGGGCGCTGCTTGAAGAAGAAGGGTTCGATACACTTGAGAAGCAGGTGAACGCGACCTATTTCATTACGGCGCTGCAGGGGATTGTGAATCGCGACGAGCCGCTGCTGTTTCTGGATGCCTCGCTCAACCTGATCGGGGTCGAACTGGATGATGCCCACATTACGAACCGGAACAAACAGGTTGATTTTCAGTCGATGGATGAGCGCTGGCTGGGCTGGCTGCAGTCGTCCGGAATGCTTCAGGATCGTCCGACGGTTCAGATCACCACTCTGAACGGGCTGGTGGATCAGTTTGCGGATCAGGTGAAGGGTCTGGTGCTCTGGGACATGGAAACGCCGTCGTCGGTGAATCTGGCGCTGACCGCCGCCGGGTGCGAAAACCTGCTGCCGCTGAGTCTGGATCTCGATGACGGTTTTCTTAAACAGAAGCTGGGCGGGACCTCGCTTGCGGCGGTCCGGGATTTTACCGGCTTTTCCGCAAAAGCGGCCGCTGCGGGAATTACCGGCAAGGAACTGGTTTACACCACCATGCTGGATCTGTATCTCAAGTCGGGAAAGGCCAGCCCCTCGCACTTCTGGTTCAACGTCGATGCATTCACCTGGAACCCGCCGGTGATCAGCTACGGCGGAAATCAGCATCTGGGGAACCGCAATATTATTCAGCATAACGGGCTGTACAACGGCGACTACTGGATCTCCCGGCGCGGGCTGTTCGTCGATCTGTATCCGCTGGACGATGCCGCGCCCAATGATGATTTGAAGCAGGCCGCCGGCACGGACCTGAGGCTGTGGAATGATCTGCTCGAAGAGAGTTATCGTCAGCGCAACGGCGCGTTCGGCGTCATGGGCGGCTTCGCTCCCTGGTGGGTGAAATACTCGAATGAGGTCGGTTGTGCTCATCCGCCGATCGATGCGGAACAGGCGTTCGTCCGGCTGGCGACCTCCTACAATCTCTGGAACGATGCCGATGCGGCGTTCGGACTGTCCAACGGCTCCTTTTTCCAGCACATCCCGCTGCCGGATGCGTCGGAATTCACCAATCCAAAAGTTCCGGAACCGACGCTGAAGAAAGACACCGTTTATGTCTGCCTGTTTATGCTCGATTATGACGGGTCCGCCTGGCTCAACCAGATGGCGCACACCATCTATGATCGCCCGGGCCGGGGCATTGTTCCGCTCAACTGGGCCATCAATCCGCTTCTTTCGGACCGTGTTCCGCACGTCTTCCGCTACCTGCTGGACAACCGTACGGATCAGGATTTTTTCCGGATGGGGGATGACGGAGCCGGCTATATCGATCCGTATTATCTGGTCGGCTCCAACCGGACCGGGCGGATCAAAGACGATGGGTTCGAGCCGTACTGCCGGGCCGCCAAGCCGTATCTGGACAGGCTGAATATGGATCTGATGGCTTTTTACATCAGCGATCAGGAGTTTACGGAGGAGATCCTGAAACCCATCGCCGGCCTGACCCCCGTCGGCATGGGACTGAACCGCACCGCAACGCTCAGCTCCGCCGGCGGAGTGCCCACCAAATTTGTGCAGGCTTATCACCACCGTCAGAAATCCGTCTTTGAGGATGAGCTGAATTCCCTGTTTGAGCGGTCCGAATCCGGACTGTCGCATCCGGAGTTCTATGCCTATCGGCTGATTCTGTTCCGGCCGGCCATGATTTCTGAAACGGTGGCCCGTCTGCGGGAAGCCCGCCCGGACGCCAGGATCGAATTCCTCGACGCGCATACCTTCATGGCATTGAAGAAGAAGGCGGACCGGTTGCCGCTGACCAGCCCCTGGATGAATAAAAAGAGCCTCACCGCGCGGCCGGGGGCGCCGTCGGCCGGGCTGCAGCCGGTGCCGTCAGGCGATGGCCCGTTCACAGCAGACACGGCGGCATCTCCGGCCGTCTGGCGGATAGAACCGGCTGCTGACGCAAGGCGTTTCCTCTATTTCGGCATCGATGATGCCTTTTCCCGGGTCAACGAGCTCGCCGAAGGTCTGCAGATCCGCGCGTCGGTGCGATGCGATGCGCCGCTGACGCTGGGCCTTGAATACAACTCCATGTGGCCGGCCGGGAATTTTCCCAACCCGTATGTCATCCATCCCCTGAAGAAGAAACTTGCCGGCGGCGCTGCGTTTCAGGAGGTGGTCTTCGAGCTGGATCGCCCCTATTTCAAAAACAGTCAGAATTCCATGGCCGACTTCCGCCTGATCTTTGACGGGGCAGGGGCGGTTGAAATGGACTCTGTTTCCGTCGAAAAAATAAAACGCTGATGCGACCTTTCAGCAGCCGATCGGAAACCTTGAGCCGTCCGGTCGATGAATAGCGGCTGCGTGTGCGGAGGAATTATACGACATAACCTGACTGATATTGAACCTATGAAAAAGGGGCACAGGAATGTCCCCCTCCGGAGCGGCGACATTCCTGTCGCCGATACTTGAATCAATATCAGTCAGGCTGATTTTGTATCAGGCGTGTTTTCTGCTTACGAAAAAACCGCCTTTTCATTGCGCAGGTCGCCTGGGCGCATCAAGTCACGTCGATCGAGCGGGTGGTGTGACGCGCCGGCCGGGGGCGCGGCGCGCGGATCCGCTCACTGAAAGCCGCGCAGCATCTCCTGCATCTGGTCGGAAAGCAGCTGCCGGTTTTCCGGGGTGCTGAATCCCATCAGGATGTAGCGGTCGCGTCCCGGGCCGTTCAGTTTGCAGGCTTCGTAGCAGAAGGCCGTGCGGCCCGTCTTGGAGCGCGGGTAGTACCATCCCTTTTTTTCGTAGGCGATGCCGGCGCTCAGGCGCCCGGACAGGCGCCCGCCGTTAAGCTGAACCGGGCGGGAGCTCTGCTCGTTGTAGAGCGGCAGCAGTTCCTTGGCGTTCAGGCCGGCGTCGTCCCAGGCCCGCTCCCGGGGGATGGCGCCGCCGTGTTCCACCATGATCAGCAGGAAGGCCGTCTGTTCCGAAAACATCAGAAAACTCTCATAGAAAATCTCGTTTCCGGACGGGTGGTATCCTTTGTTGAGCGCATCAATGCGCAGGACCGCCTGATGAAGAGGAGAGGCGGGCGGCGCGGCTCCCCGCTGGTACAGCGAGACGCCCTCCGGGATTTCGTAGGCCATGCTGAAGGACGGGTTGCGGATCAGCCGGCCGGTGATCCGGGCATATTGCGGCGGCGCGATGCAGCCGGCCAGCACAAGAAAAAGGACCATTAATGCGGAATATTTCAGGCTCATAGTTGTTCCTCCGGAATGATTTGTACTGTACCGTGCGGTTGGAGTCTGCTCAAATAGCAAATCGCCCGGCGGCCGGGGAATATTGGAAGCGCGAAAAGATGGAAACCTGCAAGCAAGATATGAATCCGCTCGAAAACATCCGCATCGTACTCGTGGACCCGCAGACCGCCGGCAATATCGGCTCCATCTGCCGGGTCATGATGAACATGGGCATCACCGACCTCGCGCTGGTTGCTCCGCACGACCGGCTCGACTGGGATGATGCCCGCCGCCTGGCCTGCCACGCCGTGCCGCTGCTCGAACAGCGCAGGGTTTTCCAGACACTGGAAGAGGCCATCGCCGACTGCACGGTCGCCGCCGGCACCAGCGCGCGCACCGGCCTGCACCGCGATCACGCCGGCCTGCCGCGCGAAATCGCACCCGTCGTGCTCGACTCCGCCGCGCATCACAAAGCCGCGCTCGTCTTCGGGCGCGAGGACTCCGGCCTGACCAAAGAGGAACTCGCGATCTGTACGCACATCATCAACATTCCCTCCAGCGAAATCTACCGCTCGCTCAACCTCTCCCACGCCGTGATGGTCTGCTGCTATGAACTCTTCCTGCTGGCAGGCGACTCGTCGTATCAGCCGCCGCGCGAGCGCTCGGCGGAAACCAGCATCAGAATGCGCGAGCGCGTCTACGCGCGCTGGGAAGAGATGATGCTCGCAACCGAGTTCTGCCAGCCGCAGAAGCTCGAGCACATGATGCTCGGCCTGCGCCGCATTTTCAGCCGCGGCAAGCTGACCGACAACGACGCGCGCATCCTGCTCGGCCTCGCCCAGCAGTCACTGTGGGTGGTCGATCAGTGGAAAAAAGCAACGGATGGCGACAGCGCATCGATATAGCCTTGAACCGCCGTCCAATGCGGACTATCTTCCTTCCTCTTTCCGGGCCTGTAGCTCAGTCGGTCAGAGCAGGAGACTCATAATCTCTTGGTCGGGGGTTCAAGTCCCTCCGGGCCCACCAGCTTTCGCTCGCAGCGCAGCGGTGAGCGGAGGCTGTCACGCCGGCTTGTCCTGCCGCAGCCTTGGCGCCGCGGGACGCTCCATCCCGTTAATTTCCAGCATTGGAAAAAACTGCGCTGTTGATAAGGCAACGTAGAACGGTGCTCCGCGCCGTTTCCAGATCGCATCAGGCAGCGTTCGCTGAAGTACAGCCCACCCTGAGATCTTAATGTTTACCCGGCGGATCTAAGGCCTATCCTCCTTTCCCACGATGCGTGCTGTCCGGCTGATAGATTCACCACGGAAAAACACTGAATACACAGATGTTAACCGCGGAAGAACGCAGGGAGCGCAGCAGGCAGAGCGTCAGAAATCGTTGCCCGTATGGTTTGGACTTTCTTCGCACCTGCCGGAAAAGTGTTCAGTCGGCGGCAGCTTTCGCCCGCTGCTTGCGGGTTGCCGGGGCGTGCGGATAAGCCAGCCGCGCACTGATAAGGCGGTTTAAGCTGACGTGCTCTTCGCTCGCTTCCATCACCAAGTCGCGGTGAACTCCGGGCGGGATGCGCACAAGAATCTTGCCGCTGAATTTGCGGGTTGCCAGCGGTTCGGGGACGGGTTCTTTTTCCGCTTCCATATCGGCCACAACGTCGGCCACAACGCGACGGATTCCGCGCAGGGCGGTTTCCGGGGTTTTTGCCAGCCAGCTTAAGCCGGGAAATTCGGCGCACAGCCCGACGTGCTCCCCGTCTTCTTCCGACCACGTTACCCGGTAGGTGTATTGATCCTGTTTATTTACTTTCATCGCTCAACCTCTCTACTGCTTTTAAAACCCGTTTGACCTGATAGGCTTTCGCCTTGCCCTTGCTGTTCTGGATGTTTACTCGCGGGTCGCCCTGCCACGGAGTCTTGTAAATCCGGTGACTGCTTCCCGATTGCCGCGCTGCTCCGAAATGGTGGAACAACTCGGTTGGGCTGTGCCGGTTCGTTCAGAGTCAGTACGCCCGCAACCTGCCGGGCGGCCTCTTCGTTTACATGCGTATAATGCGCGGTCATTGCCGGGGTGCTGTCAATAAATCCGGGGAGAAGACCGCGGCAAACAGGTTATAGATATTGCCAAAAACGGCGGGAGGAGTAGGCTGTCGCGCTGTCGGTCTTCCTTCCTTTCGCCATACTGTATATGCGCCAATCTTGGTCATGGAACTATCTCTGGGCCGCGCTCTGCCTGATGGGGGCTGTTTTTTTCATCTTCCGTGAACCTGGTAAGCTGGAGGCCGAACCGGCTGCATCCTGTTCGGAGCCCGCGGCGCGGTCTCCCCGGGGATGAGTTGTGCCGTTCGTACGGCATTGGGAAGATCTGAGGAGGGGGCAGAATGCTGATCAAAAGGTCGAATCTGTTGCCGGTATTGATTCTGTTTTTCCTGTCATCACCCGCGTTTTCGTAAATCCCGAACCGGGCATTATCTCACCGCAAGCGATCGCCTGCCAGCGGGCGCTGGGGTGGAACTGGGCCAACACGATCGGGGTCACCCATTTTCATGCCTTGCTGGCCATCGCGGCACCGGTGCTGCTGACCGAAATGCTCTTTCCAAAACAACGCAGCGAATCCTGGGCGGGTACCCCTGTTCTTTGGATCTGCGGCCTGGTCATGCTGGTTTGGCCTTTTGTGTTAGGTCGTGTGGCCGATTACGTTCCACCGGCCCCGGCAGTGCTTTCGGCGGTTCTCTTGACCGGGCTTTTCATTGCCGCGGGGCTTGCGATGCCCGCGCGTATTTTCTCATCTCAGCGCAGGAGAGCCTGGCACCCCTTCTGGCTTTTTCTCGTTTGCATGCCGGCCATGACCCTGGTCATGATCGGGAGCAGTGCCATCCCCGACGGCGCATCGCCTCCGCCCCTTCCGGCACTTCTGGGGACGATGATCGCCGTTATCCTGATTGAGTTTTTCTTATTGGCCTTTTTAACCTGCGGCGATTCCTTTGGCGACCGGCACCGCCTGTCCATGGTGCTGGGTTGGATGATGTTTTTCCTGCTCTTCACTGCGGCCAGAGAGATCGAGGCAAAAGAGATCACCCAGCGGGGCTTTGCCGCAGGACTCACGCTGCTCGTCCTGCTGTTTCTGCGTATTCGTTATAATCATACAAAAAGCGTTTTGACCCTATTTTTGGGCTCTTCGTATAATTTTTGTGGAATAATAGGGAAATCTTCTACAACCGCTGACGCTAGAGGGGCCCCGAGAGGCTCCGAGGAGGGATGTTTCAATTATGGAATAAACAGTGCTTCTAATCTCTCTATTCCTCGGCTGTCTACTCTAGTGAGCATGCGAACGGTTGTAAAAAAAATCCCCATTAAATTCTGCGAAGAACCTACAAATGGGGCCATCGGCCGGAGTTGCAGGGTCGGCTTTATGAGCCGGTTTCCAAGGGTTGCAGAATCTTAAATTTAAATTTCCAAGCCTTGGAAAACGTGTTTTAATGACACGTATTTTGGTGGAATTGTTTGATGTGTGTGTGTGGGGCAGACATTCCTGCGGTTCTGGCCGGCGTGTCTCGTCGAAGCCTCTTGGCGAGGATGGAAGCCTGCTGGCAAAGGCTGGTCTGCCCAGCGGTGGATGTGCAGACAGGAGTGTCTGCACCACGATTTAAGGAGATGAACGATGAAAAAGTGGATTTGGATGGGACTGATCGGGCTGTGTGCGGTGTTTGTCCGGGCGGAGATCACTGTGACGAATCTAGTGGTGGCCCAGCGTGAAGGAACCAAGCTGGTCGATATTTCGTATGATGTTTCCAGCACGCAAACCAATGCGGTGACGGTGTCGCTGAGTGTGAGCAACGGCACGTCGGCAGTGGCTTGTCCGGCTGTGACGGGCGATGTGGGCGCGGGGGTGGCGACGGGAACCGGAAAAAGCATGGTCTGGGATATGGCAGCGGACTGGAATGGGAATATCTCTTCCAATCTGGTGTTTGGCTTAACGATTTCGGATGATCCACCACCACCTGTGGGCATGGTTCTGATTCCCGCAGGAACCAACAGCGGAACCGATCCGGATTTGGGAGCTTATTCGCTGACGGTCAGTGCATTTTATATGGATGAAACTGAGGTAACGAAGGTGCAGTGGGACACGGTCTACAACTGGGCGGTGGCGAATGGATACAGCTTCGATCATGCGGGATCGGGCAAGGCATCAACCCATCCGGTGCAGACGGTCAGTTGGTATGATTGCGTGAAGTGGTGCAACGCCCGCAGTGAGATGCAGGGGAAAACGCCGTGCTATACGGTCGGCGGAAGTGTGTATAAAACAGGACAGAGTTCGCCGACGACCGATTTCAATGCCAATGGATACCGTCTGCCGACGAACACGGAATGGGAATACGCATCCCGGGGTGGACTGAGCGGAAAACGTTTCCCGTGGGGTGACACGGTTAACCACGATAACGCCAACTACAGAGCAAATGGTAGCGCATATAGCTATGACACAAGCCCATATACCAGCTACACCTTTCACCCAGACTACGACGATGGAGCGACTCCATATACAAGCCCAGTCGGGAGCTTTGCGACGAACGGATACGGGCTGTATGACATGAGTGGAAATGTCTGGGAGTGGTGTAATGATGCGTGGGGCTCGTCCCTGTTCATCCGGGGCGGGTGCTGGTACTATTACGCGAACATCGCCCGTTGCGGCTTCGCGTCCTGGTTCCCCCCGGGCATCGTGTACGGCTATCTTGGGTTCCGCTCCGTCTGCCGATAAGGGCCGCCTGCGTTCTTCTCGCCTTCGCCGAAGCTTTGGCGGGTAAGCCAGAACAGCAGGCGAGCGGGGGTAAGGTTTGTAGTTCCGCTTTCAGGCGGTACGGGGGAATGGGGAAAAGGTTTGTAGTCCAGCCTTTAGGCTGTCCACTGGAGCGGGAAACGGATCGTCGAAGGCGATCAACTTTTGATGAGAGAATGATGAAGCGGTTGGAAATCTATTTGAGCAGATTGTTGAACCCAATGGCTTCCATGTGGTGCGGACATCCTTGTCTGCGCAAAACAGATAGGCGCAGAGAAAGAAACGTTTGAAACTGAACCATGATCCGTGATCGCGGTGCCCCTGAGGTGAGAGAGGTTTTAAGGAGTGATGATTCTGATGAATAAGAAAAAGCGGATGGTTGGGCTGTTGGGCTTGGTTTGTACCCTTTGCGTGGTTGCGGAGACCGTATCGATTTTCTCGGGAGCCATTACCGCCGATTCCCGCGACTACACGCTGAGTGTTTCTTCGGATCACGGCACACCGCTTCCAAACCTTGGCACAAATGTTTATGCGTGGCGCTCCGCCGTTACCTGCTCAGTGGAGTTTGCTGTAAGCGGTCGAACCAACAGCACGTGTGCCGGGTGGACTGGTGCAGGGTCGGTTCCTGCAACCGGAACAACGAATTCAACAGGCAGGCTTGTTTTAACGAATCTGGATTCTTCCATTGTGTGGAATTGGCCTGTTTATACGGCGAATGATCTTTGGGCGGAGAATGTTACTGCAGTTCAGCGTCCGGGAACCAGGATGGTGGATGTTTCTTATGATGTGCACAGCACGGAGACGAATCGGGTGGCGGTTTCGTTATCGGTGAATAAGGGAGCGATCAGCTCGGGGGCCGTTTCGGGCGATGCGGGCACCGGGGTTTCGACGGGTGCAGACAAGCTTCTTGTTTGGGATGCCGGTGCGGATTGGAATGGAAACTTTGATTCGCTGTCGTTTCAAATCTTGGGTGCAGACACTAGGGGCGCAGGCACCGAAACGCCGGCGGGCCGGGTGCGGATTCCGGCAGGAAAAAACACGGGAACCGATCCCGATAACGGGGCCTATTCGTTGACGGTATCCAGTGCGGTTTTTATGGATGCGAGCGAGATCACAAAAGCGCAATGGGATGCCGTGGCTGACTGGGCCATCACCAATGGATACACGTTTGCGAGTGCGGGGAGCGGCACGGCATCGAATCATCCGGTGCAGTCGGTTAACTGGTATGATGCGGTAAAATGGTGCAATGCCCGCAGTGAAATGGAAGGGTTTACTCCCTGTTACGGCACAAACGACTGGAGCTGTGATTTTGTTGTGAACGGTTATCGGCTTCCAACCGTCGTGGAGTGGCAGTACGCCGCGCGCGGCGGACTGAGCGGGAAGCGCTTCCCGTGGGGTGATACGATTGCGCACTCCAATGCCAACTACATTAGTTCTGTTTCGTATGCGTATGATGTGAGCACGACGCGGGGGCTGCATCCGGTCTATGGCGCGAGTACTGCCCCGCAGGGAAGCGGGACGGCCAATGGCTACGGTCTGTTTGCGATGGCGGGCAATGTGAAGGAGTGGACGACCGATTTATCGGGTGCAAACCGTGTGCTGTGCGGCGGGCGTTGGCAGGGTCAGGCACCGGAGGCGCGCTGCGCCTTTGTGAGCTATAGTGATCCGTCAGCCGTGTCGTCGGTGATTGGGTTCCGCACGGTGCAGCGGGCGAGCTCGTCGGCCTCTGCCGAAGCCGCGTTCGATGTCCCGGTGGATACCCGCGATTATTTGCTGATGGTTTCTTCGGATCATGGCTCGCCGGTTCCAGGCATTGGAACAAACAGCTATGCGTGGCGCGCAAGCGTGACCTGTTCGGTGGACAGCGCAGTGACCTCCGGGCTGACCAATTGGACATCTGCAGGATGGATTGGCAGCGGGAGCATTCCGCCTGAAGGCGGGACTGCAAACACCGGAGGCGTCATGCTGACCGGGCTGGTTTCTTCGGTCACATGGAACTGGGACACCAACTATTGGATGGAAACCTCTGTTTCCGGTTCCGGCTCGACCGATCCGGTTACAGGATGGCAGCGTGCGGGTTCCAATGTGTCGGTGAATGCGACCGCTTCCAGCGGTTGGCTCTTTATGGGCTGGAGCGGTGATGCGTCCGGCGACTATACGCAAGAAAACATCATCGTCCCCGTGGTGCGCCCGGTTTCAATAACCGCGACATTCTCCGATGATGCAGATGATGATGGCCTGCTCAATACCGCCGAAACCGAACTCGGAACTGATCCGCGCAGGAAAGACAGTGATGGTGATGGATCGGATGATCCCGATGAGCTGATCGCGGGCACATCGCCGACAAACCGTCTCAGCGTGCTGGCGGTTGATCTCGACTTTGAAAGTTTCGCCAATGAGCTTTCGTGGTTTGGTGTCAGCGGCCGGTACTACAAAGTTGAGCAGACGGATGATCTCGGTGAAACATGGACCTCGCTGGGGGCAATCGTTCCCGGAAACGATGCGATGATGCTGGAGTATGACTTCACAGCTGGCGAAAAACGCTTCTACCGCATTCGGGTCAGTGAGAGTCCCGGCAGCCTGTAATCCTCCATCCGGGCCCGGGGCGATCAGATCCCGGCGGACGGTGAAGTGTATACGATAAACGGTTTGAAGGGATGATCGCCGATGCGCTATGGTCTC
This sequence comes from Tichowtungia sp., assembly GCA_041584215.1. Lineage (GTDB taxonomy): Bacteria > Verrucomicrobiota > Kiritimatiellia > Kiritimatiellales > Tichowtungiaceae > Tichowtungia. The sequence continues at coordinate 84,514 of JBFHEM010000006.1, read as the reverse complement.
GGCCTTTTAAGGGAGGACCGAAATGATGGCTGATTTTTTTGAAACGTACAGCGCGCATGCAGAGGAACGGGCGAAAGACGGCATTCCGCCGCTGGCACTCACCCAGGAACAGACCGCGGAGGTGATCGAGCTGCTGAAGAACCCGCCGGCCGGGAGAGAAGACGAACTGGTTGAACTGATTACGAGCCGCGTCAATCCGGGGGTGGATCCCGCGGCGCAGGTGAAGGCGGAGTTCCTGTTCAAAGTGGCGCATGGCGAGGAGTCGTCGCCGCTGATCGCGCCGGAGCGTGCGGTGGAGCTGCTGGGCACGATGGTCGGGGGCTACAACCTCGACGGACTGATCCGGCTGGTTCAGGAGCAGGGGCCGCTGGCGGCAACGGCCGCCGCCGCCCTGAAAAACATGGTGCTCTCCGTAAACCGTTTTGAAGATATCCACGCGCTGGCAGAAGCCGGCAATGCGTGTGCAAAAGATATTCTGGTTTCGTGGGCGAACGCAGAGTGGTTTACCTCGCTTCCGCAGATTGCGGAAGAAATCAAGTCGGTGGTTTACAAGGTGGACGGAGAGATCAATACCGACGATTTCTCCCCGGCGTCGTTCGCATTCACCCGCGCCGATATTCCGCTGCACTCCAACTGCATGGGCGGCTCGCTGTTCCCGAACGGCCCGCAGGAAATCGCCGATCTGAAGGAAAAAACCGGGCTGCCGGTCACCTTCGTCGGCGATGTGGTCGGAACCGGCTCTTCGCGCAAGTCCGCCTGCAACTCGCTGATCTGGCACATCGGGCAGGATATTCCCTGTATTCCGAACAAGCGCCGCGGCGGCATTGTGATCGGCAGCACCATCGCTCCGATCTTCTTCAACACGGCCGAGGATTCGGGGGCGCTTCCGATCCAGGCGGATGTGTCCGCCCTGGCGACCGGAACCGTCATCATCGTCCATCCGGCCAGCGGGCTGATCACCGATGCGGACGGGAATGAAATCACCTCCTATTCCGTGAAGCCCGACACGCTCATGGACGAATTCCGCGCCGGCGGGCGCGTGCCGCTGATCATCGGCAGGCAGCTGACGGAAAAAGCGCGCGAAGCGCTCGGGATGAGTTCGATCGGCGAGTCGGGAATTTTCGCGGTTCCGAACAACCCGCAGCCGAAGGAGGGGCAGGGGTATACCCTGGCCCAGAAAATGGTCGGAAAAGCCTGCGGCACGGCGGGGATACTTCCCGGCACCTCCTGCCTGCCGAAAATGACGACGGTGGGATCGCAGGACACCACCGGCCCGATGACGGCCGGTGAAATCACAGAGCTGGCCTGTTTGAAATTCAATGCCGACCTCGTGATGCAGTCGTTCTGCCACACGGCGGCCTATCCGAAACCGACGGATGTCGTCACGCACGCCACGCTTCCGGACTACATTATGAACCGCAAGGGCGTATCGCTGCGCCCCGGCGACGGGGTGATCCACTCCTGGCTCAACCGCCTGCTGATCCCGGATACCGTGGGGACCGGCGGCGACTCGCACACCCGCTTCCCGATGGGGCTTTCGTTCCCGGCCGGATCGGGGCTGGTTGCCTTTGCCGCCGCGCTCGGCGTGATGCCCCTCGATATGCCCGAATCAGTGCTGGTCCGCTTTAAAGGCGAGCTGCAGCCGGGTGTCACCCTGCGCGACATCGTCAACGCGATCCCGTACAAGGCCATTGAAGCCGGCCTGCTGACGGTCGAGAAGAAGAACAAGAAAAACATCTTCGCCGGCCGCATTCTCGAAATGGAGGGGCTGCCGGATCTGAAAGTCGAGCAGGCCTTCGAGCTCACGGATGCGTCGGCGGAACGCTCCGCCGCCGGGGCGACCATCAAGCTCAACCGCGAGCCGGTTGTGGAGTTCCTGCGCTCGAACGTCAAGCTGATGCAGGAAATGATCAAAGGCGGCTACGGCGATGCGGAAACCCTGCAGAAACGGATCGATGACGTCAACGAATGGATCGAATCCGGCAAATTGATGAGCGCGGACGAAACCGCCGAGTATGCGGCGGTGATCGAAATCGATCTCGACGAAATCACCGAACCGCTTCTGGCCTGTCCGAACGATCCGGACGATGTGAAAAAGCTGTCGGATGTTCAGGGGGCCAAAGTGGACGATGTATTTATCGGCAGCTGCATGACCAATATCGGCCATTTCCGCGCCGCGGGCGAGGTGCTTGACGGGGAGGGCTTTGCCAATGTGAATCTTTGGATCTGCCCGCCGACCAAAATGGATGAAGCCCAGTTGACGAAGGAGGGCTATTATTCAAAATTCAGCGCCGCCGGTGCGCGCACGGAGATTCCGGGCTGTTCGCTGTGCATGGGCAACCAGGCGCGCGTCCGCGACAACGCGGTCGTGTTCTCGACCTCCACGCGCAACTTCAACAACCGCATGGGAACCGGCGCTCAGGTTTATCTGGGGTCCGCCGAGCTCGCGGCGGTTGTGGCGCTCAAAGGCGAGCTGCCGACCCCGGCTGAATACGTGGCCATTGTCGGGCCGAAGCTGGAAGGCAAAACCGCCGACATCTACAAATATCTGAACTTCCACCAGATGACGGAGTTTTCCGTGTAGCTGTCATGTCAGAATAATTAGGGTCAGAATGATTGTTTGTTCCGAACCATGGGGTTGGACAAATTATTCTGACCTTAATTATTTTGACAAAAACAGCTCCGGGATGGGGTTTGACTGACTGTCAGAAACAATCCGCAGCGATTTTCCATCCGATGAATACGCCGGCGATGCTGCCGAGGCTGCTGACGGTAAACGCCCAGCCAAAGCCCAGCCTGGCGCCGAGCCACCAGCCGATCCATCCCCCGGCACATGCGCCGATCCAGCAGAAAAGTTTTATCATGCGGTCATCCTATTCCAATGGCTGGAAAAAATCCGGCGAAAAGTTTCCAATCATTGGAAGGCTTTGATCTTGCAACCGCCTGCCGCTCCATTCACCGTCCAACACTCCAACACTCCAACACTCCAACACTCCAACACTCCAACACTCCGCGACTCCCGCACTTCCATGGACTTTGACTGGCTCATCATAGACGGCTACAACCTGCTGCATCAGGATGCGGCGCTCGACGGGCGGCGCGCCGACCTGCAGACCGCCCGCCAGCGGCTGGTTCGCCGTATCGAACGCGCCGCTCCTGAAATGGCGCCGCGCATCTCCGTGGTGTTCGACGGCCGCGAGTCCGGCCGCGATGCCGCCTTCGACGCGCCGCATCTGGAAGTCCTTTTCTCGCCGGCAAACCGCACGGCCGACGCGGTGATCGAACGGATGGTGGCCGAGGCCGGGCATCCTGAAAAAATCTGCGTGGTGACCTCTGATCGGATTGAGGAGCAGATTGTGTCGTCGGCCGGGGCCACCGTTGTTTCCTGTGAGCAGTTCCTGAGCCGGTGCGGGGCCGCCCCGCCGCCCGGGGCCCGCCGGCCGAAGCCCAAACCCTCTACGCTGGGCGATTTTTTTCCTGAAAACTAAAAAACCGGATAATGGCAGCCCGGCCGGTCGTGGATTTTATGCCGGATTCGCGTAAATCTTTCGCAATAAATAAGTTTTCACTGCTCGGAGAATAATCCATTATCCGAATTTATTTCAAATTGTCTGACTGGACGTTATGAGAGTTTTAATACTAGGTGCAGGAAATGCCGGGCGGCAGCTCGCGCTGCGGCTGTGTGAAGAGAAGCACAGCGTGGTGATGGTCGACGAAAACCCGCTGGTGCTGGCCGAGGCCGCGGCGGGGCTGGATGTTCTGACGATCTGCGGCCCCGGCTCCAGCCCGCGCGTCCTCGATGAGGCGCAGGTGGATAAATGCCAGCTCGTGATCGCGGTCACCGACAGTGACGAGGTGAATATTCTCGCCTGCCTCTATGCCCATGCGGCCGGCGTCCCGCGCAAGGTGGCCCGCGTTTCTTCCCCCGAATATATCCACACGGACGACACCTACGACCTGACCGCGATGGGGATCGACCTGGTGATCAACCAGAAGCAGGAGTGCGCCCACGAGATTTTCAACATGCTTCAGATGCCGGCCGCGCTGGAGGCATTTCACCTGTTTGAAGGCAAGGTGATGGTGGCCGGCTTTGATGTGAGTGCGGTCAGCCCGCTGTTCGGCCGCACGCCGGCCGAGTGCGACCGGCTCGATCTGATCCAGAGCGTGCGCGTGATCGCGATCCGCCGTCAAAACGAGCTGGTGGTGCCTCACGGGGATACCGTTTTTGAAAAAGGCGACCTGGTTTATCTGGTCGGCCGTCCGGAGGATGTCTCGACGTTCTTCGAATGGGTCTGCCCGGACATCAAGCCGTTCGCCCGGGTTATCATCGCCGGGGGCGGCGATCTCGGCCTGATGCTGGCCCGCATGCTGGAGGCCAGAACCGACTGCGTGGTGCTCGAAAAAGACGGCGAGCGTTCGCGCCGCTGTTCCGCCGAGCTGCATCGGGCGCTGATCCTGCGCGGAGACGCGCTGGCCGAAAGCACACTGGACGAGGCCGGGCTGGTTGAAAACACCGCCTTTGTCGCGCTGACCGGGGATGATGAAAACAACATCATGAACTGTCTGATGGCGCAGAAAAAAGGCGCGGCCTTCACCATCACTCAGATCGCCCGCACCGATTACGTGCCGGTGATTGAACAGCTCTATCTGGTGAACCGCGTGGTGAGTCCGTATATTTCCATGACCCATGCCATCCTGCATTACCTGCGCTCAAAAAAAGTGCAGGCCGCGTCGCTGCTGCACAACCTGCCGGGCGAGCTGCTGGATGTGATTATTGCCGAAGAGAGCCGGCTGGCCGGCAAAAAGATCTGCGACATCAAACTGCCCCGCGAGGCCATCATCGCCGTGGTGCTGCGCGGCGGCGAGGTGCTCACCGCCACCGGCGGGCGGACGCTGGCCGCCGGCGACCGGGTGCTCATTTTCACCCATCCCGATGCGGTGCGCAAAATCCAGTCGATTTTCCTGAAGTGAAACGTGAAGCTCGAAATCTGAAATTTAAAAGAGGCGGGCTGGTTTCTTCAATCAGCCGGCGCGCCATGAACCCCGCACCCCATCCTTCATCATGAACAAACGTGTCGTATTTCATTTGGTCGCCACGGTGACGCTGGTGATCGGCCTGGCCATGGGCGTCTGTGCGGCGCTTTCCGTGTACTGGAAGGATCCGGCCTGGGCCGTGAACAGCCTGCTGGTCTCCTCGGCCCTGACGGCGATTTTCGCCGCCGGGCTGCTCTTTCTGACGCGCGGCGATGTCAACCTCTCGCGGCGGGACGGCTTCGGGGTGGTCACCTTCGGCTGGCTGTTCGCCGCCGTGTTCGGCGCGCTGCCGTACGTGCTGTCCGGCGTTGTTCCCCATCCGGTCGCGGCCATCTTCGAGACGATGTCGGGCTTCACCACCACCGGCGCCTCGGTGCTGCCGGCCGGGAATTTCCCAACCCTGGAATGCATTCCGAAGGGGATCCTGTTCTGGCGCGCGCTCACGCACTGGTTCGGCGGCATGGGCGTGCTGGTGCTGTGCGTGGCGATTCTTCCGTTTCTCGGGGTGGGGGGCATGCAGATCTACCGTGCGGAAATGCCCGGGCCGTCCAAGGACCGGCTCACCCCGCGCATTACCACCACAGCCAAGCTGCTGTGGGGCGTTTACGCGCTGCTCACGCTGGCCGAAGTGCTGCTGCTCAGGTATCTCGGCAGAATGAACTGGTTCGACTCGGTCTGCCACACCTTCGCCACCATGGCCACCGGCGGGTTCTCCACCCGCACCGCCAGCGTCGGCGCCTATAACAGCGGCATCATCGACTGCATCATTATCTTCTTCATGTTCGCGGCCGGGGTGAATTTTTCGCTTCATTACTACGCACTGACCGGCAAGCCCGGACGCTACTGGAAAGACCCGGAGTTCCGATTCTATTCCCTGTTTCTGCTCGTCTGCGGCATCTTCCTGACGTTCAGCATCTGGGGGGCGGTCTACGATGATTTCCTCTTCTCGCTGCGCGCCGCCTTCTTCCAGGCCGTCTCCATCATGACCACCACCGGCTTTGTCACCGCCGACTTCGACCTCTGGCCGCAGGCCTCGCGCCTGCTGCTGGTGCTGATGATGTTTGTCGGCGGTTGCGCCGGGTCGACCGGCGGCGGCATCAAAGTGGTCCGCATTGTCCTCCTGTGGAAAAAAATGCTCAAAGAGGTGCGCCAGTTTATGCGCCCGCAGGCGGTGATGCAGCTCAAGCTGGGCGGCAAGCCGGTCGAGCAGGAGATTGTGTCCCATATCTCCGCCTTCTTTATCATCTTCCTGGTCGTGTTCGGCATCGCCTCCTTTGCGATGACCTTTTTCACGCCCGATCTCGAAACCGCCACCACCTCGGTCGTGGCAACGCTGGGCAACATCGGTCCCGGCTTGAGTGCGGTCGGCGCCACGCAGAACTTTGCCGCCATCCCGACCGCCGGGCAGATCATTCTGACGCTGTGCATGCTGCTCGGCCGTCTCGAGCTCTACACCGTGCTTATCCTCTTCCTGCCCAGCTTCTGGAAGAAATAGGGAGAGGTGCGGGAGTAATGGAGTAGGGGAGTCGATGAGTACACTATGAAAGATGAAGAAAAAATGAACCCCGATACTCCCATTCACCCTGACGCCCAGACTCCGGTTGTCTCCCTCGTCTCCCTCGGCTGCGCCAAAAACACCGTCGATTCCGAGCTGATCCTCGGGCGCTTTGTCGAAAGCGGATGGATGATTTCTGAGGAGCCGCAGGACTCCGATATCTGCCTGGTCAACACCTGCGGGTTCATCGAAGACGCGCGCGAAGAGGCGGCGAGCGTTTTGCATGAGCTCAAAGCGAACGGCGGGCCGAAGGCGGTTGTCGCGCTCGGCTGCCTGGTGAAACGCGCCGCCGACTGCCCCGAGACCGAACGCTTTCTCGAAGCCGCCGATGCGCGCGCCGCCTTTGCCGACTACAGCCGCCTGCCTGAAATCTGCCTGAAGCTGCTCGGGAGGGACGACGTCCCCGCCATCCAGAATACGCCGGTGGGCTACACCGAATTTCTGACCCAGCCGCGGCTGCGCACCGGCTCGCCGCACACCGCGTACCTGAAGATTTCCGAAGGCTGCTCCAATGCCTGCACCTTCTGCTCCATTCCCAAAATCCGCGGCAAACAGATCAGCCGGCCCATGGACGACATCGTCCACGAAGCCCGCTCGCTGATCGACGCGGGCGCGGTCGAAATCAGCCTGATTGCGCAGGACACCACCGCGTACGGCAAGGAGTGGGACGGCGAGCTGCATCTCAAGCAGCTTCTCGAACGCCTGCGCGATGAAATCGATGCCAATGTCTGGTTCCGCCTGATGTATGCCTGCCCCCAGCACCTCACCCGCGACGTGCTCGACGTGATGGCATCGGATGCGCGTTTCTGTCCCTACATCGACATGCCGCTCCAGCACATTTCCGATGCCATGCTCGACGCCATGGGCCGCCGGCTCACCAAGGTTCAGACCCTGGAAAAACTCGATCTCATCCGCTCCGTGCTTCCCGGCTGCGCCATCCGCACCGCCTTCATTGTCGGCCACCCCGGCGAAACCGAGGCCGACTTCAGCGAGCTGCTCGAGTTTGTCAAAGAAGGCCGCTTCACCCACGCCGGCGTGTTCACCTATTCCGCCGAGCCCGGAACATTGTCTGCAAAAATGGGGGACGACGTCCCCGCCGACGTGAAGGAGACGCGCCGCGCGCTGCTCATGGAAGCACAGCGCAAAGCCTCCGCCGCGCACTGCGCCGCGCAGATCGGCAAAACCGTTGAGGTGATGATCGACGGCGCCGGCGAAGAGGGGCTCGTCGCCCGCTCGCAGCACGAAGCGCCTGAGGTGGACGGCGTATTCTTCCTGCCCGAATTCGAAGACGCCATGCCCGGCGACCGCTATGATGTCGAGATTCTAAATGCCGCAGACTACGATTTTTATGCGGAATAAATAATTGTAAACAGTTCGAGGTGAGTTCATTGTGCCGTGGTCATGACAGACCTTTAAAGGTATGGCAGAATTGGAGCGGACCATGTCGAAGCTGAGACCATCGCTGTGGAGAACATGTCGGGTGCTTGCCTCGGAGACCCGGCTCAAGCTGCTGTGGGAGATTTTTGCAGATGGGGAGTGTTCGGTCGGCGAGCTGGGGCGGCGTGTCCGGATTTCTGATCAGAATGCCAGCATTCAGCTGCGGCTGCTGAATTCGCGCGGTCTTATTTCATCCAGACGGTCCGGAATGATGGTTTTTTACAGGGCTGAGCCCAATGAAGACGTCGAGTTTTCCCGGGATTTGCTGAATGCCCTGCGTGAGTGCTGTGAGCAAGAGGTGCCGATCCGCCGTGTAATCCGTTGCGCAACTGCGTTCACCCACGAGAGACGGATTCGGGCTGTTCAGGTGCTGAGCCGGGCTCCTCTGCGGCCGGCGGACCTCGAGAGTCGGACGGGGATCGGCGCGAGGCCCCTGTATCGACACCTCGCCAAACTCGAGGCCCGCGGGTTTGTCCGCAGGGATCGCGGCCTGTGCCGCCTGGCCGTTCCGGACAGTCCGTTGGGAGTGTGTCTGATGAAAATCATCTGCGGAACGTATTCAGCGCTGAAAACAACGGTGCGGGTGGCCAAGGTTGTTTCAGGAGGGCAGACCGGCGCGGACCGTGCCGCGCTGGATGCGGCAATTGCCTGCGGAGTTCCGCACGGCGGCCGGTGCCCGAAAGGAAGGCTGGCGGAGGATGGACGGATCCCTGCGCGGTATGAGCTGCAGGAGATGGAAACCGAAGATTATTCGGCCCGCACCCTGGCCAATGTCAACGCGGCCGACTTGACGCTGATTTTCAGCCACGGCCCGCTTTCCGGCGGTTCGCTTCTTACGCAGCAGTTTGCTGCGGCGGCGGGTAAACCATGTGTTCATATCGATCTGAATGAGCGCCAGGTGCCGGCGGACGGATGCTTCGACGGTCCTGTTTTTTTCCAAAGGTTGGAAAAAATGTTTCCAGCCCTTGGAAGCTCTCAGCGGGAGGGCGGCTTGCTGCTGAATGTGGCCGGCCCGCGCGCTTCCGGCGATCCCGGCATTTATGACGCGGTCTATGAGTCCATGCTGCGGCTGCTGAGCTGATCCGGTTTTTTCGGCGCTTTCTGGCTCACATGCGGGTTGATAAAATCCGCGAATGTGGTACAAAGTGTCGCACTTCTGCCTGAGGAAACTGCATGAAATCGAGGTTTTTAGACAAATTGATCGAGCGGCTGGATCGGCTGGACTCCGATGCGGTGCAGACGCAGTTTTTGCATCTGGCGCGCGAAAAGGGGCTGCTGGAGACGATTTTTCAGGCGATTCAGGAGGGGATCGTGGTGGTCGGAACCGGCGCGCGCATCCGCTATGCGAACCGGACGGCGGAGAGCCTGTTCGGCTTTAAGCTGGAGGATGCGGAAGGGCAGCCGATTGCGCGCTATATCCGTTTTATCGACTGGGAAAAGGTGCTGAATCTCGATGAGGACGAGTGGGAAAAGCTGGTCCGGCGCGAGATTGAGGTGAGCTATCCCGATCACCGCTTTGTGGAGTTTTATGTGGTGCCGCTCTCCGCGGTGGAAGAGGGCGAGCAGGGCGCGGTGGTGATTTTCCGCGATGTGACCCGCGAGCGCGAGAGCACGGAGGAGTCGATTGAGTCCGAGCGGATGAAGGCGCTGACGCTGCTGGCCGCCGGAGTGGCGCACGAGATCGGCAACCCGCTCAATGCGGTGACGATTCACCTGCAGCTGATGGAGCGCGAGCTCGACGAGGTGAGTGATCCCGCCCTGCGCGAGAGCCTGACCGAGCTGGTGGAGGTGTCGAGGCGCGAGGTGCACCGCCTCGACCGGATCATCACCCAGTTTTTGCGGGCGATCCGCCCGTCGCTGCCGGACCGCAAGCCGGTGCACATGGAGCGAATACTCGACGAGACGCTGGAGCTGATGCATCACGATATCGCCAACCGCCGGATTCTGGTGGAGCGCAAGACGGCGAAGCATGTGCCGACGGTGCCGGCGGATGAAACGCAGGTCAAGCAGGCCTTTTTCAACATTATCAGGAACGCGCTGCAGGCGATGGAGAGCGAGGGGATTCTGAAGATCACCACCGAGGTGACGCCGCGCTTTGTGAGCGTGTGTTTTGCGGACAACGGGCCGGGTATTTCCTCGGAGGATCTGGGCACGATTTATGAGCCGTACCGCACAACGAAAGAGGAGGGGACCGGGCTCGGGCTGATGATCGTGCAGCGCATTCTGCGCGACCACGGCGGCGAGATCGAGATCAGCTCGACCCCCGATCACGGGACGGCTTTTACCCTGCATTTCCCGCGCGACGATGTGCGCATGGCGCTGCTGGAGGCGCCGGCACGTGACGAGTAATTCGTAATTTGGAGGAAACCCTGTGACCTGTAACGAATGGGATGAGGCGGTTCCTGATTTGATCGGGGGGATGTTTTGCGGGCTGTAACGGCATATTGTCCGGTGCTGGTTGTGAATGACATTGCCCGGAGTGATGTTCAACGGCCTGATTGCGCATTATTTGTTACGGAGTATGCAACGGTGCGATAGGAGTAGAATTGATGAATGCAAAACCAGTGATTCTGATTGTGGACGATGAAAAGAACACGCGCGAGGGGCTGGCGCGGGCGCTGAAGCGGTCGTATGAGGTTCGCACGGCGGAGAGCGGCGCGCAGGCGCTGGAGATTCTGAGCGGGCAGAGTGTGGATGTGATGCTGAGCGACCTGCGCATGCCGGTGATGGACGGAATGACGCTGATGCAGCGCGCACTGGCGTCGTCGCCGGAGCTGGTGTGCATTCTGCTGACCGCCTACGGGAGCATGGAGACGGCGGTGGAGGCGATGCGGCACGGCGCGACCGATTTTTTGACCAAGCCGGTGAATCTGAAGGAGCTGGAGCTGGTGCTGGCGCGGGTGCTGCGCTCCCGTCAGGCCGAGGCGGAGAACCGCCAGCTGCGCGAGCAGCTCGATGCGAAGTTCGGCATGGAAAACATCATCGGCAATTCGCCGCAGATGCAGGAGGTGTTTGATACCGTTCGGCAGGTGGCCGGTTCGCGCGCGACGGTGCTGATACAGGGCGAAAGCGGGACCGGCAAGGAGCTGGTGGCCAAGGCCATTCATCAGCTGAGCAGCCGCAATCATGCAGCGTTTGTCGCGGTGCACTGCGCGGCGCTGTCGTCGACCCTGCTGGAGAGTGAGCTGTTCGGCCACGAGAAGGGCGCCTTCACCGGCGCGGCCGAGCGGCGCAAGGGCCGTTTTGAGATGGCCGACGGCGGGTCGCTGTTCCTCGATGAGATCGGCGAGATCGATTCGGGCGTGCAGGTGAAGATTCTGCGCGCGCTGGAGGAGCGGCGGTTCGAGCGGGTCGGCGGGCAGGAGACGGTGGAGGTCGATACGCGGCTGATCGCGGCGACCAATCGCGACCTGCGCAAGATGGTGGCCGACGGCGATTTCCGCGAGGATCTGTATTACCGCCTCTATGTGGTGGCGATCACGCTGCCGCCGCTGCGCGAGCGCACGGGCGATATTCCGATGCTGCTGAAGCATTTCCTGGATGAGTTTAACGCGGAAAACGGGCGGGCGATTGAGGGGTTTTCACCGGAGGCGCTGGATCTGCTGACCGGTTACCGCTGGCCGGGCAACGTGCGCGAGCTGCGCAATATCGTGGAGCAGACGGTGGTGCTGGCGCGCAGCAGGCGGATCGGGGTGCGCGACCTGCCCGCGCATATTCGCGAGACGGGTGCGGCCGCCGGTTCGATTGCGATTGGGCCCTGCACGCTGGAAGAGCTGGAGAAGCAGGCGATCGCGCAGGCGCTGAAGGCGGCGGGGGGGAACCGGACCCGCGCGGCGGAGCAGCTGGGCATCAGCCGCCGGACGCTTCACCGCAAAATCGCGGAGTACGGATTCGAGGAACTAAAATGAGTTTAAGATTGAACCAAACGGTCTGTTTGCGGATGCTCTTCACCTGTGATTCGTAACGCTCAAGACGCAGTTTGAGAAGGAATGCGTCCCCCGGCTGCAGATCACTCATTGCTCATTAAACAGGGTCGCGCGGAATGAAATTTTTCCGCGCAGGCTTCCCGGAGAGAACACGATGGCGAAACAACAGAATCAGCCCTTTGAGTCAACGCTTCAGGACTTGGTGTACAGTCTGGACGCCGGAGCCGGTCTGCGGATCGTCCGCGTGCTGCTTTTCTGCCTGTTTGTTCTGGGCCTGATTGTGATTTTCACCGCCCGGCAGTTTCGGGGGCTTGATTCGGAAGCGGCCATGGATTATGCCCAGCTGGGCCGCAACCTGGCGCAATCCAACCGCTATATTACCCAGTGTGTCCGCCCGGTGACGATTGCCCATGTTTCCGCCAATACCTTTGACGGCGATTCGCTGATCGGATTTCATCCGGAGCTTTTCCGGCCGCCGGCGTATCCGGCCCTGCTGGCCGGGGCGTTCAAGTTCTGCAACCTGATCGGAGTGGATCTGTTTCCGGGCAGCACCGGCCTGCAGGGCGGGGTGGCCTATCCGGCCGAGCAGCGGGTGATTATTCCGATCAACAACCTGTTCGCTGCGCTGACCGGGCTTTTCGTCTATCTGATCGGGCGAAAGCTGTTTGCGCATAAAATCGGACTGCTCAGCGCGCTGACCTACTTTCTGAGCGCGATGGTCTGGGAGGACAGTATCGCGGGGACCGGGATCCCCGTGCTCACCTTCTTTGTTCTCGGGGCGTTTTATTTTGCGCTGCTGTCCATGATCAACCGGCGCGAGCGGCGCCCGATGGTAAACTGGATGTCGCTCTACCTGGTGTCCATCGGTTTTGCGGGGGCGGCGTTCCTGACCAATTATGCGGCGGTGGCGGTCCTGCCCGGCCTGGCGCTGTTCATCCTGCTGATGGGCACTCGCACACACCGCAGCGGACACCTGGCCTTTTTCTACATGGTGCTGGCGCTGGCGGCGGTTTCTCCCTGGCTCATCCGCAACTATCAGGTCGCCGGCACACCGCTGGGGCTCGCGCCGCATACCGCCCTGATGGAGACCGTCAAGTATCCGGGGGATGCGCTCATGCGCACGCTCAAGCCGGATTTCAACCTGCTCCGGGATCTCACGGCCGTTCGCGCCAAATGGTCGGCGAATTTCAGCCGGCTCTACACGGATCATTTCACCGTGCTGGGCGGCGGGCTGCTGATCACCCTTTTTGCCGTCACCTTCTTTTATCGTTTTGTCCGGGTGCATGTGCACAACCTGCGCTGGGGCATCGGGCTGTCGATGGTTCTGTTCTTTGTCGGGGCGGGCTTTTTCACCGAATCCGCCTATCAGCTGTACCACATTTTCTGGCCGTTCGTGATCCTCTACGGACTGGCCTTCTTCTTCATCCTGCTGGACCGGCTGGACATCAGCATCAACCTCTACAAGCAGGCCCTGACCGGGCTGGTCATCGCGCTGAGTGCGCTTCCGCTGCTGGTGACGGTGTTTCTTTCGCCGGCGCCCAAATCAACCTATCCGCCGTACCATGTTCCGTTTATTATGCGGGTGAGCGAACTGCTCAAGCCGACGGAAATCATGTGTTCGGATATGCCGTGGGCGACCGCCTGGTACGGGAAACGCGTGTCGATTCTGCTGCCGCAAACCCTGGATGACTTTTACGACATCACGGATTTCCAGGGGAAATACATCAGCGGGCTTTACATCACCACGCTCACCAAAGACAAGCCCTTCACCTCCGGGCTGTTCAGCGGGCCGGAAAAAACATGGTTCCCCATCACGATGGGGCAGCTTCCGAAGGACTTTCCTCTTCGGCACGGGTTCCAGCTGAACAACAATGATCAGCTCTTCCTGACCGACAGCATTCGCTGGGGCGCAGGGGAGACAACCGAAACTCCGCAGGGAGCCGCCGCGGAGTAGACCGGAGGACGAGTCATGCGTGTTGTTTTTTTTGGATCCGCGTCGATCGGGTTTCCGCTGCTGGACGCCTTGGCGGCCAGTCCGGCCGATGAGGTGGTTGCGGTGGTCACCCAGCCGGACCGCCCGGTCGGCCGCAAGCTGCGGCTGACGGCCTGTCCGGTTAAAGAGCGCGCGGAGCAGAGCGGGCTGACAGTGCTTTCTCCCGAAAAAATCGGGGATGCCGAAAGCCTTGCGGCGCTGAAGGAACTGCAGGCCGATCTGTTTGTGGTGGTGGCCTACGGCCAGTATATTCCCCCTTCGGTGCTGGCGCTTCCGCCCGACGGCTCCATCAACCTGCATCCCTCCCTGCTTCCGAAGTACCGCGGGTCCTCTCCGATTCAGTGGGCGCTGGCCAACGGCGATACGGTCACCGGCGCCACGATTCTCTACGTCAGCGAAAAAATGGATGCCGGCGACATCATTTTGCAGCGCGAAGTTCCGATCCGTCCGGAGGATGATGCGCTGACGCTCGAGCCGGTCCTGGCTCGGGTGGGCGCGGAGCTGCTGATGGAGGCCGTGGAGCGGATCCGCGCCGGAACCGTCACGGCGGTTCCGCAGGACGAGTCCCGGGCGGTGGAGGTTCGCAAGCTGAGCAAGGAGGACGGGCGTCTCGACTGGGCGCTGCCTGCCGACACGCTCAGCAACCGGATCCGCGCCTTTATCGCCTGGCCGGGGTGCTGCTGTGAAGCGCCTGCCCGTTCGGGGATGCAGCGGCTGAAGGTTCTGCGCGCCCGCAGTGAAGCGGGCGAGGGCGAGCCCGGCGAAGTGCTGGATGTGTCGGACGGGGGGCCGCTGATTGCGACCGGCCGGGGTGCGCTTCGCCTGCTCGATGTGCAGCCGGCCGGGAAGAAGGCTATGGACGGCGCGGCGTATCTGCGGGGCTATCCGCTGGAGCCGGGGACCCGTCTGGGGTAATCCCGTTTTCCTTCAGCCGCCGGAGGAGTCTCTCTTCGTCGGGCGACATTTCCAGGGCCTTTTTCCAGTGCGCTGCTGCGGCCGGCAGGTCGCCGAGTTTCAGATAGGTGTCGCCGAGGTGCTCGTGGATGACCGGATCGGTCCCCGGCAGGGAAACGGCTTTTTCCAGGGTTTCCCGCGCTTCGCGATAGCGGCCCTGCATGTAATAAATCCAGCCGAGTGTATCCATGTAGGCGGCGTTGTCGGGCTCCGCCGCCAGGGCCTTCCGCACCATGGCCAGGCCCATGTCAAGCCGTTCGCCGCGTTCCGCCCACATATAGGCGATGTAGTTTTGCGCAGAAGCGGCCGTGGCCGGATTGCCCAGTTCAATCGCCCGGCGGAAATAGGTTTCTGCGTCCGAAAGCAGGCCCGTCCGTTCATGGAGCACCGCGAACTGATAATAAAAGAACCCGTCCAGCAGATTGGTTTCCACTCCGCTGGCGGATGCTTCGAACTGGCGGGCGTTGTCGAGCGCGGTGTTGTATTGCTGTGATGCCGCCTGCAGCAGGGCCAGGTAGTAGAGCGTTTCGCCGGCATTTGGAGTCAGGGTGCGGAAAGCGCTCAGCAGTTCAATGGCCGACTCGCGGGACAGGGGGGCCTCCTCGGTCAGCAGGGCCTGCATGGTCTGGGTGAGAATGTCCGGGCTTTCGGCGTAGGCATCGGCCAGTGCTTCGGCCGCCTCGGCAAGACGCCCGCTTTTCTGGGCGGATACCATCAGGTTGAATGTAAAGAAGGGGCTGGCAATCCACTCGGACGCCGGGGTGTCGCTCTGGATCTTGCGAAAAGCCGCGTAAGCCTCGTCGTAGCGTTCCTGCCGCAGGCTCAGGTATGCGGCGGCCGTGCCGAGCCGGCTGTTGTCGGGGTAGCGGGTCATGGCTTCCTTCAGAACGGCTTCCGCCTCGGAAGTGTTGTCCATGTCGATATAGAGCGAGCTGAGCCGGGCGTAGTACAGAACCGGTGCCAGCGGGTTTTTCTTCAGGTAGGCCTGCAGTTCTTCCGCCAGCGGCTCGCGGTGTTCTTTCGGCAGTCGTTCCCCGAGGTACTGAAACCACAGTTCCGGTTCCGTGCGGGTGTTTCGCGGGATCTCTTCGCACAGTTCCAGCACGCGCGGGATGTCTCCGCTTTGAATGCAGAGGTCGAACAGGGGGCGGGCAATGAGGAGGTCGTCCGGGTAGAGTGCATACGCCTGTTCAAAGGCGTTCTTGGCCTCGGCGGGTTTCCCGGCAGCCAGATAGGCGTAGCCCAGCTGAAGCCATTTCTGCGGATCCTCCGCGGACGCGTCCATCGATTGCTCGATGAGCGCGATCCCCTCCAGGATGGCGGCCTGCGCCTCGGATTTTTCCGGGAGGGTGCGCGCCCGGCCGATGGCCAGCGTCCCGAGCATGTGGCAGATGTCCGGGCTTACAGGCGGCTTTTCAAGTGCCGGCTCCAGCAGGCGGACGGCCTCCGGGTTGCGGTCGTGCGCAATCAGGAACCGGGCCAGCGCGAGCAGGCTGTCGGGGTGGTCCGGAAACGCGTCAACCGCCTGCCGGAACAGCTTTTCCGCCTCGTCGTCACGTGAGATCAGCATGCAGACCTGCGCCTCAAGCAGACGGGGCGGCAGGCGGTCCGGCATCTGTTTTCGAAAACGTCTGCACAGGCTGAGCGCCTCGTCGCCCTGCTCGAGCTGCATCGCGATCGCAATCGCCGGCGGGTAAAGCAGCGGCTCATTCGGATCGATGCGGATGGCCTCGTGCAGGTGGCGCAGTGCGGTTGCCGCATCGCCGCTGCTTTCCGCCAGCAGGCCGAGACTGAAATGAGACAAAGCCTCAGCCTGAGCCTGTGAGCTCAGCTGAGGCTTCGATTGCGGAGTGGTGCACCCGGCCATGCACAGAAACAACCCGAACAGAAAGACTCTGCCGATCCATGCATTCCGGGATGCGCACATGACAACCCCTTTTCAGGTCAGAAAATTATTTCTTTTTATGACGATCCGCGCGACGGCGCTTGCGCCGCTTGTGGTTCGACATTTTTGTTTTACGCCATTTTTTAATGGTACCCATGTTTTCTTCCTCTTATCGCAGTTATGCTACCACTTTATTCAAAGCAATTTCAATGATGCCTTCCGCTCCCGCCGTTTTGAGCTCGGGAATGATTTCGCGGACGATGGATTCCTCCACCACGGTTTCGATCGCGTACCAGCCGTCCTCGGAGAGCCCGCTGACGGTTGGCGCGTGCAGTGCCGGCAAAAGCGCCTTGACTGCCTCCAGATTCTGATCTTCCACATTCATTTTCAACAGAACCTTGTCTGCTGCGTTGAGCGCGGAAGTCAGCAAAAGAGCGATTTTTTCGAGCTTGGTCCGTTTCCAGTCATCGGCCCATGCGCTTTTGCTGCAGAAAAACTGTGTGTAGGATTCCATCAGGGTGTCCACAATCCGCAGGTTGTGCGCACGCAGCGACGACCCGGTTTCCGTGATGTCCACGATGGCATCCACAAATTCAGGCACTTTGACTTCCGTCGCGCCCCATGAAAATTCGACCTCGGCCTTGACGCCGTGTTTTTCGAGCCAGCGTTCGACCAGCGCGACGCCCTCGGTGGCGATCCGTTTGCCTTCCAGATCTTTGACCGACTGAATGTCGGAGTTTTGCGGCACGGCCAGCACCCAGCGGACCGGGCGTTTGCTCACCTTGGAGTAAACCATGTCGCACAGAATGTGCACGTCGGAGCCGTTGGCGGAAATCCAGTCCAGGCCGGAAATCCCCGCATCGAGCATTCCCTGCTCCACATAGCGGCTCATTTCCTGCGAACGAAGCAGGCGCAGTTCGATCTCGTCGTCGTCAATCGACGGGAAATAGGAGCGCGAATTGCCTTTAATATTAAAGCCGGCCTTGGCGAAAAGCGCGTAGGTCGACTCCTGCAGGCTGCCTTTCGGTAATCCGATAATTAATTTGTTCATGTGCTTAAAAGCCTTCCGTTTCTCAAATCAAAGCGTCGGACTATACGGAAAAGGTCGCGGAGCGTCCACCGCTATTTAGCCTTTTTTTCGGTGAATATCAGAGGCGGGATTGCCGGTTTTCAGACACCCCGCGGCGGGATTGCCGGACGAATGAACCGGAGGGACCTTATCAGCGTGCCAGACCGACGTTTCCGAGATGGACGTGCCGGAGTCCGTTGGCTCTGGCGATCGATTCGGCCTGCAGCAGCGTTTGGAGGGGCGTGGGCGGTGCCTCGTTCCATTCGCGGGTGGGGCGGTAGGCGCTGAAATGCCAGGGCACATCCGGACCGAGCTCGGCGGCCGCCCAGCGGGTCATGGCGTTGATCTCGTCGGGGGAGTCGTTGCGGCCCGGAATCAGCAGGGTGGTCACCTCGAGGTGGACGTCTGTTTCCTTTCTTATATAGAGCAGGGTGTCGAGCACCGGATGCAGGGTTGCGCCGCACAGCTGCTGATAGAAGGCGTCGGTGAACGCTTTGAGGTCCACGTTGGCGGCGTCGATGCGGCTGTAAAGCTCCCGGCGCGGCTCCGGCTCGATCCAGCCGTTGGTGACGGCGACGGTTTTCAGGCCGTGCTCCCGGCAGACGTCGGCGGTGTCGACGGCGTACTCGAAAAAAACCGTGGGCTCGTTATAGGTGAAGGCCACGCTCTCGCACTGATACTGGAGGGCGGTGCGGGCGATCTCCGGCGGGGAGGCCGGGCTGCCGCCCGGCTGCCGGGCCCGGCTCAGGTGGTAATTCTGGCAGAATCCGCACGTCAGGTTGCAGCCGACGGTGCCGAACGACAGCACGCTGGAGCCGGGCAGGAAGTGATAGAGCGGTTTTTTTTCGATGGGATCGACCGCCATTCCGCAGGCGAGGCCGTACGTCTCGGCGATCAGCTCGTCCCCGATCCGGTGCCGGCCGAAGCAGGCCCCGCGTTTGCCCTGCGCCATCCGGCACCGGCGCGGACAGAGCGTGCATTCGACCTGTCCGTTCTCGAGCCGCTTCCAGTATTTTGCCGTTTTCATAATGCGTATAATAACTCTGTATTTTCCGAATGGCATCCATTAAATTACAGCCATGAGCGGGAGCGTCAGAGTGCCGGCCGTGGCCGGAATGTTTTATCCGTCCGATCCGGATGAGCTGTCGAGGACGGTCCGGGGGTTTCTGGAACAGGCCGGGAGCGGCCCGGGGCCCTCTCCTAAAGCGATTATTGTTCCCCATGCGGGATATGTTTATTCCGGCGCGATCGCCGCCAGCGCCTATGCGCGGGTGAATCCCGCCGCGATTGAGCGGGTGGTGCTGGTCGGGCCGTCGCACCGGGTTCTGCTCCGCGGGCTCGCCGCGCCGGAGTCCATCGCGTGGGCGGTCCCCGGCGGAAAGGTCATGATCGACCTGAAGGCGTTAACGGCGGTGACCACCTTTCCCCAGATTGTCTTTTCAGAAAAGGCGCATGCGGAGGAGCACAGCCTGGAGGTGCAGCTTCCGTTTCTGCGCGAAGTGCTGGGCGATTTCAGGCTGGTGCCGCTGGTGGCCGGCGATGCGCGCCCCGAAGAGGTGGCCGACGTGCTGTCGGCTCTGTGGGGCGGACCGGAAACCCTGGTTGTGATCAGCTCGGACCTGAGCCATTACAAACCGTATGAGCAGGCTCGGAAAAAAGACAGCCTCGCCGCTGAGGCGATTGTCGATCTGGATGTGCGCGGGCTGGATTTCGACAGCGCCTGCGGGCTGGTGCCGGTTTCCGGGCTGGTTCATGTGGCGCGCCGAAAGGGAATGCGCGCCGAACGGCTCGACCTGCGCAACTCGGGCGATACGGCCGGCGGGCGCGATCAGGTGGTCGGCTACGGCGCGTTCGCCTTTTATGAATGAGCCGCCGGCCGGCGCAGCAGGGTGGCGGGCGTTTCAATCTGCATGAAGTTGGTGTGATGCGAATAGATGTGTCCGCCGCCCAGAAAGACGATCAGGTGTTCGGCATCGATCTTCTGCTCGTCGAGCAGCTTGTTCAGGCAGACTTTGACCAGCTCGTCCGTGGTTGCCGGCACCTGGATCTGCGCCGAGTAGACGCCGTAGCACAGGGAGAGTTCCCGCACGGTCCGCCGGTTTTCCGACAGCGCAAAAATCGGGGTGCGCCCGCGGTGGCAGGCGCAGGCCAGCGCCGTTTCGCCCGACCGGGTGCTGGTGATGATCGCCTGCACCGGCAGCTCGGTCGCGCAGGTGACTGCCGCTTTGGTCAGATGGGTTCCGGGCAGGTCGGCGGTGTCGGCGGTCGGCTTTCCCATGGAGACGGGGATGGATTCCTTCTGCTTCTCCACGGAATGGGCGATGTCGGACATGGTCCGCACCGCTTCGACCGGGAATTTTCCGTAGGCGGTTTCGCCGCTGAGCATCACCGCGTCGGTGCCGTCGAGAATCGCGTTGGCCACGTCGCTGACCTCCGCGCGGGTCGCGCGCGGGTTTTCGATCATGGAGTGCAGCATCTGGGTGGCGGTGATGACCGGTTTGAGGCGGCGGATGCAGGTGCGGATAATCCGCTTCTGGATGAACGGAACCTCCTCGGCGGGGATCTCGATGCCCAGGTCGCCGCGCGCCACCATGGCGCCGTGCGCGACGTCGAGGATCGAATCCAGATTGTCGACCCCTTCGCGGTTTTCGATTTTTGCGATGATTTTGATGTCGCTCTTGTGCATATCCAGAATGGTCCGCACGGCCATCACATCGTCGCGGTCGCGCACGAAGGAGTGGGCGATGAAATCAATTTCGTTGCGGGCGGCCCATTCGATGAATTCGCCGTCGCGTTCAGTGAGGGCGGGCAGCGGCAGGTGCACACCGGGCACGTTGAGGCTTTTGCGGTTTTTGATGATGCCGTCGTTTTGCACGGTGCAGTGGAGGCGTCCCGGAGTCTGCTCGTCCACCGACAGCTCCAGTTCGCCGTCGTCGATCAGAATCCGGCTGCCGACCGGGATTTCGTCGACGAATTCCTCGTAGTTCACCCTGAAGTCGCCGGGTTTGGACGGCTGGGTGGCAATGCAGACCTGGTCGCCGGTCTGCACCTCAATCGGTTCGTCCATGTCGCAGGTGCGCACTTCCGGGCCCTTGGTATCGATCAGGATGCCGATCCGGTCGGAGACGCTGCGGATGTTTTTCACCATTTGCTCCGCCGCGGCGGTAGTGATGTGCGCCGTGTTCAGCCGGGCCACGTTCATGCCGCAGGCGACGAGCTGTTCAATGAACTCCGGCTCGCAGCGGTTGTCGGCGATGGTGCAGATGATTTTAGTCTGTTTGCTGTGCATCAGGTGTCTCCCTCTGTTGTGAGCGCAGGGGTTTTAACAGATTGCCGTGGCCGGGCTAGACTTTTGTTGGGAATATTTTAAACTCCTCCGCATGAAAAAGGAGTTTCAGACCCTGCTGCTGCAGATTGCGCGCGCCGCGATTTTCCAGGCGTTGGAAACCGGACGCTCCGGCGCCCGGCCGGTTTTCCAACCCTTGGAAAAAACATTTCCCGACATTGGAAAAATTCCGGAACTGCAGGAGGAGCGGGCCACCTTTGTGACGCTGACGATCGGCGGGGCGCTGCGCGGATGCATCGGCATGCTGCAGGCCTGCCGCCCGCTGGCCGAGGATGTCGCGGAAAACGCCCGCGCCGCCGCCTTTGAGGATCCGCGCTTCGCGCCGTTGTCGCGGGAGGAGTTCGAGCGGCTGGAGATTCATATTTCGGTTCTGTCGCCGCCCGTAGAGATGGCGTTCAGCTCCGAGGCCGAACTGCTGGAGCAGATGCGCCCCGGGGTGGACGGGCTGATTCTGCAGGAGGGCGGGCGGCGCGGCACCTTTCTGCCGAGTGTCTGGGAGGAGCTGCCCGACAGGAAGATGTTTTTGATGCATCTGAAAATGAAGGCGGGGCTGCCCGGTTCCTACTGGTCGGACACGCTGCGTGTCTTTCGTTATACAGCCGAATATTTCCCCGCCTGACTCCGGCACGCTCCGGATTGAAACCCTTCCGGGCCCTGGAAAAACAGGTGCGCTCAGGGACTTCCGGCGTCCGCGGATTGGAAATGCGAATTTTTTTTAATTCGGGCTTGTGCGGCAGGGGCGTGTCTGTATGATGAGCCGCTCTTAAAAATGAACGAGAGAGAGACTATTTTACTGGACGCTCACTTAGAGGCCGTGATAGATAGTCACGCTTTTCGCGCCGGATTGGGCAATGGACATGGGTTCACGGCTTATATTGCGGTGGAAGACCGGGGGAAAATGCTTCCTAAAGAGGGAGACCGGGTGAAGGTGGAAATGTCGCCTTACAACATGAGTGCAGGGCGGATTATTATTTAGGTGGATTTATGAAGGTTAAAGCCTCAGTTAAAAAGATCAGCGCGGACGATAAGATTGTTCGTCGCAAAGGACGTGTGTACGTCATTAATAAACGCAACCCCCGTCACAAACAGCGTCAGGGCTAAAGGAGCAGATTTATGCCACGTGTACTTGGAATTGATATCCCCGGCAGAAAGCGTCTTGAGTACGCTCTGACCTATATTTACGGCCTCGGCCTCGTCAAATCGCGCGAAGTGATCGCCAAGGCGGGTCTCGACCCGGCCAAGAAAGCGGACGATCTGACCGACGATGATATAACCAAACTCGGCGCGGTGATCCGCGAGGGCTATACCATTGAAGGGGACCTGCGCCGCGAAGTGACGCAGAACATCCGCCGCCTGATCTCGATCAACTCGTATCGCGGATCGCGTCATCGCCGTGGTCTTCCGGTTCGCGGCCAGCGGACCAAAACCAACGCCCGTACCCGCAAGGGGCCGGTTCGTACGGTGGGTGCCGTTCGCGGTAAAGAAGCGCGTTCCGCCGCGAAAGTCGCGTCCCGATAATTTTAATAAGGATTAATTCATGGCTGAAGAAACCAAACCTGTAGAAGAAGCGGTCGAACAGACCGCGGTCGAAACGCCTGCTGCCGAGGCTCCCGCCGCTGAAGCACCCGCCGCTGAAAAAGCCGCGGATAAAAAGCCGGAGCGCCAGAAAGACATTTTTGCCGCAATCGAAGGCGACAAAGAAGAAGAGGCCAAACCGAAGCGCCGGATGAAAGGCGCAAAAAATGTCCCGTACGGCATTGCGTTCGTCAAAACCACTTTCAACAACACGATTGTCTCCCTGACCGACATGCGGGGGGAAGTGATTTCGTGGAGCAGCGCCGGCCGCTGCGGGTTCAAAGGATCCCGCAAAAGCACCGCGTTTGCCGCGACGACCGTTGCGCAGGAAGCTGCACGCGGTGCGATTTCGCATGGCATGAACGAAGTCGAAGTCCGCGTGCAGGGCCCGGGCGCCGGCCGCGAGTCGGCGGTGCGCGCTCTGCAGGCCGCCGGCCTTCGTGTTTCAGCGATTAAGGACACCACGCCGGTTCCGCATAACGGCTGCCGCCCCAAGAAGCAGCGTCGCGTATAACCTGAGCGAATAAACCAAACACCATACGAGCCGGTTAATGCCCGGCTCTGGGAGGAAAAAAGATGCCGATTAGACTAGGCCGATTCGAAATGCCCAAGCGGGTCGTCAAAGACGAGACCGTTTCCACCGATACCTACGGAAAGTTCACCGCAGAGCCCTTTGAAGCCGGCTATGGCCGCACCATCGGCAACTCCATGCGCCGTGTGCTGCTTTCCTCGCTCGAAGGCACCGCAATCGCTTCGATCAAAATTGACGGCGCACCGCACGAGTTCTGCACCCTGCCGGGCGTTCGCGAGGATGTCACCGATATCATCCTGAACCTGAAAAAAGTCCTGCTCAAATCCTATACCCGTGATCCCCAGCGCCTGAAAATCAGCGTCCAGGGTCCGGGCGAGGTGACAGCCGGCGACATTCAGACCAAGGCCGGTGTCGAGGTCCTCAACCCGGATCATCACATTGCAACGCTCGACAGCGACGGTTCGTTCGAGGCGGAAATTGAAACCCGTGTCGGCCGCGGATACTGCCCGTCAGAAGGCAACAAGCAGGACGAGCAGGAAATCGGCGTGATTCCGATCGACTCGCTGTTCTCGCCGGTCTCCCGCGTCAAATACGATGTGGTTGACTGCCGCGTCGGCCGCCGCACCGACTACGACAAACTGATCATCGAAATCTGGACCGACGGGCGTGTCACGCCGGACGATGCGCTGACCCTTTCCGCCGCCATCCTGCGTCATCACCTCGATGTCTTCGTCAGCTATGACAAAGACCTGATCGAGTTCGAGGCGAGCGAAAAACAGATCGATATCGAGAAGGAAGAGCTGCGCAAGAAACTCAACATCAGTGTCAATGAGATTGAGCTGAGTGTCCGCGCCGCCAACTGCCTCAACAATGCCAACATCACCACCGTGGGTGAACTGGCGCAGAAAACCGAGGCGGAAATGCTCAAGTACCGCAACTTCGGCAAGAAGTCGCTGAACGAGATTAAGCAGAAAATCATCGACATGGGTCTGTCGCTGGGCATGACCTTTGATTCCGATCTGCTCAATCCGCCGGCCAAAGATTTTGAATAATTTAGAAATTAGAGGGACATCTCATGAGACATCGCGTTAAAAAAGTTAAACTCGGCCGCCGCGGCGCACACCGCGACTCCATGCTGGCCAACATGGTCTGCAGCCTGATCAATGAGCGCCGCATCAAAACCACGCTCTCGAAAGCGAAAGTGGTTGCTCCGATGGCGGAGAAAATGGTGACACTGGGCAAAAAGGGAACGCTGGGCGCACGCCGCAACGCGCTCTCTGCAATCAAACAGGAAACCGCCGTGAAAACACTGTTTGACGAAATCGCCCCGGGATACGCGAATCGCGCAGGCGGTTATACGCGCATCACCAAACTCGGACCGCGCATGAGCGATGCGTCCGAGATGGCAATTATCGAATGGGTGGAAGCCGCGGAACCGGCTGCCGTCGAAAAGTAAATCGGAGACACCGATGATTGAAAAAGACCTCTTGGCAATATGCTTAGAGGTTTTTTTTTGATTTACAGGAAATGAGTAAAGCAAAGGTTAAACAAAATGAGTCGCAGTAAATTTATTACAGAGATTATAGAGAAGGCCAAAGCCAATCAGCGCACGGTTGTGCTGCCGGAGGGCGCGGACGAACGTGTCATGGAGGCTGCCGGCGTGATTGCCGCGGAAGGAATTGCAAACGTGGTAGTGCTGGGTGACGAGACGGTCGCGGCGCGCGCCGGGGCCGGGGTGACGGTCGTGAATCCCGCGACATCGGACAGGCTGGAAGGCTACGCGCAGGCATTTTATGAGCTTCGCAAGGCCAAAGGGATGACGCTGGAGAAGGCCAAAGAGATTCTGAAGAGTCAGGTCAACTATTTCGGGATGATGATGGTGCAGTGCGGCGATGCCGACGGACTGGTTTCCGGTGCGGCTCATTCCACGGCTGACACCGTTCGTCCCGCGCTTCAGATCATCAAGGGCGCCCGTCCGGGCGGCATGGTCTCCGCGCTGTTTTTCATGGTTTGCGACGGCACGGCCTACATCTTTTCAGACAGCGGTCTGGTCGAAAACCCCGATGCGGACCAGCTGGCGCAGATTGCGGTGCAGAGCGCCCAGACCGCGCTGCAGTTCGGCATGCCCGCCAAGGTGGGAATGCTTTCCTATTCAACAAAAGGCTCCGCCTCCAGCCCGCTCGTCGACAAGGTGGTCGAGGCCACCGCCAAGGCGAAGCAGATTCTTGCAGACGAATTCGCGGATCTGGATATTGCGCTGGACGGCGAGTTCCAGCTCGATGCGGCGATTGTCCCGGCCATTGCCGCCTCCAAAGCGCCGGGCAGCGATGTGGCCGGTCAGGCCCGCGTGCTGATTTTCCCCGATCTCAACGCCGGCAACATCGGCTACAAGCTGGTGCAGCGCCTGGGCGGCGCGGAGGCCTACGGTCCGATTCTCCAGGGGCTGAAAAAGCCGGTCAACGATCTGTCCCGCGGATGCTCCGCAGAGGACGTGGTGGGGGTTGCCGCAATCACTGTGGTGCAGTCTTTGGGATGCTAAACCTGTAAGGAAGAAAAATGAAAATTCTCGTTCTCAACTCTGGATCGTCTTCTCTGAAATACAAGCTCTACGTCGCCGCGGATGGCGGCGAGTTCACGGCGATTGCCGCCGGGGGCGCCGAGCGTATCGGCATTGAAGGCTCGTTTGTCAATCACAAGAAGTCCGGCCGCAAGACCGACCAGGTCTACTGCAGCCTTCCCAACCACACCAAGACCATCGAAAAAATCTTCGAACTGCTCACCGATCCGGAAATGGGTTCGCTCGCCAGCCTCGAAGAACTCTCCGCGGTGGGGCACCGCGTGGTGCACGGCGGTGAGGATTTCACAAAATCCGTTCTGGTTGACGGCGAAGTGGTGGAGGCCATTCGCAAAAACTCCGTGCTGGCCCCGCTGCACAACCCGCCCAACCTGCTGGGGATTGATGCGGTCTATAAACTCATGCCGTCGATGAAACAGGTGGCGGTGTTTGATACGGCGGTGCACCAGACCATGCCGGCCAAGGCGTATATGTACGGTCTGCCCAAGGAGCAGTACTCCACGTATAAAATCCGGCGCTACGGGTTCCATGGAACCTCGCACGGCTATGTGGCGAAAAAAGCGGCCCAGCAGCTGGGCCGTCCGCTCGAAGAGCTCAAGCTGATCACCTGCCACCTCGGCAACGGCGGATCGATCACCGCGTTTGAGGGCGGAAAATCCGTGGACACGTCGATGGGCTTCACGCCGCTGGCGGGGATCCTGATGGGCACGCGCTCGGGCGATCTCGACCCCTACATCCCGCTGTACATCATGCAGTCGCAGGACATGACGGCCGCTCAGGTCGATGCGATGATGAACAAGCGCGGCGGGCTGATGGGGCTGTGCGGCAAGTGCGACATGCGCGACATTTCGGCCGCGATCGAGGCTGGTGACGAAGACAGCCGTCTGGCGCTCGAAATGTTCGTGTACCGGGTTCAGAAATATATCGGCGCCTATGTGGCCGCTCTGAACGGTGTGGATGCGATCGTCTTTACCGCCGGCATCGGCGAAAATGTCCGTCACGTCCGCAGCGGCATCCTGAAAAACTTCGAATTTCTGGGCGTTGCCTGTGACGATGCGGCCAACCAGGCGAACGACACCGTCATTTCGACCGCCGATTCGAAAGTGAAGGCGCTGGTCATTCATACGGATGAAGAGCTGGTGATCGCCAAAGACACCTACGACATCATCAAAGGCTGACCCATGACAAAAAAGATCCCCTCCACGGCGTATGTCTGGTTCGATACCGAGTTCACCTCACTGGACCTCGATCACGCCCGGCTGCTTCAGGTCTCGGTGATGCTGACCGATAAAGACCTCAGGCGGCTCACGCCGCCGGAGGAGGATCTCAATCTGTACGTGCGGGTTGATGAGCAGGTTCCTCTCAGCCCGTGGGTGCAGAAAAACCTGCCGGACCTGGTCAAAAAATGCCGCTCGCGCAGTGCGGTTGCGGTCGAAGAAATCGACGAAAAGCTCACGGCCATGATCGACCGCTGGTGCGGCACGCCGACCAAGACGATTAAAAAGCGTCCGCTGATGGCCGGCAACAGCGTCCATAACGACTGGATCCTGGCCCGCAGGTTTCTCCCGACGTTTGTCAGCCGCCTTCATTACCGCCTGCTCGACGTATCCACCCTGAAGGTGCAGTGGCTCGACCTCACCGACGGCCGGGAGTTCGACAAAAACGACGCCAAAAACGTCAAGAAATACTTTCCCGAGGCCGACCTGCGGCGCCTGCGCCAGCACGATGCCTATTACGACATCGTCGCCTCGGCCGCCGAGCTGGCCTACTACCGCGCACACATGAGCTTTCTTCCGGCCTGTTAGGGGCGGGTGATTTCCACCGCAACGCTTTTGCAGAAACGCAGAGCCCCGGGCTTGTCGATGGTCACGGTGACGCGTTGAACAAGGGGGCTTCCCAGGCAGATTCCGGCAATTCCGTCCGCCAGCGCTTCAATCAGCCGGAAGCTGCTGCCCTCAACAAAATCGAGAATGTTCAGCTTGATGGTTTTGTAGTCGACCGTGTCGGAAAGATCGTCGTTTTTTCCCGCCGCCCTCAGGTCGGTTTCCAGGGTGATGTTGATGATGACATCCTGCTTTTTTTCACGCTCTTCGGGATAGAGTCCGATGATGCAGCGCAGGGCGAGGTCTCTGATATAGATTCGGTCCATGGAAACGGACGCTATCAGGAAAGGGGCGGCAGAACAAGTCCGGCGCATGGCGGGCCTTCATTTGAAGACGGCGGAGCCGGGCCGGGCGATCCTGTTTTTCGTTTTGAAGCGGCCGGCCGGACGGGCTTTGTTTCAACAAGTGGCATCCTGCGGTCACTTCTGCTTTGAAATGATCTTTAGAAAATGGTTACACTACGGCTTCAATTGTTAAGGAGAGGGCAGATGAGATTTTTACGCGGCTTTTTTATTTCGCTGGGCGTGCTGTCGCTGGCGGCCATTCTGGTGTTCGGTGTTTCACTTCTTTTATCCCCGTCGGGCGCGCCCGGCGGCGCGGCCGAGAGCGGGGCGCTCAGTCCTGAAATGGTTGCGCAGGCTCAGGAAATGGCGGCGCGGATCGGCCGGCGCATGGCCTGGGTGATGGTGCTCGCTTCCGCCGTGCTGCAGATCGGGGCCTGGATTGCGGCGACGCTCAAGCTGCGCGCCGTGCGCATCGGCGACAACGCGCCGTCGAAAAAGCTCGAGCTGCTCGAAGCGATCGATGTCTATTTTGACCTGCCGCTATATTTCGGTCTGCTCGGATCGGTCGGCAGTTTTATCATGGTCACCTTCTTTCCCGACGCCGGACTGATGTTCGCCTACGCCTCGACGGCGATGGGGATTATTGTGTCGGTCATCCTGCGGCTGGGGTATCACACCCCGTTCAAGCAGGAACTTCTGATGTCCGTCGATTGAGGAGACCTCCATGCGCCGTTCAATTTTAATTGTCATGCTCGATGTCATGGTGCTCTCGGTTCTGGCCCTGACGGCCGGGCAGCGCGCCGGCGGAGAGCGCAATATTCCCATCCCGCTCTACCGCTGGTCGTCGATGATCGAGGAAGGACTGCGCAAGGAACAGGCGTTCCTGGATGAGGTTCAGCGGCTCGAAGAGCAGTTGGCCCGGGCGGCGGAGCTCGCCAAGAAGGCGCTGGAGCAGGCGGATAAAGCCCGGGATACGGCCGGCCGCGAACGCGAGGACAGCAAAGAGCTGCAGGCCCGGGTGCATGCCATGGAACTGGCGGCAGAAAAAGCCCGCGCCGAGGCGGCGCTGGCCGCGCGCGAAGCGGAGCTCGCGCAGCAGACCGCCGCCGAGGCGCGCCGTCAGGCGGAAGCCTCTGAGCGCCGCCGGGCGGAGGCGGAACTGGTGGCCGAGGCGGCTCGTCTGAAAGCCGAGGAGTCCGTCGGGCAGACGGCGGCCGCGAGGCTGGCGGAGGAAAAAGCGCTCAAAGAGGCGGCGCTGGCCCGCAGTGAAAGGGAGCGCCTGCAGATGGCCGCCCAGGGTGCGAACGAAGCGCTTCAGGAGGCCCGGCAGGAGGCGGCCGTCGCCCATACGCAGGTTAAGAGTCTGCAGACGCAGCTGGCCGAGCGGGAGGGACGGCTGACCGAACTGAAGGTATCCGAAGCGGCCGCCCGCGAGCGGGCCACCGTGATTACGCAGGAGCGTGAACGGCTGGTTGCACAGGGCGAACAGGCAACCGAGATGGTGGTTGAACTGTCCGGGCAGGTGGCGGCACTCGAAGTCCGCAAAGAGACCGCTGAGAAAACGGTTGCTCAGCTCGAAGAAGAGCAGAAGCTGGCGGAGGAAGAGCTTCAAAAATCGGTCTGGGTGCGCCGGGAGGAATCCCTGCGCAGTCTGAATATCAGTTTCACCGAATACAACTCGCGTGATGACCGCAGTTTTGTGACCAGCCGCGAGCTGGTGATGCCGCTCGTTCAGGTGGGCCGTGCCGTATTGGTGCCGGCCGACTTCCGCAAGCTGGGGCTGGGCCGTTCCTTTTTCGGCGGTCTCTCCGACAGTGTAACGCACGTGGAGGGAACGGTCTCCTCAATCACTGAAGATGCGGTGCCCCTGCCGCTGGAGTCCATTGTGGTGCCCGGCCCGGAGCCGCAGGTCTGTTTTGTCCGCTTCGCCGGGGCGATGGACGGCGCCCTGAACTCCATTTCCATGGAGGCGCTTAAAGAGCAGCGGCTGCAGAATGCGCTGCTGTTCAGTCCGGGAAAAATGAACGACCACAGCCGGGTTGAAATCAGCCCCCTGATCGGCAGGGACTATCTGACGGTCCGGCGTTCCAGCGGAAAAAAACCGAAGGTCGGCGACTATCTGCTGACCGAACGCGGGGAGTTCATCGGGCTGATGGTGACCGGCGATGAATGCTACGTCACCCCGCAGGCGCTCAGCCGCGACCCGGCGCCGGTCCTCATCCCGATTGCATCCCGCGCGCGGGACGGGCTCTACTTTGAGGCGTTTATCAAAAGCCTCAACCTCGCCCGCGACCGGATGGATGAGCATCTGAAAAACCGGCGGTTTTAAACCGCCGGCAGTTGGCGGAGCTTTTCGAGCGTCAGCCCTTCCAGCGTGTCGACAATGGCGTCGGCCTGGGAAAGAAACGCGGACTCGTAGCTGTTGGTTACGGCCAGCACGCGCAGTCCCGCGCCTTTTGCCGCGGCGATCCCCGCCGGTGTATCTTCGATCACCAGCCCGTCCCGGATGCCGAGCCGCTCCTTCGTCAGGCGGTAGGGGGCCGGATCGGGTTTGCTGACCGGGGTGTCCTCCGCGGTCACAATGGTCTGGAACGCGTCGGCGACTCCGAGTTTTCCAATGATTGGAAGAATGTCTTCTTTCAGCGCGCCCGAGCAGATGGCAATGGGCAGGCGGGGCGCGAGGTGCCGGATCAGCTCGACCGCGCCGGGCAGGGCGGCCGCGCCGCCCCCGGCGAGCAGCGACTGGAAGGCCGCCGCTTTTTCCCGGATCAGCTCCGTGAGTTCGTTTTTTCCAAGGTTTGGAAAAACGGAACGGAAGGTGTCGCGGTCGTCGAAGCCGATGTAGATGCGAGTGTAGTCCGGCCATTCGATGGTTTTTCCGCGCGGCTCCATCACCGCGTTGAACGCCGCCCAGTGCAGCCGCTCGGAATCCACAATCACCCCGTCAAAATCAAAAATCACTGCTGAAATCATGAGGAGAAATATAGGTCAGCGGCCGGGGCTTAATCAAGCTGCTTGAGCGGTGAGACCGCAGGCGCGGCATGATGGCTGATCAGATCCGCCGGTTTTTTTGCGGCGCAACGGCTCCACAGGCGGTCGGTTGGATCCTTGTGGACGAGGAACATGGTGTCGCCGAAGTTCCAGAAGACCAGCGTTTTTCCCTCCGGTTTCAGGCGCAGCAGGTCGCGGATGTTCCAGCGGTTGGCCGTGTGCAGCATGATGTAATCCGCCTTGGACTCATTGATGTGCTGATACAGCGCTTCGGTCAGAAAGTCGAACGGCAGATAGGTGGACGCGGTCAGCCAGAACACCTGTCCGGTGGCCATTTCCGGGTATCGGGTTTTGACGTATCGGATCGCTTCGGCCGAAATGGAGCTGATCAGGATGTGATCGGCAATCGCCCGCCGGCGCACATCCGCCACGATGTAGTCAATGAGGCGCTGATCCGTTTCGGGCTCTCCCTGCGATTTCACTTCGATGATCAGCGGCTTGCCTTCCGCCAGATCCATGATGTCGTCGTAGGCGGCGATGTTGTTTTCGCTCAGATCCCGGAGTTCTTCCGCGGTGCATTTCTGCACGCTGTTCAGATGTCCGAAGAGCCTCAGCAGGCTGCTGTCGTGAATGACCACCGGGGTCCCGTCGGCGCAAACCTGCACGTCAAATTCGATGAAGGCATATCGCGGGTTCTGCCGGGCGGACGAAATCGCCTGGGGACTGTTTTCGAGATAGCGCTCGGAGTCGCCGCGGTGCGCGCCGGTTGTGCAGAGGATGCCGTCGAGCTGCGTGCGGTTCTGATTCAGCGCGGTATTGAGCTCCACCCGGTGCCGGGAGGCGGTGCAGCCGGTGATGAACAGTCCGGCGGCCAGCAAGCCGCCGGCGGCTGCGTGCGATCGGAGGCGGTTCACACCATCTCCGTGATCTGATGGAGCTGGTCGACCACGGCGTCCGGGACAAGGTGTCTGCATCGTTTATCCTCTTCGCGAAGCCGCAGGGAGCGCCGGTCGCCGGCGAAAAGGCAGGTGCGGCATCCGACCTGCGACGCCGTCCAGATATCGTTGAGCATGTCGTTGCCGACATACAGCGTTTGGCTCCAGTCCAGTTTGTTTTCCAGGGTCTGGAACAGATCCACCGACGGCTTGGCGCGCAGCTGCTTGTAGGAAAAAACGCAGAGCTCTTTTTCGAAGCCCAGTGCGTCGGGCGGCGTGCCGAGGAGCGCTTCGAGGGTCAGAGGCGTATAGAACTGTGCGTTGGATACAATGCCGAGCCGAAAGCCGCGCGCGCGCAGGTTTGCGAGGGTTTCTGCTGCGGCGGGCATCGGCCAGACGGGGTTGACGCGGCATTCATATTCCACCGCCAGCTGCTGGATGCGGTGCGGATCGTCGTCCGCTTTGATGATGTCCAGGGCCTGGAGCCGTTCGATGAGTTTTTTCCAGACCAGGGAGATTTCCACTTCGGGGAAATCAATGCCGTCTTCACGGGCGGCTTTGTGCCAGAGCTGAATCTGCGCGTGCAGCAGCTCCGGTCCGAGTTCGCCGGCGCGTTCGTGGTCGCCTTCATATCCCGCGACAATCAGTGACTGGATCAGCGCTTCGCTGCTGTCGACCGCGGCGGCCGTTCCGATATCTCCCGAGCCGGAAACGAGCAGGGTGCCGTAGATGTCGAACAGAACCGTGCTGACGCCGTCGAGCGGTTCGAGCTTCAGCGCGGCGCCGGTCGGCAGCGGCTCCAGCGGAGCGGAGAGTTTCTTGATCGAGTCAATCAGTGCATTCATCGGATTACCACTACGATATGGCAGGCACCCCGTCGAGACGGAATTCGGTGAAGATCCGTTTTCCGGCTCTGCGGCTACAGGTATCTGCGTTCCAGGGAGGCGTTGATGCCGGTGAGGATTTCGTACGGAATGGTGCGGCAAATTCGCGACAGCTCGCTGGCCCAGACGGCTTCGCGGCCCTGTTCGCCGATCAGAACGGCTTCATCGCCGACCTGTACGTCGGCGTCCGGCCCGATGTCGACGGTGATCCAGTTCATGCTGACGCGTCCGACGACCGGGCAGCGCCGGCCGCCGATGAGCACATCCCCGCGGTTGCTGAGCCGGCGGTTGTAGCCGTCGGCGTATCCGACGGCCAGGGTGGCAATCTGGGTCGGGTGTTTGGTGGTGTGGGTTCCGTAGTAGCCGACGGAAAAGCCGGCCGGCACCCGTTTGACCTGGGCGACGCGCGTTTTCCACTGCAGAATCGGCCGGGTCCGGAAGCGCCCGCCGGGATCCGCGGCCCCGTAGCCGTACAGGTCGATGCCCTGCCGGATCCCGTCAAAATCCCATTCCGGAAAGTACAGGGCGGCCCGGCTGCTGGACAGATGCTTGAACACCGTCGCCGGTAAATGCGAGAGAGCCGCTTTGAACTTTTCCGCCTGGGCCAGCGCGTCGGTCGGCGCATCCGGTTCGACCTTGGCGAAGTGGCTGCACACGCCCGTCAGGTTCAGGCCGCCGGCGCGGGCGAGCTCGTCGACAACGCCGGAAACCTCGTTCCACTGGACCCCGAGGCGGCCCATCCCGGTGTCGACTTTCAGGTGGGCATCCAGGGTTTTGCCCCGCTCCCTTGCGGCCGCCGCCAGCGCCAGGCCGTTTTGACGGTCTGTGATGATCGGTGTGATGCGGTGTTCGAGCAGCAGATCGATCTGCTCCGGGCCGGTATGACCCAGCACCAGAACATGCGCATCCGCCAGTTCCCTGCGCAGCGCAGCCGCCGAGTCCGCATAGGCCACGGCGAACCAGTGAATATCCTCCTGCGCCGCGATTTTCGCCGCCGGGATCAGCCCGTGACCATAGGCGTTCGCTTTGACGACAAAAATGATTTCCGTTCCGCCTGTAACCGTTGCTTTCAATGAACGGAGATTTTCCCGCAGCCGTTCGCTGCTTATTTCAACCCACGAGTGATTCACGGTTCCTCCTGCAAATAATCCGCTGACTGTAGTACATTCTGTTTTTTTTCCAAGCCCTTGAATGGGTGACGCAAAAAAAGCCCGGCTGCTCTTGCGAGCAGCCGGGCCGGTGGCTGGACGTGGTCCCCCCGGACGCTAGATTTTTCCGACCAGGTTCAGGCCCGGAGTCAGGGTGTCATCCCCGGGCTGCCAGCCGGCCGGACAGACCTGGTCGCCGTATTCACGGACAAACTTGGCGGCTTCGAGTTTGCGCAGGGCTTCGACGGCACTGCGCCCGATGCCGAGGTCGTGCATCTCGATGGTTTTGAGAACGCCGTCGGGATCGATGATGAAGGTTCCGCGCAGGGCGAGGCCTTCGTCTTCGAGCAGGGTGCCGAACAGCGTGCAGATTTTTCCGGACGGGTCGGCGCCCATCGGGAAGTCGACAATCTTGATGGCTTCGGATTCGTCGTGCCACGCTTTATGAACAAAGGCGGTGTCGGTGCTGACGGAAATGATTTCCGCGCCGGCGGCCTTGAATTTATCGTAGAGCAGGGCGGCTTCCTTGAGCTCCGTGGGGCAGACGAAGGTGAAGTCGGCCGGGTAAAAGAGCATGACGACCCATTTGCCTTTATAATCCGACAATTTCACCTTTTTGATTTCTTCCTTGTGGAAGACATCGATTTCGAAATCCGGTACGGCCTGTCCAATTTTAACCATTATTTTTCTCCTGTTAAGGGGTGATGTTTTAAATATGAGCAGAACGATAACATATACGGGTATATGGACAACTCAAAATTGCAGAAAGTTTGGGCGGACTGAAAATCGGCAATACAGTATTTCGGTGTGCTGTCCCTGCAGGACAGATTCGACTTCTCTGCCGATTTCCTCGGGCGATTGCCCAAGGCTAAGTTGTCCAACCCTTTCAGGGCATCCCGATAAGAGGTTGAATTTTGCGTAAAACGATAGGTGCCCCGCCGGGCGATTGCGGTGGTGAAGCGGTGCGGCTGCCCGGTGCGGATCACGCCGCGTGGGGCACGCGGCCAGCAGCCTTTTCCAAACCTTGGAAAAGGTTGCAGGAAGGAATGTCCGCCCCGCATAATTTTTTTCCAGGGGTTGGAAGAAAAAGTTCCAGGGTCTGGAAACCACGTCTCGCCTGAAGGGGGCGGTGCGCTGCTGCCAGATGAAGTCAGGATTTCCAATGGTTGGAAAAAAATGAACAGAATGATGAGCTCAGAATAATCGGCGGCCGGCGATGCGGATCGTTCTGTAAAAATTATTCTGTTAATAACCGGGCCGATTTTTGAGCGCGCCGAAAGGGTCAGCCGGAAGGGTCAGGCCGCCTGATTCGTCATCAAGCAAAAATGAGAGTTTCCACGCATTGGAAAAATGAGGTTCCGATTTTCCGATCATTGGAAAAACGAGATGAATATTTCCCACGCACGGAAACCGGCAATCTGCAATCGTCCATTTGAACCGACCGAGGTAACGATGGTCCAGAGAGATCCGGTCGGGGGGCATCCTGCGCCGGACACGAATCCAATGCATCAAGAGCGCAGGGCGCACTCCGATGCTCGCCATTGCGACGGACAGAGCCGGTGGGGAGGCCGATGCGGGAGATTCTGACGCGAACAGGCGATCGAGTGCCGGTTTCCTGATTTCAAGAGGGTGCGGAGGCCGCCGCGCAAAAAGGATGGAATTATTTGATCCAAAAAAGTTGACAGCCGGAACTTTTTCGCTAAAGTCGCTCCCCTTTGTGTGAGATACCAGAGAGTATTTTTGTGGTTTGCGCAGGATAATTTAGAGAAGTATGAGGGTGTAAAAGGTCTGTTTCTGAATTCAGTTAAGTAGGGACGGCATTTTGTGCTCTTTTGTTTCTTTGTATTTGATGGACGCGCGAGCCGCACGGGATTTGCCGCCCATGTAGCTCAGTTGGTAGAGCGCATCCTTGGTAAGGATGAGGTCAGCGGTTCGAATCCGCTCATGGGCTCCAGTTGAAGATTTGTGAATTAGATAAAGTTAAAAGGGATCAGGAGGAATAAGTCATGGCTAAAGATAAATTCGAACGGACAAAGCCGCACGTTAACGTGGGTACTATCGGACACGTTGACCATGGTAAAACAACGCTGACAGCCGCAATCACCTGCGTTCAGGGTGAAAAAGGCCTCGGTACCTATGTAGCATACGATGATGTTGCTAAAGCTTCTGAATCTCAGGGCCGCCGTGACGCATCCAAAATCATGACCATTGCGACGTCGCACGTTGAGTACGAAACCGCAAACCGTCATTACGCTCACGTTGACTGCCCCGGCCATGCCGACTATGTCAAGAACATGATCACCGGTGCCGCCCAGATGGACGGTGCGATTCTGTGTGTGTCCGCGTCCGATGGACCGATGCCCCAGACCCGCGAGCACATCCTGCTCGCCCGTCAGGTCGGTGTGCCGGCGATCGTCGTATTCATGAACAAATGCGACCTCGTGGACGATGAGGAACTTCTCGACCTCGTGGAGCTCGAAGTTCGCGAACTGCTTTCCAAATACGAATTCCCGGGCGATGACATTCCGGTGATCCGCGGCGCGGCGCTGCCGGCCATCGAAAACCCGACCGGTCCGGAAGCGGACTGCATCCAGGAACTCATGGATGCTCTCGACAACTACATCCAGGAGCCGGAGCGCATCACCGACCAGGCCTTCCTGCTCCCGATCGAGGACGTGTTCTCCATCGAGGGTCGCGGAACTGTGGTCACCGGACGCGTGGAACGCGGTATCGTTCACACCGGTGACGAAGTTGAAATCGTCGGTCTCAAACCCACCGTGAAAACCACCTGTACCGGTGTTGAAATGTTCCGCAAGATCCTCGACGAGGGTCAGGCCGGCGACAACGTCGGCTGCCTGCTGCGCGGTACGAAGAAAGAAGAAGTTGAGCGCGGTCAGGTTCTGGCGAAACCCGGTTCCATCAACCCGCACACCACCTTCTCGTCCGAGGTGTACATTCTCAACAAAGATGAAGGTGGACGTCACACGCCGTTCTTCAAGGGCTACCGCCCGCAGTTCTACTTCCGCACGACGGATGTGACCGGCGATATCACTCTTCCCGAAGGTGTGGAAATGGTGATGCCGGGCGACAACGTCACCATGAACGTCGAGCTGATCACGCCGATCGCGATGGAGCAGCACATGCGCTTCGCGATCCGTGAAGGGGGCCGCACCGTGGGTGCCGGCCGCGTGACTCAGGTGATCAAGTAAAACAGGCCTGACGTTGACGGGGTGCACCTGAGCTTCAGGTGCATCCCCGTTCATCAGCAACAGCGAGTAAAGAGGGCAAGACCATGCCGAGAGATATTATTACATTGGCCTGTACAGAGTGTAAGCGTCGCAATTATACGACGACGAAGAACAAGAAGCTTGCGCACGGCCGCCTTGAGGTGAAGAAGTTCTGTCCCCACGAGCGGATTCATACGTTGCACCGAGAAACAAAATAATTTGAAAAATTACAGGCCAGTAGCTCAATTGGCAGAGCACCGGTCTCCAAAACCGGGGGTTAGGGGTTCGACTCCCTTCTGGCCTGCCAGTTTTTCAGGATAAATACCATGAATAAAATTGTTGAACGGATCGGCGCGTTGAAGACGTTTCTGAGCGAGGTGAAAGTCGAGTTGAAGAAGTGCACCTGGCCGACCCGGCAGGAACTGATGGGCTCAACAATGGTTGTGGTGATTTCGGTGGTGATCCTCGGCCTGTTTGTCGGCCTGAGCGACACGACGCTGATGGGCATTCTGAGAGCGGTTCTGCGATAACGCGGAGAGAGATTCCGACTATGAAAAAACAATGGTTTGTTTTACATACGCTCTCCGGGCACGAACAGAAAGTGCAGAGCAATATCGCCAGCCGGGTGCAGCAGGAGGAGATGGACGAGCTGATCGGGGAAATCCTGATTCCGACCGAAAATGTTTCGGAAGTGAAGCAGGGCAAGAAAACCACCGTGAAGCGGAAGTTTTTTCCCGGATACGTGCTGGCCAATGTCGCCCTGTACGGTGAGGACAAAAAATTAATTGCGGAAACCTGGTCGTTTATTCAGGAAACCCCGAGCGTGATCGGCTTTATCGGCGGCGAAGCCCCGGTGCCGCTGCGAGACGACGAGGTGGACAGTATCTTGAATCAGGTTGAAGAGAAAAAGGAAAAGGTTACGCCGAAGATTCAGTTCGAACCGGGTGAAACCATTCGGATTACCGACGGGCCTTTCCTGAATTTTAATGGAGTGATCGAAGAAGTGGATCCGTCGCGCGGCAAACTGAAGGTGTCCGTGTCGATCTTCGGACGGACGGCTCCGGTGGAACTTGAATATTGGCAGGCGGATAAAGCGTCCTCCTAACAGGAGATTTCTTATGGCGAAAAAGGAAATGGGTTTAATTAAGTTGCAGATTCCGGCCGGCAAGGCCAACCCGGCACCGCCGGTGGGACCTGCTTTGGGTCAAAAAGGTGTGAACATCATGGAGTTCTGCAAGGCGTTTAATGCCGCCACGCAGCAGGAGGCCGGCATGATCATCCCGGTGGTGATCACGGTTTATCAGGATCGTTCATTCAGTTTTGTTACAAAAAGTCCGCCGGCTTCCGCGCTGCTGAAAAAAGCCGCATCGATCGCCAAAGGATCCGGGGTTCCGAACCGCGACAAGGTCGGCAAGGTGACCCGCGCGCAGATAGAGGAAATCGCAAAAATCAAAGAGGCGGACCTGAACGCCAGTGACATGGACGCGGCCTGCCGTATCATCGAAGGTACGTGCCGCAGCATGGGAATCGAGGTTGAATAGTCATGGCTGGAAAAAAATATAATGCAGTGAAGGAAAAGGTTTCCGCAGAGAAGGTCTATTCGGTTGAAGAGGCCGTACAGTTCCTGAAGGACAACCCGACCGCGAATTTTGACGAGTCGTTTGAGGCCGCGTTCCGTCTGGGCGTGGATCCGACCAAATCGGATCAGGCGATTCGTTCGACCGTAGCGCTGCCGCACGGGACCGGTAAGGATGTGCGCGTGATTGCATTCGCCACCGGCGATGCCGCCGAGGCGGCCCGCAGTGCCGGCGCAATCGAAGTCGGCTTCGAGGATCTGCTCGAGAAGGTCAAAGGCGGCTGGATGGACTTCGATATCGTGGTGGCCACTCCGGACGCCATGAAGGAAGTGCGCAAACTCGGTAAAGTGCTCGGACCGCGCGGTCTGATGCCCAACCCCAAAACCGGAACCGTAACCGACGACACCGCGACTGCGGTGACGCAGTTCAAAGCCGGCCGCGTGGAATTCCGCATGGACCGCAACGCCAATGTGATGCTGCCGTTCGGGCGCCGTTCCTTCACCGTGGAAGCGCTGGTGGAGAACTTCCGCGCCGCCTACGATGCGCTGCTGGCGGCCAAGCCGGATGCGGCCAAAGGGATCTACATCAAGCGCGCCACGATTGCCACCACCATGGGCCCGGGCCTGCACGTGGACATGAAAGAAACTGTAGAAGCTTAACGACAAGGACACACGGCTCATGAGCACAGAAAATAAAAATTTGAGACCTGAAAAACAGGCCATGTTCAATGAAGTCCAGGAGAATGTCTCCGGCGCGCTGTACATGATCCTGGCGGACTACAAGGGCATGAGCATGCCCGAAACAACTGAATTTAAAAAACAGCTTCGCGGTGCAGACGCACAGGTGAAAGTTGTCAAAAACCGCATGCTGAACCTGATCTGCGAAGATCTGGATCCCGTGACCGGCCCGACCGCCGTGATCTACGGCGAAGGCGATGTGGTTGAAGTGGCAAAAATCCTGAAAAAGTTTTCTGCTGCGGCGGAAAAGCCGGTCCTCAAGGGCGGTGTCCTCGAGGGAACGGTTCTGTCCGCAGAGGATGTGGCTGCGCTGGCGCAGCTGCCGGGCAAGAAGGAACTGCAGGCGAAACTGGTGGGCACGCTGGCCGCACCGATGACGCAGGTCGTCGGCGTCATGAACCAGAAGGTCTGCAGTCTGCTGTATGTGCTCAATGCCGTACGCGAGAAAAAAGAACAGGCGGCGTAAGAACGCTTTTAACAAATTAGATTGATTCAATTCACCTGTAGGGAGGAAATAAAATGGCTGAAGAAGTAAAAGAAGAAGTGCAGCTCGAAGGCAAAATGGCTGAATTCGTTGAGTGGATCGAAGGTATTTCGGTTCTGGAACTTTCCAAACTGGTTAAAGCTCTTGAAACGCGTCTCGGCGTTTCCGCAGCGGCTCCGGTTGCGATGGCTGCCGCGGGCGGCGCTGCCGGCGGAGGCGAAGAAGCCGCTGCCGAGCAGACCGAATTCACCGTGACGCTGACCGTTCCCGGTTCGCAGAAAATTCAGGTCATTAAGGAGCTCCGTACCATTACGAGCCTCGGTCTGAAGGAAGCAAAGGAACTGGTTGACAGCGCTCCGGCTGCCGTCAAAGAAGGCGTTTCGAAAGAAGAAGCTGAGCAGATCAAAGAAAAGCTCGAAGGCGTAGGCGCTACCGTCGAAATCAAGTAACGATGTCCGTTACAGGCAGTACCGGCGGGGCGTATCGCTCCGTCGGCGCTGTCATATATAGTAGTCGTGTGCCTATACCGCTTTCTTTTAAAGTGTTTAGGCTTTAGGTGTCCGTAAATAGCCTGAGGGTGGTTTTGAATGGCTGATAGAAAAAACTTTGGAAAACTCACCGACGTAATCGAAGCTCCGGATCTGATTGAGCTTCAGACCAACTCCTACCTGGACTTTCTCCAGCAGGGGGTGGCCCCGTCGCGCCGCAAAAAAGTCGGTTTGCAGGCGGTTCTCAGCGAAGCGTTTCCCGTTGAGAGTTACGATGGTCAGATTGCGCTTGATTTCGTGAACTACGAAATCAAAGAGCCCGGCATGTCCTATGTGGAGTGCATTCGCGAAGGGGAAACCTTCTCTGCACCGCTGTATGTGACGTTCCGTCTGCGTGAAAACGAGGATATCCGCGAGGATACCCTCTTTATGGGCGAAATTCCGCTGATGACCGAGCGCGGAAGTTTCGTTATTAACGGGGCTGAACGCGTGATTGTCAGCCAGCTGCATCGGTCTCCCGGCATTTGTTTTGAACGCAGCACGCACGCGAACGGATCGCTGCTGTATTCGTTCCGGATCATTCCGGATCATGGATCCTGGGTGGAAACCCAGTTTGATACCTCTGAACTTCTTTATGTCTACCTCGATCGCAAACGCCGCCGCAGAAAATTTCTCGCCTCGACTTTCCTCCGTGCCCTGGGATACGGAACGGATGAAGAAATCCTCGATCTCTACTACACCGTTGAGAATTTCCCGCTGGGCAAACGGATCAGCGATGAATCTGAACTGACGGACCTCGTGCTGAAAGACGACGCCGTCGACAGCGACTCGCAGTCCATCATCGGCCGGCGCTATGATGCGCTGACGCTGGATATGATTGAGCGCATGAAGCTCGCCGGCTATAAATCGGTTGAAGTGGTGAACGTCTCCTGGGACGAGGGCCTCTTCCTGAAAACCATTCAGAAAGACACCACGCGCACCATTGATGAAGCGCTGAAGGATCTTTACCAGAAACTGCGCCCCGGTGATCCGCCGACCACCGCGTCGGCCCGCCAGATGCTCAAACGTCTGTTCTTTGATGAAACCCGTTTCAGCCTCAGCCGCGTCGGCCGCTACAAGGTGCAGCAGAAACTCGGAACCAAATCCGACGCGTTGACTCTGGATAAAGAGGACGTTGTCGAAGCGATCCGCCACCTGATTGATATTCGCATGGGCAACGGAATGCTCGATGACATCGACCATCTCGGAAGCCGCCGCATCCGCACCGTGGGGGAACTGCTCGAAGGGCAGTGCCGCGTCGGTCTGGCGCGCATTCAGCGCCTGGTCAAAGAGCGCATGACGATCTTCGATACGACCGTTGACCGGTTGACCTCGCAGAAGCTGATCAATCCCAAGGCGCTGTCTGCGGTGATCAAGGACTTCTTCGGCCGTTCGCAGCTCAGCCAGTTCATGGACCAGACCAATCCCCTGTCCGAACTGACGCACAAGCGCCGTCTTTCGGCGCTCGGACCGGGCGGACTGAACCGCGACCGCGCCGGGTTTGAGGTTCGAGACGTGCACAGTTCGCACTACGGCCGCATCTGCCCGATCGAGACCCCCGAGGGTCCGAATATCGGTCTGATCTCCTCCCTGAGCACCTTCGCCCGCATCAATGAGTACGGTTTCATTGTGACGCCCTATCGCAAAGTCGCGAAGGGGAAAGTCAGCAATACCGTCGAATGGCTGACGGCCGACAAAGAGGAAACCTTCGTGATTGCGCAGGCCAATGCGCCGCTCAATGAGGATGGAACCTTCCAGAACGACCGGGTGATGGTTCGTGCCCGCGGCGACTTTATTGAAGTCGAGCCGGCCGAAGTGGACCTGATGGACGTGTCGCCGAAGCAGGTGGTGAGTATCGCCGCCGGTCTGATTCCGTTCCTCGAGCACGATGACGCCAACCGCGCGCTGATGGGATCGAACATGCAGCGCCAGGCCGTGCCGCTGATGGTTTCCGAGCGCCCCTATGTCGGAACCGGCATTGAAGAGCGTCTGGCCCGCGATTCCCGCGTGCTGGTCATTTCCGATGTCGCCGGCAAGGTCGCCTACGTTTCCGCCGAGAAGATCGTGGTTTCCAAAACCGGTGAAATGCCGACCAAGAAAACCCCGAAAGAGGAGTATCAGGAACACGAGCTGCGCAAATTCATGCGTTCCAATGCCGGGACCTGCCTGAATCAGAAGCCGATCGTCGAAAAGGGACAGAAAATCGCGGTCGGTCAGGTTCTGGCGGACGGTCCGGCAACGGACCAGGGCGAGCTTTCCCTGGGCCGCAACGTGACCGTTGCCTTCATGCCCTGGTGCGGATACAACTTTGAGGATGCGATCCTGATCAGCGAGAAGCTGGTGAAGGAGGACGTCTACACCTCGATTCACGTGGAAGTGTTTGAATGCGGCGCCCGCGACACCAAGCTCGGACCCGAGGAAATCACGCGCGATATTCCCAATGTGGGCGAGGAGGCCCTCAAGAACCTCAACCACGAGGGGATCATCGAAATCGGCGCAGAGATTAAACCCGGCGATATTCTGGTCGGAAAAATCACGCCGAAAGTGGAAACCGAGCTGGCTCCGGAAGAGCGCCTGCTGCGCGCGATCTTCGGTGAAAAAGCCGCCGACGTGCGCGACACCTCCCTGCGCGCCACCAGCGGCTCTCACGGAATTGTGATGGACGTCAAAGTGTCGTCCAAGAACAAGAATGCCAAGGAATCCGCTGCGCCGAAGAAAAGTGCCGATACCGACGTCAAGAAACGCCAGAAAGAGATCGAAGAGCGCTACAAAGGCTCCGTTCACGAACTGACCGAAGACCTCACCGAGGCGCTGTCCAACAT
Source organism: Tichowtungia sp. (assembly GCA_041584215.1). Lineage (GTDB taxonomy): Bacteria > Verrucomicrobiota > Kiritimatiellia > Kiritimatiellales > Tichowtungiaceae > Tichowtungia. The sequence goes on along the minus strand of JBFHEM010000006.1, from coordinate 41,134 downwards.
CCTGCTCGGAGAGAAGATCCCGCTGGATGTGATGAACGTGGAAACGAATGATGTGATCATTCCGGCCAATCGCAAGATCACCAAGACGCTTCTGCGCAAGCTGGCCGCCAACTATCAGCACATCGAAATTGATCCGAGCCCGATTCGCATCAAAATCATGAGCATCATCGACAACTTCCGCAGCAAGTTTGCTGAAGCCAAAGCCGACAAACAGCGCAACATGGATCGCGCCGGCAGCGGGGAAGAGGTTGACGAAGGCATCATCAAACAGGTGAAAGTGTTTATCGCCTGCAAGAAGAAGCTGTCGGTCGGTGACAAAATGGCCGGTCGCCACGGGAACAAAGGGGTGATTTCGCGTATTCTTCCGGAAGAGGACATGCCGTTCCTTCCCGACGGGACCCCCGTGGAAATCGTGCTCAACCCGCTCGGGGTGCCTTCCCGAATGAATGTGGGACAGGTGCTCGAAACCCATCTCGGATGGGCCTGCAAGCATCTTGGAATTCACGCCGCCACCCCGATCTTTGACGGGATTTCCGAAGCGGAAATCCGCAAAATGATGGGCGATGCCGGGATTGCAACCGACGGAAAAACCGTTCTTTACGACGGTCGTACCGGAGAGGCTTTTGAACAGCGCGTTGTGGTGGGAACCATCTACATGCTCAAACTTCACCATCTGGTGACGGAGAAAATTCATGCCCGCGCCGTGGGCCCGTACTCGCTGGTCACCCAGCAGCCGCTGGGCGGAAAAGCCCAGTACGGCGGACAGCGTTTCGGAGAGATGGAGGTCTGGGCGCTGGAGGCCTACGGAGCGGCTCACGCCCTGCAGGAAGTGCTGACGGTCAAGAGCGACGACCTCGCCGGCCGCACGCGGATCTATGAGTCGATCGTGAAGGGCGAAAACGTGCTGGATGCCGGCCGTCCCGAGTCCTTTAACGTGCTCATTAAAGAGTTGCAGGGCCTCGGCCTGAACTTCGAAGTCAAGTCACCGGACGAAGAAGACGCCGTCTTCCCGGGGCATCTTTAATCTTTGACAGGAGAATCATCGTGGATACACGCAGCGCAGCAGACATACTAGGCGGCGGAGAAGAAACCGACAGCGATGTGGCAAGCATCAAGCTGGCCTCGCCGGAAGACATTCGTTCCTGGAGCTTCGGGGAAGTGAAAAACCCCGAAACCATCAACTACAGAACATTCAAGCCCGAAAAGGGCGGACTGTTCTGCGAGCGCATCTTTGGTCCGTCAAAAGACTGGGAATGCAGTTGTGGAAAATACAAGCGGATCAAGCACAAAGGGGTCATTTGTGACCGATGCGGAGTGGAAGTGACCCTCTCGCGCGTCCGTCGCGAACGCATGGCTCATATTGAGCTGGCCGTTCCGGTTTCGCACATCTGGTTTTTTAAAGCCACACCCAGCCGCATGAGCCTGCTGCTGGACATGACCATGCGCAACCTCGAGCACGTCATCTATTACGACGACTATGTGGTCGTCGATCCCGGCGACACACCGCTCAAGGAAAAACAGCTCCTTTCAGAGCTTGAATACCGCGAAGCGCTCGACAACTACGGGGTCGGCAGCTTTGAAGCCCGGATCGGCGCCGAGGGGGTCCGCGACCTGCTCAAGAAAATCGATCTGCCCGTTCGCCTGGGCGAACTCGAAGACGCGCTGGCCGCCACCCGCAGCAAAATGACCCGCAAAAAGCTGGTTCAGCAAATGAAGGTCATCGAGGGGCTGATCAAGAGCCATTCGCGCCCGGAGTGGATGACCTTCGAAGTGCTGCCGGTTATTCCGCCCGATCTGCGCCCGCTGGTTCCGCTCGAAGGCGGCCGGTTCGCCACCTCGGACCTCAACGACCTGTACCGCCGCGTGATCAACCGCAACAACCGACTGAAAACCCTGCTGGCGCTCAAAACGCCGGAAGTGATTATCCGCAACGAAAAACGGATGCTGCAGCAGTCGGTGGACGCGCTGTTCGACAACGGCCGCCACGGCCGCGCCGTCAGCGGCCCCGGAAACCGCCCGCTCAAATCGCTCAGCGACATGCTGAAAGGCAAGCAGGGCCGCTTCCGTCAGAACCTGCTCGGAAAACGCGTCGACTACTCCGGTCGTTCGGTGATTGTCGTCGGTCCGAACCTCAAGCTCAATCAGTGCGGACTGCCGAAAAAAATGGCGCTCGTGCTCTTCGAGCCGTTTATCATCCGCAAACTCAAAGAGCGCGGCATCGTGCACACGGTGCGCAGTGCGAAGAAGATGATCGAACGCGAAGAAGAGGTGGTGTGGGATATTCTTGACGAAGTGACCCAGGGTCACACCGTCATGCTCAACCGCGCGCCGACGCTTCACCGTCTTTCCATCCAGTCGTTTGAACCGGTGCTGATCGAAGGAAACGCCATTCAGGTCCATCCGCTCGTTTGTACCGCCTACAACGCCGACTTCGACGGGGACCAGATGGCCGTTCACGTGCCGCTGTCCGTGGAGGCTCAGATCGAGTCCAAAACGCTGATGCTGGCTCCGAACAATGTGTTCTCCCCGTCGAGCGGAAAACCGATCACCACGCCGACACAGGACATTGCGCTGGGGATCTATTATATGACCTCGTTCTCCCAGGGCTTCATGCTCGAATCCCGCAAAGGGGGCCGGACTTCGGATCAGGAGCATCTGCCGCTGCTGGGCGACATCAACGAAGTGCATACCGCCTTCGACGAGGGGGCGCTGCGCACGCATGACCGCATTCGCTACCGCAACCCGGACTATCAGACCGAAACCAAATTCGGTGATCAGGAGCATTCCGCGATCGTCACGACCGTCGGCCGCGTGTTCTTCAACGAGGTCTGGCCGGAAGGGCTCGGATTTGTCAATGATCGCGTCAGCAAGAAGCTGCTGGGGACTCTCATCGAGCATTGCTACGAGAAAGCCGGGCACAATGAAACCGTGCTGGTTCTCGACCGCTTGAAGGAGCTGGGGTACGCCAATGCGACCGCCGCCGGAATTTCCATCGGTCTGTCCGACATGATCATCCCGCCGGAGAAGAAGGACCTCATCGCCGCCGCCCGCAAGGAAATCCGCGATGTTCAGGATAAATACAAAAAAGGTCTCATTACCGACGGCGAGCGCTACAACATGGTCATTGACCAGTGGACCGACGCCAACGACAAGCTGACCAACAAGCTGTTCAGCTCGCTGGAGCGCAACGACGACGAAGTGAACGCCCAGTCCAAAGGCGACCTCAACCCCGTGTTCATCATGGTGGATTCCGGGGCCCGCGGCTCGCGCCAGCAGATTCGTCAGCTGGCCGGGATGCGCGGACTGATGGCCAAGCCGTCCGGCGAGATTATTGAGCGGCCGATTATCGCGAACTTCCGCGAAGGTCTCTCGGTCCTTGAGTACTTTATTTCCACTCACGGTGCCCGCAAAGGTCTGGCCGATACCGCGCTGAAAACCGCGGACTCCGGTTACCTCACCCGTAAACTGGTCGACGTGGCCCATGACATCATCATCATGGAGGAGGACTGTCATACCCTCAACGGGATTGAGGTCAGCGCCATCACCGACGGCGACGACGAACTCGTCTCCCTCGCCGCGCGCATCATCGGCCGGACGGCCTGCGACGACATCTGCGATCCGTACAACGCAAGCGAAGTGATCGTGGCCGCCAACGAGATTATCGACGAATATTCGGCGAAGAAGATCGAGCGGGTCGGCGTCGAAAGTGTCCGCATCCGCAGTGTGCTCACCTGTGATTCCCGCCGCGGGGTCTGCGCCAAATGCTACGGCCGCAATCTGGCCTCCGGCGTGGAAGCCCGTCTCGGGGAGCCCGTCGGGATCATCGCGGCGCAATCGATCGGTGAGCCGGGAACCCAGCTGACCATGCGTACATTCCATATCGGGGGAACCGCCAGTTCTGTCTTTAAGCAGCCCCGGATCAATGCCAAGGAGAGCTGCATTGTCCGCTACGAAAATCTGCGCACGGTGAAAACCGAGGCGGGGAAAAACGTGATCCTGAATAAAAACGGACATGTGGTGACCTATGACGAGGAAGGCCGCGAACTCGAACGCTACTCCACCGTGATCGGTGCGGAAGTCAGCGTGGATGACGGGGCCCTGGTCAAGGCGGGTCAGACCTTTGTCGAATGGGATCCGTACTCCGTGCCGATTCTTTCCGAACAGAACGGGGTGGTCGATTTCCACGACTTTATTGAAGGGGTGACCGTTCAGAAAGCCGAAGACGAGACCACCGGGGTTGAAGGGCTGGTCGTGCTGGAGCACAAAGAAGACCTCCATCCGCAGATTGTGGTCACCGACGCCTCCGGAAAGGCGCTTGCCTACTACTCCATCCCGGCCGGTGCGCACGTGATGGTGAAGAAAGGCGAGTCGATCAGCGCCGGTTCCACGCTCTCCAAAACCCCGCGCAAACAGGCCCGTACGAAGGACATTACCGGGGGACTGCCGCGTGTGGCCGAACTCGTGGAGGCCCGCCGGCCGAAAGAAGCCGCGGAAATCGCCAAGATTGACGGGATTGTTGAACTCGGCGGCATTGCCAAAGGGAAACGCCAGCTCATTATTCGCGACCTCGCAACCGGAACGGAAGAGGAGCATCTCATCCCGATGGGCAAGCACGTCATCGTTTACGGGGGCGACCTGGTCAACAAAGGTCAGCAGCTCACCGAGGGACCGGTCGTCCCGCAGGAACTGCTCGAAGTCTGCGGCCCGCAGGAGCTTCAGGAATACCTGGTCAACGAAGTGCAGGCGGTGTACCGCCTGCAGGGGGTGGAAATCAACGACAAGCATATTGAAGTGATTGTCCGCCAGATGCTCCGCAAGGTGAAAATCACCGATCCGGGCGACACGGAATTCCTCTGGGGTGAGCAGGTCGAGAAACAGAAGTTCCAGGAAGTCAACCAGAACGCCATGATGGAGGGACGCCGTCCCGCCGAGGCGTCTCCGGTCCTGCTGGGGATCACCAAGGCCGCTCTGGCCACGGAAAGCTTCATCTCGGCCGCCTCCTTCCAGGATACCACCCGTGTGCTGACACAGGCGGCAACCCTCGGACGCATCGACCAGCTGCGCGGATTCAAGGAAAATGTCATCATGGGTCACCTGATTCCGGCCGGAACCGGGTTCCCGATGTACAAAAACATCCGTCCGGTCAAACTCGGCGAAGAGATCAGTGTCGAAGATGCCCTGGGCGTCGATCCGCTGGCCGCTAAAGAAACCGTCGCGCTGCCGGAAATCGAACTGTAGTTTTCCAGACCTTGGAAAATCGAAAGAGCGTCCTGTCCGCAGGGCGCTCTTTTTTTCGCTCGCGTTTGAGCCGCGGCCCGGGAGTTCCGGACCTTGGAAAATGTGGAGCCGGTTTTAAATGAGGGTGGGTTGATCACAAATCTCGATGGAATGGCTCCAAGCTGGTCGAACGCTGTCGGCTGGAAGAGGGCCCCGCGAAATACACGAACGAACGAAAACTCCAGTATTCCCTCACTCCCTTGCATCTCCCGTCACCTGCTGCGCGATCAGGGATCACCGACCTGGCTGATGCTTCCGGTTCTGTGGTCGAATCCTGCGAATATGACGCTTGGGACAATGCCGCGGTCTTTGATTCCAGCGGAGCTGAAACAAGGGACGAACGCCGCCGTCAGCCTCCGGGCAGGGGCTGGCCTTTTTTGTAATAAACGAGCTGCGTTTTCAAGGCCTGCTGAACCGGTCCGTTTTTTTTCTGTTTGGCCATCGGCAGGGCGCGTTTCGCCGTGTCGGACGCGTTGCCGTAGTCTCCGGCGGCCGCATGCACGGCGGCCAGCACCATCAGCGACTCCTCATCTTCACTGCCGAGTTCGATGGCCCGTTTGATCAGTTCTTCGGCGGCGACGGCGTCGCGCCGCGACGGATCCTTGTGGGTCACCATCTGCCAGGCCCGGTCTTTGAGGAATTCCGGCGAGTTCATCTCTTCTTCTGTAAAATCCATCTCCAGCGGAATTTCCGTCAGCGTCTTGTCGATCTCGATTCCGTTGTCCTTGAATTTGGATTCCAGAGACGTTTTGTCGACGGCTTTGAGGTACGCTTCGCGCGCGGAGATGGACCCGTCGGCGACCAGGTCGTACAGGCTGTCGGTGAATGAAATCATGCCGACATTGTGGCCGATCTGAATGGCCGTGGGCAGTTGATGGGTTTTCTTGTCGCGGATCATGGCCCGCACCGCGGAGGTGGCGACCAGAATTTCGGCGGCCGCGACTCGGCCTCCTCCCTGCTTCTTGCAGAGCGTCTGCGCAATGACGGCCGTGAGGGTGTTCGAGAGCAGGGTGCGGATCTGGTTCTGCTGTCCGGACGGGAATTTGTCAATGATGCGGTCGACCGTGGAGGTCGCCGTGTTGGTATGCAGGGTGGCCAGAACCAGATGGCCGGTTTCTGCTGTTTCGAGCGCGATTTCCGTGGTTTCGAGGTCTCGCATTTCTCCGAGCAGGACAATGTCGGGGTCTTCGCGCAGGGCGGCGCGCAGCGCGCCGGCAAAACTTTTGGTGTGGTGATGGACTTCGCGCTGGTTGATCAGGCAACCCTTGGACTGGTGCGTGAACTCAATGGGGTCCTCAATGCTGATGATGTGGTCTTCCCGGGTCCGGTTGATCAGATCCATCAGGGCGGCCAGGGTCGTCGATTTTCCCGACCCCGTCGGGCCGGTGACGATAATCAGTCCCTTGGTGTGCATGCTGAGTTCGCGCAGCGTATCGCCGAAGCGGAGCCCCAGCCCCTCAACCGATGGAATCTTTTCCGGGATGGTTCGGAAGACCGCGCCCGATCCGTTTGAATCTTTAAAGGCATTGACGCGGAAGCGCGCGACCCCTTCGATCTCATAGCTGTAGTCCGTGTCCCAGGTCTGCTCAAATTCAGTCCGGTTGCGTTCCGGCATAATCTCCGTCACGATGCTGTGGTTGCGCTCCGCAGTCAAAACCGGCAGGTCGGTTAAAAACTGCATGGTTCCGTCAACACGGATGCAGGGGGAGTACCCGGAGGATATATGCAGGTCGCTGGCCCCCTTTTCGATGGCGATTTTAAGCAGTTCGTCAACTTGATTCACACCGGCTCCTCGTTTGATTTCTCCGCATTCTGATTGCACTGGAGTTCATATTAGCAGGCGAGGTTCCGCATGAGTATAAAAAACCTCCACTTTCACCTTCGGGAATAGCCCTTGACTCTTCCGCGCAAAATCCGGATAGTATTGATTTCCCCCTATAATGGGTTTACTGTGTCTTTCTCAGGAAATGGAGCATTTTATGGCCGCTAATAAAGCAGCAGAATCAACGAAAAAAACCGCAAAGAAAGCCGCCGCCAAAAAGGCCCCGGCTAAGGCGAAGACTGTCGCGAAAAAGAAGCCGGCCAAAAAAGTGGCAGCCGCAAACCCCGTCGATGAGCCGACGACGGAGGCCCTCTCGACAGAGGAGGTGCCGGTTTCCGTGATGTAGCGCGAAGAGCGCAATGAAAAGATCAAAGAGCTGATCGCGCTTGCGTCCGACCACGGGTTTCTGACCCACGACGATATTGAAGAGGCGCTGCCGGAAGATCTGGTGGTGGCCGAGGACGTCGAAAAGGTCACTGCACTGCTCAAGAGCATGGAGATCGAGGTGATCCGCTCGGATGAGGTCGAAGAGTTCAAGGCGCGCATGGAGAAGGAAGAGCGCGAAAAACAGAGCGCCCGCAGCGATGTGCTGGATGACCCGGTTCGCATGTACCTCAAGCAGATGGGGCAGGTGCCTCTGCTGACCCGCGAGCAGGAGGTCGAAATCTCCAAGCGCATTGAGGAGGCGGAAATTCACACCACCCGTCTGTTTAACCGCATCGGCTGCGCCACCGAGGCCTATCTGGGCGTCATCGATAAAATCGAAAACGGGAAACAGCGCTTCGACCGCATCATCAGCGACAAGCATGTCGAGTGCCGTGAAGACTATTTTAATGCCCTGCCGCGCGTGCTGCAGGGGATCCGCCGCAATGAGGAGCTGGCCGGGAAGTATTTCCATGACATGACCCATGCGAAAAACAAGGCGGATCGCGAGAAAAACGAAAAGCTGTTCGACAAGGCCCAGGACCGCCTTTCCGATTATTTTCGTCAGCTGTTCTTCAAGCAGAAAGCCATTGAGGACATTGTTCCGCAGGCGGACTCGTATTACAAAGAGATCCGCTCCATGCAGCAGGAGCTGGACCGTTTGGAGAAAAGCCGCGCAAAAAATGCCAAAGACGATATGAAGGCTGTCAAGAAGCAGCTGGGCGAGATGGAGACGGCCCTGCTGATGGAGACCGATGCGTTTGTGGTTCACTACCGCGAGCTGCGCACCTGGCTCAGCAAAGGCCTGCAGGCCAAGACCGAGATGATCGAGGCCAACCTGCGCCTGGTCATCAGCATCGCCAAAAAATACACCAACCGCGGACTCTCCTTCCTCGACCTGATTCAGGAAGGCAACATGGGCCTGATGAAGGCGGTTGAGAAGTTTGAGTACCGCCGCGGGTACAAGTTCAGCACCTATGCCACCTGGTGGATCCGCCAGGCCATTACCCGCTCGATTGCGGACCAGGCGCGCACCATCCGCATCCCGGTTCATATGATCGAGACCATCAACAAGCTGCTCCGCGTGCAGAAACAGCTTCTTCAGGAGTTCGGCCGCGAGGCGGCTCCGGAAGAGCTCGCCGATGAAATGGAGCTTCCTGTCGAGCGCGTGCGCGCCATCCTGAAGATCGCCCAGCAGCCGATTTCCCTGCAGGCCCCGATCGGCGACAGCGACGACACCAGCTTCGGCGACTTCATTGAAGACAAGTCCGCTGAAAACCCGTCTGAAATGACCGCGTTCGCTTTGCTGCGTGAAAAAATCGGCGATGTGCTGGAAACCCTGACCGAACGCGAACAGGAAGTGCTGACCCTGCGCTTCGGTCTGTCGGACGGTTATCCGCGCACCCTCGAGGAGGTCGGCCGCCAGTTTAACGTGACTCGTGAGCGCATCCGCCAGATTGAGGCGAAGGCGCTGCGCAAAATGCGGCATCCGACCCGTATCCGGAAGCTCGAAGGATTCCTCGAGCAGGGCCGTTAAGAATCGCAGGCACGACGTGGGGCTGACGCGAAGCGGCAGGCAGCAAAGCGAAGCGAGTGGCAGTATCCAGCAGGGAATTTTGAATGATGAAAAAAACTGAGTTTCCAAGGTCTGGAAAACGCAGCGACCTTCGAAATTCATCATTCTCTGTTCGGTATTGGACAGTCCGGAGGGCGGGCCGGTGAGCCGTCCGACCCGGATCATCAAGCGCAACGGCACCCCGGTCGACTACGACCGGGACCGGATTGCCACAGCCATCTTCAAGGCCGCGGCCTCGATCGGCGGAACCGATCGAGGGGAGTCCGAGCGGCTGGCCGGGATCGTCGAGCAGCGGCTGGAGGCCATGTACGGTTCTTCCGCCCCCACGGTCGAGGATGTGCAGGATCTGGTTGAAACGGTGCTGATCGAAGAAAACCACATCAACACCTCGCGCGCCTACATAACCTATCGCAATCAGCGCGCCCAGCGGCGCGAGAGCCGGGCCGATCTCGCGGCATCCACTCTCAACAATATCCCCTATAAGAAAATCTACGATGTGCTGCGCTGGAACCTGGATCATTCCTGCGAATCGGTGGAGGCCATCAACCGCATTATTGCCGACGGAGACTTTGTTGATCTCGTGGCCGCCTGCGAAAAACGCTATCTCGCGGAGTGCCGTGCTGCGGCCTCCAATGTGCTCGAGCGCATCGACGAGATCCGGGTGATCATTGTGGCCGGGCCGTCCTCCTCCGGCAAAACGACCACCACTCTGAAAATGATGGAACGGCTCGAGTCTGCGGGCTACTCGCAGAAGGCCATTAACATTGATCACTATTTCTTCAACCTGGAAGAGCATCCCCGGGATGAATTCGGCGACTACGACTATGAAACGCCTCAGGCGCTCGACCTGGAGCTGATCAACCGGCACCTCGGGCAGCTGCTGGCCGGGGAGACCATTCGCACCCCGCATTATGACTTCCAGACCGGCCTGCGCACCCTCGATGTGCATGAGCTCTGTCTCGCCCCCCATGAAATCCTGCTGATCGACAGCCTGCACGGACTCTATCCCGCCATGACCGACAGCGTGCCCGATCAGAATAAATTCCGGCTCTACATTGAAACGCTCGGCCAGCTGCGCGGCGCAAACGGCGAGTTCATGCGCTGGGCCGACCATCGCCTCATGCGCCGCATGATCCGCGACAGCTGGCACCGGAATCATAAACCCGAGGAAACCATCACTCACTGGCATTACGTCCGCAAAAGCGAACTGCAGCACATCATCCCCTACAATGCCTCCGCCGATTTCCTCGTCAACTCCGCCATGCCCTACGAGATTCCGATCCTCAAGAACAAGCTGTTCCACTATTTCCCCGCCGCCATGGAGCTGTTTAAGAACCAGCCCAAGCGGCAGGACGCCTATATCCGCGCCAAGCGGGTTTTCGACCTGCTCAGCCCGCTCGATGTCTGGACGGACGACGTCGTCGTCCCGTCCACCTCCCACCTGCGCGAGTTCATCGGCGGCAGCGACTACGAGTACTGAGCGGAGCTCTCCTTTTTCCGGGCGAAATGAATGCGTTCACGCCGGGGTCGCAAAAAGATGCTCCAAGGTCTGGAAAAGCGGGGGACGCGTCTGTAAGCTGTGCGCTTATTTTCAGGAGAAGAGTTTATGGCAAAGCAGCAGAAGACAGCAATTTCCCCGACGCGGGATGAAAACTATCCGGAGTGGTATCAGCAGGTGGTGCGGGCCGCGGAACTGGCTGAAAACAGCGATGTGCGCGGCTGCATGGTGATCAAGCCGTGGGGATATGCCCTGTGGGAAAACATCCGGACCGGGCTCGACGGGATGTTCAAGGCGACCGGTCATTCGAACGCATATTTCCCGCTGTTCATTCCGAAGAGCTATCTGGAAAAAGAAGCCGAGCATGTCGACGGCTTTGCCAAGGAGTGCGCCGTGGTGACTCATCACCGCCTGGAGCAGGGCCCCGATGGCAAGCTGCATCCGGCGGGCGAGCTCGAAGAGCCGCTGATTGTTCGGCCGACCTCCGAGACCATTATCGGTGCAACCTATGCCAAGTGGGTGCAGAGCTACCGCGACCTTCCGATTCTGATCAACCAGTGGGCCAATGTCGTGCGCTGGGAGATGCGGACGCGCCTGTTCCTGCGCACCGCGGAGTTCCTGTGGCAGGAGGGGCACACGGTGCATGAGACCGAAGCGGAGGCCTGGGACGAGACCCGCAAGATGCTCGAGGTCTACAAGCAGTTTGCCGAGGAGTATATGGCCATGCCGGTCTTGACCGGTGAAAAGACCGCCGGCGAACGCTTCCCCGGCGCGGTCAGCACGCTGTGCATTGAGGCCTTGATGCAGGACCGCAAGGCGCTGCAGGCCGGGACCAGTCATTTTCTCGGCCAGAACTTCGCCAAGGCGTCGGGAATCCAGTTCCAGTCCCGCGAAGGCCAGCTCGAAACCGCCTGGACCACCTCGTGGGGCGTTTCCACCCGTCTGATCGGCGGAATGATCATGACCCACGGCGACGATGACGGCATGGTGATGCCGCCGCGCCTCGCGCCGAGCCATGTCGTGATCCTGCCGATCATCCGCACGGATGCCGACCGCGATGAAATCCTGAAATACTGCAACGAGACGGCCGCCCTGATCCGCGCGCAGACCTATGCCGGACGGCCCGTTGAAGTCGTTGTGGATACCCGCGATGTCAATGCCGGTGAAAAAGGATGGAGCTGGGTCAAAAAAGGAATTCCGGTCCGCGTTGAAATCGGCCCGCGCGATATGCAGAGCGGTTCGGTCTTTGTTGCGCGCCGCGACAAAGGCCCGAAAGAAAAGTACGGACAGCCCCGCGAGGAATTCGCCGCCTCCATCGTGTCGGTGCTCGAGGACATGCAGCAGGGGCTCTTTGATCGCGCCCTCGCGTTTCGCGCGCAAAACACCCGCGAGATCGACAGCTGGGATGATTTCGTGCGCTTCTTCAATGAAGAGGGCGGCGGCTTTGCGCTGGCCCATTGGGACGGAACCGAAGAGACCGAACAGAAGATAAATGATGAATTATCTGTTACGATCCGCTGTATTCCGTTTGATTACGAAGCTGGCGGTGCCGGCAGCTGCGTTGTCAGCGGCAACCCGAGCAGGGGCCGCGTTGTGTTTGCGAAAAGTTATTAATCTCCCGAGAGGCTGCTCATGGCTCAGAACCGCTTTACTAAAATCAAAGGCACCAAGGATTTCCTGGTGGTCGCCGTGGTCTGCGTCTTCCTGTGTCTCTGGTCGATTCGCGATGCCTGGTTTCCGACCCAAAGCATTCTGAAAAAACATCCGCTGACCTATCCGGTCGTTTCAAAGACCTCCGGTGTGGTTCAGTCGGTGCCGGTGCAGGTCGGTCAGAAAATCAATGGCTCCATGGTTCTGGTGGAGCTGGCCACCTCCAGCCATCAGCGGGCCGTGGATGAGGCGGAAGCCGCCTATGCGGCCGCCAAAGAGAGCGAGGCCCCGGATAAGTCCGAAAAACTCGCCGTCCTGCATCGAGCCAAAGAGGCGCTGCTGGCCTGCAGGATTCGCAACACCGACTTCACGCTGGAAACCACCCATGGCGAGGAGGCTCTCAACGGAAAGGTCCTGGAGATTTTCGCGCGTCCGGCCACCCCGATCGAAGCCGGTGAAGTCCTGATGACCGTTGAGCCGCATGACACCTTTTACATCTTTAACAAGACGCTGGCGGTATTGACCTTTTTGGGGGCAGGGATCGCCCTGTTTTTCCATCGGATTGCGTCAAAATAAAAAACCTGCCCGATAGGGCTTGACCGCAAACGGTGTGGCTCTAAGATTGGCCGTCTGTCTCATAGCTGTAACCTGTTATCAGCAAGACGATTCGAGTAAGGGGAGTGTATGACAAAAAGAGATTTAGTGGTTCGTATTGCCGATGAAACCGGACTGATCCAGCAGGATGTGGCCGTTATTTTGCAGAAGTCGCTGGACTATATCACCGAAGCGCTTGAAGCGGGCGAGACGGTTGAATTCCGCAACTTCGGCGTGTTTGAAATCAATGTGCGCAAAGCGCGCATCGGGCGCAACCCGAACAAACCCGAGGATGTGGTGACCATTCCCGAGCGCAAGGTGGTCAAGTTCAAGCCCGGCAAGATTATGAAACAGCGCATCACCGGCATCTAAAATTAAGAGTTTCCCATGGCCTCCTCTTCCTTTCAGCCCCTTCAGGGCATGTCTGATATTTCCGCGCCGGAAGTGTACATCTGGCAGATGATCGAAACGCGCGCGCGCGAAGTGTTCGCCCGCTATCGGTTTGAGGAGGTGCGCACCCCCGTCCTCGAAAAAACCTCGTTGTTTACCCATTCGCTCGGCGACACGACCGATGTGGTCACCAAAGAGATGTACAGCCTGCAGGACCGGGGAGGCCGCAATCTGTCTCTGCGGCCCGAAGGAACCGCCGGTTCGGTCCGCTATATCGCATCCGGCGCCGACGAAACCGCCAATGCACGTATTTATTATATGGGGCCGATGTTCCGCTGCGAGCGCCCTCAGGCCGGCCGCAAACGCCAGTTCCATCAGATCGGCCTGGAAGCCGCCGGCGCACCCAACCCGCTGGCCGATGCCGAAGTGATCGCCCTGCAGATTCAGCTTCTTTCCGCCTGGGGCCTCGAGGGGGCCAGGATCCGCCTGAACACCATCGGACTGCCCGAGGAGCGCGCTGCGGTGCTCGAAGGCCTTCGCGAAGCGATCCGGCCCCGCCTGTCGGAACTGCCCGAAGAGGCGCAGCAGCGCTTTGAAACCAACGTCCTGCGTCTGCTCGACTCCAAAGATCCGGCGGTTCAGGCCGTGATCGCGGAGGCGCCCAGCGTCACTGAACTGCTCAGTGATGAATCGCGCGCCTATCTCGATACCGTGGTCGAAACCCTGCGCGGACTCGAAATTGATGTGGAGATCGACACCTCGCTTGTCCGCGGGCTCGACTACTACGTCCATACGGTATGGGAAGTGGTGCACGGCGGCCTCGGCGCGCAGAACGCGATCTCCGGCGGCGGCCGCTACCGCATTCAGATCGGCAACAGGACCATTGACGGGGTGGGCTTCGCCATGGGTGTCGAACGGATGATTGCCGCGCTCGAAGCCAACGGCGTCACCGCCGATCAGTTTGCGCCGAAGCCGCCGGTATTTATCGCTTCGCTCGGCGAAGCGGCGCTGAAGGAGAACCTGCTTCTCATGCAGATGCTTCGTCTGCGCGGCGTTGCCTGCGAAATGGAACTGACCAGCCGCAAGATCAAGGCGCAGATGAAACGCGCCGACAAACTCGGCGCCGGATGGGTCATCATCCGCGGCGACACCGAACTCGAAAACGGAACCTTTGTTGTCAAAAACATGAAAGAGGGCACCCAGCAGGAACTGGAGCTGCCCGAACTGATGGAGCTTTTGTAAGGTCGGGATGCATCCCGCCCCTCGGTAAACAGACGGAACACTCGAAACTTTTTAACAGAAACTGAATATCATGCATCAATACAGAACCAACACCTGCGGCGAGCTCCGCAAACAAAACGTCGGCCAGACCGTGCGCCTCTCCGGCTGGGTCAACACCATCCGCGACCACGGCGGCGTCCTCTTCATCGACCTGCGCGACCACTACGGGATCACCCAGGTCGTCATCAGCCCCGATAAGGCCTTCTATAAGAATATCGAGCACTGGCGTGTCGAAACCGTGCTCTGTTTTACCGGAACCCTGGTTGCCCGCGATGATGCGGCCATCAACCCGAAGCTCGCCACCGGCGAAGTTGAACTCGTCGCCGAAGAAATGCTCGTGCTCGGCGAATCCAAGGTGATTCCGTTCCAGGTCAACAAGGAAGAGGAGTGCAACGAAGCCCTTCGCCTGAAATACCGCTTCCTCGACCTGCGCCGCGAAAGCCTGCACAAAAACCTGATCCTGCGCTCGCAGGTGATCGCCCGCATCCGCGAGCTGATGACCGCCGAGGGGTTCATGGAAATGCAGACCCCGATCCTGACCAGCTCCTCGCCCGAAGGCGCGCGCGACTACCTCGTGCCGAGCCGCGTGCACCCCGGCAAATTCTATGCGCTGCCGCAGGCCCCGCAGCAGTTCAAGCAGCTGCTCATGACCTCCGGCTTCGACCGCTACTTCCAGATCGCTCCCTGCTTCCGCGATGAAGACGCCCGCGCCGACCGCTCGCCCGGCGAGTTCTATCAGCTCGACATGGAGATGGCCTTCGCCACCCAGGACGATGTCTTCGAAGTCAACGAGCGCGTCCTGTCCGCCATCTTTAAGGAGTTCAGCGATAAAAAAGTCGACCGCACGCCGTTCGTGCGCATTCCCTTCCTCGAAGCGCTCGAAAAATACGGCACCGACAAACCCGACCTGCGCAACCCGCTCGTCATTCAGGACGCGACGGAGATTTTCCGCAGCTGCGGATTCTCCGCCTTCGCCGGCGTCGTCAAAAACGGCGGCGTCGTCAAAACCATTGCGGTCAAAGGCTGCGCGGATAAATCCCGCAAATTCTTCGACGGCATGATCGAGTTTGCGCAGTCGGTCGGCGCCAAGGGGCTCGGCTACATCAGCTGGCTCAACGGCGAGGTTAAAAGCCCGATCGCCAAATTCCTCAGCGAAGAGGAAATCGCCGCCCTCAAAGAGCTGGGCGGCGTCGAAGACGGCGACACCATGTTCTTCATTGCCGACAAGTTCAAGGAGGCCTGCCACATCGGCGGCTTTGTCCGCGAGGAACTCGCGGTGCAGCTCGACCTGCTCGAAAAAGACGTCTTCCGCTTCTGCTGGATCGTCGACTTCCCGATGTACGAACTTGACGACGACGGCAAAGTCGAATTTTCCCACAACCCCTTCTCCATGCCGCAGGGCGGGATGGACGACCTGCTCAACAAAGATCCGCTCGACATTCTGGCTTACCAGTACGACATCGTCTGCAACGGCACCGAGCTCTCTTCCGGCGCGGTCCGCAACCACAGCCCCGAGCTGATGGTCAAAGCCTTCGATATCGCCGGCTATGACCAGTCGGTTGTCGAATCCAAGTTCCCGGCCCTGCACCGCGCGTTCCAGTACGGCCCGCCGCCGCACGCCGGAATCGCTCCCGGCGTCGACCGCATGGTCATGCTGCTCGCCGACGAGCCCAACATCCGCGAAGTCATTGCCTTCCCGATGAACCAGAAGGCCGAAGACCTGCTCATGAACGCGCCGGGCGAAGTGGAGTTCAACCAGATCCGCGATCTGCACCTGCGCATCCACCTGCCGAAAAAGCAGGAAGAAAAAGCCGCAGAGTAAGTTTTCTGCACCAACCCGGAGTAAACCATGAGCCAGCCGATCTGCCGTTACTTCGATGCCGCCGTTCTCGTTCCGGAAACCACCCGCGATGAGGCCGCGGCAGCCATTAAGGCCTGTGTGGGAATCAACGCCTACAGCGCCTGTGTGCGCCCGTGCGACATCGAACTGGCGCAGGCGCTGTGCAAAGGAACCGATACCAAAGTCTGTGTTGTCCTCGGGTTCCCGCACGGCCTGCAGCTCTCCGCATCGAAGGCCGACGAGGCCAGACGCTATGTCGACCTGGGCGTCGACGAAATTGATATGGTCGCCAACTACGGCTGGGCGAAGTCCGGCCTGTGGGACGATGTCCAGGCGGATATCGCAGCGGTCTGCGCGGTCACCAAACCGGCCGGAATTCCGCTGAAGGTGATCTTCGAAACTGCACAGCTCGACGCGGATGCCATTAAAAAACTGGTGGAGGTCTGCATTGAGGCCGGAGCCGATTTTGTGAAGACCTCCACCGGCTTCAACGGCGAGGGCGCCCGGGAAGCGGATGTAAAGCTCATGCTCGAAACCGCTGCGGGCCGCATCAAGGTGAAACCTTCCGGCGGCATCCGCGACAGGGCGCGCGCTGAAATGTTTATCGCTATGGGCGTGGACCGTCTCGGCGTCAACTGGTCATCGAGCGTCGCGATTTGCACCGGCGAGGGAACTGCCTCGACCGGAGCCTACTGAGGCGTTTCCCCGCGGTTTTTGTTCAGGAAAGAATCCGGTCGGCGCGCAGCTTGATAACCACTTTCTGAACCGGTTTCGAGGTGTCTCCCGCATTCAGGCAGGGCATGTGGGCATCTTCGGGAAAGAAAACGATAAACTGTCCGGGCACCAGCGTGACCCGGACGGGGGCTTCTGAAGGCACCTGATAAAATTCCGCGTCTTTTATGCCGTCATACGGTTCGCTGACCGTGAGCCCGGCTTTCGGAAAGATTTCCAGGCACTCGGTTCCGCTGAGCAGGACCTGGATGTCGACATAGTTGCGGTGCGTTTCGAGTTTTGCTTTCGTCCGCGCCTTGGTTTCGTAGCAGTCGATGCCTGCAAACAGGTCGTTCCCGTCGAGAACGATCCGTCCGTCTTCGAGTTCCGGAGTCGCCGTGCGCAGAAAGTCAAAGGCCTTGTTCCAAAGGTCGCCGTACGGGTAGAGCGTGTGGTTTTTGAGCGAGTCGATAATCATGCTCAGATTTTTAGCACATTTTTTTACTCTGCACACAATATTTTATAGCCGGGTTCGTTGTTTGTACATTGATTCACTCAAACACAGGAGAAAACAATGAAATCGAACGCGATGCAAATGACAGGATTGATGTTGGCAATGGCCGGGACTCTGACGATGGCGAACGCCCAGGAGGCCGGCGGCCAGATGGGAAAACGCCAGCAGCCCCTTTCGGCCGCTGAATTGGTCAGTAAATTCGACAAGGATGGCGACAGCAAACTCTCCGCCGCGGAGCTGGAGAGCCTGGTCAACGAAATGAAATCGCGCCGGGGAGCCGGTGGCCGGGAAGGCGCCGAGGGCCGCGGGGGAGGCCTCAGCCGCGAAGAAATGCTCAAAAAGTATGACGCGGACGGCGACGGCAAGCTCAATGACGAGGAGCGCAAGGCGATGTTTGAGGCGCTGAAAGCGCGGCGCAGCCTGTCCGCGCAGTAACTGCCGGTCCGGCGATTGTTATGCTGTGTGCCGTTTTATTTTGACGGATCACACAGCAACTAATTAGACTGCTGCCATTACTGTTTCCACCAGGCGGTCATGGCTTTTTTTTGATGGGTTGCGTTGTCGTTTTCTAGCTGAAAAGAGGGGTTCTTATGCGTCGATATCCGGTTTTTATCTTGTTGCTGCTCGGGCTGGGTCTGAATTTGTTCGGGCAGGACGATGACGGGATGCCGCCTCCGCCAACCGAGGAGGAACGGGCGGAACGACGGGCGCGGTTTATGCAGATGATGCAGGAGCGCGGTGTCGCCGGTGACGCCCCTCGAAACATCGGTCAAACCATCAGTACGCAGCAGGATGCGCCGGAGGGCGAGGAGCTGTCGACGACCCGCACGCCGGCGGCCGGCTCGGATGTCGAGGTCAACTGGGAAAACATTACCCTGAAAGACTGCATCGAGGTGCTCTGCCGCGATCTCGGCCTGGAGTTTGTGATTTCCCCCTCGGTCAATGTCTCCCAGGAGGTGAGCGTGCGCGCGGGCGATGTCACCCAATGGACCCAGGAGGATAAAGTCGAGCTGTTTGATGCGATTCTTGAAACCGCCGGGGTGCAGCGCGTGGAGCGCGGTCGCATCTGGGTGTTTGCCCCGTCGGATATCCGCCCGGTGGTCGAGGGCTATTCGGATCCGCAATACAGCGACGGCAAGCCGGTGATCGGAGTCATCCGGCTCAAGAGTGTCGACGCATCCCTGGCCGCGGATTTCCTGAACACGGTCGGCGGCAAGCCGCAGCGGGTTTTTTCCATCAAGGGCTCCCGCATGATTCTGGTGCTCGGCACTCAGATTTATCTGACCCAGATGGAGAAGCTGGTGGATCTGATCGACTTTCCGCCCGGGGTGCTCAAGCCGTACGCTCTCGAATGGGCCTCTTCCGATGATGTCTACAAGGAGCTCTCCTCTCTCTTTTATGGTCGGGTCGGCGGCGACGGGTCCGATATCCGCTTTATTTCCGTGCCCCGCCTCAATACGGTTGTGGCGCATAATGTGCCGGAAAGCATGCTCGAAGAGCTCGATCACTGGGTGGCCATGCTCGACCGGGCGGATGAGGAAAACGAACGGATCACCAAGGTGTACCGCCTGCAGGTCATCGAATCGGAGACCATGGGGAAAACCCTCGACGATTTGTACTCCACGCTCTACAAGCAGACCCAGACCGTAAATAAACAGCAGCCCTCTTCCGCGGTCGCAAAAACGTCCGCCGCCAAAAACACTCCTGCCAAGCAGAGCGCATCGCCCGCCGCCAATGGCGGCGGCAGCGCCTCGAAAACCGCGGCGTCAGCCAAAAACGGCGCGTCCAAATCGACTGCGCCCGGATCCTCTCCGGATATGGAGGAGGAGGCCATTATTCTGGCCGACAAGGACACCAACACCCTCATCATCAACGCCACCCCCGATCAGCACCGCGACATCGAACGCACCATCAAAGAGCTGGACAAGGCGCGCCGCCAGGTGCTGATTGAAACCGTTCTCGTCGAGGTGACCCTGGATGAAGGAACCGATCTCGGCGTGGAGTGGGCAACCTCCAGGGGGATTTCTTCCGCCGGCGTGCAGTCCGGGCTCGGCAGCAGCATTTCCGGGCTGGCGGATTCCGTGACCGATAACGGACTGTCCTATCTGCTGAAATCCAGCGATGAAAAATGGGCGTTCATTCAGGCCGCGCAATCCGACAACCGCCTGCAGGTTCTTTCCTCGCCCACGGTCCTCACCCGCGACGGAATGGAAGCCACGGTGTCTTTCGGCGATGAAGTGCCGATTCAGGAAAAAAGCACCTCCGGCACCAGCAGCACAAAGGACAGCTATTCCTACACGTATCAGGACGCAAAAATCACGCTGACGGTGACCCCGGTGATCGACGACAACCGGATGGTGACGCTGAACCTCACCCAAAGCCTGCGTCAGGTGCCGGCGGACTATACCATCGAGGTCACCGGGGATGATGTCGTGCTGCCGCCGATCTTCACAACCCGCGAGCTGAGCTCCAGCCTGCAGGTCGACGACGGGCAGACCCTGATCCTCGGCGGGCTGATTCAGCGCAAAGATCAGAAAATCAAAAGCGGCATCCCCGTGCTGTGCAAAACCCCGCTCATCGGCTGGCTGTTCGGGCGCACCCAGACCATGAAAGTCGGCTCCGAAATCCTGATGATTCTCACCCCGCATGTGGTCGATACGCGCGATGAAACCGATTTGCTGACCCGCGACTTCCGCAATAAAATCATCGGAGCCATGTACGAAAAAGACGTTCGCAAGCTCTACGACCTGAGTGAATCCAGAAAACCGGCGCCCGCCGTCGCGGAAGGAAACTGAGATGGCTTATCGGCAGTTGGGAGATATCCTCGCTGCGCACGGCGTTGCGCAGCGCGATCAAATTCAGTCGGCGCTTCACCGCCAGAAAGCCGCGGAAAAACCGCTGCGGCTCGGTGAAATCCTGCTCGAAGACGGCGTGATCACCCCGGAGCAGCTGGCGGAGGCGCTGGCCGAGCAGTTCGAGCTGCCCCTGTGCACTCTCGACAACCCGGTCAAACAGCTGCTGCTGCTCGAAAGCCTGCCGTACCCCTTTCTGATGGAGCACCGCATGCTGCTGCTGGCCGGGGAACCGAACGAACCGCCCGCCGCCGTTGTGACCGATGAGCCGTCGGACTGGTCGGCGATCGAAGCCCTGCGGCTTCAGTTCGGTTCGCAGCTGCCGGTGCAGCTGCTGAGTCTGACGGCCATGGATGCCGCGCTCGACGCTGCGCGCTCGTTTGCCGAAAACAACCTCAACGCGATGATGAAAGAGGCGGAGGCCTTCGAGACCTCCGATTGGGGCGACGAGGAGGAGCACCTGCGCGACCTCGCTCTCGAAGTGCCGGTGGTCCGCATGGTGAACCTGATCATCACCCAGGCCGTCGAACGGCGCGCATCCGACATCCATGTGGAGGCCGGCGAGTACAAACTGCGCGTGCGCTACCGCGTGGACGGCGTGCTCTACGAGGCTCAGCAAATTGACAGCAAACACCATGCCGCTGTGATCTCGCGCCTGAAGCTGCTGGCCCGGCTCGATATTGCCGAGCGCCGCATCCCGCAGGACGGTCGCATCAAAATGAATATTCAGGGCCACGACCTGGACATGCGCGTGGCCACCACTCCGACCATTTACGGCGAGTGCGTCGTCATCCGCCTGCTCAACCAGCAGAACGTCGAACTCAAGTTCCCCAGCCTCGGAATGCCCGAACACGAGCAGGCGGCCTTCCAGAAAATGATCGAAGCGCCCCAGGGCTTTATTCTGGTCACCGGCCCGACCGGCAGCGGAAAAACCACCACCCTGCATACCGCGCTCACCCACCTCAACAGCGAAAAAGTCAAAATCATCACCATTGAGGATCCGGTCGAAATCCGCCTGCCGTCCATCAACCAGATTCAGATGAATTCCAAAATCGGAATGACCTTCGCCAACGGCCTGCGCTCCATTGTCCGCCAGGACCCCGACATCGTCATGGTCGGTGAAATCCGCGACAGCGAAACCGCCGATGTGGCTATTCAGGCCTCCCTGACCGGCCACATGGTGCTCAGCACGCTGCACACCAACGACGCCGCCGGCAGCGTGGCGCGCCTGGCCGAGATGGGCGTCGAAAACTACCTGATCGCCTCCGCGCTGACCGGCGCGCTCGCCCAGCGGCTCTGCCGCCGCATCTGCTCGAAGTGCTCGGAAGCGTATACCGTGCCCGGCGGACAGCTCAGCGACTTCCCGGAGGCGGTCGAAGCGGAGTACACGCTGCACCGCGGCCGCGGCTGTGAATACTGCGACGGAACCGGCTTCCGGGGCCGCATCGGCCTCTATGAACTGCTTGAAGTCGACGAAGAGATGCGCGCGCTGATTCATCAAACCGCCGAGGCCGGCCCGATCCGCGAGCTGGCCCGCAAAAAGGGAACCCGCCTGCTGCGCGAAAGCGGCTGGCATGCCGTCCTCAGCGGCGACAGCACCGTCGAAGAAGTCCGCCGCGTAACCCAGTGGGCGTAGGAGAGTGGAAGGGTGGAAGCGTGGAAGGGTGGAAGGGTGGAAGGGTGGAAGAGTGGATATCAAACAAATTTCAGAGGAGCCGTTCGAATTGCTGGACTCACTTGCGTATAAAATCAAAAACGGGTTGAAGAAGCTTGTTGAAAGCCTGCAGCACAAACAGCAGTCCAGCGACTGGACGGCAGCTTTAGTATGAAAAAAATCAATGTGCAATATGTAGCAGAGCGGGAATCCGAAGCGTCTTCCATCCTTCCAACCTTCCTTTCTTCCAATGTCTAAATTTTCCTACAGAGCTCTCGGTTCCGACGGACAGCCCCGCGAGGGAACCATCGAGGCCGCCTCGCAGATGCTGGCCGTTCAGCAGCTGCAGAAAAACGGACTGACCGTTCTGCGGATGGAGGAGGGGGCCGGGGCGCTCGCCGCCACCGATGCCAAAGCCCTGTTCGCCTCGCGCATCAGCGGACAGCATCTGGTCGAATTCGCCGGCGAATCCTCCGCTCTGCTCGATGCCAAAATCCCGCTCGAAAACGTACTCAAAACCCAGGCCGACCTCTGCGCGCACACCCGCTTTAAAGAGGTGCTTTCCGATGTCTGGAAACGGGTCAACGGCGGATCCTCGTTTGCCGATGCGCTGGCGCAGCACCCGAAGGTCTTCGAGCGCTTTTTTGTCAATATGGTGCGCGGCGGCGAGGCATCCGGTTCGCTCGAGCTCATCATGCAGCGCGTCGCCGGCCTGCTGGAGCACCGCGCGCAGATGCGCTCGAAAATTGTCGGCGCCATGATTTATCCCGCCCTGCTGATCGTCATGGGCATCGCCGTGATCTTTGTGATGATGCTGTTTGTGGTGCCGCGCATGACCGAGCTGTTCGGCGGCACCGGTCAGCTGATGCCGGCCGCCACCCGGCTGATTATCGACATGAGCAATTTCACGCGCGAGTACTGGTGGATTTACCCGCTGGTCATCGCGGCTGTGTTTGCTCTGTACAAAAGCGCGACGCGTTCGGAAGAGGGCAAGGCCGCTTTCGGGCGGCGTCTGCTCAACACGCCGCTGCTCGGCACGCTGGTCGGCCAGGCGGAAACCAGCCGCTTCTGCCGCATGCTCGGCGCGCTGCTCGACGGTCAGGTGCCCATTCTGCAGGCGATTTCAATCGCCGGGTCCACGCTCGGCAATGCGGCCCTGCGCTCCCTGATGCGCGAAGTGGTCGACGAAGTGCAGGCCGGCCGTCCCATGGGGCCGCTGCTCTCCAAACGAACGGAGTTTCCGCCGCTGGCCGCCCGCATGATTACCATGGGCGAGGAGTCCGGCGAGCTGCACGTGATGCTTTCCAAGGTGGCCGACCGCTACGAAGAAAAAGTCTCTTCAACCACCGACCGCCTCGTCAGTGTCATTGAGCCGGTTTTTATTATTGTGATGGGGCTGATTGTCGGTTTCATCGTCGTCGGCATGATGCAGGGCATCATGGCCATGAGCACGAGTGCCGGCTGACGCCGGAATGTCGAATATCGAACAAGGAATAACGAATGTTAAAGTAGGACAGGCTTCCAGCCTGTCACCGCAGATTAGGAGCAGAGGAGATAGTAAATATGAAAAAAGAAAACAGACGTAAAAGAAACAGCACTTCCGGTTTTACGCTGGTCGAACTGCTGGTCGTGCTGGTGATCCTGATTGTCATCGGAACCATCGCCGCACAGAACTTCGGCTCCGAGCCGGACAAGGCGAAAGTCAAGGCGACGCGCGTTTCCTTCGGTTCGCTGGAAACGGCGCTGGAGCGTTTCAAGATCGACTGCGGCCGCTATCCGACCGAGGAGGAGGGGCTGAATGCCCTGATGGCCGCGCCGGAAGGCCTGGAAGCGGACTGGGGCCCGGGCAGCTACCTCAAAAAAGAGCGCGATATCCGCGATGCCTGGGGGAACGGTTATGCGTACCAGTCTCCCGGTCCCAACGGCGAGGCGTTTGTCATTACCTCGTTCGGTGCCGACGGCGCGGAGGGCGGCGAAAGCTTCAATGCCGATTTGTCTAACAGCGACGAATAGCCGGCGCGCAGCGCCGGAAATTCGAATTCCGAATCTCGAAATCCGAAACAATGCATAAATTTAGAAATCATAAATTTAGAACATTCCGGTTTTTGAAACTGGGGTTTGTTTCGAATTTCGAGTTTCGAGTTTCGAGTTTCAACGCGCCGAAGGCGGCGTTCACCCTCATCGAACTGCTGGTCGTGCTCGTGATTCTTCTGATTGTAACCGGCGTCAGCGTCTCGTCGATTCCGTCGTTCGCCTCGCCGCGCCAGAAGCTGCGGTCGGATGCGCGCGAGCTGCTCAGCCTGCTTCAGCAGACCCGCCAGACCGCCATGCTCAAGAAAATCAAAATCGATCTCTGTGTCGATCCGGAAACCCGAACCGTGCGCGCGATTGAAACCGCCTGGTCCAGAAGGCTGGCCACAACCGGACAGTCCCTGTTTGAAGAGGAGCTGATCGGCTCCAATGTCTACAGCCGGGCGGTTTCGTTCGGAGAGGATATTCAGCTGGACACCTTTCCGCCGGAGGCGGTGCAGACGGTCCTGTCGAATGAGCAGGACCCTTTTGCGCGCATCTCCGAACGGCCGGCGCCTGCGCCCGGCGAACGGGTGGCGGTCACCTTCACGCATTTCGGCGGTGCCAGCGGCGGCGGAGTCAGCCTGATCCGTGACGACGTCCGGCTCGATATCGCCTGCGATATCCTCACCGGCGAGCCGGAAGTGGTGGAGCTGAAGTTAGGAGCAGTGGAGTGATGGAGTATCGGAGTAATGGAGTATTCAATGAGAGTGCAAGGCACAGTTGTGTTTTGATCAATACTCCCATACTCCACCACTCCCATACGCCATCACCCCGCTCTGCGGGCTTCTCCATCCTGGAGGTGCTGGTGGCGCTGGCGGTGTTCGCCATTGCGGCCGGCGGCCTGCTGGCCGTTCTGGGCAATCACATGCGCGATGTTTCCTATCTGCAGGACCAGGCCCGCGCCGTGCGCATCGCACGCCGCGAGATGGATGCGCTGCAGCGCATGAGCAGTTTCCAGACCCTGGAAGAATCCGGCGAAGATGACCGGTTCTCGTGGACCCGCCGCATGACCGATGAGCTGCCCGCTGAGATTCCCGGCGAGGAGTTTGCCGACTCCTCTGCCGGTGATTTTGAAATCCTCGCCCTGCTTCAGGTGGAAGTGGCCTGGAGCGAAACAGCCGGCGGCGAGCCGGCGAACCGGGTGCGGCTGCAGGCTCTTTACGACTTTCCGGAAGAGTGAGAGATTGGAATGATGGAGTATTCGATGAAAGGATTATCGGGAAGGGGAATGTCTGCCAAGGCACGACGTTCAGGTTTCCATGTGCCTGGACGCCATCGCGCCCGCACTCCCATACTCCCATACTCCCATACTTCCATGCTCCATTCTTCTTCGGGCTTCACCCTGCTCGAACTGCTGGTCGCCCTCGCGCTGATGGGAATCCTCACCGCGTCCGTCGCCGGGGTGCTGGCCAACACGGCCGATTCAGTCGATGCCGGCAGCGAGTCGGTGCGCCATCTGAGCCGGCTGCGCTCGCTCGATCTGCTGCTCGGCGCGGCGCTGCGTGAGGCTGTGTCCGTCGAGCTGACCTCCGCGGAAACCAAAATGCTGACCGACGACTTCGCTTATTCGTCCGATGCCGGCACGATCCGTTTCCGGGGCGAGCCGGAAGCCCTCGGATTCTGCCTGGCGCGGCCGTTCCTGGAGGCGGAGCGTGACGGCTACACCCACTGGGTTCTGCTCGAAGTCCGAACCGATGAGCAGAGCGGCGTGCAGTCGCTCTGGCTGAAGGATGTTTCGTTTCTGGAGGAGATCGATAACCCGGTCGGTGAGGATTACGGCGGACTCGGCCTGCTTCCGGAGGAGTGCCTGCCGGTCCGGGAGGTCTGCCTGATCCGGTCCGCTCAAAGCATGGGCTTCAGTTACTGGCTGCTGGCCGAGGAGGATTCCACCGGCGAAGACGAAGAGATCGAGCCCGACGAGCTGGAAGGCGACTATGCGGTGGAGCTTCCCGACTATGTGCTTTTTGACCTGAAAATGCCTCATATGCTGGCCGAGCAGCTGACGCTGGATGTCGCCGTGCTGGAGGAGGACGAGTAGGGATTGGAATATTGGATGAGTGTAATGATGGATTTTTGGAAGACGGAAAGAAATAGCTGGAGAATGGGGCCGCCGGGTGACCGGCCGTCTTGTTATCCATCTATTCCTTTATCCGCCACTCCATCGATCCACTCTTCTCGCCGTGGGTCCGCCCTGATTCTGGTGCTCGGGCTGACCGTGCTGCTCAGCTTCCTCATTCTCGGCTTCGGCCGCATGCTGCGCAGCGATCTGAAGGCCGCTTCCGCTTTTTATGATGAGGCCATCAACACGCAGTCCGCCCGCAGCGCCTATACGCTGGCCATGCGTGAAATGGGCCGCGCCAGCGGGGCGCCGTATGCCGATCCGTTCGGCAGCCTCTATTTCGTCGCCAATCCGGAGTCGTATGAGGATGAAATCGAGACCCTTTCCGTTTACCGCGAGGGGTATTCGTTCGGGCGGGGAATGCTTTCATATCAGTTCGTTCAGAAACCCTTTGCCCTGGATCTCAATGAGCTGAGCCTCGCCCAGTGGGGCCGCCTGCTCGAAATCGCCTGCGGGCTCGAAGACGAGGACGAGCGCGCCGTGCTGGCCGACCGCATCCTCGACTGGACCGATTCCGACAGCAACGCCCGCGAAAACGGCTTTGAAGAAGAGGACTATCAGGCGCTGGAGCCGCCGCGTCACTGCCGCAATGACGGGTTCCGCACGGTGGAGGAACTGCTGCTGGTGTACGGCATGACCGAAGAACTGTTTCACGGGTATGGCATTCCCGTCCGCGAAGAGGACGGCCTTCTGTATGGCGGCGGGCTGTGCAGATACCTGATCGGCGACAACAGTCCGGAAGCGGAAGCGACGGTGCAGTATGTGATGAGGGGAGTCCTGCCGACGGAGAATCCGGACGAAGAGGAAGAGGATGACGGTGAAGTGTTCGAGCGGGTGAAGGATCTGCCTTCCATATTGTATCTGGTGGCGCAGGGTTTTGTCCCGGAAGCCCCGGCGGACGAAACGGATCTGTTGGCGGATCCGTTTGACGATCCGGAGGCGCCGGTGAGCATTCCCGAGGTGGTGTCGCGCCACATGATGCTGATTGTATTTGAGCTGCCGGAGGACGGGAAGAGCCCCGCCGACTATGTCGTTACCGATTTTCAGGAAAATGCCGCAGGAAGCCTGCTCGATGCGGTACTGGCATATGGTGTGCCGGAGGAGGAGGGTGTATTGCCGGTTTTCGATTGATGATTGCCGATTTAAATGCAGTGGAACATCTGCTGTTTAGTCGGCAATCGGAAATCATCAATCGTCAATTGGTCATCGAGGGGAAGGTTTTCCAATGGTTGGAAAAATGAAAGAGCGGAAACAAAATGGATTTTAAAGGGAAAATGGATTTAAGCAAACTGTCCGGACTGGCCGGAAAAATGCAGCATTCAACCCTGACCCTGCTGCTGTGGGATCAGGTTGTGGATGCGGTGATGATCGAACAGTCGATTCTCGGGCCGTCGATCCGCCTGATGGAGCGTTTCCCTCGCGACGAAACGGTGTTCGAAACCGTGGCCGCCCGGTTGGCCGAGCAGGAAAAACTGCCGTCGCGCGTGGTGATCTGCCTGCCGCGGTCCGAGGCGGTCATGCGCACGATTCGCTACCCGGCCGTCGTCCAGAACGACCTGGCTCAGATGGTGCCGTTTGAAGCGACCCGCCATCTGCCGTTCCCGGAGGCCGGGCGCTCTCTCGGTTTTGCCTTTGCGCTGACTGAAGATGAGAAAGAACTCGATGTCCATCTGCTGGCGGCCCGCAAAGAGGATGTGAGCCGGGTTTGCGATGCCATGCAGGCGGCCGGGCTCCCGGTCGATGCCGTGCTGGTATTCAGCTCGCTGGTTGCCGCCGGCATCGGCACGGCTCCGGCGATGCTGGTTGTTTCGGATGCCGGGCATATAGAGCTGTCGCTGATCTGCAATGGGTTGCTCTGCGACAGCATGTGCCTTCCGCGCGCCGGCGGCCCGCCGCTCAGCTCGACCGTCGAGCGCATGATTGCTTCCAACCGGTCCGTCCTGGGCCTGGCTGGCGTCGGCCGGCTCATTACGGCCGGGCCGCTGCCGCTCGATAAGGAACAAATAGAGGCGTTGAGTGTGACGCTGGGGATTGAGGCCGAATCCTTCGCGGTGCCGGAATCCATTTCCGCGGTGCTCGGTGAGGTCGACAACGAACCGTTGGTCGAAGGACTGCAGGCGGTTGCCGCGGTGTCGCCGCCCTCGCTGAACCTGATTGAATCAACCCGCCGCAGCATTCCGGTGAGCAACCGCACCAAGTGGATGCTGGGGCTGGCCGCGCTGCTGCTCATTGAGCTGATTGCCGGCTGGACTCTTTGGACCCGTGCGCCGGCCCGTGCGCGGGCCGGCGTCGAGAAGGACCTCGCCGCGCTGCGCCGCGAGGCCGCCCCCGCACAGAAACTCAAAGATCAAAACCGCATGATGCGCAGTGAGCTGACTCAGCTTCACGACCTGGTCAATACCCGCGTCAGTGTAATGGAGATTTTTAAAACCCTCTCGGACACATTTCCGGAAGATACCTACCTGACCGCTCTCAGTTATGAGCGCGGCGGAAGGATGAGGATCAAGGGCCGCTCCAAGGAGCCGGATAAACTCCCCGCTCTTCTGCTGATGGACGTGCCTTTTGTCTCGTCCATTGAGGCGTCCGATATTGATGAAAAACGGGGGGAGTACCACTCCTTCTCGATGACCGTTGCGTTGAAAGGGGCCGAAAATGAATAAGTGGTTTATGAGCCGGTCGCGCCGGGAACGCTCCACTCTGCTGATCGGGGCCGCCATCCTGATTTTCGGGGTGGTGATCTACCCGCTGGCGAAAAAATCCGCGGCTATCCGCGCGGAACAGATGGACGAACTCGAACAGGTGCGCTCCCTGCTGCTGGACTATCAGTCCGTGCTGGACTCGCAGGCGGACATCGAGGCGGAGCATGAGCATCTGCGCGGACTGATGTCCGCCACCGACGGGTTCCTCTTCGAACGGACGGGCAACAACGTGATGATGGAGGCGATGATGACCAAGCTTCTGAATCAGTTCGGCCCGGATCTCAAACTCGACGTTTCAGAGTCGCGTGCTGCGCTGCGCGACGATGTCAACCGCATTCGTTTCAGTGTCAAAGGTGCCGGGCGATATCCCGATATTCTGAACTTCATGCACCAAATGGAGCTCTATCGCCCGTTTATTGTCATCGACAGCGTGTCGGTTGCCGTGGCCGATCCGCGGGCCAACCGGCGGGGCCCCGGATTCCTGCTGCAGGCTGCCGCTGCGGCAAGGAAAACCGAAACCACTGAGCCGAACATCCGGCTGCAGCTCAACA
Organism: Tichowtungia sp.; assembly: GCA_041584215.1. GTDB lineage: Bacteria > Verrucomicrobiota > Kiritimatiellia > Kiritimatiellales > Tichowtungiaceae > Tichowtungia. The sequence continues at coordinate 11,610 of JBFHEM010000006.1, read as the reverse complement.
TTCACATTAACTGCACTCCTCAGGAGGATGCATCATGAACCTTCCCTCTTTCTTTCAAAATCCGCTGTATGTGCTCGGAGCGGCCGCCGGTGCCGGCGCATTGGCCGTGATGGTTGCCGCTCTGCCTCCGCGCAGTGCGCTTGAGCCGGCTCCGGCCGCGGTGCCGCAGCCGATGGCGGCTCCGGATGCCGACCGCCTGAACGAGCGGATCCCCGCCGTCGGCTCCGTTCTCGAAAAGCACCTGTTTGTGCCGAGCCGCGAAGCGACCGGGCAGAATTCGTTTCCCGATCTGGTTGTCAAAGGGGTTTTTATCGGCAAAGAGAAGAGCGCCGTTTTTTCGCTGAAATCCAAACCGCAGGCCAACCTTCGCGTGTGGCTCGGTGAGGTCGAAACCACACTCAACAGTGTGACCGACCCCCGCGATCCGCGTCAGCCGCTGGTCACGTTTCTGCGCGAGTGGCCGATCAAGGATATTTCCCCGTCCGGGGTGAGTGTCGAGCACTTCATCACCGGCGAAGTGGAAACCTATGAGGTCGATTATGTTGCCGCGAAGAAGGTGAAGGACGATGCCCAGCGGGGATACGGCCAGGGCATTATGCCCCAGGGGACCGCCACCGCGGCGGCCGGAAACAACGCCCAGAAAAAAGCGCAGGCGGCCACTCGCCAGACCGGTGCCGCGCAGGCTCCGGGGGCGGCTGCGGGCGCTCAGTTTATGGCCGATCGCGTCTCCAAAATGCTCCAGCAAATGAATCCGCAGCAGCAGCGGCAGTTTATGCAGCGCTTCAGCCAGCAGAGCGGCGGCGGCCAGACCCAGGACAGCACGAAAAACCAGAACACCGGCAATTCAAAAAACTCAACAAAGAAGAAAACCAAAAAATAGCAGCTCTTCGACGCGGCCGCCGGCCGCCTTGGTGGGTGGGAGGTTAAGGGTTCTTTTCCTCTTTTTGTAGGGCTGGAACGGCTGAGGAGCGATGCCTTCCAGCCGCCTGCGTTGAATCAGGCGCACCTGGATGTTCCTGGTATACAGACCCTTTAACCTCCTCGCCCATTACCGTGAACTCCTTTCTGTGATTGCGCGATGGCGATCTGACTGCTAGTTTATACGCAGTCTCAACAAGGAGGGCTGCGATGAAAGCATGCTGTTTGGAAAACCGTCCCTATTCCTCGAAAGTGGTCGACGGCGTAGAGCGCGCCGCCAGCCGCGCCATGCTGCATGCCGTCGGCTTCAAGCGCAGCGACTTTAAAAAGCCGCAGGTCGGCATCGCCTCCACCTGGAGCATGGTGACGCCCTGCAACATGCACATCGACAAGCTGGCCGAGGCGGCCGGGGCCGGGGCCGACCGCGCCGGCGGCAAATCGGTCATCTTCAACACCATTACGATTTCCGACGGCATCTCCATGGGCACCGAGGGCATGAAATATTCTCTCGTCTCGCGCGAGGTCATCGCCGACTCCATCGAAACCGTCGCCGGCTGCGAGGGGTTCGACGGACTGGTCGCCATCGGCGGGTGCGATAAAAACATGCCCGGCTGCCTGATCGCGCTGGCGCGGCTCAACCGCCCCTCCGTGTTTGTCTATGGCGGCACCATTCTGCCCGGCTGCCACAGGGGGCAGGATATCGACATCGTTTCCGTCTTTGAGGCGGTAGGGAAATATACCCGCGGTGAAATCGGTGATAAAGAGCTGGCTCAGATCGAGAAAACCGCAATCCCGGGCGAGGGCTCCTGCGGCGGCATGTACACCGCCAACACCATGGCCTCCGCCATTGAGGCGCTCGGCATGAGCCTGCCCAACAGCTCCTCGCGCGTGGCCGCCTCCAAAGAAAAGTCCGACGAGTGCCGCGCCGCCGGCGCGGCGGTTATAAACCTGATTGAAAAGGGCATCCGCCCCTCCGACATCCTCACCCGCAAGGCGTTCCTCAACGCGATTGCCGTGGTCACCGCGCTCGGCGGCTCGACCAATGCGGTGCTTCATCTGCTCGCGATGGCGCACGCCGCCGGCGTGAAGCTCTCCATTGACGATTTTACAGCCATTGGAAAAAAAGTGCCGGTGCTGGCCGACCTCAAGCCGAGCGGGAAGTATGTCATGGCCGACCTGGCCGCCATCGGCGGCGTGGCCCCGCTGATGAAGCGCCTGCTCAAGGCCGGGCTGCTCGATGGCGACTGCCTGACCGTCACCGGCAAAACCCTCAAACAGAATCTGGCCTCCGTAAAAGGCTATCCGCGCTCTCAGGACATCATCCGCCCGCTCAGCCGTCCGATCAAACCGGAGGGGCATCTGGTCATTCTGCGCGGCAACCTGGCCCCCGACGGAGCGGTCGCCAAGATCTCCGGCAAAGAGGGGCTGCGCTTTGAAGGGTCTGCAATCGTGTTTGAATCCGAGGAGGAAGCCTTGAAACGGATTCTCGACGGCACCGTGCAGGCCGGGCACGTGGTGGTCATCCGCTATGAAGGGCCGCGCGGCGGCCCCGGCATGCGCGAAATGCTCGCGCCCACCTCCGCCATCTGCGGGCGCGGACTCGAAAAAGAGGTCGCGCTGATCACCGACGGCCGCTTCAGCGGCGGCAGCCACGGATTCGTGATCGGGCACATCACCCCCGAGGCCTTCACCGGCGGCCCGCTGGCCCTGGTGCATAACGGCGACACCATCACCATCGATGCCGAAAAACGCACCATGACGCTTGGCGTGTCGAAAGCGGAGCTGAAGCGGCGGCTGGACGCGTGGAGTCCGCCGCCGCCCCGTTATACCCGCGGCGTGCTGGCCAAATATGCCCGGCAGGTCGCCTCCGCCTCGCTCGGCGCCGTGACAGATTTGGAAAGCTGATCCGGGGCTGTTTTTGACAGGATTTACAAGAGGTAATTTCCGTGAACTCTCTCCGGCCTCCGGTCACCCCTCCACCGGGTGGGAATTAGAGCGTTTTCTGAAAAAGTGTAGCCGCTTGCGCAACCTCCCTTCGGCAAGGTCTCCCTGCAAGTTTGTTTGTAGGTCGAGTTTCTTCGGTATTCCGAAGAGCTTGAGTCTGGCCACAGTTCTACTTAAAACGCTCTAAATGCCGGTTGAATTGCAATCCCCTCCGCTGGAGGAGTGCGCGAAGCGCGGGGCGGGGTTTTCTGCAACGGGCCAATCCTGGCGGATCAACAGGCAGAGTGATCCTGTAAATCCTATCATCCGGTCAGAAAAACGTTCCTGCACGGCGAAGTCAGTTTTTCGTTTATTCACCGGGTTCTCTGGTTTATTCTCCGCGTCTCATTTTTAGATGATAATTAAGAGCAGGATTAAGATTTTCAAATGAAATACATCAGTACCAGAGGAAAAATGGAGCCCGTGGGCTTTCTCGATGCCGTCATGACCGGCCTGGCGCCCGACGGTGGATTGCTGCTGCCGGAAAAACTTCCAAACATTGGAAACAAGCTGGAAGCGTGGTCGAAGCTTTCCTATCAGGAACTCGCCTTTGAGGTGATGAGCCTGTTCACCACCGATATGCCGGCTGAAGACCTGAAGGCGCTGATCGACAAAAGCTATTCGACCTTCCGTTCGCCGGAGGTCGCCCCGGTGGTGCCGGTCGGCAATCTGCATATTCTCGAGCTGTGGCACGGCCCGACCCTGGCCTTCAAGGATGTGGCCCTGCAGTTCCTCGGCAACCTGTTCGAATACATCCTCCAAAAGCGCGGCGGCGTGCTCAACATTCTCGGCGCGACCAGCGGTGACACCGGTTCCGCCGCCATTTACGGCGTGCGCGGCAAAGAAAACATCAATATTTTCATCATGCATCCCAAAGGGCGCACCAGCCCGATTCAGGAAAAGCAGATGACCAGCGTGCTCGACGACAATGTCTTCAACCTCGCGGTCGAGGGAACCTTCGACGACTGCCAGCACCTGATGAAAACCATTTTCGCCGATGTGGCCTTCAAAGAGGAACACTCGCTCGGTTCCGTCAACTCCGTCAACTGGGCGCGCGTGCTGGCCCAGACCGTGTACTATTTCTACGCCTTCTTCCGCGTGCAGGAGCGCACCGGAGCCAAAGAAGTTCAGTTTTCGGTTCCGACCGGCAACTTCGGCGACATCATGGCCGGCTACCTCGCTGTGCAGATGGGCCTGCCCGCCAAAAAACTGATTCTGGCCACCAACGAAAACAACATCCTGTCGCGCTTCTTCAACACAGGCGAATACAGCCTCGGCGACGTGGTGCCCACGCTCAGCCCGTCGATGGACATTCAGATCGCCAGCAACTTCGAGCGCTATCTCTATTACCGCACCGGCTGCGACTCCGAAAAGCTGACTGCCATGATGAAGCACTTCGCAGAACACGGATCACTCACCGTGGACGGATCGGACGACCTGTTCGCCGCCGGCGAGGGCAACACCGCCGAAACATTGGCGACGATCCGCAAATATTACGACGAATTCGGCTACACCCTCGACCCGCACACCGCCGTCGGCGTGGCTGTCGCTGAAAAGTTTACAGGTGGGGCGAGCTCTCCGAGCGAGCTGCCCGTCCCGGCCATCTGTCTGGCCACCGCTCATCCGGCCAAATTCACCGACGCCATCGAACAGGCGCTCGGCGAAGCCGCGCACCACCCGGAGCTCGACAAGCTGGCTGACGCCGAAACCCGCTGCGAAACCATCGCCAACGACGAAACCGCCATCCGCGCCTGCCTCGTCGAAAAAACGCGCTCCTGATGTAGAACGAGCGTTCCGCTCGTTTCGATCCGGCTGGCAGCTCACAAGAGATTGAACCGTGAAAGAGCGCCCCCAAGCACTCGGGGTCTTCGACATAGAACGCAAAAAACCATCGGTTTCCAAGGGTTGGAACGTATGGACCGGATTTTTCAACCATTGGAAGAGATTTTTTGACGGGATCACGGGGTCGACAGGATTTGAATCAAGTGGGACAGGCTTCCAGTCTGTCTGCGGCAGGATGATTTTAGCCGCAAAAAAAATTCGTGTGATTCGCGAAATTCGTGATCAGAAAATGAATGGGAACCGGTGAGCTCGACAGGGTCGTTCGCGATTTGGGGATCACGAATCCCGCGAATCTGCACGCATGAGATAAAGGCTCAGTTTTCCAAGGTTCAGAAAGTAGCACGAGCGTCCCGCTCGTTTTCGATTCAGAGGAAAAATTTAACCGCAAAGGGGCTCGCGGGGGCATCCACAGGGCTACCTGTCCTGAGCGAAACCAAAGGGTGGGTGAAGTTTCCAATGATTGGGAAAATTCGGGAATCTTTTTCCAGACCTTGGAAATTGTAAAAACGGCTGTTCATCGACCGGTTGCAGAATTACCATTGGGGCTGTGAAAACAAATGGTTACATTGAAACCAGCGTTGTAAGTTATTTACCGAACGAAAAACGAGCAATGATGTTTGCCGAAACCCGCTGCAAAACCATCGCCAACGACGAAGCCGCCGTCCGCGACTACCTCGTCAAAAAAATGAGGGCATAGGGTTTTAACCGCGAATTCACGCAAATCTACGCGAATGAGGGTGGCGAGTCTCTCCGAGCGAGCCACACTAAGGAAAAGAATTTTTGACGGGATAACTGGATCGACACGATGAACGTTTCCAAGCATTGGAAGAGGACGAGAATCGCCACGAAAAACACAAATAGGAACGAAAAGAAGGTCAATGTTTTGTAGCTGCGATCCGTGATAACGAAGTCGGAGGAGAATGTTTTTTGGATCACGAATTGCACGAATCTGCACGAATGGAGCCATGAAGCTAATGACAAGGAGTTTGTCCTGTTCAGATTATGAGACGACTTTGCGGTCGCTTGAGGTGATTACCGGCGTTGGCGTCGCCGTCGCCGAAAAGTTCCAAACCTTGGAAAGTCGGCCCGTGCAATGCCTCCAGTGATTTTCCGAACATCGGAACAAGTTTTTTCAATGATTGAAAATTCAATTGCCAGAACAATGTTCAATCCGATATAAAACCATAGTCATGACCATGGTCATATACTGGAGGTGTTGATGTGAAGACAGTTTCAAAAAGTGAATTAAAGGCGCACATGCTGGAGTATTTCCGGGAGGTGGAAGAGACCGGGGAGGAGCTGGTTGTCACTTCGCACAAAAAACCGACGCTCAAGGTGGTGCCGCTGGCCGGAAAAAAGAGTGTGGATGAAATTTTTGCCGGCATGCGCAAAGTGGCGAAAATCTACGGGGATTTGACCGAGTCGGAAACAGAGGCCTGGGGACAGGAGTTGCTGCCATGATCGTTCTCGACACTTGCGCTGTGATCTGGTGGACGATCGGTTCCGATGAGCTGTCGGAGAAGGCGAAGCAGGCCTGTTCACTGATTCCGGATATGGGTGCGCTTCTGCCGTCGTCCGCAATCTGGGAAATCGGAGTGAAAATGCGGCGGGGCCAGCTTGATGTCGGCAGTTATACGCTGTCCGATTATGTGCGGCTGTTGAAACAGATCCCCCGCTTGGAAATTGTTCCCATTGATGCGGATTTATGGGTTGAGAGCCTCAGTCTGGACTGGGATCATGCGGATCTCATGGACCGGCTGGTGGTCTCACTGGCTAAAACACGCGGGTTGCCGTTGGTTACGCGCGATGCAGTGATCCGCACATTTTACGACAATGTGATTTGGTAGCGATTTCCGTCGCTGAAACCCGTTGCGAATCAATTTCAAATGAAATGGATGCCGCGAAAATCCTCTCCGGGTGAGCCACGGCGCAGCACCGGATTGCCACTCCACTTCGTTTCGTTGCTTCTGAATACAAAAGCCTCTCTCCCGTTGGTCGAGTCCAGTTGCGGTTGATCGTAGCGGTGCGAAGGGCGTTGACCGTTCGCGCTCTGCAGGGAAACTGGGCGCCTGATGAGTGATAATTCGTGCGGATCAGTGGATGAAACTCAACTGGCCTGAACTGAGATTACCGGACCGAATAGAATCTTGACGTAAAATCAGATAATCATATTATCCGATTTGGAGGTGCGCAATGAATGTGATTGCTTTGAGTGTGACCGATATGGCCCGGAATTTTTCAGAGTACATTAACCGGGTGGCCTATAAGGGTGAGCGGTTTGTTTTATTGAAAAGCGGTCGGGAGGTTGCCGAGTTGAAACCGGTTCCCAAGGGACGCCATCTCAGTGAGTTGGCGGCTCTGTTGAAAAAAACGACCCGGTTGACGCCGGAAGAGGCGGATTTGTTCGGGAAAGATCTTGAGACGGCTCGTGCGGAGATGAATAACGCGGAGGTTTCAGATCCATGGGCCTCTTGATTGATACGAGTATTCTGATCGCTTGTGGAAAGGGTACGCTGGATATTGGGCAAGTCGTTTCCGAACACAGCGACGACACCGTTTTTTTGTCAGTGGTTTCTGCCAGCGAGCTGCTGCATGGAGTGCATCGGGCTCCTGACGAGAAGAGTCGAGCCCGCCGGTTGGCGTTTGTTGAACGAATCCTCAACGGAATGGAAATTTTAGATATCGATCTTGCGACAGCCCGCATTCACGCGGAAATCTGGAGTGACTTGGCGGCAATAGGCCGGATTATCGGGGCGCATGACTTATGGCTGGCCGCATCGGCACTGGCCAATGATTGCTCGCTGGTCACTCGCAATGTGCGCGAATTTGAGCGAGTTCCAGGTTTGAGCGTTGAGGTTTGGTGAGAAATGAGTTCAACCGCTCAATCCTCAGTGCGTTTTCCGGGCCGATCGGGGCGGGGATGATGCCGATTGGGTGACGGGAATGCTCTTGCTGCGATCTCGCGACGCGTAAGAATTACCCGGGAGCAGGTCCCGGCCGTGCTGTCAGAGATTGTCAATGCGGTGCGTGAATACCTCTCCGGATGAGGCGGGTGAATAATTTCAGGGCTCCGCTGCTTTGGGAACAATGTTTTCCAATCATTGAAAAAATCGGCTTTCATCATTCACCCTTCATGGTACATATTGTTTTCCCGTTACCCCGGTAGCTCAGCTGGATAGAGCATCGGATTTCTAATCCGACGGTCACAGGTTCGAATCCTGTCCGGGGTGCCAGTTAAATACCTGCCACACAGCACTTTGCAAAAGGTGCTGTTTTTGTTTTCCGCCTCGTGCGGCCCGACTTCGGGGGAAACTTCGAGTTTGGCCGGTTGATTCGCCCCGTTTGATTAAGGGCGTTTCAGTTGAACGCAAACAACATGGAGGCAGAAAATGGGGCTGAAAGTCACACGCAAAAAAGACGGGTCGCTGCGGTCAAAATACTGGTATGGACGGTTCGAAGTCAACGGTCGGACGAAGACCGTCAGCCTGAATGTGGAGATTAAGGGCCGCATCCCGGCTACTCTGCGCGAAATCGGGGACCCCATCTTTGAGCGGTCACGGGCGCAGGCTCAAGTGAAGCTTGACGAGCTGATACGGGAGGCCAGGAGTCATAAAGCCGCGGAAAAGCACCTGCAGGATCTTTATGAGTTCAAATCCGGTGAGTCGCTGGTTCAAATTCCGATTGCAGATATTGCGCATGCAAAATTTTTGCCGCCGGATCGGCGCGGACGATCCGCAGCACGGGATGAAGTGCAGTTTGTTGCCATGCGGGATTTCATCTCCTTCATGCAGGAAAATTATCCGGCGGTTACAGTTATCTCCCAGGTCACCCGAATCATGGCGCAAAACTGGTTGTTCTCTTTAGAGGAACGAAAAATTGCCGCCCGCACCTATAACGACAAGATGTACATTCTGAAAGGCTTTTTCGAGCGGATCGGTCCTGATGCCGGCGTCGTCCGGAATCCGTTTGCCGGCTGTTTGGCAAAAGTAAAAAAAACCGTTCATCGGCAGCCCTTCACACAGGAGGAACTGACAGATATTCTGAACCACTGCGACTCGGTCATGCGACCGGTGGTATTGACGGCCATGTGCACGGCCATGCGGCGCGGGGGCTGTTGTCGGCTCAAATGGGACTCTGTGGATTTTGATGCCGGATTTGTCATGGTCAAAACATCCAAAACCGGTGAGATAGCCGAGATTCCGCTTTTCCCGATTCTTCGGGAGGAGCTGAAAAACCTCCTCCGCATCAGCGAGTATGTCTTCCCCGAAGCCGAGGAAATGTACCGCACGAACTCTGACGGGCTCTCCTGGCGGTTTAAAAAAGCCCTGAAAGACGCGGGGATCAAAAACACCCGGAAGGTCAATGAGAATGGATGCCAGAAATCCTGTCTTAAAGATTTTCACTCCCTGCGGACGACATGGATCACCATGGCGCTATCCGCCGGTGTGCCGATGGAGCTGGTTCGCCGCGTCACCGGCCATTCCACGGTCGAAGTCGTCTTAAAACACTATTTCCGACCCAAACGCGAGGAGTTTCGCCATGCATTAGAATCATCACTTCCGAAAGCCCTGACCGGCGGCATCGAAGAGCGCTTTGATATGCCGGGAGAAGTATTGAAGCTCGGCAATGAGATGGAGTCACTGGAACCGGAAGAGCTCGCCAAGAAATTCAAGGCACTTGTCGAAAAGGTTGCCGGCATGACCGACGCGGAAAAAGAGGCGGCGGTTCTGGCCGCCTGATCTCCGTTTGTTTTTCCGTTGCCGTGGGGATATCTCTTAAAGATTGACCTGATAGCTTACGCTGCGTCCGCCTCCACTTGGGATTAAAACATCCGTGCGAACCAGTTTCTGCAGATCACGCGTGGCGGTTGCTTTGGCCGCGCCGGTAATCGCGATGTATTTTTTGGCGGTCATGCCGCCCTTAAAACCGGCGGGCCCTTCTTTCAGCATACGCCGGAGTACTTTTAGCTGCCGTTCGTTTAGCTGATCCTGCACTCGGCTGAAAAGTCGGGTTTTCTTGAGGGTAAATTCTATTTTCTCTTCCACCTCTGTCTGGGCATTGATCAGCGTGCCGGTAAACCAGATAATCCAGGGAGTGATCTCATTCGACCGCTGACCCTGCTTCAGGGCTTCATAGTATCCGGCGCGGTCATGCTCGATGGATTGTGAAAGGCTCAATAGAATGGGGCGGCCAATTCCCTGTGAAAGTGCCTTCTCCGCTACGGCCCGTCCAATCCGTCCGTTTCCATCCTCAAAAGGATGGATGGATTCAAAATAAATATGGGCGATAGCCGCGCGTACATGTGCCCACCGGATTTCCTGTGGTCCTCCCGGAGCGCTATCATTAAACCATTTAATAAAACGCTTCATCTCGCCCGGAACCTGTGACGAAGGGCACGCCTCGAAATGAACGGTTTCGCTTCCAATCGGCCCCGAGATAACCTGCATCGCCTCCTGATGAGTACGCCATGCGCCGGCGTTTACTCTGAGGGACCCTCGCATCAACAGAATATGCCAGTTAAACAGCATCGCCTGGTTGAGCGGTTGTTCCCACTCATCCCGCAGGCAGATCATCAGTTCTGCGATTCCGGAAGCCCGTTGGTCTTTGATCTGCTCAAGGCGTTTATTTAGACCCAGATTGTTACGGATAGAAGACAACACATCTGGTCGGCTCAAATATTCCCCTTCGATTTCAGAGGTTTTGATGGCTTCCGAAACCATGATGTCAATAAGCGTATCAGTCTGCGTATCTTCTGGCAGGGCATCCAGCAATCCGCCGATTCGCCCGATCTTTTCGCTGAACTTAAGGATCAGCTTGTCCAGTTCAGCTGGATTGTAGCTGAAATTCGGCCAGTCATTCTGCTGCCAGTTGTATTTCATGAGCTGTTTATAGCCTCTATTCGGCTCATTAAAAAGCATTATTGTGAGCCAAATAAACCCTCTATTCGGCTCAATCTTTCACCCGCATTTTGGCACCCGTTTGATTTTTAAGCCGCTGATTTTTCACCGGCGTTGGTTCTTTTTGTCTTATATCCGTTCAGACCATTTCACCCTGACGGCGGATTCTTCCCTTTATATAGGAAGAGTACTCCTGCCGGTTGATTGTGCCCCTTTAAGTGGAGACCAATTAACTTTAGTCATTCTCTGTTTAAATCCCATCCTGTTTGGGAGGGATATTCATCCACCCGCTATCGCTCAATGAAACGCCCCTTCGTCACTATTTTTACATACAAAAATTATTTATCGCTGCGCGTTGCAGGCGCAGATTTACGGGATGTATATGTTTCCGGGAGCATAGCATCTGTGAAAATCTGCGTAATCTGTGGATGAATACTTTTTAAGTTGAGTTTTGGTTCCGGCTCCGATGGGGTGGGGTTGTAAGCCATGGACTCCATTTTGAGCAAGCGGGTGTGGTGCCGGGATGCGGTGCAGAATAAAAGTTGGAAAACCCGGTTGACTCGACCGGGCCGATGACTTACCTTCCACCCCGCTTCAACGCAGAAACCGTTGCTTCGGCAGCGCAGGCGGCGATGAGCAAATTGTTCTGAAAAAAAATAATTTAAAAAACGGGTTGCAATACAAACTCAAGTGCGTAGGATGACCCGCCTGTTCGAAACAGAAATGAGCTGCAAAGCACACGATGAATCGAGCGGAAAAATTGTTCTAAAAAATAATTTGAAAATAGCGGTTGACCGGGAGGTCCCAATGACATACCTTGTCCGCCGCTTCAACGAGGAAAGCAACGCTTCAAACGCCGCGCCGAACCCGTTGAAACCATTTTTGATCTTTGAAAACTGAATGACTCACGATCGCCATTTCGATTTAGAAATGGTGCGATTTGTTTTAAGTAATATGTTTCAAAATGTTT
>JBFHEM010000005.1:0-106647 GCA_041584215.1 Tichowtungia sp. | reverse complement strand
TGCGGTACCGAATCGAAGAGCAGGCGGGACGCCTGCGGTACCGAATCGAAGAGCAGGCGTCCCGCCGGCGGGACCGAATCGAAGAGCAGGCGTCCCGCCTGCGGTACCGAATCGAAGAGCAGGCGGGACGCCTGCGGTACGGAAGAGGCCGCCAGCGGAAATGTACCGCAGGCGTCCCGCCTGCCCGGCCGCTGCGTGCTGGGAATCGGCGCGGATATGAAAAACACCTTCGCGGTGGCGCACGACGGATGGATCACGCTGTCGCCGTATATCGGCGATCTCGAAAATCCCGAAACACAGGATATTCTGAAGACGAGCGTCCAGCGCTATCTGGACTGCTACGGCTTAGAGCCGGAACGGATTGTCTGCGATTTGCATCCCGATTATTTCTCTGCGCACATCGCCAGGCAGTTTTCCATGAACAGGGAGCCCGTGCAGCACCATCACGCGCACTGCATGGCGGCGGCGGTCGAGCACGGCATTGAAGGGCGCGCCATCGGGATCGCCTTCGACGGCACCGGCCTCGGAAACGACGGCACCATCTGGGGCGGCGAAGTGCTGGAGTTCGATTCGCAGTCGTTCGTTCGAAAATTCCACCTGCGGCCCTTCGCGCTTCCCGGCGGCGACCAAGCAGTCAAAGAGCCCAGACGCACGTTGATTTCCGTGTTGAGCCAACTCGACCAGGATGACGGGGCCGCCATCCCGGCAACTAAAGCAAACCCCGTACTGAACATGATCACGTCAGGCATCAACTGCCCGCTGACGTCGAGCATGGGCCGGCTGTTCGATGCCGCCGCCGTGCTGCTCGGCGCGTGCGAAGCACCGACCTTCGACGGCGAGGGCCCGATGCGCCTCGAGGCCATGGCCGATCCCGACGAGCAGGGGACGCTGCCCTTCGATATCAACGGGTCCGAAATCGACTGGCGGCCGATGTTCGGCGAACTGCTTGCTCAGCAGTCTGCGGACCTCCGGCCTTCGACCGCTGTCCTCTCGGCTCGGTTCCACAACACGATCGTCGAAATCATTTTCCAATGCCTGGAAACCCTCGGCTCCGGCCTGCCCGTTGTCTTCGGCGGTGGTGTGTTTCAGAACCGGCTGCTGGTCGAGGGCATAAAAAAACATCCGGCCTTTGAAGAAGCCCGGATGTTTTTCTCGAGCTATCCCAACGACAGCGCGATCGCGCTGGGCCAGGCCGCCGCGGGAATATCGAATCCCGAACAGCAACCCGCCGACCGTTGAAGGCCTTTTCCTTCGCAAGGCAGGTTGCCTGTTCAGAGGTCTGCGGTTCTATAGCGAGGCGTACTGTCCGGCGCGTTCGATGTAGAAATTGTGGCCGCCGATGGTGGTGATGTAGTTCATGTCGCTGACCCAGTACGGGCGAACCGTCGTGGCATGGTAGTGAGTTGCGCCGTAGGTGTTGTCCCACAGCCGGCCGCCTTCCATGGTGGCCAGCAGTCGCAGCGCCAGGGCGTATTCACTGCGCTGGTTCTGAGCGCGGCGGATCAGCGCGCTGTAATCCGGGAAGGGCGCGTGCCACACCTCGGCCATGCAGGAGAAGGCCCCGGGTTTGACGGTTTGCCCAACCAGCCGGTGCAGGTAGCCGTCGGCGCGGTTGAGGATTACATTCAGCACCGCCTGCATGCCGACCGCTCCGTCGCATCCCGCTTCAAGCACCATGCACGAAGCGACAATCTGCCGGTCATACCCGCTGAGTTCACCCGCTGATACGCTGTGGGTGCTGAGTGCCCCCGCGGCAATAAATACCAAAACTCTCATTTTCATGTTCTTTTCCCCCATGGTAATCTCCCCCGAGACAGACCGCTTTGAAAAGGGCGGCGGACACTACTCGGTTTTTTTGAGCTGTAAAGTGGTTTTTGTGTAAAAATTTTATCAGGATCGAGAAGCGGCTTCTCATTTGGTGGAAATGCGTCTTTTTTATAGGAAAGTTCAGTAAAATGTGCCTGGCAATACCCATACAGATCTCTCGCCTTTCAGGTGACGAGCAGGCGGAAGGCACCCAGCAGGGAGTCGTCCTGCCGTTCTCCACGGCGGTGATCGAAAACCCGCAGGTTGGCGACTATGTGCTGGTTCATGCCGGCATCGCCATCCAGAAACTCGACGAGGCCGACGCGCTTGAAACCCTCGCCGTCTGGGCTGAACTGCAGCAGGAGCGATAGCCGCAAAACAGCGATGCAATTGAAGGACTTCAGAGATCCCGGGCTGGCGAGCAAGCTGGTCGGCGCGATTCACGCCGCCATGCCGTCCGGACGCTTTACGGTGATGGAGGTTTGCGGCGGGCAAACGCACACGATTTACAAATATTGCCTGCGCGAGATGCTGCCGGAAAATCTGCGGCTGATCTCCGGGCCGGGCTGTCCGGTCTGCGTCACGCCCATCCGCTTCATCGACCGGGCGGTTTCGCTGGCGCTCGATCACGGCTGCACCGTTTACACCTTCGGCGATCTGATGCGTGTGCCGGGCACCGCGATGTCGCTGGAGCGCGCCGCCGCCGAGGGCGGCGATATCCGCGCGGTCTACTCGCCGCTGCAGGCGCTGGCGCGCGCGGCGGACGAACCGGAGCGCGAGGCGGTTTTCCTCGGCATCGGGTTTGAAACAACCATGCCGGCGGTGATCCTGCCGATTGTGCAGGCGGCGGAGCAGGGCATTGAAAACTTTTCGGTGCTGCTGTCCGGCAAGCGGGTGCCGCCGGTGCTCGAGGCGGTGCTTCAGTCGCCGGATGTCCGGGTCAACGGATTTATCACGCCCGGTCACGTAACGGCGGTGATCGGCACGCAACCCTACGCGCCGCTGTGCGAAAAATACCGGGTGCCCATGGCCGTCGGCGGGTTCGAACCGCTCGACCTGCTGGCCGCCGTGCTGAATCTCGCGCAGCAGTTTGCCGCCTGCACACACGAAAATGCCAACGCCTACACCCGCGCGGTTCCGTCCGATGGAAACCCGAAAGCACAGGCGCTCATGGCGAGGGTGCTCGAAGTCGCCGACGACGAGCTGCGCGGACTCGGGACGGTGCCGCAAGGCGGTTTCGCGATCCGTGAAGAATACGCAGCCTTTGACGCGAACAGGCGCTTCGACATTCAGGTGGAGAGCCGCGAGCCCGCAGGATGCGCCTGCGGACAGGTGCTGTGCGGCGTGATCGAGCCGCCGGAGTGCCCGCTGTTCCGCACCGTATGCAGCCCGGATTCGCCGGTCGGCGCCTGCATGGTCAGCGCCGAGGGCGCCTGCAATGCCGCATACCTCTTTGAGTGAAATTCCAAATCCGAACATCCAGACACGAAACAAATCCAGAGCAGCAGGCAATTCAAATGGCGGAGCAGAAAATCATACTGGGTCACGGATCGGGCGGACGGCTCACGCACGAGCTGGTGCGCGATGTGTTCTGCAGGCATCTCGGCGACAACGGGCCGTCATCGCTCGACGACGGCGCGGTGCTCGACTTTCCCGCCGGGCGGCTGGTGTATACAACCGATTCGTATGTGGTCAGCCCGCTCGAGTTTCCCGGCGGCGATATCGGCACGCTGTGCGTGGCCGGAACCGTCAATGATCTGGCCGTGATGGGCGCAAAACCTCTCTGGCTTTCGCTCGGCGTCATCCTGGAGGCGGGGCTGAGTTTCCAGACCCTGGAACGGATCGTGCGGTCGATCGCGCGCACGGCTGCCGCGGCGGGCGTTCAGATTGTCTGCGGCGACACCAAGGTGGTGGAGCGCGGCAGGGGCGACGGAATCTACATCAACACCTCCGGGGTCGGGGTGCTCACCCGGCCCCTGGCCGAAGCCCCCGTTGCGCCGGGCGACAAAATTCTGATCAACGGAACCATCGGCGACCACGGCATGACGCTGCTGACGCTGCGCAGGGGGTTCGAGCTCGGCACCCATTTGCAGAGCGACTGCGCGCCGCTCAACCATTTAATCGAAAAGGTCCGCGCCGTCGTGGATGTGAAATGGATGCGCGACCCGACGCGCGGCGGCGTGGCCACCGCGCTCAATGAACTGGCCGACGGCAGCGAGTGGGGCATTCTGCTCCAGGAGGAATCGCTGCCGTTTTCGGAACCGGTGCGCGGGCTCGAAGAACTGCTGGGCCTCGATCCGCTCTACAGCGCCAACGAAGGCAAGGTGCTGATGGTGGTCTCCGCCGCCGACGCCGACAAAGCGTGTGCGCTGCTCGGCGGGCAGGCCGCGGTGATCGGAGAGATCACCGCGGAGCACGCCGGCAGGCTGGTGCTGAACACCACCCTGAACACCCGGCGCACACTCGGCGTGCTCACCTCGGATCCGCTGCCGCGCATCTGCTGAACCGGGCCCGGCGGCACCCGGCCCATCTCCCGCGCAAGGAACACAGTTTATGAAAATTTTAATGATCACCCCGCCGCTGCTTCAGCCGAACACACCGTACGCGGCGACACCGCTGCTGACCGCGTGGCTGCGCTCGCAGGGGCACGATGCCGTGCAGGCCGATCTGTCGCTCGCGCTGCTGCTGAAGCTGTTTTCAAAAAAGGGGCTCACGGACCTTTTCCAGGCATTGGAAACGGTCCCGGCGGCGGCCGGCTTCCTGGAGCAGGCGGATGCCTACCTCGAAACCATTGAGCCGGTCGTTGCCTTTCTGCAGGGCAGGAGCTCCTGCCTGAATGTCGCGCTGCCCGAGGGAGCGCATCTCGCGCGCGCCTACGATCAGGAGGAGCAGCTCGGCTGGAACTTTCGCGGCTTGAACGACGAAGACCGCGCGCGGCATCTGTGCAGCCTCTATCTCGATGATGTTGCCGAAGCCTTTAAGCTGGCCGATCCCGACTTCGGCTTTTCCCGCTATGCCGAACACCTGCCGGCTTCGTTTCCAGATGTTGACAACAACCGGACCTCGTTTTTTTTCCGCGAGCTGGAGCAATTGACCGATTCTCTGCTCGCGAAACACCGGCCGGAGCTCGTCGCAATCACTGTGCCCTTTCCCGGCTGCCTGCTCGGCGCGCTCACCATCGCCCGCCGGATTAATCACACCTTTAAAGGTGTGATTATCTGCCTGGGCGGCGGCTATGTGAACACGGAGCTGCGCGAACTGTCAGACCCCCGGATTTTTGACGTTGTGGACTGCGTCTGCCTGGACAGCGGGATGACCCCGCTGCTGCGCATCGCCAACGGCGAAACCCCGGTGCGCACCTTTGTGCGCGAAGAGGGGGCTGTTCGTTTTTATGAGGATGCCGGCGAGCCGGTTGCGCACAACGAGCTGCCGCCGCCGACCTTTGACGGTTTGCCGCTCGATGACTATTTCGGGCTGTTCGAAGTGCTCAACCCGGTGACGCGTCTGTGGAGTGACGGGCGCTGGAACAAGCTGGTGCTGGCGCACGGCTGCTGCTGGAGCCGCTGCGCCTTCTGCGACACCTCCATTGATTATATCTGCCGCTATGACCCCGCCGCGCCGGCAACGATCTGCGACTGGATGGTGTCGATGATGACCGAGACGGGATTCAACGGGTTCCACTTTGTCGATGAGGCGCTGCCGCCCGATCTGCTCGACGGACTGTGCGATGAAATTCTCAGGCGCGGCCTGGCCGTCGAGTGGTGGGGCAACATCCGTTTTGAAAAGTGCCTCTCCGGGGAGCTGATTGAAAAAATGGCGCGCGCCGGGTGCATTGCGGTGACCGGCGGGCTGGAGAGCTGCTGCGACCGCACGCTGCAGCTGATGAAAAAGGGCATTACGGTGGACGGGGCCGCGACGGTGATCCGCCGGTTTGCGGACGCCGGAATCCTGACGCATGCCTACCTGATGTACGGGTTTCCGACCCAGACGCGGGAGGAAGTTTTCCAGGCCTTGGAAACGGTGCGGCAGCTGATGGAGGAGGGGGCGCTGCATTCCGCCTACTGGCACCGTTTTGCGCTGACGGCGCACAGCGAGATCTCCCGCGATCCCGGCCGGTTCGGCATCCGCCTCTCCCCCGAAAAACGAACCGGATTCGCCCGCAACGAGATCCCGTTCAAAGGTGATTTTGATCACGATCTCGAAGCCGTCGGCGCGGCGCTGCGCGCCGCCACCTATAATTACCAGCTGGGGCTGGGGTTCGATGTGGCGGTGGAGAGCTGGCTGGTGGAATAATCACACGCTCCCGAATACGGGAAGCGCGTCCTGCAATTGAAATTCCGCACACGCTCCCGAATACAGGAAGCGCGTCCTGCAATCGAAATTCGGCACACGCTCCCGAATACGGGAAGCGCGTCCTACAATTTCATTTGTAGGACAGGCTTCTTCGGTATTCCGAAGAGCCTGTGCGGTTCAAAACCTTAAAGGAACCACCTGTCCGGAATAGGGCCAGTCATCCGGCTTTTCGACCAGTTCGGCCCGCACTGGATTTTGATAAACGTATTCCCATTTCTCTGCGTAGCTCGCTGCACTGCGGAGCATGTGATCGAAAAAAGACGGCTGCCAGTGCGGCAGGGCGTGTCCGTTTTCGAGAAGCGCCTTGGAGAGAGCTTTTTTCAGAAAGCCGATTGTGGGTCCGAGTTTGAATTCCGGGGCCAGCCGCATGAAGAGATGAATGTGATCCGGCATGATGACATATTCCCCGACAGCTATGCCGCGTTGAGACTGTTTGCCGGCAAAACTGCGGAAGGCATTGTGCACCTCGTCGTTTGCGAGAACAGGCTGTCGGTTGCGAGTGCCGAAGGTTACGAACCAGACAGGGTTCCCGTATTTCTGAAACGGGATCAATCGGGAAGGGTGTTTCGGCGTCCGGTTCATGGCCGGAAATTAACACACGCTCCCGAATACGGGAAGCGCGTCCTGCAATCGAAATTCTACACACGCTCCTGAATACAGGAAGCGCGTCCTGCAATCGAAACTCCACACACGCTCCTGAATACAGGAAGCGCGTCCTGCAATCGAAATTCCGCACACGCTCCCGAATACGGGAAGCGTGTCCTACAATTTCATTTGTAGGACAGGGTTGGTCACTCCCGATGGTCGTTGCTTTCCGTTCGGAAAGCCTCGCTTCGCGTCTTCGGTATTCCGAAGAGCCTGTGCATATTTCATCGGTCCTCGCTGCGGACAGCCTGCCGGTTCAGGCGGCAGGGTTGCGTCATTGGGCGAACTGCGCCGCCAGCAGATCGTAGGTGGCGGTCAGGGCTTCGGGCACCACATGGGTGTCGCCGGTGACAGCCATAAAGTTGGTGTCGCCGACCCAGCGCGGAACAATGTGGCGGTGCAGGTGATCTTTGAGCCCCGCGCCGGCCGCCGAGCCGAGATTGGTGCCGATATTAAACCCTTCGGGCTGCATCACGGCGCGCAGCGCGGCAATGGCGCGGCGGGTCAGGTCGCACATTTCGAGGTCTTCTTCGGCAGTGAGGTCGGCAAAATCGGCCACATGGCGGTTGGGGCAGACCATCAGGTGGCCGCTGTTGTACGGATAGCGGTTCATCACCACCGCGCAGGTGCGGCCGCGCAAAAGGATCAGGTTGTCGCGATCGCTCTGTTCCGCCAGCATCCGGCAGAGAAAGCAGTCGTTTTCCTTTTCGCCGCGGATGTACTCAATCCGCCAGGGGGCCCAAATGGGTCGGTTCATAGTGCACCTCCGGTGCGATGGAGTTGTGGAGTATGGGAGTAATGGAGCATGAAAAAACAGCGAGGGAAGCCATTGACCAATCCAAATCTCCGATACTCCAGTATTCTATTCCCCTGTGTGTTGCTCATGAGCGGGAAGTATGATTAAACTGAGCAGCCAAATCAAAACGCAAAAGGACTTTTCTCGTGGCAATAAAACTGATTCATGGAACGGACGAATATTTGGTGAGTCATCACTCCCGCAAGGCGGTCAATGCGCTGTGCCCGGAAGCGGAACAGACCCTGGGGCTCGAAACGGTCGAAGGGGATGTGAAAACCATCGACGAGACCATCGGTGCGCTCAAAACCGCCATCGGCGCGCTGCGCACGGTCGGGCTGTTCGGCGGACAGAAAACGGTCTGGCTGCGCGATGTTTCATTCTTTAAAGACAAGGTGATCTCCAAAAACGAGACGGTCAAAGGGCTGCTCGGACAGCTGGCCGACGACATCAAAAAGGGGCTGCCGGCGGGGCATCACCTGGTGATTTCCGCGCCGGGGGTGGATCGCCGCTCCGCCTTCTATAAGGTGTGCACTGCCGCCGCGGAGGTGGAGACCTACGACCTGCCGGAACAGGCATACCTCAAAGAGCCGATCATCCGCGAGCGGGCCCAGAAGATGTTGACGCGGGGCCAGTGCCGGGTTTCGCCCGCCGCGCTCGACCTCTTTATCCGGAAAGTCGGCATGGACACCCGTCAGCTGGTGATGGAGGCCGACAAATTGACGCTCTATATCGGCGACCGCAAAGAGATTACGGTGGAGGATGTCCAGGCGATCACCTCGTCGGCGGCCGAGGCCATCGCCTGGGACTTCACCGATGCGCTGGGGGAGCGGCGGCTCGACGCGGCGCTCAAGATCGTTCGCCAGCTGATTTTCCAGGGAGAGGCGCCGGTTGCGCTGATGTTCGCCATCGAAAACCTGTACCGCAACATGATCCAGTTCCGCTCCTACATCGACCAGGGCTGGCTGCGGCTCACCGGCTCGCGCGGCGCGGGGGCGGTCCAGTGGGCGCAAGACCCGGAGATGGACCTGCTGTTCACCCAGCTGCCGGCCGATCCGCGCAAAATGCACTGGTTCCGGGTCTCCAAACTCGGGCGGCAGGCCAAAAACTACAGCGCGGACGAGCTGCGGGTCTGCCAGCGGCGCCTGATTGAAACCCATGAGCAGCTGGTTTCCGGCAGCGTCTCGCCGGAGATGCTCCTCGAAATGCTCGTCATCAAACTGATTGCAAAGGTTTAACATCATGAGTATTGCAGAAAAGCTGGACGTCATTGAGAAGCGCATTTGCTCGGCCTGTGAAAAGGCCGGTCGCAGCCGTGATGAGGTGAAGCTGATCGCGGTATCAAAGCGCCAGCCGGCTGAGGCGGTGCTGGAGGCGGCGGCGGCCGGTCAGGTTTTGTTCGGCGAAAACCGGGTGCAGGAGGCGCAGGCCAAAATTCCGATGTGTCCGCCGAATCTGCAGTGGCATCTGATCGGGCACCTGCAGAGCAACAAGGCGAAGATCGCCGCATCGGGGCTGTTCCGGATGATTCACTCGGTCGATTCTGAAAAGCTGCTGCGCGCCCTCGATGAACAGGCCGCCCTGCCGCTGCCGATTCTCCTTCAGGTGAATGTGTCCGGGGAGGGGTCGAAATCCGGCTGTGCGCCCGGCGAGGCGGCCGCGCTGATTGAGGCGGCCAACGGCTGCGCGCAGGTCGAGGTGCACGGGCTGATGACCATTCCGCCGTTCACGCCCGTCCCGGAAAAGGCGCGCACCCATTTCGCCAGGCTTCGGGAGCTGCGCGACGAGCTGCAGCTCTCGACCGGCACCCCGCTGCCGGAACTCTCCATGGGCATGTCCAATGACTTTGAAATCGCGATCCAGGAAGGGGCCACATTTGTGAGAGTGGGGACGGATATTTTCGGTCAGCGAAGCTGACATTCTTAATCCTGATCTTTCTCTTAATCATAATCTGATTGGCGTAGAGAGGATTCAGGGAATGATTAAGAGTAAGATTGAGATTGAGATTGAGATTAAGAGCAAGATTAAGAGTAAGATTAAGTTTAAGAGTAAGATTAAGAGTAGGATTGGGAGTAGGATTGGGAGGT
Organism: Tichowtungia sp.; assembly: GCA_041584215.1. Lineage (GTDB taxonomy): Bacteria > Verrucomicrobiota > Kiritimatiellia > Kiritimatiellales > Tichowtungiaceae > Tichowtungia. The sequence goes on along the minus strand of JBFHEM010000005.1, from coordinate 96,963 downwards.
CTCATGAGCATTATGGAATCAAAAGTGGTTTTTGTCGGGGCCGGCAATATGGCCGAGGCGATTGTCAGCGGCATGATTGCCGCGAACTTCTGCGAGGCGGAAAAGATTGTGATGATGGACGTCCGCCCGGAGCGGCTGGCGGATCTGGAAACGGAACTCGGGGTGAGCACCTCAACCGACAACCGTGTGGTCCGGAACGCCGAGATCGTCGTGCTGGCGGTCAAGCCGCAGGTGATGGGCGAGGTGCTCAAGGCGATCGCGCCGGCGCTGCGCCCCGAGACGCTGGTCATCAGCATTGCGGCCGGGATTCCCGCCGCGAAGATTGAGGCGGCGCTGGGCGAGGGCACCCGCGTGGTGCGCGTGATGCCCAACACGCCCGCGCTGATCGGCAAGGGGGCCTCGGCGCTGGCCGCCGGATCGCTGGCTGACGAGGCCGATCTGGAAGTGGCGGAATCGATCCTTCAATGCGTCGGACTCACCGTGCGGGTTGAGGAAGATCAGATCGACGCGGTCACCGCCCTGAGCGGGTCAGGTCCGGCCTATGTGTTTTATCTGCTCGAAAGCATGCTGGCGGCGGCGGACGGGATGGGGCTGGAAAAGGAAACGGCCCGCATCCTGGCCCTGCAGACCGTGGAGGGCGCGGCGCGCCTGATGAAGGATTCAGGGGAAGAGGCCGCGGCATTGCGCGCCAAGGTGACATCCAAGGGCGGCACCACCGCGGCCGCCATCGAGTCGATGGAGGAGGCCGGCGTCAAAGGCGCCGTTATCAACGCGCTGAAAGCGGCCCGGGCCCGCTCGGTGGAGTTGTCGCAGGGCTAGGGCTGGAGACGGGCAGACAGGAGTGTCTGCCCCACACAGTATCGCAGGCGTCCCGCCTGCTTCTTTGCCGGGCTGTGGAGAATGGGCAGACAAGAGTGTCCGCCCCACAAGGGGACAACGCCGCTCGCGTATCCTCAACGCCCTCCTTTGGAATCGGGATGATTTTTTTCACCATCACATTTGATCCATAATTAAACCATCTGAACCGCCAAGGATTTTCCCAGAGCGCGGGCTGCATTCTCCAGTGTCAGCAGGGTGACGGACGGGTTTTCAGGATCAAGCAAACGATCCAGCGCAGCCCGACTGGTTTTCATGTTCCGGGCCATCGCCGCTTTACTCAAATTCTTCGCCTTCATTTCCTGTTCGAGCTGAAAGGCAATCACGCGCTTTACAGCAACGGCCTCGGTTTCGGCCAGGGTGCCTTCCTCTTCGAGAAAATCATCGAAGCTGCTTCCGATATGTTTATTTTTTTTCATGATCCCTCCTGATATCTCTTCAATCTCTGTCGGGCTGTTCTCAATTCGTTTGAGGGAGTCTTTTGACTCTTTTTGATGAAACCGTGCAACAAAACCATCAGGTTTCCATCCACCGTGAACAGAGTCCGGGCAATACCACTACTGAAGTTTTTCCGTCGGTTTCACGGCGGGTGTGTATCAAAATTGATACCTGCTCGCAATCTTTATTCGGCACAGGTTTCAAGCTTGGCCGGACGGCTTGCGCCGCCGCGCTCTGAAAAATTCCGTGTCTTCATCCTTATTTTTTCGTGGTCATAGTGCGGCAACCGCCTTTGATTTCAGTTCGTCCCCGGCATGGGAATAGATGGATCTTCGCCCCGTTTCTGTTTCTTTGCAGGGGCGGGAGAATGGGCAGACAGGAGTGTCCGCCCCACACAGTACCGCAGGCGTCCCGCCTGCTGCTTTGCCGGGGCAGATGGGCAGACAGGAGTGTCTGCCCCACAGGGGACGGTGCCGGGATTTGTGTGTTGGAGCCAATGAGCGGAGTCGAACCGCTGACCTATTCATTACGAGTGAATTGCTCTACCAACTGAGCTACATTGGCCTCAAAAGAAGCGCTTATTAAGCCAGAGCTGTTTCGCCCGGTCAAGCCTGTCCACACCGTATTTTCCAAGGATTGGAAAATACGGCACCGGAATGTCCAATCCCTGGAACTCATTCGCCGGCCGCGGCTTGCTCCGGCTCGGCCTGTTCGTCGTCCGCCGCCTTCTTCTTGTTTTTCCAGGCGTCCTTTTCGGCCTCGTCGTTGGCCAGTTCACTCAAGGACCAGCCGCGCGGCCATTCGGTGTTTTTGGAATCCGATGCATCGAAGCGGCGGATTGCTTCAGCCTTTGCTTCTTCCGGGGTGTTGAGCACATAAGGCGTCAGCAGAACGACCAGTTCGTTGCGGGCGTCTTCATTCGAGTGGGAGCTGAAAAGCCAGCCGATCAGGGGAATATCGCCCAGCAGAGGAATTTTGGTTGCACTTTCAGACTTTGATTTGCGGACCAGACCGCCCAGGATGATGGTTTCTCTGTCTTTTACGCCTACGGTGGCGGAGATTTCACGTTTTTGAATAATCGGGACTTCATTGCCGTCTACACTGACATTGCCGCCGACATCGTCAGCGGACTGCACAATCTCCATCAAAACAAAGTTTTGGGGATTGATGTGCGGCGTAACAGTCAGTTCGACCCCGATGGTTTTGTATTGATAACTTGAAGTGCTGTAAGTGGAGGAGGCACTCGATGAAGTAATGACCGGGCGCTCATCGGCCACGGTGATCTTCGCTTCCGTGTTATCGGTGGTCAGTACGACCGGCGTCGATAAAATCCGGGCATCACTGTCTGATTTGGCGGCGCTGATGATGGCCTTTAGGTTCAGTCGTGGAAAAGACCCGTAGTAGCTCAGGGCACTGCTGACCATATTTTCGGCCAGGTCCGCCGCATCAAATCCGACACGGCCTAAATCTTCTGAATTTAATGCAACAGGATTCTCGACGATTTCATAGGAGGTCACCGGAACGCCGTCAATATAAGTCGTCGTTTCTTTTAATTCCTTTTCATAAACATAGTCAGTGATGATTGCCTCCTGATTTTCATACACCCACTGGACCCCGGTTTGGATCGAGTCGCCGAGCCCAATGTTGAGGATGACGGCCTCGATCATCACCTGCTGGAGCATAACATCAAGAGTGGCGATGATTGATTTCAGGGCTTCGACATCGGACTTGCTGCCCATCAGGAGCAGGGAGTTGGTGCGCTCGTCGGAGAGGATTTTGGTGTCGGCGGAGAGGCGGCCGATGGCGTTTTTGGCCGTTTCGCTGACCTGGCGTTTGGGAGCGGCGCGCTGGGCGATGATGTCCTGCACACTGCGGTTTTCGCCGGTGGCCGCGCCGTCGGTCGCGGTGCCCTTGGTTTCCTCGTCCGCCTGGGCGGCCCCGATGAAGTCGTTGAGCACACCGGAAATATCCTCGGCTTCGGCATATTCGAGATTGATGGTTTCGACCACGACTTCCGGGTCGACGGGCACGTCGAGCACCTTGATGATGTTGTCGAAAAAGTCGAAGTTGGCGGCTTTGGAAAAGACGATCAGGATGTTGGTGCGGTCGTCGGATACAAATTTGACTTCGCCCTGGATCATCTGGGTTTCATCGGCGCCGGAGTCGGTCAGCTGGGACGGCACGGTGCCGGTCTGCGGGGCGCGGATGACGCCGGGAATGGTGCGGGCGGCGGCAACGGTCTGCTGCTGCTGTTTGCTGGCCGGGGTGGTGGCCGCTTCGACCAGCTCCTTGAGCTTGCCGGCGATGTCTTCGGCCTTGGCGTGGTTGAGCTGATAGATGCGCGGCTCGATCTTTTCGAGCGGCTGGTCGACCAGGGCAATGGCTTCGAGAATGCGGGCGATGTTGGCGGAGGTATCGGTGACGAGCACGCTGTTGATGCGTTCGAGGTTTTGCACTTTGGCATAGCCGTGGACGAGGTGGGCGATGATCGGTTCGACATCGGCGAAGACGACGTAGCGCAGGGGGATGATCTGGCTCATGAGCTGGTCGGAGGCGGTGTATACGCGCTCCTGGTCGAAGGGTTCAATGGCCATGCCCTCCTGGCGGGCGGTGGCGATCGGGACGACCTTCAGGAATTTTTCGCCCATGGGCACAAAGGCGACGCCGTTCTGGGCCAGCACGGTCTCAATCGCCTGCATGGCTTCATCTTTGGTGAGCTTGCTGAATTTGAGCGTGATGGTCGGGGAGAGGTCGGTCTGGATAATCAGCGTGCGGCCGGTCCATTCGTTGTAGAAGTCGATGATCTGCTCGAGCGAGGCGTCCATGAAGCTCTGCGAGTAGAGCTTTTCGTCCTTGGGTTTTGGTGCCGGGGCAGGGCGCTGGTCTGCGGGGGCGGGGAGCTGATCCGCCGGGGCGGCGAGGGCCTGGTCTGCGGGAGCGGGGCGTTTCGCCGGGGCCGGGAGGTCCTGGGCGCGGGCAGTGAGTGCCGGCAGGAGCAGGCCGGCCAGCAGTCCGTAAATGAGTTGTTTTTTCATGATTCTGTCCCGGGTTGTGGGTCGAGCTAAATTCGGCATAAATCAGACCTTGGTTTTATTCATCAGGGGTGGGTTCGTCGGCGCGGCGATAGGCGCAGGCGATGGTCATGTCGCCGCGCAGGATGCCGGCGCGCTTGGCATCCGGACGCACCGAGAGTTCCCGGACGTCATAGCGCAGCCCCTCTTCGTTGATTTCGTAGAGGAAGTGCACCAGGGCGTCGAGACCGCCCTCCCAGTCGCAGACGACGCTGAGTTCGTAGAGGCTGCCGACGCGTTTTTCGGAGTCGGAGCGGCTCTTGGTGAAGTCGAGTTTGTTTTTGTCGGCAATGCGTTTGATCTGTTTCTGGATTTCGCCGGTGATGTAGATTTTGCGGTCATACACCGGCAGCTGCTCCTGCAGTTCCTCCAGCCGGCCGGTCCAGTTTTCCTTCTCGTCGAGAATCCGCCGGTTGAGCTCAATCTGGCGGCGCAGCCGCTCCTTCTGCTCGCGCATCTCCCGATACTCGGCGATTTTGGAACCGCCCAGCCAGTAGGTGAGCCCGAACAGCAGGGTGAACAGCGTGGCGACCGAGATGACCATTTCGCGTCTGGAGATCTTCATGGCTGCACCTCCGAGGCCGTTTCGGGAAGCAGGACGGTGACCGAGAAGCCTTCGCGCCGCTGGCCCTGCCGCAGCTGCATGGCGGTTTTGTCATCTTTGATGCCTTTAAAGAGACCGGCCGCCCCGAGCCGGCTGAGGAAGTCGAGCACGGGGTCTTTGGACGGGGCGGAGCCGCGCAGGCGGACGGCTTTGCCTTTGGAGTAGTCGAAGGAGTTGATCTCCACCGAGGCGGGAAGCACGGTGGTGATTTCGAGCAGCGAGTCGAGCGCGCTGTGGGTGCGGTTGGCATATTTTTCGAGCGAGAGCATTCCGGCGCGGGCCTCCTTGGCGATGCGCGCGGGTTCCTCGTATTTTGCCGCCTCTTTTCTGATGCGGTTGTAGGCCGATTTTTGAACGGTGAAGACGGTTCCGGTGACGGCGATGACGGCGATCCAGAGGCAGAGGAGGGCGGCGGAGACGACCAGGGAGAGTTTCAGGATCTGCCGGCGGCGCTGCAGTTCGACCCATTCGCGGGGAACCAGCTCCGCATGGTGGCGGCCGCGCTCGGCCGAGCGCATGGCGAGCCCTTCGGCGAGGGTGGGGATGGTTGCGAGCCTGTGCAGGTTGATGCCGCGCGGCGAGAGAGTCTTCAGCGCGTCGGGGAGTGCGTGCGGAAGCTCCGATTCGCTCCAGACCTCGGTGCGGCACGCGGAGCTGTTGCCGAACTCCGTTTCCAGCGAGAGCAGGGTGTAGCTGATTTCCCCGGTAATCTCCGCAATGACGGAGGGGTCCGTGAAGTCGTGAAAGAGCTCCAGCGAGCGGAAACAGATCGGCACGCCGTCGTCCACCACAATCATCGAGAATTCCGTGTGCTCTTCCAGGATCAGAATGACGCGCCCTTCGCGCGGCACATCGGCATGGGCGACCAGCAGGCTCCACCAGGCCAGAATCTCCGCATCCAGGCTGCGAATGTAAATATTCTGCTCTTTAAAAAGATCGCCCAGCTTGTCAACTGTTTTGCGCGGCGCCGCAATCGCCAGCACGCGGGAATGATTTTCGCTGCGGTCGAGAATCTCGTAGGAGGTGGTGAGCTGATCCGCCGGAAACGGAGAGAGCCGGTCGATCTGCAGATCCACCATTCCATCCAGCTCGTCCGGATCGGTTGACGGCAGATCGAGTACGCGCATCAGCAGGCGGGAGGAGGGCAGCGAGAGCGTGACAATCCCCCGAAACTGCTTGTGGCTGTTTTTCAGCACCTCGACCGGAAAGAGCGGGGCACTTTCATCTTCAAAGAATCCCTCCTCAATCGGCAGGGAGCCTTCGCGCATTTTTTCGGTGCCGGCGCGGTTTTTACGCAGAACCGTCCACTCGACCTGTCTGTCGGTGTAGTGAATGCCGGTTGTGTAGGTGCTCAATAACATAAAATCTCAAAAATAAGAAAGTGAGGTCTATAAAGAGGGAAAGCGCGCGATTTAGCAATCAGAATTCATGCCTTCATCGTGTTTTTTCCTCCATCCCTTCCTGCCAGAATAGAGGAGTCGGCTCCGCTTCGCCGAGTTTAAAAACCGCATAGATTCGACTGACCAGTCCGCCGACCTCGCCTTCGACTGTTACTTTGGCAAATTCAGGGGTCAGGGTGAACTGTGTTTCATCCAGCCCGAGCGCGGCAAAATCCTCTTTTGTCAGGCCGTCGTCCTCGGTGCCGGGCTCGCCGTCGGGGCCCATGCGCATCTCCAGGATGGCCTCGATCAGGTCTTCACTCAGATAGAGGCTGGCGAGCACTTCGCGGGAGGCGCTGTTGGGATTGATGCGGCCGTCGCCCCAGGTGGTCAGATACTGGGCAATGCCGGTCATGGGGTATTCCGCGTCTTCCAGCTCATTGGTGGCCGTGCCGTAAACGATCTCCTGGGTCCAGCCCTTGATCATCATCAGCTCATCAATGGTGTCGAGCGGAGCGTTTTTGCACTCGTAGCCGCGGTCCTTATAAAACTCGTCGTCGGACTCCGCGCCGTTGAGTTCGTGCAGGTCGTCCTCGTCCTGCCAGTCTTTGAGGCACCCGATCAGCTCATCGCGGTCGGAGGCGGGCACGCCGCTCTGCTCAAACAGCTCCTGCCACTCATCATCGGTCAGCTTGCTGACGTTGCGGCCGCCTTTTTCAAAATCGATCTGCAGCGTAATGGTCCCGCCGCCCAGCTCCTCAACCACGGTTGCGGGAACCCCCTCGTCGATCTTGGAAGCCTGTTCCAGCCACGGGTCCTCGTAAATGACGTCGTCGCCCTCGGTCGGGTCGGCTTCGAAGGCAAACATCGCTTTGGCCAGCTCAATGCCCGACAGCGCCAGCTGATCGGCCTTGAACCGCTTGCGCTGCATCGAAATAATCCGCGCTTCGAGTTTCATTTCGAAAGCAAACGAGATGACGATCAGCGAGACGACCACCAGCACCCACATTACCACAATCAGCGCCACGCCCGATTTGCGGGGATCGGCAGGCGGGACGCCTGCGGTACGGCGGCGGGGCTGGAGCGCAGGGGCGGCAGGCGGGACGCCTGCGGTACGGAGCCGGAGTGCCGGGGTTTCCAATGATTGGAAACCGGCAGCGCGATTTTTCCAAAGGTTGGAAAAACCAGGTCCGATTTTTCCAATGTCTGGAAAAAGCCTGTGTGCTAATCTGACCGTCAATTTATTCATTCACTCTTCCAACATTCCACTCTTCCAGCCTTCCACTCTTCCTATCGCGCGGAGTCCACTTCGTTGGTGACGGGCGGGCCGAGCGGGATTTCGATCAGCTGGCGGTATTCAATCGGGTCGTCATCCTCGTCCGGCGCTTCGGCAAACAGGGTGATTTCAATCAGGCCGGGGATGGAATTGGTGTCCTCCCATTCGTCGTCCCAGTCTTCGTCTTCAATATTGTAAACATAACAGGTCAGCCCCTTGATGTTTTCGCTGACCACCCAGCTCTTTTTTTCCACTTCCTCTTCATCGGCCAGATGCTGCCAGACGCTCACCAGCAGGCCTTCATTGCCGTCTTCGTCTTTTCCCGCGCCGACCTCGATGCGGTGCAGCCCGTGTTCAAACTCCGAGCCGCGCGGAATAAACGCCTTCGACGAGGTGACCCAGCTGATGGTGTGCTCGCCGAAATCTCCCGACGTGTCTTCCATTCGGAAGCCGTACATTGGGCCCGTCGACTCGAAAAACGCCATCGAGCGCAGCGCGGAGGAGAGCTGGGTCAGGACAAAATCGCCGTGATGGGTGCTGTCGAGCATTTCGCGCGCACTGGTCCAGGCCCGCGTGGCGGACGCAAACGTCTGCCAGGCGACCGTCATCGCGATGGCCAGGATCACGATGGAAATCATGATCTCGAGCAGGGTGAAACCGAGGCGCCTCATGGGGTGGAGCCTCCCGAGCCGGAGGTGCTGCCCGATGATTTGCGCGAGCTGGAGGCCGAGCGGGTTTTGCGGTCGGGCACCGCCTTGTTTTTATCCTCGGGCGGAATGTACAGGTAGCTGGTGACTTCCTCATACGACTCCCGGCCGCGCGCCGACCAGCTGACCCGCGTGCGGACGGTGTAGAGGCCTTCGCGGTCCTCCTCTTCGTTCTCGATGATTTCGCGCTCCCAGCTGTAGCCGTCGTCAAAGCGGCCGGATTCGGTGCCGTCGTCGATGTCGCCGCGCGTGAGCGGATTTTCCGCCCCGACCTGCATGATGAGCCGGTGCGCGCGGCTGTAGTGCTTGGATTTGGTCGCCACGGCCATGCAGCGCGCGGTGGCCGTCATCAGCGTGCCGGCCCCGATCCCCAGGATCACGATCGCCAGCATCACTTCAACCAGGGTGAGACCGGCTTTGCCGCTCGGATGGGCATTGATTCCACTCGTCCAGCCTTCCAGCCTTCCAGCCTTCCAGTCTTCGATTTCTCCACTCATCCGCTAATCCTCTTCCAGGGTTACTTTTCCCGTAATCGGGTTGCAGATGATGGTGCGGCTGCGGTTTTTTTCATCCGACAGGGTCAGCTCGAAGCCGTCATTCATTCCGGACGCGTAGTAGACCACCGTTTTGCCGGACTCGCCGTCGCCGGTCTGCTGCTTCTCGCGGGCCAGGTTCCTGAAGTCACTGATCTGAATGGTGTCTGCAATCCGCTTGTCGACCATCGCGCCTTCCGGCCCCTTGAGCGAAATCCGGTTGGTGGCGAAGCTCAGCGTGCAGTCCGTTTGGTTCAGGATGGCCATGCTGCGCGCGTAGCGGGCGGTGCGGATGGTGGAGCGCACGGCATCGCGCATGCGCGTTGCATCGGAGGTTCCGCTGAACATCGGCATCGCCACGCCCATGACGATCAGGATGATCAGCACCACCAGCATGACCTCGATCAGGGTAAAACCATTGTCGATTGTCGATTGTCGATTGTCAATTGGTTGAGTGCATTTCATGTTCAAATCATCAATCGAAAATCATCAATCGGAAATGAGATTAGTCCCAGTTGTTGAAGGATGCGCCTTCTGGAGAGGTGGTCGACAGGTCAAAGCCCATGCCGTGGGAGCCGCCCTTGGTGTACTGGTATTTCTGGCTCCACGGGTCGATCAGCTCGCTCGGCTTGAGGTAGGGGCCGTTTCCGCCGGTGGATTTGGTCAGATCATCCAGACTGTCCGGCAGGCGCAGATTGTCCATTTCGTAGCTCTGGATAGCCGCCTCAATCCCTTTGAGGCTCATGCGCGCGGCGGTGTTGGACGCTTTGCCCACACTGCCGGTCAGTTTGGGAATGGCGATCCCGGCAATGATGCCGATGATCACGATCACCAGCATGATTTCGATCAGGGTAAAGCCGTTTTTGGATTTCGAGTTGTTCACTTTTTTCTGCAGCATACGTCTCCTCCTTCAGATTTAACCGGGCCTGTCCCGGACACACAGGAGCAATATACAACACGGAAGAGGGCAGGACAACGAATCAAATCCGCTTTATGATCATTCCGCGGGAGTATTCTGCCCGCGAATCACCCGGCCTTCCATTTTTGCAAGCAGGTTAAGCGCCCATGCCGCTGGTCATGCTGAAGACCGCCATCAGGATGCTGATGGCCACGTATCCGACCCCGATGGCGACACCTAAGATCAGCACCGGCTCCAGCACCGTGGTCAGGATTTTAATGCTGAAATCGAGCTCCTCGTCGTAGCGGCGGGCAATCTGGCTGAGGGCGCCGGGCAGGTCGCCGGTTTCCTCGCCGACCGCCAGCATGTCGGTCAGCAGCGGGGGGAAGACGCCGCCGGCGGCCAGCGGGCCGGCAATGCTCGATCCGTCGGTGACGCGCGTGCGGGCTTCGGCAATTTCGGAGGCAATCACGCAGTTGCCGACCGTTTCTTCGGAAATGGTCAGCGCCTTGAGGATCGGCACGCCGTTGCGGATCAGCGTTTCGAGGGTGCGGGCAAAGTGGGAAAACGCATTGGCGCGCACGATCTTGGAGACGATCGGCATTTTGAGCTGGCGGCCGTCCATCCATTTGCGCCCGTCGGCGGTGCGCAGGTACTGGCGGAAGGCCAGCCCGATTCCGCCCAGAATCAGCAGGATCAGCCAGCCGTAGTTGATCATCGCATCGCTCATTTTAATGAGCACCTGCGTCGACATGGGCATGGCGGAGCCGAGTTCGTCGAAAATTCCCGTAAAATTGGGGATGATGAAGATCATCAGGCCGACGAGGGAGAGCACGCCGATCGACAGAACAATCATCGGGTAGACCATGGCGGTGATGACTTTGCTGCGCGCCTCCTGCACGCGCTCGAAGTGGCTGCACAGTCCGGTCAGCGCATCGGCCAGCGCGCCGCTGGCTTCGCCCGCGCGCACCATGCTGATGTACAGGGGCGGGAAGCTGTCGGGATAGATCCGGAGTGCGTCGGACAGCGAGCTGCCCTGAACCACCTCGTCGCGCAGCCGCGAGACAATGGTTTTATAGGTCGGTTCGGAATCGCGGCGGGCCAGCGTGTGCAGCGCGCGGCCGAGGGTCATGCCGGAGGAGAGCAGGTCGGCCATTTCGCGGCTGAACAGCAGCATGGCGCGCGGCTTGAGCTGGCTGGTGCGGCCGGTGGAGAGCTTGAATTTGAAGCGGGTCTTGAGCGACGCGTTTTTCGGGGCGGCGGCCTCGGCCGGAACCAGCGAGAGAGGCGTGTGCCCCTGCTGCTGAATCATCAGCATGGCATTGTTGCGGTCGGCGGCTTCCAGGGTGCCGTCCACCCGTTTGCCGTCCGCGCTGCGGGCAATATATTTAAATGAAGGCATAAAACAGATTTGAATTTTGTGATCAGAAAGGCAGAATACTAACCGCATCTGACAGATAAAAGGAGATTTTTAATGCGCAAGATTTGTTTGATTTTCATGGGGGCCGTTCTGGCCGGCTGCATGCACCTTTCGGCGGAGAAGACGGTGACGCTGGTGAATACCGGGGCGGCGGACGCGGCCATGCTGGAGCAGATCCGCCTGTTCGCGCAAAAGGAACTGCGGGTTCCCGTGCGGATCACCGACGAACCGGAGCTGGCCGGGCTGACGGATTTCCAGGCTCTGGAAACAGCGGCCCGCCGAACGCGGCAGGCGCGCGATGCCGCTTATATCGTGGTGGCAAAGCTGGATGCAGCCAGCCATCTGGAGGTGTTTGAGCAATCCGGCATCGCCATCGTCAATGCGCAGCCGCTGTCGCAGGGCGCCGCAAGCGAAGAAATCTACAGGAAGCGCGTTCAGCGCATGGTGATGCGCGCGGCCGCCTTTGTGTTCGGGCTGGAACCCACGCCCGACCCGTACTGCGTGACCCGCGACTATCGCTCGCTCGAAGACCTCGACCGCATGGGCAATAATTATTCTCCGCCGTGGCAGGCCCGCTACGCCGAAGAGGCCGCCAAACGCGGACTGGAGCCCGTCGCTGCCGCCGTCCAGTTCCCGGGCGCACGCTGAATTCTGAGACACGGTGTTTCTGAAGGGAATTTTCCAACTCTTGGGAAAACTCCCCGGGCCGATGGATTCGAAGCGGATTCCGCTTGACCGGATTTGCTTAAACAAGCCATCATGAATCACTTATTTATTTTAAGACCATTTTTGTAACACGACAGGAAACACCTTATGTTAAACCGTTTGATGGGCCTTTTTTCCAGCGACATCGGAATTGATCTGGGCACCGCCAATACACTCGTCTATGTCCGCGACCGCGGCATCGTCCTGCGTGAACCCTCGGTCGTGGCCGTGCAGGCCGGAACCAACCGCGTGCTGGCGGTCGGAGACGAGGCCAAGCGGATGCTGGGCCGCACACCGGGCTCGATTGTCGCCATTCGCCCGATGAAGGGCGGGGTGATCGCCGATTTTGAAATCACCGAAGCCATGCTTCGTTATTTCATCCAGAAAGTTCACAACCGTCGCCGCATGGTGCGCCCCCGCGTGGTCGTGGCCGTTCCGAGCGGAATTACGGAAGTGGAAAAGCGCGCTGTAAAAGACTCCGCAATGCATGCGGGCGCGCGCGATGTTTTTTTAATTGAAGAACCGATGGCTGCTGCGATCGGGGTCGGGCTTCCGGTTCAGGAACCGGCCGGCAATATGATCGTTGATATCGGAGGAGGAACCACGGAAGTGGCTCTGATTTCTCTGGCCGGTATCGTATTCAGTCGCAGCGTGCGCGTCGGGGGGGATGAGATGGACGAGGCAATCGTCCAGTATCTGAAACGGGAATACAATTTGCTCATCGGGGAACGGACGGCGGAAGATATCAAGATCTCAATCGGATCCGCCATCCCGACGGGTGAAGAAACCACCATGGAAGTCAAAGGCCGCGACCAGGTCGCCGGCCTGCCGAAAACGCTGTCGATCAGCTCCGAAGAGGTGCGCGGCGCATTGAAAGAGCCGGTCTCGTCGATTGTCGAGGCGGTGCGCATTACGCTGGACCGCTGCCTGCCTGAACTCTCGGCCGACCTGGTCGACCGCGGAATGGTGCTCGCCGGCGGCGGCGGCCTGCTGCGCGGGCTCGACAAGCACATTGCCGACAACACCGGGCTGCCGGTGCATGTGGCCGATGATCCGCTGAGTGCGGTGGCCGAGGGGACCGGCGTGGTGCTGCACGAAATCAACTTCCTGCGCAGACTTTCCGAAGCCCGTGCGCGTTAAGCGCGCCGTTGCTTCTCCGTTTCAGCCTCATGCCTTCGGGTTCTCTGAAAAAGGACCGGAACTGGTCTATGGTTGAACAGAAAACGTTTTTGAAATGGGCAGCCGCCGCGGGCGTGCTGCTGCTGATGCTCCTGCTTCCGGACGGATACACCGCCCGGCTGAAGGGTCTTTTCAAGAACACGCTCACGCCGGTGCAGATCGTGTTTTTGAAAGGAACCCGCAGCCTGAAAGCAGGGGTGGATACCATGCGCGGATTCGGCGGCATGGCCGAAGAAAACCGTCTGCTCAAGGGCGAAGTGGTCCGGCTGCAGGCCGAGGCCCGCCTCACCAAAACCATCGAAGACGAAAACCAGAAGCTGCGGCAGCTGCTGGACTTTCATGACCGGCAGGCGAAGGAGCTCATCCCCGCCGAAATTGCGGCCCGCAGCATCAACGGCTGGTGGCAGAGCGTGCGCATTGCCAAGGGGCTGCGCGACGGGGTGATGCGCAACCGCGCGGTTATTTCCCCGGACGGACTGGTCGGCCGGACCGCGGAGGTTTCCGCGCACACCGCGGACGTGCTGCTGCTGTCCGACCCCGCCTGCAAGGTGTCCGCCCGGGTCAGCCGCACCGGCTCGTTCGGCCTGGTGACCGGGCAGGGGGTCAGCCTGAAGGGCTATCCGGTCGCCCGCATGCGCTTCATCCACAAGGACACGCCGATCCGGGTCGGGGACGATGTGGTGACATCCGGCCTGGGCGGGGTGTTTCCGCGCGATGTGCTCATCGGCCGGATCGAAGCGATCCGCACCGAGGAGGCCGGCCTGTTTCAGGTGGCGGATATCCTGCCGCAGGCGGTTGTCAACCTGACCGATGTGGTGTTTGTGGCCGGGGAGGGGGGCGAATGAGCGGCCTGCGCATCACCCTTTTTCTGCTGGCGGCCGCGACCGTGCAGGCGCTGCTGCCGGTGCCGGCCTGCACCGGCTCGCTGGAGTTTCCGCTGCTGACGGGGATGCTGGTTTATCTGGCGCTGCATTCCGGCCACGGACAGATGATCTATGCGTCGCTGCTGGCCGGCGTTCTGTACGATGCCTTGTCTCCGGCTCCGTTCGGAAGCGGCCTGCCATTTTTCCTGATGATCGGCGCGGGGGCGTTTGCCCTGCGCGATGAGGTGTTTGCCGATCAGCTGATTACCTATGCCGTGCTGGGCCTGATGGCGGCGGCCCTCAAGATCGCGTATTTTTCAACAGTCTATCTGGTCATCGGCCTGCGGCCTGTTTCCGCCGGATTGTTTCTGGTCCGGCTGACGTACAGCCTGCTGCTGGGCGCACTGATCGTTCCGGCGGTCTACCTGGCCCTGGCCGCGGTTCAGCATGCGCTGCCGAAAACCCGGAGGCGCTATTCATGATGCGGATCCGGCGCACCAAACAGATTCCCAACCTGCGGGTTTATGCGGTCCTGGCGCTGATGGCGGCCGGCTACCTGGTCCTGCTCGGAACCCTGTGGCGGCTTCAGGTGGCGCATGTATCGCAGTTCGAAGACCGGGTTGAAATCCAGAGCCTGCGCCGCGTCCGGCTGCCGGGCATCCGCGGGAAAATCTATGACCGCAACGATCTGTGCCTGGCCGACAACCGGCCGGCCTATTCGATTGCCCTGTTTATGGAAAATGTGCGCCGGCCGGGGCCGTGGTCGCGGACGGTCGACAGCGCGATGGCGGTGATGGAGCAGGTTTCGGACCGCATCGGCCTGCGCCCGGATATAGACCGCAAGGATGTCGAAACGCACACGCGCCTGCGCCTGCCGCTTCCGCTGGTTCTTTGGCAGGATCTCAGCCCGCAGTCGATGGCGCGCTTTGCCGAGCAGTGCTCCGACCTGCCGGGCGTGGACCTGTACACCCGCGCAACCCGCAACTATCCCTACAGTCCGTACACCTCGCACCTGGTCGGCTATGTGGGCCGCGCCGACCCCGGCAAGCTCAACGAGGAAGAGCGCTATAATTATTATCTGCCCGAAATGGGCGGCCGGGCCGGACTCGAAAAACTGTTCGATCCGTTCCTGCGCGGCGAGGCCGGCGGCGCCATTGTGCAGATCGATGTGTCCGGCTACCATCACGGCGAGCTGGCTCGCCGCGAGCCGACCCGCGGCGGCGATCTGCGGCTGACTCTCGACATGGAAATCCAGCTGCTGGCCCATCAGGCCCTCGGCACAAACCTCGGCGCCGTCGTGGTGCTCGACCCCAACAACGGGGATGTGCTCGCCATGCTCAGCGGTCCGGGCTTCGATGCCAACCGGTTTGTGCCGTACATCACGACCCGCGACTGGCGCCGGCTGTCCGACAATCCGGACAAACCGCTGCTCAACCGGGCGGTGGCGGGAACCTATCCGCCGGGCAGCACCTTCAAACCGCTGGTCGGCCTGGCGGCCTCCACCGTCAACCCCAATGCGATCGGAACGGTCTACGACTGCCCCGGCGCCTTCCGGGTCGGACGGCGGGTGATGCACGACTGGAGCCCGGCCGGCCACGGCGAACGCGATATGCGCGGCGCCCTGATGCGCTCGGCCAACGTTTACTTTTTCAAGACGGCGCTTGCCTGCGGCTGGGAACCGATCACCTCCCAGGCCCTCGCCGCGGGGCTCGGGCGTAAAACCGGGGTGGAAGTGGATTATGAAGCCTCCGGGATTGTGCCCGATGCGGAGTGGCAGGCGAAAGCCAGACACGGCGGGTTCACCGACGGCGACATCTGCAACCTGTCCATCGGGCAGGGCTTTCTGGCGGTGACGCCCGTACAGATGGCCATGCTGACCGCCACCATCGCCAACGGCGGCTATCTCTACCGCCCGCGGCTGGTTCAGGCCTACCGGACGACGGGCGAGCCGCACTACACCGATCAGCCCGTCCGCCGCGTCGGCAAAATGGACTGGCCCCAGTCCGCCCTGACGACCGTTCGCGGCGGTATGCACGACGTGGTGATGGCCGAGGAGGGGACCGGCAAGGCGGCCGCCGTCGACGGGCTGGATTTTGCGGCCAAAACCGGAACCGCCGAATACTGGACGACCGTCAACGGCGAGCGCAAAACCAAAAAACACACCTGGATGATTGCCTTTGCACCGTTCGACAACCCGCAGTACGCCGTGGCGTTTGTGATCGAGAACGGGGTTTCCGGCGGACGAACCGTCGGACCGCGCATGCAGCTGCTGATGAAGGGGCTGTACGAGAAAATGAAGACCGAGGGGAGGCTTCAGACATCAGAGAGCAGGGGGCATGTGACAGGATGCAGGAGCCCGGAAAAAGACCTTCAGCTTTTGGCGCTCAGCGGCCGGCTCTCCGGCCGGGGAGGTGCTTCATGATCCATCACATCCGTCGCTTCGACTGGACACAGTTCGGCACCATCGCGGCCCTGCTGCTGCTCAGTTTTATTTTCATCTTCAGCGCCGGCTATCAGAGCGGAGATGTGTCGCTGAGCGGCAAGGCGCTGCGCCAGGTGATCTGGGCGCTGATCGGCCTCGGCTGCTATGCCGGCGCCGCCGCCTTTGACTATCGCAAACTGGCCGAAATCCATTGGTGGATCTACGCGGGGGCCGTGCTGAGCCTGATCCTGGTCTTCCTGTTTCCGGAAAAAAACAATGCGCACCGCTGGATCCCCATGCCGGGCTTCGACCTGCAGCCCTCGGAGTTCGCAAAGCTCGCGCTGGTGTTTACGCTGGCCGTGGAACTGAGCCGTCCGTCGACGGACGTTGACGAATTCCGCGTCTTTTTCCGCGTGTTCGGGATTGCGGCACTGCCGTTTTTCCTGATTGTGGCCGAGCCGGACCTGGGCACCAGCATGGTGCTGGTTCCGGTTTCCGTCGCGCTGCTCTTCTGTGCGGGCGCACCGATGCGGCCGATTCTGATCCTGATCGGTGCGGGGCTGGGCGCCTTGCTGGTGCTCGGCGTCTGGCTGAGCTGGTTCCCGGACACCTGTCCGTTTTTGACGGAGTACCAGAAGAGCCGGGTGCTGGTGTATCTCAATGTCAACCAGGACCCGCTGGGGGCCGGCTGGAACAAACTGCAGTCGCAGATTGCCGTGGGGTCCGGCGGCCTGTTCGGGAAGGGCTACCTGAAAGGTACCCAGAACATTCTCGGCTTTCTGCCGAGAACCGTCGCCCCGACCGATTTCATCTATTCGGTTGTGGCGGAGGAAACCGGTTTTGTCGGCAGCGGGGTGCTGCTGGCGTTGTATACGACGATTTCCGTGCGCTGCATGCGCACGGCGGTGCTGGCGTCCGACCTGTCGGGACGGCTGCTGGCGGCCGGGATCGGCGTGCTTATCTTTTCACATGTATTTATCAATATCGCGATGACGGTGGGGCTGATGCCGATCACCGGGCTGCCGCTGCCTCTGATGAGTTACGGCGGATCGTTCATGGTGAGCACCATGGGCGCGCTCGGACTGGTCCAAAGCGTCTACCTGCGTCGCCGCAAAGTATAGAAAGAAAGGAGCAGGATATGCTCAAACAGATTAAGGGAAAACTGAAGGACAGCGGTCGGAAGAATAAAGAAATTCTGATCAATATTGAACCGCTCGAAACCCGCGTCGCGGTTCTCGATGAACGCAAGCTCGACAACTTCCACATTGAGCGGGCGGACGACAACCGGATTGTCGGCAGCATTTTCAAGGGGAAAATTCAAAACCTTGAAGACGGCCTGCAGGCCGCGTTTGTCGACATCGGCATGAAGAAAAACGCGTTCATTCACTACTGGGATATGATTCCGGAGGATGCGGCGCGTCTGGCCGAACAGGAGGGCACCCGCCGCACCGGCGGCCGGCGCCGCAAATTTGCGCCCGGCGAAATGTCCAAAAAGTTTCCGGTCGGCTCCGAAATCATCGTGCAGGTCACCAAGGATGCCATCGGCACCAAAGGGCCGCGCGTGAGCGCCAACCTGAGTGTCCCCGGACGGTTTCTGGTGATGATGCCCGGCACCGGGCTCAAGGGGATCTCCAAAAAGATTGACGACGCCAAGGAGCGCAACCGCCTGAAAAAGATCCTGGCGCGCCTGCCCATTCCGTCGGATATCGGCATCATTGTGCGCACCGCCGGCAGCGGGACCCGCAAAACCAGCTTTGCGCGCGATGCGCGCACGCTGATCGAAATCTGGAAGGAAATTGACGACGGCATTAAAAACAAGCCGGCCCCGTGCTGCCTGTACAGCGAGCCCAATCTCGCTGAACGCGTCGTGCGCGATTACCTGACCGAAGATATCGACCGCGTCTTCGTGGACAACAAAGAAGCCTACGAGATGATCCGGAGCATGATCTCCAAATACTCAAAGCGCTCGCGCAACTGGGTTCAGATGTACGGCGGCGAGGAGCCGATTTTCGACTATTTCGATGTCGAAAAGCAGATTGAATCGATTTTCCGGCGCAAGGTTTGGATGAAGTCCGGCGCGTACCTGATCTTTGATGAGACCGAAGCCCTGGTTGCGGTGGATGTCAACACCGGGCGGCACAAGGGCGGCAAGAATGCCGAGGAGTCCATCCTGGCGGTGAACACCGAGGCCGCCGACGAAGTGGCCCGCCAGATGCGCCTGCGCAATATCGGCGGCCTGCTCATCATCGACTTTATCGACATGAAGACGAAGCGCGATCAGAATGCCGTCTACAAAACGCTCAAGGATGCGCTTCGCAAGGACAAGGCGCGCACCAATGTGCTGCCGATCTCTCAGCTCGGACTGCTCGAGATGACGCGTCAGCGCTATGAAGAAAGCGTCTACACCTCCACCTATGTCGAGTGTGATTACTGCGCAGGACGAGGCCGTGTCAAATCCTCCCTGACCATGAGTGTGGAACTGCAGCGGCGTTTGTCGGCCGCGCTTCGGAAAGATCGCGGCGCGCACTCCATGAAGATCACGGTCAACCCGACGGTGCTCGACCGCCTGCGGCGCGAGGACGAAGAAACGCTGGTGGCCATGGAGAAAAAATTCCACGGCCATCTCACGTTTGTTTCGGATCCGCACTTCCATATGGAGGAGTTTTCCATCACCAACGAAGAGACACAAAAAGTGGTTTATTCGAGCGTCGAAAACGACCGGTAAACCGGGTTTCCAAACCCTGGAAAAAGCGCTCCGTTCGGGGCGCTTTTTTTATGCCCGTCCGGGACGGATTTTCCGCCCGGGGATCAGGGCTGCCCGACGGGGTTGTTCCGCCGGAATCCGGGCAGACCGGACCGGGGGCCGCAACGGCCGGTCCAGCCGTTCGATTCCAGACCGGCGGCATGCGGTTTGGACGGGGCACGAATTCCGCCGGGCAGGTCCGGGCTGCGCACGCGCCCAACGCGGCGTTTTGAACAGCTGCGAAAAGTGGCGCTGTTGATAACTTGCCACTAGCAGCCACTTATCGACAGTTTACCCACCAAACACATTATGTTGTGGTGTCTCCTGTACCGTATTAGACATAAGATATATTATGCGACGTTGATAACGGCCAATAAAAACAGGGGTTCTGATGGGTTCAATTCGGATTGCCGTCCAGGACGGCTTTTTCCAGGCATCGGAAAATGAATCGCGCACCAACTCGGACTGGACCCCGGGTCTGGAGCGATTCCCGCCGTGTTTCCAGGCGTTGGAAAATGCTCCGCACGCAGTCTCCGTCAGTTCCAGGGTCCGGAAATTCCATCCTTTGATTTTCCCACCGTTGGAAGAAATGATGCTCAACTCTCCAACCCTCGGAAAAAAAAATCGCAGGATTTTCCAGGCTCTGGAAAATGGTCCGGCTGGTTTTCCAACCCTTGGAAAATGCCCGGATATCTTCTGCTTAAAAAACCGCAATTCCGGCGCCCCGGAATTGGCACTGGATCCTTTCTGAGGAGCTTGCTGTTTTACGTCGGTTTTTTAAACCGCAACGGTTCGTCCGGCAGGCCGTCAAAAATCAACCGTGCGATTCTCAGCGGGTTAATTTATGCAGGTCAGAGAGCCTGCTCATCACACGCTCCCGAATACGGGAAGCGCGTCCTACAACAGGATCAACCGATTTTTCGAAGTGAGGCTGTGTGCGGCCGCTTAGAGCACTTCACGGTTGAAATACCGCATCATTTTTTGTAGGACAGGCTTCTCTGTATTCAGAGAGCCTGTGTCCATCACACGCTCCCGAATACGGGAAGCGCGTCCTACAATTCAACCGTGCGATTTTTCGAAGTGAGGCTGTGTGCGGCGCTCTAGTGGACGGTTTCCACGCGGCCGGCCCGGTCGAACGGCAGCCCGACAAAGAACGCGGATCCGAGAATGCGGTCGCGGTCGACCCCGCCGAAATAACGGCCGTCAAGACTGTTGTGCGTGTTGTCGCCGAAGAAAAGATACTGGTCGTTCTTCAGCTGGATGGAATCCTCCGCTTTGGCGATCAGCGGATCGAGCCCGGCGCCCTGAGCCCCGAATACATAACCGGAGTACTCATCATTATGGAACAGTTTTTCGAAGCGCGGATCGGTCGCTTTTTCACCGTTGACCAGCAGGTACGGCGGTGCCAGCGAAATGGACTCGCCCGGCAGTCCCACCATGCGTTTGATGTAGTACGCGTCGCGGGCGACATCCTTGGCGTCAAACACGACAATGTCGCCGCGCTTCGGCGGGAAAAAGTTGTATTTCATGCGGTTGACCAGAATGTAGTCGCCGGCCTTGGCCACGCCCCGGAAAATGGATTCTCCTTTGCGGATGTATTCGCCGTAGCGGCACAGTCCGGCCACCTGGCGCGAAATCCGATGCGGGGTGTCGCCGATGAAAATGGTGATCGTCTGGCCGCCGTCGAAGTTGTCGCGGTATTCAGGCATCCGTGCGTTGTGCATGCGAATGGTTCCGTCGGCTTTTGCAATCGAGGTGTAGCCCTTCCCGACCGTGATGAATTTCGCCATCCGGTCGAAAACGGTGTTCTCTTTGAGAAAGACTTCCCCTTTCCAGAAAAATTTAGCCAGGCGGACCGGCAGCGCGGTGGCCTCCCCCTGCTCGACCGCCCGCAGCGTGATTCCGTAGAGTGTGGGCTGCATGGAGCCGGTCGGGATTTTGAACGGCTGGAAAAAATAGGCGCGAATGCCCATCGCGGCGGCGATGGCCACAAACAGCACCTCGACATTTTCGCGTATTTTATGCTGCGGCCGCGGCGGCGCCACTTTTGCGCACAGCTCGTACAGCGCATCGCCCGCGCGGTCCATCTGAGCCAGGTCGCCGCTCTTCCGCGCCTGCTTGCCCGCGGCTTCCGCCTGCTTCAGCTCGGCAATCAGCTGCGGGTCGCCGATGTCTTCATGCATATGCCGGATATGACGGGCATGATGCAGCGTCTCCTTGAGCTGTTTGCGCGCCTGGTGAATCCTGAGAATGTTCATAAATCCCTTTTTAGCGGGCCGCGATGGCGCCCCTACTCGTGTTTTGTCTTGAGTACAGCAATAAAGGCCTCCTGGGGGATGCTCACTTTGCCGATGCTTTTCATTTTCTTTTTGCCCTCTTTCTGGCGTTCCAGCAGCTTGCGCTTGCGCGAAATGTCGCCGCCATAGCATTTGGCGGTCACATCCTTGCGGTACGCCCGGATCGTTTCGCGGGCAATGATTTTTCCGCCGAGCGCGGCCTGGATGGCAATCGCAAAGGCCTGGCGCGGAATCACGTCTTTAAGCGAGTCGCACATCTGGCGGCCGCGGTAGACCGCTTTGGATCGGTGCACAATGGCGGAAAAGGCGTCCACCGGTTCGCTGTGGATCAGAATGTCCATTTTGACGAGGTCGGACTCGCGGTAATCGGCGTATTCATAGTCCATGGAGGCATAGCCGCGACTGATGCTTTTGAGGCGGTCGTAGAAGTCGACCAGCACTTCGTTGAGCGGCAGGTCGCAGGTGAGCATGACGCGCTGCGCATCGATGGAGTCGGTGTGGACGATGGCCCCCCTCTTCTCCATGATCAGCTGCATCATATCGCCGAGGCAGCCGGTCGGGGTGATGATAGTGGCCTTGATGAACGGTTCTTCCATGCTGTCAATGCTCATCACATCCGGCAGATACGTCGGATTGTCGATCTCGATGGTTTCGCCGGTCTTCAGGTTGACGCGGTAGATCACGTTCGGGTACGAGGCAATGATGTCGAGGTCGAACTCGCGGCGCAGGCGCTCCTGCACGATCTCCATATGGAGCAGCCCGAGAAATCCGCAGCGGAAGCCGAAGCCGAGCGCGACGGACGACTCGGCCTGGAAGCTGAATGCCGCGTCGTTGAGGCGCAGTTTATCCAGACTTTTGCCCAGTTTTTCATAATCGCTGGTTTCAATCGGGTAAATTCCGGCAAACACCATCGGGTGGATTTCCTTGAATCCCGGCAGCGCTTCATTGGACGGGTTGCGCGCGGAGGTCATGGTGTCGCCGATTTGAATTTCGGACGAATCCTTGATGTTGGCAATCACATAGCCGACGGTTCCCTCCGTCAGCTCGTCGCGCTTTTCAGGATCCGGCGCGAAGACGCCGACCTCTTTCACCTCGTATTCCTGGCCGGTGCCCATCATGCGCACCTTCTCGCCGGGACGCAGGCTGCCGTTAAACATGCGCAGGTAGACCACCACGCCGCGAAAGGCGTCGTATTTCGAGTCGAACACCAGCCCCCGCGGAATATGGTCGGTGACGGGTTTGGGCGGCGGAATGCGTGCAACGATCGCCTCGAGAACCTCCGCGATGCCCTCCCCGGTCTTGGCGCTGACCCGGATGCAGTCCGACGCCTCAATGGCCAGCAGGTCTTCAATCTGCTGCGCGACCAGATCGGGCTGCGCATTGGGCAGCTCAATCTTGTTCAGGACCGGAAAGATTGAGAGATTCAGCTCGGAGGCCAGGAACGTATTGGAGACGGTCTGGGCTTCAACCCCCTGCGCGGCGTCCACCACCAGAATGGCGCCTTCGCAGGCCTGCAGGCTGCGGGAAACCTCGTAGGAAAAGTCGACGTGCCCGGGCGTGTCAATCAGGTTGAACAGGTAGGTTTTGCCGTCCTTCGCCTTGTAATGCATGGTCACGGGATGCGCTTTGATGGTAATGCCGCGCTCGCGTTCGAGATCCATATCGTCGAGCAGCTGCTCTTTCATCTTGCGTGCTTCGATCGCCCCGGTCAGCTGCAGGATCCGGTCGGCGAGCGTCGATTTGCCGTGGTCGATGTGGGCAATGATGGAAAAATTGCGGATGAGGGACAGGTCAGACATAATTATTCGTTCAAATCGTTAAAGTCGTTGAAACGTTCCCGCGGGACTCGTGGAAATCGTTAAAGCATGGTTCCGAATGCCGCTTCAGCATTCAGGCGCATCCGGGCGATGGCCTGCTTCATATCGGCCGCTTTGAAGAGCGAGGTGCCGGCCACAAACAGGTTGGCGCCGTGGGCGGCGGCGGGCTTGACGGTATCGAGGTCGATGCCGCCGTCGATGGAAATCAGCAGGTCGGGGCAGCGGCGGCGGATCTCGGCCGCCTTGGCCTCCACCTCGGCAATGTAGCTCTGCCCGCCGAAGCCCGGGTTGACCGACATGATGAGCACTTCGTCGACCAGCCCCTTTTCCAGACAGCCGAAAATCGAATCGACCGGCGTGGGCGGGTTGACGGTGATGCCGGCCTTGCAGCCGAGGTCGCGGATTTTGCGGAGGGTGTCCTCCACGTCGCAGTCCGCCTCGATGTGAATCAGGATGGTGTCCGAACCGGCCTTGGCAAAGGCCTCGATATGGTCCTGCGGGTGAAGCAGCATCAGGTGAACATCCAGCGGCAGGTTGGTCACGCGCTCGGCCATGGCGACCACGGCGGGCCCCATACTGATATTGGGCACAAAAACTCCGTCCATCACATCCACATGGATCTGGTCGGCGCCGGCCTGCTCGCACAGGCGGATTCCGGCTTCCAGGTTGCCTATGTCGGCCGCCAGAATCGACGGCATGATATCAATTTTCGGCATACAAAAACTCCTCACTAAAACACAAACCCTGACGCTACTGGAGCGGGGCCCGAAAAGCAAGTCGCGCAAGGTTTTCATTGTCAGACCGCCCGGACAGGCATAATTTCCCGCGCAGAGGGAAAAACTAACCACAAGGAGGTTGTTATGTTAAGAAGGTTCTCTCTGTGCACGGCGGTCCTGCTGCTGATCAGCGGCTGCGCCACGCAGATCCCGATCGGATCTGTCCTGATCGATAACACGCTGCCGATGGAGGTGGGCGACAATTCGGTCAGTTCAACCAAAGTCGGCACCGCCATGAGCCAGTCCTATCTGGGGCTGATTGCGGTCGGTGACTCCAGCATTCAGACTGCTGCGAAAAACGGAGGCATCACAAAGATCAGCCATGTGGACTGGAAGGTGAAAAACTTCCTGGGCTTCATTGGCGAATACACCACGATCGTTTACGGGGAATAAAGATCCCTGTGCAGGAACAGACCGCTCCGGCCTCCCGGAGCGGTTTTTCAGCGCCCGATGCAGAGGCGGTCGGCACTGCGCCGGGGGAGCCCGGCGGCGATGATTTTCTTCCGGGCGGCGGCGATGTCGTATCTGACGCGGCGAATTTCGAGCATGCCGGCACGGGGATCATACAATGCGTATGAGGCGCGGGGATCGCGGTCGCGCGGCTGGCCGACGCTGCCGGGATTCACCAGGTGTTTCCACCCTTTCTCCAGCGGATGCACCCCCTCTTTCAGCGGACATTCACTGCGAAACGCCTTCGTTTTCGGATTGAATGAGAACAGCGCCGGCACATGCGTGTGGCCGAAGAACACCAGGTCGGGCACCTGTGCCCGCAGCGCATCTTTTGCATCCTTCGGCTTGGTGATGTAGCTCCAGTTCTCCGGCTCCGGCAATGAGCTGTGGACGAGGCCGCAGTTGAGACCCCGCAGGTCCAGAGTGCCTGTTTCGCGCGTCACGTCATCAGGGCCGACTGTCATCGGGAGGCCGCGCAGCCACTCTTTCTCGGCTTCACTCAACTGCTCGCGGGTCCAAAGAATCGCATTTGCTGCATTCAAATTAAACCCGTCCGGTCTGTTGCGGGTTGCGGCATAGGAGTCGTGATTCCCCCGCACAACCGGACCGTTTAAATCGCGAATGATCGTCAGGCATTCCGACGGATTGGCTCCATAGCCGACCACATCTCCGGTGCAGATGATTCGGGCACCCCCCTGCGCCTTGATGCTTTCCAGCACGGCTTCGAGCGCTTCCAGATTCGCGTGAATATCGCCCAGCACCGCCAGCCTTTCCGGGCGGCCGGACGTGACGGACCCGACGGCCGGTGCCCCGGCTGTAATCCCGCGGTTTTTTGATCGCACGCGTTTAAACAGGTTCACAATACGTATCCAAACAGTTTTTCGGGCGGTAAAGCAGGCACCGCGATTACTCCCTTGCGGGATTGAAAAGCCGGGCTTTCAGGTGGTCGGTCAGCCGGGCATGCTCTTCGCCGCTGAGCACCCGGCTGGAAGAGACCAGGCACAGATTGAGGCAGCCGTTACAGCTGTTGACGAAAAAGCCCATGCCGGGCGCCGGCGGCACGGCCGGCATGTGAAATGCGTTGCCGACAGCCAGTCCGTCGACTGACCGGATGGCCGACAGGCCGTCGCCGACATTGGCCAGGCTGAGCGTGCCGCCGAAAACCCCCAGCGGGCCGCGCAGCAGCCGGCCGTACAGCGCTGCGGGAATAATTCTCGACAGCTTCCAGGCGTTCTCGAAATCCCGCGGCAGCCCGCTCTTGAGCTGGTCGGCAAACTGCCGTGAAAAGCGGAGGGCCCACCCTTCCGGCGGCGGTTCGCCCGCCGGCCGCGACAGGCAGACAAAGGCGGCATAGTTGAAGAACATCTGCCGCTGCGGGTCGGTTCGCAGATCCGCAGAGCACGGAACCATAAATCCGTTCAGATTTTGAATGCACTGCGGGTTCGCCTGCTCCAGCGCGGCGGTGATCAGGCTGGCCAGCCACGGGGTCAGCATGAGATAGCCCGCCTCGGCGTAGGCCCGGTCGAGCAGTCCGGCGGACTGCTGAGGGGTCAGCGGCAGAATGGTAAAGCGGAGGCGCGCCTCCGGGCCGGATCGCGGCGACAGATCAAACGGAGCGGCTTCATGACGCGTGCGGTGCAGCATCCTGACCACCTGCCGCCCGGACTTGAATTTCGGCGCCCAGGGGGTCAGGCAGGCTTTCTGACCGGCAACGTCCGCGTCCGGGTCCGGCCCGGCCCCGTTCAGAGACTGGATCAGTCTGTGCAGGAAAAGCTCCGCGCCGCGCGCATCCAGCAGCCGGTGATCAAACCGAAAGGCCAGCCATGTTTTTTTTCCATGGTAAAGAAGGTTGAAGCCGAGATAGCGCCCCGGGGTTCCCGGCGGAACCGCGATGCACTGCCCGAGGCACTCCACGATGGTTTCAAACGCGGCGCTCTGCGGGAAAAAATGTTTATTGACCGGAACGGCGGACGGCTTGAGCCGGCGCGGCATCTTCCAGACGGGAACCAGCTGCCAGCCGCGGACGGCGCGGCCCTGCAGCACGGGGAACAGGCCGCAGAACCGCCGGGCGGCGGCGCAGAAGCGCTCGAAATCGACCGTCCCGTCCACCTCAACCACCAGCTGCGCCCAGTTGCCGGTCCCCGCGGTCTGGCGCAGGGAATGATCCAGACCGGTGACGACCCAGTCAATTCCGTTTAGATAGCGGAAGCGGTTCACGGCTGCTGAACGCGTTCCACTGTGCGGGCCAGCGCGGCAATGGAGGCCACGTCCTCGCGCCGCAGGCCGGAACCCATCAGGTCGATGCCGTATTGGCTTTCAATGAAAACAATCACTTCCACCATGCGCATGGAATCGAGTCCCAGCGTGTGCAGCGGCGCGTTTACATCCATTGCGGCCGGATCGCAGGAGAGAATATCCGCGATCCGCCGGGTCAGTTCGGTTTGAATTTCGTTGGTTGTCATCTTAGCGGGTTATGGTGGTTACGTTGCCGTCGCTGTCGAACAGGACGGTTTGATTGATGAAGCGGTTGATCCAGTAGATCCAGCTGTTGAGGCCGGTTGACGGGGTGCGGTGAGAGGGCGGAATCCCGTAGGCCATCAGCACGGCGGCTTTGCTCATTCCCTCAGCCAGGGTGCCGGCCTTAATATTGGATTTTTCCATTTCCGAGAGCGAAAGGTATTGCTCGCTCTGCAGGATATTGCTTTCCGAGAAATAAAAATCGAGATAGGCGGCCATGTTGGGGCCGTTGTGTTTGGCGACATACACAACGGTGTAGGTGATGCCCAGTTCATCCTGAAACGAAAAGCTCTTGCGGGTGATGTCGATCATCCGGACCCGCTTGCCGATCGGCAGGATAGCACCGACATGATAGTTGGTGGACGGGATTTTATCCGGTCTCTCGTACCAGATGTTGGCCCGTGTGAAATATTCGCCGCCGCGGTTGACGGCTGCGCCGGCAGGGACGGCGGGCAATGAGGCTAGAACGGCGAGGCAGAGCAGCAGTTTGAGTTTCATTTTGCACTCCTTTCCAGATGCAGGTTTCTGTTGCGCGGGCCGGCGCAGGTGATGCGCCGGCACGCTCCCCGGCCGGTACAGTCGACCAGGCTTGTGCGGAAGTATACCATTCCCTGCTGCAGCATCAAGGCGCCTGCGGCACAACTGACGGCGGCCGAAAGCGGCGACGCGCCCGCCAGGTGAGACCAGCATCCGGCCGGCCCTGCCGGCAGGACGGGGCTTTCAAAATCGACAAGGGTCAGCTCGCAGTCCTGCTGCGGGCCGGCGGCCGGGAGCAGCGAGCAGATCCCCTGCCCTCCGCGCTGCAGCAAAAAGAAGACGGCGCCTTCCCCCGGAATTACGGCGGGGCCGTCCGGCGCGAAAAACGGCCGCATGGCGCCCTCCTCGGCGATCGGCAGTTTTTGAGAGACCACATAGTCGAGTACCGTGCCGCACTCTTCGGTACAGCCGACCAGCACGGAATCGCACAGATTGCTGTCGAGCCAGTTCTGCGCCAGCAGCAGGCCCTGATGAAACGGATCGGAAAAGGAGGTGAGGGTCATGGACGGGCCGGCCAGTCCAAGCGCGACCGAAATATAGGAGGCGGCGGCGTTGTGCACGGAGTGCGAAAAGAGTGTCGGCGAAACCCCGGCATCGCCGAATTCGAGAATTTCATCCAGGAAACTGAACACGGTCGGGTGCGGGCCGAAGGCGGTCGCGAGCACCACGCCGGTGCGCTCCGGGGTCAGGGTCGCCTGCGCGTTCCGCACCGCATCAACGGCGGCCAGCGTCGCCATTTTTGAAAAGCGGTCGGCGCGGCGCGCCTGCTTCAGTGCCTCGCGGTCTTTCAGCGTTTCGGCGCTTACGGCATAAACCGGAAACGGGGTTTCCCGGAACGGCACCGCCACCTGCGACGGGGCGGCGGGGCCGCTCTCAAGCGCGGCCTGCAGCGTTTCGACTCCGCGCCCGAGAGCGGAAACCATGCCTATGCCCTGAAGATTCATGATTGCAGTTTGATGATCAGCGCGGCGTTGCTGCCGCCGAACGCGAGTGATGTGGATAGCGCGTAACGCCCCGATATTTCTGTTTTTCCAAGGGTTGGAAAAAAGCCGATTTCTTCGTCCAGGGTCTGGAATCCCGCGCTGGCCGGGATCCATCCCTGCTGAAGCCCCAGCGCGGTAAAGACCGCTTCCAGGCCGCCGGCGGCGCCCAGCGTATGGCCGGTATAGCCTTTGGTGGAGTAAATTGGGACCTCACCGAACAGCTCCGTCAGCGTGCGGCCTTCGATCCGGTCGTTTTCCCGGGTGGACGTGCCGTGGGCGTTGATAAAGCAAATGTCGGCAGGGGTGATTCCCGCCATTTCCAATGCCTGGAAAACCGCGCGGCGCAGGCCGCGCCCTTCCGGATGCGGCGCCGTCAGGTGGTAGGCGTCCACGGCGGAGGCGGCGCCGGCCAGCACGAGGCGGCTGCGCACGCCGCGGGAGGCGGCGGACGATGCGGTTTCCAAAATCAGGATTCCGGCCCCTTCCCCGAGGTTGAGCCCGGTCCGGTCTCTGTCGAACGGCCGGCACGGCTGATCGCTGGCGACGCCCAGCGCGTTGAAACCGCACAGCGGAACCCGGTTGAGCTCGTCCGCTCCGCCGGCAATGGCGATATCGCACAGGCCGCCGCGCAGCCAGCCGGCTGCCGCGTTGATGGCATCGGTGCCCGATGAGCAGGCATTCACCAGGGTGATTGCGGGGCCGTCCGCGCCGAACTCGCGGGCGATCCACTCCGCGAGGTTTCCGGCCAGAAAGCGGTCCACGGCATCGAGCGGTGCGGCGTGTTCGGTGCGCCAGGCGCTGTAGAATTCCAGATCGTTCAGCTGACTGGCAACCGTCGTTCCGAGCGCGACGCCCACCCGCAGCCCCCGGGCGTTTTGCAGTCCGGCCTGAGCCAGCGCCTCGCGCGCGGCCGTTATCGCCAGTGCGTGCGTGCGCATTTTTTCGAGGCCGGGACGCTGCGGCAGGTCAAACACCTCAAACACCGGCAGCTGGATCGGAGAGTCGAACCGTTTGAAGGGACGCGGAGGTTTGCGGGGAAGCAGAAACGAGTTGAGCGTTTCAGGCACCCCGGTGCCGGCGGCGGACACGGCTCCCATGCCCGTAATGAGCACTGTGGAGGAGCACGTCATCTGCTACGCATGTTTTTGCTGATAGATATACTCCGCCAGCGTGTTGACGTTTTCAAAAATGGCGCGCGATTCCTGGGCGTCTTTGACCTCAACCTGAAAATTGCGCTGCAGCAGCACGATGATTTCGACGGCATCGAGCGAATCGAGGCCGAGCCCCTCGCCGAAAAGCGGCATGTCATCTGTGATTTCCTCCGGCGTGATGTCTTCGAGCGAAAGCTGTTCAATCAGTTTCACCTTGAGCGTCTCGCGTATTTCCTGCAGCACCTGTTCTTTGTCTTCAGCCATGGGTCGGTCTCCTTCTAAGCGGTCAAATGTAAACTATTCGGTTCGGCCTACCAAAGTTTTTTATCGTAGGCGCGGTAAATATTGTTGAGCTCCCATCCGACCCGCAGGCCCGCGCTCAACAGCCGGATCATGTCGCGCAGCGGGGGCCTGATTCCATTGGCCTTCCAGGGGTTGTCCCTGAAGGCGAACAGATAGAGCAGCGCGAAATAGCGGTAGAATTTTTTCATCGGCAGCCGGGTCGGCAAAATCGTGTGCATGCAGTCGTAATAGAGATAGGGATTCTCGAACAGATACTCGCCCTGATGCTCTTCATACAGCTCCGTGCCGGGCGACGGGGAAAAGACGGTGAATGTGATCTCCGCCGGAGTCAGCTGACGGATTGCCTTGCGGATTTTCAGGAAGTCCTCCGCTTCGAAATCGGGATTCACCATCAGGGCGGCATGCAGGCCGATTCCGAGCTCGCGCAGAATACCAACCGCTTTCAGGTTTTCGGACGGATCGACCTTTTTGTTGTAGAAGCTGAGATTGGCCTCTTCGAGCGACTCGATGCCGATGTACAGCGTTTCGAGTCCGGCGTCCTTCCAGAGCCGGAACAGATCCGCATTGGCGCAGATGGTGTCGCTGCGCGCCCAGCTGATGTACTTCTTCTTAATGCCGCGGGCCATCAGCAGCTCGGCGATCCTGCGGCAGCGCGCGGCGTTGATGAACATTTCATCGTCCACAAAATAAACATACTCCTGTTTGAGAGCCGCGATTTCGTCGACGACATCCTCCGGGGTGCGCTGGATGTACTGGTTGCCGGTCAGTGTTCTGACCACGCAGAAGTTGCAGCGGTACGGGCAACCGATGCTGGTGCGCACGGTGACCGTTTCCGGAAAGAGTGTCTTCACCCGCCCGCCGCCGGGGGTGCCGGGGCAGATGCAGAAATAGTTTGACGAATCGACCAGGTCGCGGCGCGGGCGCGGCGGCAGATCATCGCCCGACCAGGCCGGCGCGGTTTCGGCGGCGAGCGAGTCGAACTCCGGCGAGGCAACGGGAAGCAGCCAGGGGGTCGCAAGCGGCGGTTCGTGCATGCGGATCGAATCGGCGATGGCCCGGAACGGGCCGGTCCCGTCGCCGCGCACCACAAAATCAATCGAGTCCGGATGTTTGTAGTCGGCCGCAACGATGGTGGCGTGGATGCCGCCGACCGCCACCACCGCGTCCGGCGCGATTTGCTTAATCAGCCGGGCATAGTCGCGCACGCATTGCGACTGGTTGGAGTAGCCGCTGATGCCGACCAGGTCCGGCCGGAACTGTGTAACCGTCTTCCGCAGCACCTTCAGCGGATTGCGCGGAAGGGTCAGGTCGAGAATGCGGATGTCCCATTCCGGAGGCAGACCGCCGGCCACAATTTCTAGATCCAGCGGCTCCAGGTGCAGGAAGCGCTGAAAGCAGCGGGCAATACTCAGATTAACATGCGGGCGAATAAGCAGGACGTTCATGAGGCAGTCTCCCAGATATCGTGAAACAGAAAACACTGAAGCGGACGCGGTTTGAGATACGCTTCGAGCACCGAGGCGAAGTGCTGCGTCCACTGCTGAAGCTGAGCCCCCTTCGGCTCGCGGCGATTCCACTTCGGCGTAAAGACATCGGCGATGTCCACGCAATAGGTGCGGGTGCCGGATTTGGAGGAAAGCAGGGTCACCACCGGGCAGCCGGCGGTCGCGGCGATCATGAACGCGGCGCAGGGAAACTGGGCGGTACCGCCCAGAAAATCGACCGGCACCGAACGCGCCCCGTAGTGGCGGTCGCCCATAATCGAGACAATGTCGCCCCTGCCGAGCGCCTGCATGGTTTCGACCATGCCGCCCATCGGGCCGTCGACGGAGATGATTTTGATTTGGGCCCCCTCCTCCTGCACGCGCAGGCTTTCCTGTACGGCCGGATTATCCTCCGGGCGCATCAGCAGGTGAACGGTGCGGCCCAGCCGCTCCAGCACCGTCATGGCGATCTGCCAGTTTCCGGTATGGGCTGTCAGCAGAACAAATCCCGTTTCCGGGTTCATCGCATCGAGCTGCTCAAATCCCCGTTTTTGCAAATCGAAAACAGCCGCGTTCGCCTGATGGACATAGCGGTCGATCAGATTTTTCCCCTGGCTGACAAACAGCAGGTACACTTTCGCGAACTGTTGGACCCTGCCAAGGGTTGGAAACTGGTGGCGAATGGTTGCCAGCCCGCCGCGCCGCGCGGTCCGGTCGAACAGCATGTAGTGCAGGCAAACGATATACAGAAAGGCATACGCCGGGCGCAGTCCGCCCGTCTTGAGGACCGTCTCAAAAAACCAAAACCCCAGCCTGTTGCCGCGCTTCTTCATTTCAAAAATTCATCCTCATGCCCCTTTTCGCGATCCTTATCGCGTGTTTGCCGCTCACGTTGTTCGCTGCCGTCGCAATAGCGCCAGCCTCTGCCTTCGGCGGTCGCGGTTAACGTTTCCCTGCTTCCCTGCACACGCCGGGCAATGGCATAGACCACGATGCCGCCAATGACTCCAATAACAGGTGCAAGAATCAGCGAGCCGATCAGCCAGTGGAACAGGTGCTCGTGCAGATTCGTCAGAATGGACTTCGGGTTTTCGAGCGCAAGGAAGGAGCCGCGGTGGATCAGGTGCCCGAGTTCAATGCAAAGGATTGGAACCAGCGGCGGTGCGCACAGATTCTGGATGCTGACGGCCATCACTTTGTTCAGATTCAGCCGCGCGGTCACATACAGGATAACCAGCGTGTGCACAAAAACCAGCGGCAGCGCTCCCAGCAGCAGCCCTGTTCCGGCGGCGACGGCCAGACCGAGCGGCGTTGCGTTTTCGTGCAGCAGAAGCTGGATGCACCGCCGCGGACTGCGCAGCAGCTCCCAGATGCTGAAGAGATCGCGCTTCACCAGACGGTGCACCGGCCACGGAAGCAGCCGGCGGCCCACCAGCCGCGTATGCATCCGCGTCAGGCGCAGGTTGTCGCGCCGCGGATGAAAACTGGAAACGCGCTCGGCCTGCGGCGGATACCACACGCGGATGTCAACGGTATTGAGCTTCAGCCCGGCCCAGGCGGCGCGCACCAGCACTTCAATTTCGAAGTCGTAATGCGACCCGTGCAGCGGAAGCTGCGAAATGAGCTCCACCGGATAGGCGCGGAAGCCGCTCTGGGTGTCCTTCAGGGCCACTCCGGTTTCGAGCTGCACCCAGAAATTGGAGAATGACCGGCCGAAGCGGCTGGATCCCGGAACATTGGGCGTGTCAAAATCCCGCGCACCGATATGAATGGCGTCGGGCTGCTCCCTCAGTGCCGGAACAAAATTCTGAATGTCTTCCGGGTGATGCTGGCCGTCGGCGTCGAGCGCAATCATCCACGCCCCGCCCTGCTCCCGGATGTGGCGCAGGGCAGTCAGCAGCGCCTCGCCTTTGCCACGGTTTTGCTCATGGCGCAGAACCGTCACCGGCAAACCGCCCAGCAGCTCCGCCGCCGGCCGGTCGCTGCCGTCGTCGACGACCACAACATGCGGCACCTGTTCGCAGCAGCGGCGGACCACATCGGCGACCGTCGCCGGGTTGTTGTACACCGGCACCGCGCACCACACAGACTCTGGAGAAAAATCACTCATGTTTATTTTTTAACCCAACGTCTGTTAAATATTTTTTATGTTTCCACCATGGCTGCAGATCGGCGCTGCCGATAGCGGCCCTGGCCGAACCGTTCCAATGTATTGAAGTCGGAGTCACAGCTTGACGGCCTTGCAGGTTATGAACGAAAGCGCGATGGCCAGGCTGAAGCTAAGCAAAGTGCCGATCAGTACGTATTCGGCAAGTTGCTGTTTCTTGGCCTCCTCAAACCTCAAAATTGATTTTGCCGCGACCAGAAAGCCGATGCCCGCAGGCTGTCCGATCACCATCAGCAGAAAAATCAAGGCACGTTCAAGCTGCCCAATCAATTTGCCTCCACTTTTGAGGCCATCCACCGGCAAATTATTTTCTTCAATCAATCGTTTGGTAACTTTTGACACCGGGAACCCGCTCCCCTGCACTACAGCCACAAAACCGGCCGCCCAGACCAGCGGCATGTATAAGCTGCCGATTGCCGGCACAATACCGGCACGGTGCAGGCACAAAGCAAGCGCCCCAAGAAAAGCAGCATGCAAGGCCTGATCCATCGCGAATGTCGGCGCGGTATCGGGCACAAATTTTTTAATAAAATCAAGCACCCCGTGGCCGGCCACAACAATGAGTGGAAGGGACCAAAGGGACCATTGCGCCACAGCAAGATAGGCCAACAGACCGTGGATGGTGACGTGCAGTAACAATACGCCAAAACGATGTTTATTTCGAGCCAGCCAGTCCGTCTGGAAAAGGAAATCTCCCAGAATATGGGCACATACCAGAACCACAAACAACCTCATCATATTGTCTCCTGCTATAAAACATCGGTTGTTTTACCGATATATCGCTTTGATCGGCCATTTAACCGATCGCTTCCCTGCCGATCTAAACCGACAGCCCGATTCAAACTCTCAAGCCGGCGCAGACCTGCCGTTTGTCAATATTACTCACCAGAAACACGCAACCCACAGGGGTTGCAATCAGCTAATGCAACCCTCCAAGGTTGCTTTTTTAAAGTAATGAACCGTCTCCTCAATCACAGTGAAATGAATCTGATCCTGGGTTTTGGCTACAGCCTGTCTGCTTGGTTTGTTTCCGGTTTTGGCATTAACAGGACTTAATTGGGCAATCTCCTCCTGGGTTCTGTCCAGCAGGGAATGGGCAGCAACGAAAGCCTGTCGTTCGCTCCAACGACCCACCAGGCAATCCAGCAATGAAGTAATAATCCTCCCCGCCAGCCCCCCGCTTCCATCGTTCAAAGCCAACCGATCTTTTTTCAGCATGTTTTCCAGCCCATGCCCCGACCGCTCGAATGCCAGGCCAGTGGATTCAATAATGTTTGATGGCTCCAGTCGATCCACCGTGCCGATTCCGATCGAAACGCGTGTGTCGGTTTTGAATTCCGATTTCACCACCGCCCGAAGAAACAGCGCCAGCTGCAGGGCTTGGCCGGACTTTTGCAACGCCACCTGCCAGCCGTCTCCACGCGTTATTCCAAGCGTACCAACCACAGCGCCGGGAAAAACGGATTCAAAATCTGCGGCCGCGGACTTCAACCTCTGCTGCAGCGCTTTAGACTGTTCGGAAGAAAGGCCCCGGGACTCCACGATATCGCCCGTCAGCACCGCATAGATTTTATCACTCATAGTTCACCTCTTTTCAGCATACCGGCCTGGCGGCGGGGCGATTCCGATTGCCTGATGAGCATGTCGTAGCCGTTTCCCGCGAAGCCCATTTTGTGCAGAATCTTCAGTTTGTCATCCATGGCATCGGGCGGAAAGACGCAGTTGACGCACTCCGCAAACCCGTCCGTCAGGGTTTTCTCAAGCCAGCCGTGATCAATTTCTTTGGAAATGTAGTAGACCGGCTCCAGAATGTCCTGGCCGTCCGCGATGAGTCCCTCGCGCCGCGCCAGCTCCATCAGCGGGGTGCCGGGCAGGATGCGGATGCCCATGAACATGAAATTGGCGGTGTGCGGCAGGTCGCAAATATTCTGAATGCCCTCTTTTACGGTTTCGGCCGTCTCGCCCGGCCCGCCGAACATGTAGTAGTGCGCGGTGGTCACCCCGTGCCGGTTGAACAGATCATTGCACTCCACCACGTCCTGCCACAGGAAATCCTTGCCGAGGCCGCGCAAGGTGGTGTCGGTCGAGGCATCGGCCCCCATTTCCGCCGAGTGCAGCCCGGTGGCCTTCATCTTCGCAACAATTTCATCATCCAGCTCGCCGCCCGGTGTGAAAAAGGCCGTCCAGGGAACATTGATGCGGCGGCGGTGCATTTCGTGAATGAGTTCGCGGTAGTTTCCCTGCGAGTCGTTGAAGACGGAATCGACGAAGAAAATATAACGGGCGCCCTGCTCAATCAGCAGCTCGATATCGTCCACGACCCCGGTCACATTGCGCATGCGCAGTTCCCGGCCCTCCAGGGCGGGATAGGAGCAGTAGATGCAGTGCTTGTTGCATCCCCGCTTGGTCTGAATGGAAATCACGCGCGAGGCATCCATGTAAAAATGCAGCATGCCGGGGTCGTAGTGGGCGGAGGGAATGGCTTCGTTTTTCAGCTGCTGAGGCGAGCGCAGAACCCGCTCTTGCGGACGCTCGCCGTTTTCCAGGCCCCGGACAAAACGGCAGAGCAGGGCTTCGCCTTCGCCGACAATGCCGTAGTCGGCACCGACCGCGGCGAGCACTTCGTCGGGCATCACGGAAAACCCGGAGCCGCCCAGCATCACCGGCACGCCGGTCTGCTCCCGGATGCTTGAAACCATCTGCCGCACATTGTCGATGTAGCGCTGTTCGTGAAGCAGGTTGACATTGTCGACATTGCGGATCGAGATGCCGACCAGTCCCGGGGCCGCCGCCGCCACCGCCTCCTTCACGCGTTCAAAGGAGCAGCCGTTCTGAAGGAAGTCGAACAGCTCCACCTCGTGTCCCTCGTTCCGCAGGGCGGCGGCCACCATGCTCATGCCGATCGGATAGATCGGATACGGCGACGTCGCCACATTGGCTGAAATTAATAACACCTTCATCTAGCCACCTTTTTTATCATTCAAAACACCTGACGCGGCACAGTCGCAACCAGAGAGAAAATGGAATCAAAATAATTACGGACAAATAATTTATATTCATGCAGCAGGATTCTCTCCCCATTATTTTGACCAGAATTATTTTGTCTGAAAAACCTCTGCCTCTATGGGATTCAGCATGCGGGCTTGCGCCAGCCTTTGCGGTCCTTTTTCGGGCTCCTGTAGGTGCCGTCCGCGATCTCCTTTTCGATGACGGACATGTAGAGCTTGCCCATTGCCAGCTGTTTGCCGCCGGATCCGTAAAACGTGTCCCAGGCGTACTGGTGCATTTCGTCGAGTTTTTCAACCGACATTCTGGCCGGTTTGAAAACCGTCTGGTCGCCGGTGTATCTGCGCCAGTCATTGTGCAAGACGCGGCCCTCTTTCAGCATCTGCTCGCGGATCGGCGTGTGGGCGAACGGGGTCATGATGGTGAATTCCGCCAGGTCCAGATCCACTTCCAGCAGAAAATCGACCAGCCGTTTAATCCCGTCCTCGTCGTGGTCGTCGGTGCCGAGAATGATGGTTCCCTCCACGCCGATCCCGCGCTCCTTGTAGGCCTTGATCCGGTTGCGGATGACATCGGAGGTATCGAAGATCGCCTGATAGACATACCAGCAGCCCGCCTCGGCCGCCAGGTCGAGAATCTCGGGGTCATTTTTGATCGGATGGGACACCCATTTTTTCCGGAGGGGAATCATCGCCCGGAACAGATCTTTTTCCCACTGGTCGTCCTGCGCCAGCGAGTTGTCGACAATGAACAGCCGGTTGTTGCTGATTCCTTCCATTTCCGCGATCACCTGATCGATCGGGCGCGGCCGGAACCGGCAGCCGCCGAGATACGGTGTGCAGCAGGGGAAGCAGTTGAACCGGCAGCCGCGCGATGCGTGAACCAGATCCACCATCTGCACGCCGCGGTAGTTGTAGAGCTCGCGGTTGAGAATATCGCGCCGCGCCGGCTTGATGATTGAGGTGTCCGGAAAATCGTGCAGGAAGTTGTAGAGCGGCTGCAGCTCACGGTTGCGGAAATCGGCCAGCACCTGCTCCATGCGGCCGTCGGCCTCTCCGATGAAAACCGCGTCGGCATGCCGCATGGTTTCTTCGGTGTGCAGGCTGGCGGCAATCCCGCCGAACAGAACCTTTTTGCCCATGGCGCGGTACTGATCCGCAATCTCCCAGCCGCGCGGGATCTGGCAGCTGAGCATGCTGGAGATGGCCACCAGGTCGCAGTCGGTGTCCATGACCAGCGGCTCCACATTCTCATCGGTAAACTTGATGTCCACATACTCGGGCAGAGTCGCTGCAAAACAGACCGGCCCGTGGGGCGGCAGGTGGAATTCCGGCTGGTTGGGCATCTTCGGCCATTTGGGATAGATCAGTTTCAGTTTCATATGTTCTCCTCTAACAAGTGAATCAGCTGTTCCGGACGTTCCACTGTCTGGAACGTTTCCGGCAGATCGCCCTCTTCCGCGCTCAAAAGCAGGGCGGCGGTAAAATCCTGCTCCATCCAGAGCGTCAAAACCGACGAGGCCTCTCCCTCCCCGATCAGTCCATGAGCGCGGTTCATCAGGTGGGCGCAGGGACTGGACAGGGAACTGGTAAAGAACAGCGGTCCGCCCAGTTTAAAGTGGATGGCGATTTCCGCCAGCGGGCTGGTCGGCAGGGTGTAAATAAACAGATTGGCGCGCGCCAGCTTGCGCCCGTAGCCGGCATAATCCGAAAAATAGCTGAAGTTCGCCGCGGCACATTCCCGGCTTCCGGTTCCGATCAGGCCTGCCTGCTGCCCATCATTGGAAAACCCCGCGTCGTGCAGCGCGAGCGCCGCGGCGCAGAATGCGCGGCGGGTCGGCGGATCAAAGCGGCCGGCTTTTTCCAGATTGCCGTCGAGCAGGCCGGCCTCCGCCAGCTGGCGGTGCAGGGTGCGCGGTTTGGTGTACGCGCGGCGCAGCTGTTTGCGCACCGCGCCGTATGCGTCGTTTCCGACCCAGCCTGCTCCGCAAATCCTCATGAGTCCGCCCTCCGCAGCACCAGCGCGGCATTCACGCCGCCGAACCCGGAGTTGGTTGAAAGCGCCCATTCGTTGTCTTTCAGCGCAACCGCTTCCGTCGAAATCCATCCCGCGGCCTCTTCGTCGGGCTGCTGAAGAGCGATTGCCGGCGGAATGAGTTTTTCCTTCAGCGCCCGCAGCGAAAGCAGTGCTTCGAGCAGGCCGGCCGCGCCCATGGTGTGGCCGGTTCCGCCCTTGACGGACAAAAGAGGTCTGGGTTCGGAAAAAACCGTCTTAAAGGCCTTGAGCTCCATCGAATCGTTGTATTTGGTTCCCGTGCCATGCGCGCAGACCACTGCAACCGACTCCGGCGACACCTTGGCCCTGGAAAAGGCTTTTTCAATCGAACGGGCCAGTGCGCCGCCGTCGCGCGACGGCCCGGTCATGTGGTTGGCATCATTCGTCATGCCCCACCCCGCCAGCGTGCCCAAAGCCGAGCGCTGTTCGCGCTCCGCGCGCTCGGCGCTCATCAGCAAAATGAATCCGGCGGCCTCCCCGACACTCAGTCCTTTGCGATCGGCATCAAACGGCCGGGCGCCCTGCGGGTCGAGCGCCATCAGCGAGGCAAAACCCGAAAAAACAAACTCAGTGACGGCGTCGCAGGCCACCACCAGCACGCACTCCTGCTCGCCGCGTTCAATCATTTCCGCACCCTGGGCCAGCGCCACCGTCGCTGAAGCGCAGGCCGAAGAAACAACGGCGCCGGCGCGTCGCCCGCCAAGATAACTGCAAACCTTTTCAAGCAATGCGGCCAGCCTGCTTTCGGGTCCGCCGGGCCGGCCGGCATCGATGGCCTGCTCCAGCAAATCCACCTCGCCGGTTGTGGACGCGAGCAGAACGAACGCATCGCCTGGAACGCGCGGGTCGTTCTCCGCTAAAAGTTTTGTGAGCATCTGCCAGGCGATCGACTCGCCCCCGCCGTACGTGAGCTCGTCCAGCACGGCCGCGCAATGGCATTGAAAGGGTTCCGTCGAAAAGCGGGAAAACGGCGCAACGGCGGAGCGGCCTGCCGTCAGCCCGCTCCAGCAGGCCTCCAGACCCGTGCCATAGGCCGTCACTGCATCGCCATCCACCACGCAAACGCTCATAAAGCTTCCAGCTCCCTGAAATCGCCGGCTTTCCAGCGCTGCTGTGTGCGGGCCAGCATGTCCGGCATGATCCAGCACGGGACGCCGTCGGTATCCGTAAAGAGCTGAACGGTGTATCCGGTCGCGGCGACTGAATCGTCCGCCTTAAAAACCGTGAATTCCATATTGAGACGCGCGGCATCGCTCCAAATGATAGTTGCCTGGATACGGGCGGCCTCATCCAGAACCAGCGGTTTGTGATAGTCCACATGCAGCTGAACAATCGGCGCGCGCAGTTTCGCGGCAAAAAAGTCCTCGTAGGAAAGGCCGATCCGCCGGCGCAGTTCCGTGGAGGCCATTTCAAAAAGCCGGGCGTAGTTGCCGTGCCACATGATGGCCATGGCGTCGACCTCGCCGAACAGGACCCGGTGCTCAACCGTGCAGCGCAAAGACGCCGGCGCGCCCTCTTCGGGTTTGAAATATTCCTGACGGCGTTTACGCATATTGAACCCTCAGCCGGATTTCTGCCACTCGATCGGCTCCGCGCGAAATTTTCGCCCGCAGCATATCCTCATTCACCGTGCAAGCCGCGCGCAGGGTTTCATCCGGCAATGAAACCGCAGTAAACTTCGACAGCACAATTTCCGTCAAGACCGGTTTTTGTTTCAGGACCAGCTCGGCAGCGACCAGCACCGCCTGAATCAGACAGACGCCCGGCAGCACCGGCTGATCCGCAAAATGCCCGTCGAAGCCGGTGAACGAGCCCGGAAAACAGAATTCGGCCGTGAAGGATCCCTCCTTCATCGCCGTCACGTGCGTTACATACTTTTTAATTTCGTGTTGCATGATTTTGGTTATCGAGAGCCGGAATCATAGACATCTGGCTGTATAGTAATCCGGTCCGGCTTTCCCGACCATTCCGTTGCTCGTTCTTCCCAGTGAAGAATGGATGGCTTGATGAAGTAGTCAGAGCCTGTTGGAGTGTTTTTCGTTAAAAATTTACTTTTGACTGCCATTTTAATAACCCGAAATCATTCTGTGACCATCTCATGGATGATATTCAGTTCTTTTGTGCGGATCGTGAGCTGGTAGCCGAAGATCTTACTTTTCAGCTTCGCCTCGCCGATGCAGCGGAACCCATCTTGCTCGAAAGTCTGAAGATATTCAATTTGAGCTTCCAATGCACGTCCCTGAATAAATCTTTTTCCCATCAGCTCCGGCGGGGTCCCCTCGTAGGAATATTCGACGTTGATATCATTGGTTCTGCTTTCGATCACAAGTGTTTCGCCTTTGCGGAATGCGCGACTGATCTGCGGCGGATCCGGGTCAAAATAGACGCGGGCGATGTCGCGGGCCACCGCTTCGGCGAAGCCCTCCTTTTCCGTGAAAAACGGCAGGGCAAAAAGAACGTCCGGCTGGTCGTCCGCCATGCGCAGGTCGAAGAGCTTGGTGCCCATCGGCGTCATGCAGGAGAGCTCAAAGGTGCGCGCTTCGCGGTCGAGCGACAGCACGCCGATGCCGGTCATAGTGCGGCCGTAAAACGAAAAGACGACGCTCTGAACCGCGCGGAAGGCCGGCGGCGCGGGCCGCGCCGGCCGCGGCAGCTCCGTCAGCTCCAGCGGGACGCGCGGCTGAAACACCGCGCAGCCGGTCAGCAGGAGGGAGAGGCAGATTGTGGAAAGTAAACTGTGAGAGGTGGAACGAAGGATCCGGCCCGACCGGAGGGTCCGCCCTGAAAACCACACCTTCGAAGGTGTGGTTAATCTGTGCTTGATACCGATGGCGTCATGAGTTTCCAAGCATTGGAAAAAATGTTTCCAGCCATTGGAAAACCGGCATCTGTTTTTTCCAGCCATTGGAAACTTAAAAATGAATTTGCTGTTCATGATTCTGCTGTTTCTGTTTGAGAAAAAAGCGGGCGAGGAAGGGCACGGCGCAAAGTGCGGTGGCATAGCCGGCGGTGAGTCCGGCCACCATGGTGACGCCGATGGAGAAGAGCGCCGGGTGCTGCGTCAGAAGCAGCACCCCGGCCCCGATGAGCGTGGTGAGTGTGGAGAGAGTTACGGCGGTGAAGACATCGCTTAAGGTTCCGCGCTTACAGCCGTAGACCATGAAAATGCCGTAGTCGATCGTGAGGCCGATCACAACGATGCCGGAAATCAGGGTGGAAATGTTGACCGGCAGCGAAAAGGTCTCAAGGATCTTCAGAACGGTCAGCACGCTGACGGCGGATGGAAGCAGCGCCAGCACCACTTCGCGCGGCCGGCGCATCAGCAGGGCGGTAAAGAGAATCACCAGGACAACCGCCAGCGAGGCGATCCGCTTGACGATTCGTACGGTTCCCGTCGACAGAACCCGATCCATTTCGCGGCGTGAAATGACCAGCGCATCGGACTCGCCGAGCGCCCCGCGCACACGGCTCATCCAGTCTTCGGTGTCGGGGAAAAAGCTGATGAGCTGATGCGCACCGTTCAGCGACTGCGTGAAACGGGTTTTCAGGTTGTCGAAAATCCGGTTGCCGGCCGGCGCGTCGGCCAGTTCGGGAATGTTTTCCAATGTTTGGAAAAACGGTTCAAACGCATCCGGTTTAAAGCCGAGAGTCTGCTCGGCGAACGAAGTGCGCAGGGTTTGAATCCGCCCGGGCGACCAGAAGGTCTGCCAGCGGGCGAGGTTTTCGGCGCGGTGTTCGCCGGATTTCCAGACGATGGAAAACGAATTAAACCCGTCCGCGCCGCCCTGTGCCAGAACGGCGTCATAGAGGTCGTCGTTGAGGCTCAGCGCGGCGTCAGCGTCCGGGTCTTCGACCACCACCATGGCGAGGGTTTCCGCCCCGCCGCCCCAGATGGACCGGAAGCGGTCTTCGGCATCCCAGACCGCCTGCTCCGCCCCGTCGAGCGCCCGCAGGTCGCTTTCGAATGAAAGGTGCGGGAACGGGATGAGCAGCGCAGCGAGCATCAGCAGCCAGAGGAGAAAAAATCCGCGGGCAGCTGACAGATGGTGAAGCGGGGCTTTGTTTTTCCGGGGCGGGCCGGGTTTGATGAGGTGCGGCAGAATGAAGAGCGCGCCCAGCAGAGAAAGCAGAATGCTGGTGATGGAAAAGACGGCCATCTGGGAATAACCGGGGACGCCGGCGGCGAAGAAGGCGGCAAAGACCCCGAGGGTGGTGAGCGCGCCCAGCACGACGGGGCGGACGACCGCGCGCCACGCCTGCGCCGGATCATCCGCTGCGCGCATGGCGACGTAGATGTGGATTCCGTAGTCGACGGCAATGCCGACAATCACGACGCCGAAGCCGAGCACAAACAGGCTGAGTGAACCGGTGATCCAGCGGCAGATGTGAATGGAAAGCAGAACGGAGGCGAGCGGGATGGCGAAGATGAACTGGGCGCGGTGATCGCGGAAGCAGAGTGTGAAGAGCAGAATAAAGCCGACGGCTGCGATGAGCACGGCGCGCTGAACATCGCGCTTGAGGATGGCTTCGTTGCTGACCGCATGCCGGTGGCCGCAGACCACGTCCGCGGACACGCCGGGTGGAAGTCCGGCCAGCGCC
This sequence comes from Tichowtungia sp., assembly GCA_041584215.1. Classification (GTDB taxonomy): domain Bacteria; phylum Verrucomicrobiota; class Kiritimatiellia; order Kiritimatiellales; family Tichowtungiaceae; genus Tichowtungia. The sequence goes on along the minus strand of JBFHEM010000005.1, from coordinate 53,707 downwards.
GAATCCACGGCGGCGAGCAGGTCGTGTGAGGCGGAGCTGTCGGTGATCGGCGCGGAGGTTTCGAGCACGGCCAGCGCGTGGGCTCCGTCGGTGCTGAATAAAAAGCCGTCTTTGATCTCGATGGAGTAGCCGGATGAGGCGGCCAGCGCGTGCAGGCGGCTGATAAAGTTTTGTTCAATTTCCAGCGGATCGCGCTGCATGAGCGGAAGCGCGATCGAACCGCCGGGTTTGAGCAGATCGAGATATTTTTTGCGCAGGGTTCGGCTGATGGATGCGGGGGACAGCTGTTCCTCGATGGCGGCCAGCCCCCTCTCCCCGGTCAGGGCCGGCAGCTGCCGCTGAAAAAAGGCGATGTCCGCGCCGGCCGTTTGAATGTCGATCCGGTAAATCACGCGCTCGATAAGCGGGCTGTCGAGTCTCGCGACAACGCCTTCGATGGACTTCAAAAACTCCTGGTGCGAAACCGTTTCTCCACGCGCAAAGGACAGAGCCACCTGTCCGGCGAACCGGGCGTCGTGCAGGAAGTTCAGCATCTGATGAATGCCGCTGTCGCCCGGCAGCATGTTTTCGATGGAATCGTCGCGCGGAAGAAACGGAAGCGTAACGGCGGCGAGAACCAGAAGAAGAATCAGTCCGCCGAAGAGAAGCCGTTTATGGCGCTGAAACATCTCAACGGGCATGGCGGTTGACTTTCCACGTCTCTGCCGGAACGGGCGCGTTCAGAACGGTGTCGATGAAGGTGATAAGGGTGGTGTCGCCGCTCATGTCCTCAATCCCGATGGCCTGCACATAGCGCAGATCCTCGCGGATGGTGACACGAACCTGTTTGATAACCTGCGCGTTTGGCGAGTCCGTGTGCGGCCTGAAGATCAGGATCAGCGGGGCGTGCTGTTCAACCGTGACGTCGTAGTCGGCCTGCAGAGTAACAAAGTTTCCGGAAAACCAGTTTTGCATCTGGTCGAGCACCATGGAGAAGATGGGATTGCTGCGCGAGGAAAAGCTCTGCACCGTGTTGCTGTCCTCGTCCCACTGCCGCACCTTGCCGTCGGCAATGATCAGGGTGCAGGCCAGCGGTTTTTCGATCCGCCAGGCGAGGCGCTCCGGCTTTTCGATGGCCAGCGAACCGGTCAGCTCCATCTCCTGTTCCAGGATACGGATCTGTTTGGTTTCGACAAAACGGGTTTGGACGGTTTGGATGGAAGCAAACTCCGCGCTGAGACGCGTCATGAGTTCATCCATCGGTTCTGCGGATAAACAGGCCGGCATCAGCAGCAGCAAACAGAGTGCTGCCGCGGGGGTCCGCAGAGGAGTGCAGAGGAGCGTCGTCCGGCCTGCAAATCTGGATTTATATAAACTCATTTTATTCTCTTTTTATACCAGCAATTCGTTACGAATTTTTGTGATAGACCTTGATTTCGCCTTCGGCCAGGCAGAGTCCGTCGCGTTCGATCCGCCCCTGGATGATGCCGAAGTCCTCAAATTTATGGGCTTTGTAAACGGAGGTGACGAGCCGGTCGCCGCAGCGTGCGGGCTCGTGAATGACGATGTGTTTCGCGCCCATCAAAAACCCTTCCGGCTTCTTGGTGCGGTTGCGCAACTGGAACCCGTTCAGCGCGGCAATGGACTGGGCAATGATTTCCATATAAGCGGCCGGCTCCAGCTGCCCGTTTTCGTCCAGAAACGGGTTGTCGTCGCGAAGCAGGGTTTCGACCTCGGCCCGTCGTTCGCCGACGGCAAGCAGTGTGTCGACCAGGCGCATCGGGGCTTTCTGGGGAATAAACGGATCGACAGGGATCGGCAGGCGGTCGATTTCGGCCTGCCGGTCGATATTGAACCAGCAGAGCGGGTCGGACGCGAGGTAATCGCCGGTCATCTGATAGGCGGCGCCGCGGCAGCCGTAGCAGGTTTCGCTTTTTTCGCAGGCGGCGCAGGGCCCCTTGATGGTTTCGGCATAATTTTTCAGATCCTGCATCACCTCGCTGTCGCGCAGGATCTCGGCCAGGCGGTTTTGGCGGATATTGCCGACCGGCAGCGTGACGCCGACGCACGGCATGACATCGCCGAATGCGTTGACGTAGCAGGAGAACTGGTGGCGCAGGCAGATATCGCCGGCCAGCGGCGGCTGCGCGGTCCACTCCCGGCTGTATTCTTTGCGGTCGATTTCAGACAGCAGATCGTACAGCTCTTTGATCCGTCCGGAATCGACATAGAGCCAGTCGTTTTCGACGGCGGACCCCTGGGGGGTGATCATTTCAAAATAGGGATCGATCTGCTGGTCGCGAAGCCAGCGCCACATGTCGGGCAGTTCCTCGATGTTTGCACTGCTGATAACCGAGCTGGCGGCCATGGGCTTGCCGCCGGGGCCATACCCCGCCTCTTTCAGGTGTTTCAAGGCGTCGCTTATGATCCGGTCGGCATCATCCATTCCGCAGAGCCGGTTCTGCACATCCGCATCCTGCGTGTTCATTTTCAGGACCACTTTAACGTCGAGCAATGCCAGCTCCGCCGCATTTTCCGCAGTCATATTGCTGCCGTTGGTAAAGATTTCAACCGCCATGCCGTGGCTGCGGATGAAGTGGATTTTTTCGAGGATGCGCGGGTAAATCATCGGCTCGCCGCCGAGAATGATGATTTTGCGAACCCCCAGTTCGCGGGCCTGCAGGATCAGGTCGCGGATTTCGTCCGAACTGAGTTCATCCTTAGGACGCGCATCGAGATAGCAGTAGGGACAGCGGAAGTTGCAGAGCTGACTGAACTCCACCTCCATGGTGAGCAGCTTTCCTTCCGCAGCCGCCTGCTTGATCTCTTCCAGACTAAATCCGGATTCATCACAAAATGAATGACACGACACAGCTATCCCCTTTGGTCAAAAAAACGTACCGGCTTGCGCGATCCGGGCATGAAAACTTTCGCACGGACTTCACCTTCCGATTTAAAAATGAGCTCAGGCGTGACCCGCAACCGGGCCTGCAGGCCCTCTGCAATCCCGGACGGGCCCGGCTCATCATCCTGCATGCTCAAAACAATCCGAAGACTGTCTGATAATTCATTACGCTGTTCAACTTCAATATAGTATTCGCTGATGCCGCCGATTTCATCGAGCGCGTTGAAAACCGCCTGCGGGTAAAGGGTGGTTCCGCTGATTTTCATCATCTGCTGCTTGCGGCCGAGGATGGGCCCCAGCCGAGGTGCGGCCCGGCCGCACGAGCAGGGTTCGACCATCAGAAAGCTGAGATCGCCGGTGCGGAAACGGATCAGCGGGGTTCCCTCGACCCGCAGCGGGGTGACGACCACCTCGCCGACTTCGCCGGCGGGAAGCGCCCGCCCCTCATCATCAACGATTTCAACGATGCCGAGATCGTCGAGCAGATGCCCGCCCTGCTGTGCGGTGCATTCGCAGAAGGTGGTGATGGTTTCAGACGAGGCGTAGGTGGAGTAGACCTTCGCGCCCCAGAGCGATTCGAGATCCTGTGTGACCTTGAGCGGGTTCATGGCGGCGTTGCGCAGCGGCTCGCCGATGCAGATGAGACGGGTGACGGGCAGCGTTCGGGGGGCGATCCCCTGCCCGATCAGAAACCCGGCTAATTTGCGAAGGAAAGTCGGCACCCCGATGATGGCGGTGGCCCGGGTCCGGCGCAGGATTTCGGCATGGCTTTCGAGCGATCCGAGCCCGTTGCGGACCGCGGCGGCCCCGAGCGCACGAACACCGAAAAAGTAGGCCATGCCGGCGATGAAGCAGCGATCCATGGTGCAGGTCAGCAGGACGGTGTCCGCCGCGGTGAGCCCGCAGCCGGCCAGCGAGCGCCGCTCGTTTTCGGCCAGTCGCTGCAGGTCATTTTCCGTATAGGCAATTTTGACCGGATAGCCTGTTGTTCCCGACGAGAAGACAATGTCCACCATCTGCTCCGGCGGGACGGCAAAAAAGGCGTCATTCTGCGCACTGAGATCATTTTTAGCGGTAAACGGAAGCTCCGCGAGTGTCTCGCGGGTAATGTCCGCCAAATTCAATCCGGCGAGCCGCTCCCGGTAAAAGGGCGAGTTTTCTTTGCAGTATTCAAGATGCTGCCGAAGCAGCGAATCGATATTCATCATGTTTCCCTGTTTTGAGGGGCCGTCCGCACGGCCCCTTTTAGCGTTATTCAGCGTGTTTGCCGCTCACGTTGTTCGCTGCCGTCGCAATAGCGCCAGCCTCTGCCTTCGGCGGTCGCGGTCAATTCAGTTTCGTCGGCTTCCATGCGGGCGAGCTCTTCTTTGATCAGGTCGTGGACACGGTTTTTAAATGTAAAGGGGCTCCACGTGCTGTAGGTTTCGGCGGTGACGGGCGGAAGAACGCGGATGTGAATGGTGCCGGGATGCAGGCACCACGATCCCTTCGGGGGGATTCGCTGGTTGCCGCTGATGCAGACCGGAACCACCGGCACACCGGTATCGAGCGCCACGCGGAACATGGCGCTGTGGAACGGGCCCATCGGGCCTTCGCCGGAGCGGGTTCCTTCCGGAAACGCCGCAATATTGATTCCCTGCTCCAGATAACGGGCGGCTGTTTCGGAAAACCGCTCAAAGGGCATTTCGCGCACACTGAGGTAGCCCGCCCACTTGGCAAACCAGCCCAGAACGGGAAGATGAAACGGCCAGACATTGACCACCTGCACAATTTCACCGGGCAGCAGCGCCATCAAAAACGGATCGGAGGCCGAGCGGTGATTGCAAATGTAGATGCAGGGCTGCGGAGATGCCTCCAGCGGCTGTTCCCGAGCGAGGCGAACCAGCGGAAACATGCCGGCCAGCACCAGCCGGCCGTAGCGGACAATCATCATCCGGAAGGCTCGCATGTTCCGGCGGTGCGGCCGGAAGGGAGCCGGCAGCGCAACCAGCAGGGTCAGAACCGGAATTCCAACCAGTGTCGTCAGAAAAAACAGCGGCCAGAAATAGAGGTTCAGGAGGAAGAAGAGAAGACGGGAGTTTGTGGAAGGTGGAATGTTGGACGTGGAATGTGACGAGGAGGGTTCGGATGCTGCGGGTGTGCGGCAGACACATTTGTCCGCCTGAGGGGCCGGCACAGCCAATGGATTGCCCAAACTGTCGTCAGGAACATTCTCCGTCTCGCGTCCCGCACCCTGCATCGCATATCCCACTGGCTACAGTTCGTTTTTCAAGGAAGCGATGAAGTCGTAGAGATCATTCAGGGAGCGGATTTCGCGGATGCGCTCGTCGCTGCGGAAATTGACCCCGAACTTTTTCTGGAGCGCAACGATCAGGTCGACGATATCGAGGCTGTCGAGCCCCAGTTCCTGAAAGATCTGAGCCTCCGGCCTGAGCGCGCCGGCCTCGATCTCAAATTCGTCAACGAACACCTCGTTGACCATTCCGATAATTTCATCTTTTTGCATCCAGTTTCCCTTTCAAAATATGGAACAGATCCTATTTGATATTTAAAAACGGGGCAATACCAAAGGAAGCCCCCTCCTCCCTCACAATGCGACCGGAAGCTTAAACCACTTGCGCTTTGAACGGGTATAGACAAGACTCGCGCCCAATATGAATACTTCTGCCAGTTGCGATGTGGCTGTCATCGGGAGCGGGATCGGCGGTCTGACCGCCGCGGCCCTGCTTTCGAAAGCGGGGCTTCGGGTTTCAGTGTTCGAAGCTCAGCAGCGGCCCGGCGGATACCTGAGCGGATTTGAACGCAGCGGCTTTGTTTTTGACACCGCGATTCAGTGGCTGAATCAGTGCCACCCCGGCGGATTTGTGCGCCGGCTGTTTGCAGCGCTGGGCGACGATTTTCCCGAATGCAAACCGCTGACGAATATCAGCCGCGTGCACGGCGCCACGTTCGATTACCTGCTGACGACCTCTCCCCGAGCTCTGCAAAACCGGCTGATTGAACGGTTTCCCTCCGATGAAGACGGGATTCGGCGATTTTTTGAGGATGCGCAGGCGCTGGGGATCCGATGGGGGCAGCTGGACCGCCATATCCGCAGCATCGAAACGATGAGCCTTGCAGAGAAGCACACCTGCGCGGTCCAGATGCTTCGCTGGAGCCTGCCGATGATGCGGCACCTCAAGACGACCGCGGAGGCAGGCCTGGATCGATATTTCAGCGATCCGGAACTGCGCAAACTGTTCGGATATCAGGAAAGCTTCATTTCGATGCTCATGCCGTTTGCGTGGGCCTCCAGCGGAAATTTTCATGTTCCGCCGCGCGGCGGGAGCCGCTCCATGGTGGAGTGGCTTTGCCGGAAGGTCACCGGGAGCGGTTCTGAGGTTGTGCTCAACCGGCGGGTCGCCCGCGTGCAGGTGAATGAGCGGAACCGGGCGACGGGTGTGGTTCTGGAAAACGGCCGGACCGTGCAGGCCCGGCATGTTATATCGGCGTGCGACCTGCGGACGCTGTATGATGAGATGCTGCCCGCCCCGTCGGTTTCGAAGCGCAGGCGGACCGCCGTGCGGACCGCCGATTTGTATTACTCCAACTTCACCGTTTTTCTCGGACTGGACTGCGACCCGGCCGCATTGGGTTTCGGCGAGGAAATGCTCTGCCTGACGCGCGAGGATATTCCGCGAAGCGAACAGTTCAGCGGAGATCCCGAAAAAACGGCACTGACCCTTCTCGCACCCTCCGTCCGGGATTCGTCGGTGGCTCCGCCGGGCAAAGGAATCCTGACCATCCACTGCCCGGCAGCGATGGACAGTCATTCAATCTGGCATACGGATGAGGGGCACAGGCGCGGCCCCGCCTATCAGGCGTTCAAGAAGCAGTTTGCCGAAACCATCATCCGGCGAGTGGAAAAGGAGTTTGCCCCCGGTTTGAGTGTTCATATTGAAGTGATGGAAGCCGCGACCCCTGTCACCTACTGGCGATACACCGGCAATGCGGACGGCAGCATCATGGGGCAGCGGCCGACCGGCCGAAACATCCGCGCACGGATATGCCGCTGCAGAACGCCGGTTCGCAATCTGTTCGTGGCAGGACACTGGGCCAGCCCCGGCGGCGGCGTGCCGGTCGCCATGCAGACGGGTGCCAATGCGGCCCTGCTGATCTTAAACGATTGCTGTCCCGCGGAGGGGGAACGGTTGAAAAATTTAATGGATCACAAACGAGTAAATTAGAGCATGGTTCGATTAAATCAGTCTGCGATATCATAATCCTTTTATGATCTAGTCAGCTGGCACCTCACGCGGGATTAACTCCCCTTCCCACTTGCGGCAGCGGCCGCCGCTGCGGCTGATCAGTTCGTCGTCATCAATCAGCTCCACGATTTCGCACTGATTGGGGCAGTCGCTGCACTCAAAGCTCTGCGTGACAATCGTCCGCAGGCACAGGTCGTATCCGCGGAACTTCGTCTGCCTGATTTCTGACTTGGACGCGATGAGCGCCGCGCCGTACGCCCCCATGACCATGTGGTGCTTTGGAATGATCGGCTCGATTTGAAGAATATCCTTAAAGGCCCGGCGGATGCCCAGATTCGCGCTGACCCCGCCCTGCAGAACGACCGGCGCCAGCGTTTCTTTTCCGGCACAGACGTTGCTCAAAAAATTGCGCACCATGGCGTGGCACAGTCCCATCAAAATATCTTGCTGCCGGTGACCGGTCTGCTGCTTGTGAATCATGTCGGATTCGGCGAAAACGGTGCAGCGGCCGGCGATGCTGGTGGGGGATGACGAAAGCACCGCTTTCTCGCTCAGCTCCGGAACGGTGATGCCCAGCCGGATGGCCTGCGAATCGAGAAAGCTGCCCGTTCCGGCGGCACAGACCAGGTTCATGGCAAAGTCCACCACGATCCCGTCGCGCACCAGCGTGACCTTGCTGTCCTGTCCGCCGATTTCGAAAATGGTCTGCACATCCGGATGCAGGTGAATGGCGGCATGCGCGTGCGTGCTGATTTCGTTTTTAATGACATCCGCGCCCACCACCGACCCGATGAGATTGCGTCCGCTGCCCGTGGTGCAGACTCCTGCAACCCGGAAGTCTTCGCCCAAAGCCGCCTTTGCGTCCAGCAGCGCCTGCTGGACCGACGCAATGGGATTGCCCCCGACCCGGCGGTAGGTTTCAAACTGCACCTCCTGCTGCGAATCAATCACCACCAAGTTGGTGCTGATCGATCCCACGTCCAGTCCGATATAACCGATCATTTTCATAGTCTCCATAAATAATGTACCCACTCCGCCCGTCGGACGCCCCGCCACGGAGGATATTTTTTATTCTTCGTTATCGTTTACACCCGGTTCAGCTGGATTCCACGACAGCAGGCGGGACGCCTGCGGTACGTATCGCAGGCGTCCCGCCTGCCTTATATTGAAACTGAACTGAAACTGGTATTATTTATATAACTTGCGACCCGGGCTTCCTTCTCCGCTCAGCTAAAACATCAACAAAAGCCTCCAGCCGCGTCACCATTCCCACCTGACTGGTATGCTCATCGAACGAACACTCAAACACCGGGATGTCCAGGTCCTGACTGATTTTCCGTAAAATCGGGCGAATACTGACTTCCGGCATGCACCCGGCCGGAGCGACATGGATTACACCGTCATACCCTTCCTGCGCGCAGCGAATGGTATGCGCCACTGAGGTCAGCGCGTGTCCGCCGACCGATGTCCCTAAGTAGGGCTTCGCCAGTTTGCGCATGGCGGCCCGCCCGTTCTTGCTCCACAGGCCCACATTAAAAATATTGCGCATCTCATCGCCCAGCAGAAAAAAGTTGCGCACTTCGGCGCCGAGCCCGCCCAGCAGCTCTTCGATATTATGGTTCAGAAAGCTGTTGCGCAGAATCGTCGCCTCGCCCAGCAGCGCGACCTTGAGCGGACGGCGGTCCGGATTCGCCGCCACGGCATGAAAGCGGGCGGGAATCGTTTTTCTGAATGCTCTGATTTCCGGCACGGTGCGGGCCTGATCCAGCGCCTGGAGGCAGCGGTTCATCACCCGGGTGGTATCGCCCGGGCGCTGCTCCACCGCACGCCGCGTCCAGGCCGCCTTTTCCAACTCGTCGATCGTGACCACCTTGAGACGGGCCCGGAAACAGCAGTCCAGAAAATCCTTCATTTTGGGATCAAAATGCCGGATCAGCGGCGGTTTGATTCCATCGTAGCCCAGCCCGAAAATGAAGAGGTTGAATCCGCGCTCTGCGAGCAGTTTCTGCTGGAGCATCCGGTAATAGCGCAAGCGGCAGGGGCCCCGGCTGTTGACCATCACGCCGTACTCCACCCCTTCCATGGCGGCTTTGATAAAATGTCCGGTGGTGACCTTGAACGAAAGGCAGCTGAACTCCGGCGATGCCGCCACCCCCAGCCTGAGGATTTCCGGCGTCGTGCAGGTGTGTGTCCACGGTATCACCTTCAGGCACTCCACCGATGCGGCCAGCGCGAGGGAATAGTTTCCCCACGGCTCAATGGCGAGTCTGGGCATGCTCATGCTGCTCCCTGATTGAATCGACAAATGCCTCCAGCCGCGTATCCACCCCGGCCTGCCCCGCGTGCTCGTCCAGGACAAGCGTCATGCAGGGGAGCCGCTTCTCGCGCAACACATCGTGATACAGCGTGCCGGCAATCGAATCGCAGCCGCAGTTGAACGAACTGAGATGAATCACCCCGTCCCATTCCGCCGAAGAGAGATCCCTGAGCCGGTTATAGATCAGACTGCAGACATCCCATTTGAGCGGCTCCGGCGGCACCTCGCGATCAGCGAAGGATACCCGCTCCGCGCGAACCCCCAGCCGATCCAGCCTGTCGAAAACCGGTCCGGCCAGATAGGCGTCGTTCAGGTTATAAGGGTGTCCGATAATCAGAAAATGGAGCCCGCCGGCTTTGGAGGGGGCCGCTTCCTCCGTCCGCGCAGCCTGCAAAGCCGATAACGCACAACCCGCTGCCTGCCGGATCGCGGCCGGGGCGGCATTCAAAAGCTGTCCGAGTTCTGCCAGCGACTGCGCGAGCGGAACGCGCGCTTCGTCGATGTCCACGCTGATGATTTGCACTGCCGGGGGAACCTGCGCGCGCGCGCAGTCGGGCAGTGCGCCCAGCTTGGGACAGGCAATATGACCGGGAAACGCAGACAGGATGCGCGGCACAAAAATCAGACCTGCGTGTTCCGCAAGCTCCGCAAGGTGCGCATCGAACAGCTTGACCGGCAGGCAGTGCTCCGACTCCGAAATCAGGCCGGCCTGCTCGACCGTGCGGCGACTGGTGGGACTGGATACCACCACATCCATCCCCAGCTCACGGAGAAACGTTTCCCACAGTGCCGGATAGAGATAGAAATCCAGCGCGCGGGGAATGCCGATTGTATGGTGTGCCGGACTCCGGCGAGCTGTTGATTTTTTAAACCGTCCAAACATGTGGGACATGGTTTCACAAAAGAAACCTCTGCGGCAAGACCGGCGTTTTCCAACCATTGGAAATTCTCTCGCCACGGAATACACCGAATACACGGAACGTTCCAAGACCTTGGAAATGAACCACACCTTGAAAGGTATGGTTTAATCCCTTCTTTCCAGCAGGTCGGCTGGTTTGAGCTTGAAGTCGGGGGCGGGTCGCCGTTAGCCTGTCTGCAGAGACAAGCGCAGTGAACTGGAGCTGAACAATGGAAGGTATCCACTATTTAAAAGGTCTTTGCGTTGTACTGATCGCGGCGTTATTCCAGAGCGGCTGCGCCAACCTGCCCTATCCATACGGGAAGGTGAATCCGGAGACGGCGGCGCCGCCGCTGACGCCGGGCGAGCAACAGGTTTCGATCAGCGAACCCAATAAGGTGCTCGATGCGGCGGACTGGTACTGGCCGGGCAGCCTGTTCGCCAAACTGATCCTGTGGAACAGGGATGTGGACAGTCATCAGTTTTCAAAGGAAACAGAGGACGCGCTGAAAGTTTATCTGGCGGCCAACCATCTGACGGATGTGAAGGTGCGGATCAACTCGTGCAACGTGCCCGGCGAGCTGAGGAGGACGATTCGCAACAAGTCGGTCGCCCCCGGCTGGCGCTACACGTTCGGGATGCTGGCCTGGCTGCAGTACACGATCATGCCGGGGCGGTTTTTCGGCGGCGACAACTACAACCCGTACAGCAATACAATCAATCTGTATTCCGACAGTCCGGCCATCGCCCTGCACGAGGCGGGGCATGCCAAGGATTTCGCCCGGCGGAAATATAAAGGCACCTACGCCTTTGCCTACATGCTTCCGTTTTTCAATCTCTATCCGGAAGCAGTCGCCACCCGCGACGCGCTGGGCTATCTGCGCACGAATGAAGCGCTGGAAGATCAGAAGGAAGGCTACAACACGCTTTATCCGGCGTACGGAACCTATCTCGGCTCCAATCTGGGTGACTGGCTGACCTTTCCGTGGAATTATGCCGCAATGGCCGCCGGCGTGATCCCCGGCCATCTTGTCGGCCGCATCCGCTCGGCCACCCTGCCCGAAACCAGTGAGTGATCAACACAACAAACAGCAGGCTCGAATAACGAACCACGGCGCCCGCCGTCTTAAAATTCACTGTATGATGTACAGGTAATCGGATTCTCAGAATCGATGCTCGGTGATAAAGTTTCCCAGCTGTATAAGCGAAATGTATTCGAAGGGGATCGGGAAATTTGATGCGCAGGAATCTGCGTCTAGACCCTTTCGCGTGCGCAAATGTTTTAAACAAGTGTAACTGCCACTGCCTCTCTTCGTGTCTGTTATATCCCGTGTGTCTCAGCGCCTCTGCGGGGAAACCCTTTCCAAGGGTTGGAAAAACGGATTATTGCCCGATCGTCAGGCGGATGAAGGTCTGCGGCGCGGAAGCGGGCACGCGGTTGGAGACCTGGTTCATGAGCGTTCCGGTGAGGTTGGTTCCGGTGACGATATAGCCGCCGGCGGTCCAGAGTCCGGACACGAGGTTGGTGGTGGTTTGGAGCTGATAGATCAGTCCGCTGTTCGGATCGGCCAGCGCCGGATGGATATAATGGAATGCGCCGTCCGAACATTGAAAGATGGAGGGCAGGCCCTGGTCGGCAGGATCCAGGGGGTCACCGCCCAGGCCGTACTCAACATAATTGACCATGCCATCGGCATCGTCATCGCCCCAGGCCGGCTGGACGACTCCAAAGGATGATGCCCACGCGCCGTACCCGCCCGGCAGGACGGCCGGCAGGGAGGTGCCCAAACGAAATTCGTCGATGATCATTGAACCGATATTGGCGGGCAGCAGAAACTGCCACCCCCCGCCGCCGGTGAATTCGCCGCTGCCGGCTGCATCCCAGGCAATCCCCTGATCGGCTGCGGGCAGCGGGTCGCCGGGATTGTACCATTTCATGGAGGCGGTTTCGGCGCCGTCGTCGTCAATCGTGAATTTGAGCAGCATCAAAACCGGACTGCCAATCGCGCAGGCCACCGGGCCGGTTTGAGCGACATCCCCCGCCACCTGAAGGCTGACCAGTTCGTCACTGGTACTGCCGGCGGTGATTTTAGTGGAGGCGCCGACCGGTGTGGATTTGGCATGTTTGAGCATCAGCCGCCAGTTTTCGGAGCCGCCGTTATCGGGATCGTCACGATAGAACAGCAGGCTGAGGTAATAGGTTCCCGCAGTCAGGGAGTCTTCCATGCCGCGAAAAATCCAGCCCGCGCCGTTGCGGGTGATTTTGAGTGCATTGCCGGATGAAGCCAGCCCGGAGAACACAAGATTAGAAACCACTTCGCCGGTATGCGTATCGAATTTCCAGGGCGTGGAAAATCCGTTTTCCCCGAAAACGCCCAGCGTTCCGTTACTGGCGATCAACGTCCCCGGAGGATAGTCGAAACCGTCATAGGCAATCAGTTTTCCGGGCACAATTTCGCGGCCGTTGTACAGGTCGGTAATTTCCCAAAGATTCAGCCGTTTGTTGAAAAAGCGGATCTCATCCAGCGCGCCGGAGAAGTATGAACCGCCTGTAAAAAACCGTCCGATGGCATCCTGCCGGGCGGGTGCGGCACGGGTGTATTCTGTATTTCCAAATGCAACGCTGCCGCTGCCGGACTGTTCGGAACCGTCCAGCCAAAGCCGCATGGAGTCATTTTTAAAGTCCCAGACAGATGCGATGTGATGCCACTGGCCGGTCGATGAAAAACTGAAGTCAACCGACTGAAGAGCATCGTTCGTCCGACTGCGGGCGGACATCCGCAGCATGCCGGGCTGGAGCTGCAGTGCCAGACCGGTGTTGTTTCCGTCGATGGCGGAGGAATAGATGGTGCCGGCAGCCGCGTCGTTTTTGATCCAGACCGACAGGCTGACCGCATCGGCCCGGTGGAATTTCGGCGAAACGCGGTTCATCAGCCCCAGCCAATCGTCGGCTCCATCGAATAAAAGACCGCCGCCGAACTGTCCGGAAGGCGAACAGGCCGCCCCGTAAACATCGGCAGAGCTGCCGCGCATTTTGGATGTATCGAGTCCTGCATCAGCAGAATCATTGAAAGCATAGTGCGCGACCTCGCCATCGGGGTCGAGGATTGACCGGAAATCCTCCAGGACATGATAGGTTCCAAGATTGGCATCGTGCTGATTCCAAAAGCCGTTGTACGCCGTGCGGGAAACGACATGTAAATCGTCGCCTTCGATGACTGCCGCCGGATACTGGAACCCGGTGTGCCAGGCAGACAGCGACCAGTCTTCCAGCAGGTCGTCTTCGATCAGCGTTTTGACCAGACGATAGTTTTTCAGGTCATCCGTCTCGTAGAGGGCGAGCACGTTGCGGGCGTTGAGATGACGCGTATTCTCGGACGGCGCCCCCATAAAGGGACTGCTGAGAACCAGATGCTTCCCGCTCACGTCATCATACAGAAAATGGAACTTGCTCGCACCCGCCCAGGGGGCATCCACGAATCCTGCATCGTCGCCCGCTGCGGGGTACTGATTGATAAACTCCAGTGCCGAGCGGTCCGTCGAAACCTTCAGCACGGCGGCAATGCTTCCGGCATCGAACTGGTCGACGCGGGCAATCACCCACACCCGCCCGTCAGGACCTTCCACGCAGTTGGGCTCCAGCCAGCCCTTGCGGGTGTTTGGAGCCGCCGGCTCAGACGGACATTCAAGTGGATCGGTGATGGTCCAGCTTGACGGCAGCGTCAGATCACCGGATACAGGAGCCGACGCGACACGCAGCCGGAAATTGGACGACCAGCCTGTTGCATCGGCTGTTCCTCCGCTCTCACTGAAGCTGTAATACAAGATCCCGTCCTTGACGAGGACGTCCGCGCCGCCGGACGTTGAAACCGCATAGGGATAGGTTGCCAGAACATGGTTGCTCCAAGTGAACCCATGGTCTGTGCTTTTCTTAAGCTGGAGTTTTTTGGAATCAGAAGAGTCCATATAAATCATATACAAGGCACCCTCATTGACAAAAAAGGTCGGCCCGTAAACCGCCTGCTCATCAAACACAGTCCGCTGCGTCCAGCTGCTGCCGTTATCCTCCGAGGCATACAAAAAACCCTCCACCCCGTTTGTCCATGAGAGCTGCTTGAAAAACACAAGCAGGCTGCCGTCAGTCCCCTTGACAATCGCCGGACTCTGTACGTTATCACGCAGCTCCAGCACCCATTGCTGGCTCGAATTTCCATTCCACTGCGAAACCTGCAGCGGGGTATTCGCCGAGAGTGCCGGAGCATCGAGATACCATCCTGTTCCGGCCATCTCAATCCCAACCATTCCCCCTCCCAAGCGGTGGATGTTCCATTTCTGGCTGTTCCAGCCCATCCACGAATGGATGCCGACAGGATCTCCATCCTGCCAGCCGTCGCCGAGAGCGTCAGCTCTCAAATACCAGGGGGAGGTGAGGCTTTTAATCCGATACGATTCGGCATCCGGCATTTCAAGAGACCACTGCTGAAAATCCGATCCGTTTCCTCCCTTGAGCTGAACAGGTGTTCCATTGGACATCACGCCGGTTTCATCGACGGTGGCAAACAGGGAGATATCATTACTGGCGGCAATCCGGTAATGAGTTTCTTCGAGAAAGATGTGCCGGACACTGTCAGAAAAATCATCGGCCGGACCGCTGAATGTCAGCAGCAGCCACGAAAGAAGAATTACAACTCTCTGATATGCGGTCATTCTGTCACCATCCGGCCTCAATTATAATCTCTGCGTAAACTGACCCGTTCTCAGAGAAAGAAAGCCCCGCTCCAGCGGGGCTTTCTGTACGGCAATAAAGGTCTGCTGTTTTCACTCTTGTTCGATCACCAGCTTGATGAACTGAACATCATTGCTGACGGTTGAAACGAGATTGGAAACAAAGTTAACCGTTCCGCCGGGAGTGTTGGTTCCGATAACGGCATAGCCTGCATTGGTCCAGGCAGGATAAACCAGATCGGCAGTTGTTTCCAGGTGATAGAGAATACCGCTGTTGGCATCGCTCAACATCGGATGAATATATAAAAACCCGCTGTCACTCAGACTGAATGTGGGAGGGATCCCTTGATCGAGCGGATTTTTCGGATCCCCTTCCAGTCCGTATTCATAGAGATTGGCAAAGCCGTCGCTGTCATCGTCGCCGAAAGGTCCCTCCGCCAGCGCATGGATAACCGACCACAGATTATATCCGCCGAGGACCGGCCCGGCCGGTACCACGTCGGCCAGAGCTCTGCCCAGGCGGAATTCGTCGATCACCATCGTGCCGATCAGACTGGGCAGCGTAAACTTCCAGCCGCCACCGCCGGAGAATTCGCCGGTACTGGCAGCATCCCACACAATGCCGACATCATTTGTCGGAACCGCATCGCCGCTGTTGTACCATTTCATAGACGCCATTTCGGAGCCGCTATTGTCGATCGTGAACTTGAGCAGCATGAGCACAGGGCTTCCCACATTATAGGTCGGAGATCCGGTCTGGAATGAATCTCCGTCCACCTGAAGCTGTACCTGTTCACCACTGGTGCTGCCGGCGAAAATTTTAGTCGAGGATCCCGGCCCGGAAGCATGGGAGATGGCATGCTTCAACTCCCAGCGCCAGTTCTCGCTGCCGCCATTATCCGTATCATTGCGGTAAAAAAGACAACTCATGTAGTACGTGCCGTCCGTCAGCGAACGACTCATACCGCGAAAAAGATACCCTGCATCATTATAGGTAAGTTTCAGAGCATTCCCGGAAGACTCCACCCCGGAGAAAACCAGATTGGAAACAATTTCGCCGGTATGGCCTGCGAACAACCAGGCATTATCAAACCCATTCGTTGCGGACCCCAAGGTTTCATTGGTATCAATCATGGTTCCCAGCGGATAATCAAAATTATCATACACCAGCAGAGACGGGCCGGGCGGCACGACATCCACCAAATCAGTCCCCAGCCGGAACTCGTCAATGGTCAGACTCGGAAGCCCCGTATTCAACGTTAACCGCCAACCGGCGGCGACCGAAAAGCTTCCCGAACTGGTTGCATCCCATGCAATTCCACTGTCCGTTACCGGAACCGCATCGCCGGTTTTATACCATTTCATCGAGGCGGTTTCCGCCCCGGAATCACTGATCGTGAATTTCAACAACATAAAGTTTGCGCTGCCGACATCATAGGTCTCTGTTCCGGTTCCGGCGGATCCTCCAGCGACCGTCAAGCTCGCTTGTTCAGTGCTGCCAGAGCCGGCGTTAACCGCTGTGGTCGAAGTCGGCCCGTTCGAATACGAGGGAGATTCTTTCAACTCCCAGCGCCAGTTTTCACCACTGGTTCCATTCACATCATCCCGATAGAAAATCATGCTCATGTAGTACGTTCCCGCCGGGAGTGTGCTGCTCATCCCCCGAAAGAGATAGGCTCCGGATGCATGGTTGAACTGAAGCGCATTGCCGGAAGACGCCACCCCGGGAAAACTCAATCCTCCGACCACCTGGGCGGAGCCGCCCAACGTACTGACTTTCCAGGCATTGGAAAACCCGTTGGTGTCGCCGCTGCCCAGCGTTCCGCCGGTTGCAACGGTCGTGCCCAGCGTGTAATCAAAATTATCGTAAGCAACGAGGGCTCCCATGACGGAAGATCCTGCAAGCAGGAATACAGCAGCGGTAACAGCTTGAAACGTCTTTCTCATATGTTCTCCTTTTTTGTATTGAACCATCTATTCTCCGAGAAACCGGCGGCCGATTCCCAAAACAGCCACACTAAAATAGATCAGAATATGAATTTTATTCATAAGATAAGACCCTACGCTGGATTCGCTTGGTATACTAGCTGGATATTTAAACTGATTTTATAAATTTGTCAAGGGCTTATTGCAGCCTCTAAATGGGAAATTCATATCATAGATTTTCTGCGTCACCCGGCGAAGGCAGTCCAATGAAAGATCGGGGCTCAGGCGATGATTTCTCATATTTCACTTGCTTATTATACCGCTGGAATACCAGTATTTCCGGATACTCATATGTTTTTCAGCATCAATTTGCTTCACGTGAGAGAAAGGAATGATCATGAGACTTTGGGATCTGGCTGTAATCGCCGTCTATTTTTTAGCGATCAGTGCCTTTGGTATCTATTTTTCGAAGAAAAACAAAAGCACAGAGGACTATTTTCTGGGGGGGCGAGCATTCCCGGGGTGGGCGATCGGCCTCTCGATGGTCGGCACCTCCATCAGCTCGGTCAGCTTTCTGGCCCTGCCGGGGGACACCTTTAAGACCACCTGGATTCGCGCCGCGGTCCACTGGTATCTGCCCATTGCCACCCTCGTTTCCGCGCTCATCTTCATCCCGTTCTACCGCCGAAGCAAGGCCACCACGGCCTACGAATTTCTAGAAGGGCGATGGGGATCAAACATCCGCATCTACGCCTCCTCGATGTATTATCCGGCCCAGCTGCTGCGGATTTCCACCGTCCTCTACCTGCTGGCGCAGCTCATGCACACTGTGCTCGGATGGAACATGCTGCTTTGCGTCGCCATCGGCGGAATCGTGGTATCGGTTTACACCATTGCGGGAGGAATCGAAGCTGTCGTCTGGACCGATGTAGTTCAAACCATCATCCTGGTTCTCGGCGGCTTTTTCATCCTCGGGGCCATCGTCGCCGAAGTCCCCGGCGGACTGGGTGAAATTATTCGAACCGGACTGGCCGACCACAAGCTCACCTACGGAGAATTAATGGCGGATGGAACCGCTGCCCCTCCAAACTGGAGTTTAAATTTTTCTCAGAAGACCCTGAGTGTTCTCTTCCTGATGGCGATTCTAAACGGCATCGTCTACATGTGCTCCGACCAAAACCTGGTTCAGCGCTACTGCGCCGCGAAGAGCACCAGGGAAGCAAAAAAAGCACTCTGGATCACCTGCTGGACCAGCCTGCCGATCTGGGCCTACTTCTGCTTCCTCGGGACAGCCATGTACGTTTTCTTCAAATATTTTCCCACGGAGAAAGCCAACGAGATTTTGCACGGGTTAAACGGGGCGAAGGCCGAAGAAATCCTGCCCTATTTTGTCACCAACTACCTGCCTGCCGGACTGGCCGGCCTGGTCGTTGCCTCCTGTCTGGCGGCCGCCATGAGCTCGCTCGACTCCAGCATCAACTCCGTCTCCACGGTTTTTGTGAACGACCTCTATCGCCGTTATCTCAAACCCGGCCGTGAAGATGTGCATTATTTGAAAATCGCGCATCGGGCCGCGATTTTTGCTTCGCTCTTTATGATGGGAGGAGCTGCCCTGCTGGTCCTTGTCCCGACCAGCACATTACAGGATACCGTCTTTAAGATTCAGGCCTTTCTCGGCAATGGAATCACCGTGATTTTTCTGCTGGGGCTGCTCACTAAAATCGGTGACAGCCGGGCTCTTATTCCCGGCATCGCTACCATCTATATTTTCAAATTCTGGATGCTGCTGGCCAACACCGGCGCTATTCCTCCCGCCTGCCGTCTGCCCATTGACAACTACTACGTCGGCATTGTCGGGGAGGCACTGGGCATGCTCGTTGTGCTGAGCCTGGCATTCACCCTCCCCAAAAAGAAACGGGATCTGACCGGATTCACCGTCTGGGGCTAAAATCTTCACAGCGGATCGTCGATCTCACGCATCTTGGCATCCAGCTTCACGAGCAGTTCCTTTTTGGCCGCTTGAACGGCCGGGTCGGGATCGTCCCAGAGATTGGTGTGTTCGCCGGGATCCTTTTTGATGTTGTAGAGCTCGTCCTCGCGGGTGTGCCGGAAGAAGCGGACGATCTTCCACTCCGGCGTACGGTAAGCGCGCATCCTGGATGCCGGGCCATGCCACTCCCACATCGAATACTGGGCAAAGAGGTCGTCGCTCCAGTCAATCGGCTCCTGTTTCAGCAGCGGCAGGAAGTTCCGTCCGCGCACACGGGTGTCGGACGGCGCACCGAGGCCGCACATCTGCATCAGCGTCGGATACCAGTCCATGCTGTTGACGACGCGCTCCAGCACCTGTCCTGCAGGGATTTGGCCGGGCCAGCGAACGATGCACGGAACGCGCAATGAATTGTCATACAGGTTCGGCCGGTCGCCGCGGTTGTCAGTCAGGATCCACCACCCGTTGCCTTTGTGCCAGATGCCGTTGTGGCCGATATTGAAGCCGTTGTCGGAGCTGAAAATCACGATGGTGTTGTCGGCAATCCCGAGCTCTTCGAGTCGGGCCAGCATCCGGCCGACATTGCGGTCGACGCTGTGGACGCTGGCGAGGTATTCACGGGTCATGCGTTTTACGCGCGGGATATCGAGCCTGGGGTAATCGGGGTTCGGAATCTGCGGATCGAGGTCTTTGAAATGTTTCCAATCCTCGGATGAGAGCGGATGCCAGGTCCGGTCATTGTCCGTCAGCACGCCCTGGTTGGCATGAGGTGCCCAGTAGTGCACGGACGCCAAAAAGGGGTTACCTTCCGCGGCCTGCCGCGCCGCAAAGTCCATGGCAAAATCGGTCAGGATGTCCGGCGTGTACCCTTCGATTTTCTGATCAGCGCCGTCGACCTCAACGGTCGGGTCTTTGGAGATGACGCCGCCGATGCGGAACCCCTTAAACTCCTGATATCCGTGCCGGGTCGGATGCTGCCGATCCTGATGGCCGAGGTGCCATTTGCCGAACAGCGCGGTGGCATAGCCGGCGCTGGAAAACTCTCGGACAAAGGAAGGCTGATCGGTCTCCAGCCCGGTATCGTCCTCGCCCAGAATGTCGGGAACACCGGCTTCCGTGTTGTAGCGTCCGGTCAGCAGGGAAGCGCGCGCCGGGCTGCACACCGCGGAGGAGCTGAAATACTGCCGCAACCGCACACCTTCCCTGCAGAGCCGGTCGAGGTTTGGCGTGCGGGCATCCGGGTGTTCGGCACCGAAGGCCCACGGCGCCATGTCGTCGCAATAGAAAAAGACAACATTGGGGCGTCGGGTCACGACATCAGCCCCAGCTCCACAAGAACCTCTTTCATTTTCTCCCGGTCGGGCACGCGGAAGCGATGGTAGGGTTCGGCCATAAAGTCATCGCAGATGCCGAGCAGATTCAATGCGCCTTTGAGCCCTTTAATAATCGAGGAGGGATGACGGCCGACGTGGTAGACCTTGCGAGACAGCTCAATCACCTGCTGGTGAAGCTTCCACATGGTCTCAATATCTTTGGCGGCGGCGGCTTCGTACAGTTTGACGTAGAGCGACGGGTGGAGATTGGCACCTCCGTTCACACCGCCATCGCCGCCGAGCAGAACGCTTTCGCCCAGCATTTCCTCGGGCCCGACCAGCAGGCCGAAGTCATCGCGCGCACCGATCATCGCCCGGATCTCATGGAAGTAGAGCATCGAGCAGGAGCTGTCTTTGAGGCCGACAATGCCGGGGATATCCATCGCGCGCTGAATAACATCCGCGCTGAAGCTCACCTTGGTCAGCCCGGGCATGTTGTACAGATAGAGCGGCAGCGGCATTTTGCGGGCCACATGCTCCACATACTCCATCAGCTCGGGCTGCGCCGGCGCAAAATAGTACGGCGCGGAAAGCACCGCGGCATGGCAGCCGCAATCGGCGGCGAACTGCGCCAGATTGATCGATTCCACAAATGCGGTATCGGTGACGCAGGCCAGCACCGGCACCCGTCCGTCGACCAGTTTGCAGGTTCGCTCCAGCAGTTCGCGACGCAGGCGGTAGCTGAGGCTCGGCCCCTCTCCGGTCGTTCCCAGCAAAAACAGGCCGTGCACCCCGCCGGCCAGAATATGTTCCACCAGCCGCTCCAGCCCCGCCACATCGAGTTCGTCCTGCGACTTCAGCGGGGTAATCATGGGCGGAACAATCCCGCGCAGCTTTTGATAGTTATCGATCATAAAAACTCTCCACCTTCCAGAATACGTTCAGCAATATCTTCAAATTTTTCTTTATGCCGCAGATCCTGATGTTCTGCAAGAAATACAAGCGAGCCTTCTTTCCCGAAGTTGATGTGCCGGGTCATCGAGGCCCGGGCGGCTTCCGCATCTCCCCGCTCAATGGCATCATAGATATCGCGGTGATAGCGGTACACCCCGTGCACATGCTCCCAGTCGAAACTGGAGACGCGCTGCATACCGAAAATCCGGCTCATCAGCTTCGATTCATAGGCGCTTTTTAACAGCATCCGGTTGCCGGTTGCCCGCAGGATGATCATATGGAAATTCATGTCCAGCCGGGACATCTCGGTCAGCATATCGGCATCGAGCTCCCCGGACCCGTTCTTCTTCAGCTGTTCGGCCAGCCCGTTCATCTGTTCGCAGCACTCCTCCAGGTTTTTCAGCGCATCGGGGTCGATCTTTGCGGCAGCCTGAGACGCCGCGTAGCTTTCGAGCGCCACGCGCAGGTCATACAGATCCGCCACTTCCTGCGCTGAAAATGTTTTGATGACGGTTCCAAACCTTGGAACCCGCTCGACCATACCTTCCGCCACCATCTGGCTGAGCGCATCGCGCACCGGGCTGCGGCTGATGCCCAGCTCGGCGGCAATCGACAGCTCCGAGATCTGCATCCCCGGCTCCAGTTCGCCGCGCATCATTTTCTGCAGAATATACCGATACGCATCCTGTTTCATTGTTCCGGCCATAAGACATCTCCTTTTCAAAAAAATTTATTCTGCCGTCATCTGCACAGAATCAAATGCGGCCCATCCGGCAAACTTCATCACCCGCTGCTGAAACTCAGCGGCCGCGCCGTCTGCCTCCGCAACGACATGCAGCTCATATACGCCCGGTTCGTGCGGCTGCCCGACGGCGTTCAAGGCTGCAAACAACTCATCGCTCTCCCCTTCGGGGCGCAGGATCAGCCGTCCGTTCAGCACATAACTGCCGTTTATATCCACGCGTCCGTCGGCTGTCGAAACCGTTTTTCCACCCAGAGTAATCCCGAGCGCCTCTTTCGAGCTCAGCTCGACGGAACAGAGCGGTTCACCGTCCGCCGTGCGCAGCTCAAACAATGTAATGACCTCCGTACCGCCGTTGTCCACCTTGTCGCTTCGGGAACAGGCCAGTGAAAAGACGAAGACCGTTTCAACTTCAGGATTAAAGTTAACCGGCTTTGCCAGCATGCGTGAAATCGCCGCGGTTCGCCGGCCGTCTCCACTGATCGCCACCGCCCTGTTATCCGCCGGCGAACCGGGCAAGCTGCCGGCGAACTGCAGTTCAAACTGCTCCGCCGCAACCTGCCAGCCGCCGGCCCAGCCGCTTCCTCCGTCGAGTTTTCCGGGGTCCGTCCCGGCGGCATACTCCCAGTTTTCCGCAAACACCGACTCGCCGGCCTCATAGACCGCATCCGTTCGCGCAGCCGCCGCGCGGATCTTCTTCATTTTCCGGTCCGGCTCTATGCTCTCGTTCCAGGCCAGCTGATCGCGGAACAGATAAAACATGAACCCTTCATCATCACCGAAAAGTAGATCCGGCGTTCCGCTGCCGTTCAGGTCCGTCGGCCAGACATTGAAATTATGCTTATTCACACAGATCGGCGTGGCGTCCTTAAACGTAATCATCCGCGGCAGCTGGAAAACCGGCTTCCTGTTCGTGCCGACATTGCGCAGCCAGAACGGCGCAGAAGTCGGCGACTCGCGTTCCGGAGTCCGGAAAAACTGCTGCAGCGATTTCTGCGTACCCATCACGATATCCCAGACTCCATCGCCGTCCCAGTCGGCCACGGAAAACTTGGCCCGGCCTGAAAAACCGGCGGGACCGCTCACCGTGATCGGCAGGCCGTCTTCATCCACCAGATCGATAATCCGTTCGATATTCAGGCTTCCGCGAGTCTGCGGCACCGCAATGGCAAACGTGTTTTCCCATTTCATGAACAGCAGGCAGGGACGATCATCGCCGGCCACCCCGTGCCGGCCGTCAATCACCGCCGGGCGGGTGCGCCAGGCGACCGGCAGCGGCCTGCCGTCCATCATGAAGCGCTGACGCTCTTCAAGCATCACGCCGGAACCGGTTCCGCGATAAAAAAACAGCTTGGCCTCGTTGTCATTGGTGATCAGGTCCGGGTTTCCATCGCCGTCCCAGTCGCCGACTTCGGGCTGCAGATAGCTCCAGGCCGTTTCGTTATCGCCCTGCAGATTGCCGTCAACCGGACGATGGCGGATGAACCCGGCTGGCGTTTTGAAAAACCGGCATTGGTCATAAACCAGCGGGTCCGCCGTTCCATTCCACAGGGACAGCTCGCCGGAGCCGCCGCCGATCAGCACATCGGGAAATCCGTCCTGGTTCCAGTCGGTGCGCACCGGCAGCGCGAGCGTATCGCCGGTCAGCGGACCGCCGGTGCAGAAGATATTGCCCAGGTCCTTGAAGTTGCCCGGCGCGGTGCCTGTAAGGACCGTGAAGCGCCCGTTGGCCCCCGAACCGATCACCAGATCCATCTGCCCGTCGCCGTTGAGATCGCCCTTGCCCACCACTCCGGGACGGTTGACCGAAAGCATCGGCGCACCGTCTTTCAGCAGCGGCTGCGGTTTGCCGACGCGCAGCTCCGGCCCGTCCTCCCCGCGCACCGGCAGGGCATAGGCCTGATCGTTGCCCGAAAAAAGAAGGATATGCGGCCCGGACTCCAGATCCATCACAACCGGAGACATCGTGTTATCATAGCACTGCCACTGCACCGGATAATCGGTTGTGCCAAGCAGCACTTCGCGGCATTTACCAAACGAAAGTTTTCCGGCCGCGTCCCTTCCGCCCTTTGCCCACCAGAGATACTTGCGAACCGGCTGCCCCATCCAGTTGCCGGCGATATCGTAACCGCGGAAGTTCTGGATATCCGTATCCGGCAGCGTTGCCATATTCGGATGCGGCACCCCGCCCCACGGCCCCTTTTGATTCGGATAGTCGGGATACATCGCAAATTTCTGCCCCGGGTGTGTCAGCCCGCCGATCAGCGCATCCGGCACCCCGTCGCCGGTAACATCCTCAACCCAGACATCCCCGTCGCGCGGCGTTCCGTCAAACTCCAGCGGATAGCTCTTTGCAAACGTCGGCGCGCCGACCGTTCCGCTGTTGATGTAATAGGTCCAGTTGCCGGGCCGCACCAAATCGAACAGCCCGTCCGAACGCGGAATGGAAATATAGCGGGCGGGCTCCAGCTCGGTCAGCGGGCGGCCGCCGTCATACACCGGGTAGTCGGAAGGCAGCGAAAACATTTCGCCGCGCCCGTCTTTAGCCGCCGCGCGGAACATCAGGTTTTGATGTTCAAAATATTTTCCATGTCCCATCACCAGCAGCACCGGCGGCTCATCGGTTCCAAACCATGGAAGAACGGCCCGCGACGTAAAACCCAGCGGCAGCGGCCGCACCGTCTCCGGTGTGGACTGCAGCATCGGCAGCGTGCGATACGGCAAGTCTTCCGCAAACGCCGCTGCGCACAGAAAAACCATCCCCACCCGAACCACTGTTTTCTTCATTTATCTGTCTCCATTTCGGCAAACCCGAGCCGGGCAAACAGCTCCGCAGGGGCATCGTTTTGCCGCATCAGCCGGACCAGCAGGTCCGCCATTCGTTTTTCGAGAGCCTCATCCTCAAGCGGCGTAAGCTGCTGAGGATCGTTCTTCAGATCGAACAAAAGGGTTCGATTGTCGAGATTCACCGCAAACGGTTTTGCCGGCACCTTCAGCACCGGACAACTCTTGCTGAAAGACAAAGGCGGAACCAGCTGAGCCCGCCGCAGTTCATCGTGCGCAAAAAAGCTGCGCGTGTGCATCGGCATCAGGGTGTAGTTAAACAGTGCCGCATCGGGATCGGGTGCGCGCATATACACATAGCGGCCATCCGTACAGTTGACGTGCCCGCCGAACATTCCGAACAGGGCCGCCTCACGCTCCGCCGGACCGGACAGGTCCAGGCCCTGCATGTCCTTCGGCACCGGCTGCGAGAAAAAGGAAAGGACCGTCGGCGCCACGTCGATCATCTGCACGATCGCAGTGCTGCGCGCGCCGGCGGCTGCGCTGCGCGGATCCCACACATAAAACGGAATTTTCGCGATCTCGTTATAAAACGGCATCTTGCATTTTCCGAGCCACTGCTTTTCCCCCAGCAGCAGCCCGTGGTCCGTTGTGACGATCAGCAGCGTGTCGTCCCAAAGGTTCAACTCATCCATTGCATCGAGAAAGCGGCCCAGGCAGTCGTCGCACATCGACACCAGCGCGGCATATTCGCGGCGCAGGCGGTCGAGCTGATCCTCCGGCTCGACCGCCCCGTAACGCGGCCACGAAACATCCGGGCCGCCGTCGGGCAGGCCGTAAAGCCTGCGGTATTTATCGGCAGCGACAAACGGCTCGTGCGGACAAAAATTCTCCACCTGCAGAAACCAGCTGTCCTCCCCCGCATTGGCGCGCAAAAACTGCTCGCCCAGCGCAAAGGTTTTCACCAGCGGATGATCCGCCTCATCCGTCATATACTTGCGGTTCACAAAGTGCTGATTGATCCAGTCCGGCGTTGTAAACGGATCGCACTTGCCGATGCGTGCGGGAACATCCGGTGCGGCAACCTCGCCCTTCCAGCGGTCATATTCCTGCCCGCGCACAATCTCCCAGGTGTTGTAGCGCGGATGATACGTTGCGCCGCCGTCCTCCCAGTAGTGGTGGTGATCACTGACGAGATGCGTATGCACGCCGGCCTTTTTCAGCAACTCCGGCATCGAATCATCGAACGGCTCGAGCGGTCCCCAGGCGCGATGCAGGAAATTCATCCGGCCGGTATGAATCTCCCGGCGCGCGGGCATGCAGGGCATACTGCCCACACAGGCGCGATCATAACTCATCGTGCGCTTTGCCAGCCGTTCAAAATTGGGCGCACAGACCCACTCCGGCGCACCATACCCCGGCAGATAGCGCACGTTCAGTGAATCAAAAAGTAAAAATACCGCTTTCATTAAAAGACGCTCTCACTTGATTGGAGGCACTCAAAATAGCAGTGGTATACCAGATGTCAAGCCATGCACTCGCAGATCATTGAATATCGTGACTGCGTTTCCAAACATTGGAAGAAAATGTTCCAAGGGTCGGAAAACGGACCGACAGGAATATTCGCCCCGCATTCAATTTTCCAGGCATTGGAAACGAAATGCAGACGCGGCGGGGACACCGCGTCCACACAGTCAAAACGCCCCCCGCGGATGCGGGGGGCGCGACGGTTACCGGATAACGTTCAACCGATACCTATTTTCCAAGGCACTGGGCCAGGTCGGCTTCGACCGTGGTGACCAGGGCGATGTTGAATTTTTCAACCAGCACGTTGAGCACGGTCGGCGTGATGAACGCCGGCAGGCTCGGGCCGACCTTGATGTCCTTGATGCCGAGGTGCAGCAGCGAGAGCAGGATGCAGATCGCTTTCTGCTCGTACCACGACAGGATGAAGGACAGCGGCAGGTCGTTGACCCCGCAGTCAAATGCGCCGGCCAGGGCCACCGCGATCTGAACCGCCGAGTAGGCATCGTTGCACTGTCCGACGTCGAGCAGGCGCGGAATGCCGCCGATGTCGCCGAACTCCAGCTTGTTGAAGCGGTATTTTCCGCAGGCAAGCGTGAGGATGGCGCAGTCCTGCGGCACGGCTTCGGCAAACTCGGTATAGTAGTTGCGGCCGCTCTTGGCGCCGTCGCAACCGCCGATCAGGAAGAAGTGCTTCAAGGCACCGCTCTTGACGGCTTCGACAACGGTCGGGGCGACGCTGAGCACGGCGTTGTGTCCGAAGCCGACCAGAATGGTTTTTTCCGGCTCGGTTTCGGGGAATCCGGGGGCGGCCAGAGCGGCTTCGATGACGGGGGTGAAGTCGCCGTCGCTGATGTGCTGCACGCCGGGCCATTGGACGAGGCCGCAGGTGAAAATGCGGGCTTTGTAGTTGTCCTTCGGCTTCTGGATGCAGTTGGTGGTCATGAGGATCGCGCCGGGGAAGGCTTCGAATTCCGCGCGCTGATCCTGCCAGGCGCCGCCGTAGTTTCCGACGAGGTGCTTGTATTTTTTGAGTTCCGGATAGCCGTGGCAGGGAAGCATTTCACCATGGGTGTAGATGTTGATGCCCTTGCCTTCGGTCTGCTGCAGCAGCAGGTCGAGGTCTTTCAGGTCGTGACCCGAAACCAGGATGGCTTTGCCTTTGACGGCATTGATATTCACGGGCGTCGGAACGGGGTCGCCGTAGGCGCCAGTGTTGGCGGCGTCGAGCAGGCCCATCACGGTCAGGTTGACTTCGCCGGTTTTCATGGCGAGCGTGAAGAGCGCGTCCACGGTCGGGTCGCCTTGCTTCAAATACGCCAGCGCTTCGTGGAAGAAGGCGAAGACGCTGTCATCTTCTTTTCCGAGAATAGTTGCGTGGTCGGCGTAGGCAGCCATTCCTTTAAGACCGTAGAGGATCAGCTCCTGCAGGCCGGTGATGTCGTCGCCGAGGGTTGCCTTGCGGCTTTCGATGCCGACCGCTTCGCCCTGCTTAATCAGACCGTCGAGGTCGACGGCCGGCTCAAAGTCGCACAGCTCCGCGCCGCGGCGAATGATTTTGGCGAGGTCTTCGGCATCGAAGTTCACGTTGGTGACGGTCGTAAAGAGACCTTCCATCACAAACAGATCGGCCTCGCGGGTGCGGCCGCCGGCCTGCGCCTTGACCGCAATCTGCTTGCAGATATCCATCAACAGATCCTGAAGCGCGGCGGTGTCCGGATCTTTTCCGCACACACCGAACGACGTACACCCGCTGCACTGCGCGGTCTGTTCGCACTGATAACAAAACATACTCATGATATTTCCTTTCGGTTTTTGGTTTTCCAGATTCAATGCCGAGGATTATGCTTCTATCTGAAATCAACTCCTTGATCTGCATCAAGTATATGGAAAAAAAAGGAGCGCTGGAAGAATGGAATGACGGAAAAAAGAATATTAAACGGCTGAGACCGTTGAATTGACACAGCACCCAGACTCCAACCCACCCGTTCGCAGCCCGCATCGCAAAAAGAAACGCCCATGGACATGCTCAGCGATATTTTAATGAAGGCGTGGAACGTCACAGCCGTGATGGCGCCTTATCTCCTGCTCGGCTTCCTGGTCGCCGGGGTGCTGGGCACCTTCATCCCCAAGTCGTTCATCGAAAAACATCTGGGAAAGCGCGGCCTGTGGCAGATTGTCAAGGCCTCGCTGCTGGGTGTGCCGATCCCGCTGTGCTCATGCAGCGTCATTCCGGTCGCGGCGTCCATTCGAAAACACGGAGCGACGCGCGGAGCGACGGTTTCGTTTTTGACGTCGACGCCGCAGACCGGCGTGGACAGCATTGCCGCCACCTGGGCTCTGCTGGGGGCGGTGTTCGCTCTTTTCCGTACGCTGGTGGCGTTCATCACCGGCGTCATCTGCGGGGTCTCGGTGGAGACGTTTGCGCCCGGGCTGGAACCGGATGCCAAAGGCGGTGACGATGAAGAGTGTCCGGCCTGTCACCCGCAGCAGAAGGCCCGGCGATGGAGGCAGGTGTTTTCGTACGGCTTCGGCGTGCTGCCGCGCGACATCGGGCGGGCGCTGCTGCTCGGCATTCTGATCTCCGGCCTGCTCGGCGCGCTGGTCCCCGAAGATTTCTTCATCCGCTGGCTGAGTTCTGAATGGCTCTCGATGCTGGCGGTGATGGGCATCGGCATACCGCTCTACGTCTGCTCCACCGGCTCGATCCCGATTGCGCTGGCGATGATCGGCATGGGCCTCTCGCCCGGCGCCGCGCTCGTCTTCCTGATCACCGGCCCGGCCACCAATGCGGCCACCATTACAACCGTGATGAAAACCATGGGCCGCAAAGCCGTCGGCATCTACCTCACCACCCTGGCCGCCTGCTCGCTGGCGGCCGGATGGATTCTGAACCGGATTTTCACCGGCGAGCTGATTGCCGACCAGATCCACTGCCACGAAACGGCCGCCGGGCCGTTCGAGCAGGTCTGCGCTCTTTTCCTGGCCGGACTGCTCATCTCCGCCGTTTTGCCGCGAAAGAAGCAACGCGGATGCTGCACCCGTGAGGACGCATAAATTCAGGCTGCAGAGCTGGCCGCTATGCGAGTCTGATCTCCACAGGCGTGGCATTGCTGATGTTGTCACTGACCGGGCAGCGGCTTTCAATGGCCTCCAGCCATTGGGCCAGTGCATCCTCATCCGCGTCACAATCGGGTTTAATCGATGCAATGATGTTTTGATACCCGGTTCTGACGTCTGTCGCCTGGCCCATGAATTTTGCAGGATCCAGACCGCCTTCAAGCTCAATCTCGATCCCGCGCATGGTGATGCCCATTTCCTTGGCGACGATATGGCCGACTACATTCAGACAGCCGGCCAGAGCGGCCAGAACGTATTCCACGGGGTTTGGGCCGCCGTTGGTGCCGCCCAGGCTCCTGGGTTCATCGATAACGATCTTGAAACCGCTCGTTTCGACGACGGTCCTGGTTGGGTTTTCGCTGGCTGCTTTGGCCTGGAATTTCAAGGTCGGCATGATCTGTCTTTCTGTTCGGGGTTGCGATGAAGCACTCTTTTCTCAGAGCACATTGAACCTGTATTTGTATAAGCGCTTCACGGGGACTTCAACAACAAGTTCATGCTTCTGGATGATTCCGGTCGTTCTCGGCGGGCGACTCGCTGCCTGCCGGGCTCACATGAAAAAAGAACCGGGAAATCCCGGTTCTTTTTTCAAACAGGGGGAACGGCGGATTCCCGCCTCCCCGCACGAGCCGTCCATCAGTTCTGCTGGACCTCCAGTTTGAGGAAGAGCTGCGGATCGGTCAGCGGGACGGAGTTGGTCACAAGATTCAGCGTCCCGCCGGTCACGTTGGTGCCCTCCACCGTATAGCCGAGATTCGTCCACACGCCGCCGACCAGATCGTCGGTGGTTTTCACGGTGTAGGTCAGCGATGCGTCGTCGGAGCGCTGCGGATAGAGGTAAACCATCCCGCTGCCGTCGAACCCGAACACCGGAGCTTCTCCGCGGTCCAGCGCATTGGTCGGATTGCCGTCCAGCGCGTATTCCGCGAGATTGCTGAGCAAATCCCCGTCGTAATCGGCGGTCATTGCGCCGAGCTCAACGCCCCAGCTGCCGGCCCAGAGGCTGTAGCCGGCCAGAATTTCGGTGGCATACGAACCGATGGACAGGTTGTCGAAAGCAATCTGTGTGTTGCACGACGAGGCATAGAAGCCGGCGGTTCCGTCTGCGAGCTGCAGGACGGTGTCGACCGCGTTACCGGTCAGCACACCGCCGTCGAGGTCGGGGCCGGTCATCCGGTACCTGAAGACGCCGGGCGTGTCCGATTCGATTTTCAGGTGATACCAGCTTTCAAGCGGGAGCATCACCGAGTTGGTTACAGACCCGAATGAAAAAACCGCCCCCGCGCCGGTCACCCGGATAAACTGCAGCACATTGGCAGCAGAGGCTGTATTGATCCGGGCGGCATAGAAGCTTCCATCCGGCTGGACATTAAACGCCAGGCCGTAGAATGTGTTTCCGGCAAACTGGATGGTCCGGACATCTCCCTCCACCACAAATGATTTCCCTGCTGCTGCATTCAAAATTTCTGTGTCGTCATGACGCAGCACCACGTCCACCGCATTGCCGCCGGTTCCAGTCTGCTGCAACTGAACGCCATAAGACAGAACCCGAGCCGTGGCGGTCTGGTCTCCACCGGCTTTGGTCAAAACATACCCTGCGCCGATCGAAACAGAGGCATCAGAATCAAAGGCGCTGTTGGCTCGGGTATAGTCATCAACAAACCCGGCATCCTCCCCGATCGTGATGTTTTTGACCGACAGGCTGTCAAAAGCGATCGCGGTGTTTGCCCCGCTGGCATGGAACCCGGCATAACCGTCAACGAGTTGAAGAGAAAAGTCCTGAGTTATTCCAGACAGCGCCCCGCCGTCCAGATCCGGACCGGTCATGGTATACCGGAACACGCCCGGGGAGAACGCCTCAATCTTCAAGTGATAGGTGCTGCTGAGAGCCAGCGTGGTTGAATTTGCAACCGTACTGATCGTCGAAATCGCGCCGGCACTGGTCACGCGGAGAAACTGCAGAACACTGGTCGTACCGGTGTTGATACGGGCAATATAATGACTGCCGTCCGGCTGCACATTGAATGCCAGTCCATACAAAAGAGATCCGGCCGCAGAGGAGATGGTTCCGATATCCCCTTCAATGATACTGATCTGATTGGAGCCGCTGTTTTGGATCTGCGCATTCGTGCTGTACAGCCAGACATTATTCGCATTCGCGGTGCCGGCAAGCTGGTTCAATTGAATCCGGTAACTCAAGATCCGGGAGGTGGCGATTTTATCTCCGCCCAGCTGATTCATCACATACCCTGCTCCGAGCGAGTCAGCCGCATTGGCACTGAAAACGCTTTGCGCCCGGGTGTAACTGTCGGCAAATGTTCCGGCATCACCGGTTATCGTTTCGATGGAAAGATTATCAAATGCATATTCTTCTGTCCCGAATGACGCAGAAGCAAAGAATCCGGCATAGCCGTTCTCCAGCATCAGAAATGTATCCTGAACCGCACCGACCAGCTGGCCGCCGTCGAGATCAGGACCGGTCAGCTCATAAATAAACGCGCCGGGTTCCAAAGACGAAACTTTCAAATGATATACTGCATTGGTGGCCAGCGGAACCGAATTGGCAACCGTGTTGAACTGAGCGATGACACCGGCGCTATCGGCGCGAATGAACTGCAGAACGGTCGTAATTCCGGTATTGATGCGGGCGGCATAAAAACTGCCGTCCGGCTGAACATTGAAAGCCAGCCCCTGAAGCGAGGAGGAATTAGAAACGTTAATGGTTTGAACATCCCCTTCAACGGTAAACGACTCATTGGACTGCGCGTTAGTCAGTTCAACCTTCGTATTAAGCAAAATGATGTTTTTTGCGGCATTGGTCCCGTCCGTCTGGGAAAACTCCACCTGCCCCGCTGTAATTTTTGCGACCGTCTGCTGCTCTCCGGAAAGCTGAGACAGAACATATCCGTCTCCGAGTGCCACGGCGGCATCATTGGTGAAGGCGGTATCCGCCCGTTCGAAATCATCCACGAACCAGTCCGCATGAGCGGTCACGACAGTCAAGCCGAGCAAACCAATCCACGCAATCAACTTCTTCATCCCATCCTCCTTTATTTTTCAACTCTCTCAGAACGCCCCTTTTTCGAGCTATCATTAATCTTATCGAAAACCGGCAACCCCGCCATACGCGTTTCCGGATTTTTACTAATGGTTTCCAAACATCGGAAACGTTGAACACGACGGGAATGAGGCAGCGCTTTCGGCATCGTGCGGCTATTCTTACAGGTTTATTGCAGCGTTTTTTTCACTTCCGGCTGAATGGTTACGGGGCCCAGGAGCCCGGACGGCAGCAGCTTGTCGTTCGCGTGCCAGTGGCGCCACGTCGTAAACGCGAACCGGCCTGTGGGACTCGGCTTGCCGTCGAGCACCCATTGCGGGACGGTCTTCAGGGAACCGTTCGGGTTCCATTCGCAGTCCGGCGGCAGATGTTCGTCCCCGATCAGCCGGTTGGGCCAGAGGTTGGTGACTTTGATTTCAATCCGGTTATCGCCGGGCCGCAGCGCGCCGGTCACGTCTGCACAAAACGGGGGCTTCCACCAAACCCCCAGATCGCGGCCGTTCACGGTCACCTCTGCAATATTCTTCACCTGTCCCAGATCCAGCCGGAGTGAAACACCGGGGCGGAACAGTTCCTTCGGCAACGTGACCTGCTTGAGATAAGAGGCCGTGCCGGAGAACCAGCGCACCCCGTTGTCCGGCCAGTCGGTCCACGACATCAGCTTCGGCAGAGTGATCCGGCCGGGCGCTCCCCGGTTCGGAGGAAACGTCACACTCCACGGGCCGGAAATTTCGACCGGGTCCGGCACATTCTGAACTTCCGTCTTCACCCGTTTCCCGGAGGCCAGCAGAAGTTCCGCGCTTCCGGGCGCAGAGGCGCACAGCTGCAGCCGGCCGCTCGCATCGCGGCCCAGCTGGAGCGCCGGCTCCCGATCCGGCGCAAACGAGCCGATCGACAGCACCGCCTGCTCCGGAACGGTTTTTTGCGCCGCCCGTCCGTCCAGCGTGTATTCCACCCGCAGCCGCTTCCGGTGCGACAGCGCCGGATCGCCGCCGAGCATCGAATTGCCGACCCTGACCTCCAGCTGCCCGTTGTGCACCAGTTCAGCAAGCCGGGCGGTCACATCCCGGCCCAGCGAGCTGTCATCGATCGCTTCATAGCGGGCCGACAGGATCACGAGTTCGGGCGGCGGCGGAGCCGCTCCGGCTGAAACTGACAGCTCCGCCGAGACCACGTGGTCGGCGCCCTCCGCGGCCCGCCGGAAAATCACAAAGACCGAACCGGATGGATCGAACCGCAGCGGCACCGTAATGCGGCCGTTTTCTTCCCGCCAGACGGGCGCGTCCTCGATCTTTCCCGAGTCGGGATGCCACAGCTCCGGCACTTTGCCGCTGACGCGAAACGTGCAGTCGGCCTGCGCGGACTGTGCATGCTGGCTGGAGACAAAGTAGATGTCGGCATCACCGTCGCGGCGGTGAATGTATTTCAACGGCCGGTCACCGACCGCGGCAAATTCAAAATCCGGCTTCAGGTCCAGGGAGGCCAGGACCTGCTCCATCGTCTGCCCCCAGACGACCCGGCCTTTGCCGAAGCGATGCTCGGTTACACTCGTGCCGTTGCAGTCGCCCCACAGCTCGGCGGCGAGAGCGGCGACCACCTGATCGCAGCCGGGATAGCTTTCAAGGCTCGGCGACCTTTCCGGCGGCGGGCCGACCAGCGTCAGGCCGGCGGCGACAAAGTCGCGCAGCCGGCTCAGGAGCTGCGGCGTCATCGTGCGTTCGGGCTGGGCAAACGCGAGGATGCGGTAGCCCGTTGAGCTGTCGAGCACGAGCCGCCCGCTGTCCACGGACGCATGGTTCAGAAGCACATCGGCGTTGATGCTGTCATAATCATAGCCGGCCGGCAGCGGTGGATTGATTCCGCGCATCTGCACCGGGGCCCCCTCTCCGCAGAATGCGGCGGCATCCTGAACGCAGTGCCCCCGCCGAAGCAGGAACTGACTGCGGGCGATATACTCCATCCATGCCCGGCCCTGCTCCCACCAGGTCACGGTGCGCTCGAGATGCGACCCCCACGGGCCCATCGTCATGCCCGGACCGCGCGTGGGCCACGGCTGCATTGCGTAGCGGTGAAAAATGAACTGATTGATGCCGTTGCAGAAGGCCGAATCCCCAACAGCCTTCAGTGCATACGGGGTACCCAGCCAACGGCCCCGCCCGTCTCGTGCCGCGGTGGTGAATGATTCGGCCCCAATAACGGCTCGACCGTAAATATGCCCGATGGACGAAGCCAGCTTGAGGTAATGGCTGGTGTTGCGGTCCATCCAGAATTCCCCCACGGGCACATCGGCGGCCGCGCCGTTGAGCAGGGCTTCGGCCGGCGCGCAGTAGGGCTCGATATACGCATTTAACCCGCGCCGGCGGCAAAGCTCCCCGAACCGGCCGTAATAGTTTTCCGCCATCACATCGGCGATGGTGCGGCGCAGATCCCACAGGAACCGTTCGGTGGCGGCCGGACTCTCGACGATCTGGCCGGTGATGGTTACCAGCCACGGCAGCGGGTCGTACCCCCGCAACCGGCGGAAATCATCACGGAAGGCGGCCGTCCAGTTCTGCCCGCCGACCTCATAGCTGTCGATCAAAACGCTGTCCAGGGGCCCGCCCTTCCCCGCCAGGGGGCCGAGCTGATCCAGAACGGTCTGGACAAAACCCTCCCAGTGCATATCCATGGCCGCAGCACTCAGTTTGTCGCATTCCAGCCCCTCTCCGCCCTCCGGTGCCGGATGGTTTTTGACCCCGGTCGGCGTGTACCCGATGCGGCGGATGATCCAGCGGCCGGGTGGAACCGTCCAGGAAAGCTGTCCGTCCGCGGCCATGCGGGACGACAAATCGATGATCCGATCCGGCGGAATCGCCAGGCCCGGCTCAAGCGACGATTCATCCGCGGCCGGCATCCCGGTCAAATAGCCGGCATTCATTCCGCTCTTTGCCCACACATCCCCCGTGCAAAGCGCGGAACTGATGGAAATTCCGGCAACATCGAGCCGGGCCCCACCGGCGGTAAACTGCACACGGTAGAATCGCGCGGCGGACGGATTGTTTCCCAGCGAAACAGACATGATGCCATGATGTCCGTCGTCATG
The DNA here is from genome assembly GCA_041584215.1 of Tichowtungia sp. Classification (GTDB taxonomy): domain Bacteria; phylum Verrucomicrobiota; class Kiritimatiellia; order Kiritimatiellales; family Tichowtungiaceae; genus Tichowtungia. The sequence goes on along the minus strand of JBFHEM010000005.1, from coordinate 18,143 downwards.
GGGGAACCGAAACGTCTGTAAATCACGGAAGGTCTGTCCATCATTGGAAGACTGAATGACACCCCGAGAGCGCTCTCCGCCCGGTCCGAGCGTAATCCAAACCGACCGCGCGGCCAGGGGCTGGTCAAATTCAAACTGTACAAACGGTTCCCGGCCGGGCCGCGGCAGGGGAAACGAAACCGACGTCTCCGGGCTGCCGTCGAACAGAATGCTTTCTTCAAAATCCTCGATGCTCGCCGTCACCGTCGGCGACAGGGACCGAAGCGAAAAGTCGTTATGCTTCGGCGCCGGATAGGCCAGCACCCCGACATCCCCGTAAACATCGAGCCGTGTCGGCGGCTGCGGCAGACTGCCGGAAAAATCCGCCGGTCCTGTGACGCGGACTTCGCTCGTGACCAGATGCTGCATCGCCTGCTCCGGCGTCACCCAGGGGCCGCCGCTGCTCGACCAGCCGCCGCAGTTTCCAATGCCGAGGGTCAGTCCGAGCCGTTCGGCCTCCCGGGCGGCGTACTGCACCATCCCAAGCCATTGCGGAGAGAGGAAGCGGACCGGCCCGGCAGGAACGTCGAGCCCGGCATTGACAATCTGCGCCCCGCCGATTCCCACCCGCTGCATCGCCTCCAGATCGGCGGTGATGCCTTCCTTCGTGATGTTGCCGTTCATCCAGTGCCACCAGGTATGCGGCTTCGCGGAATCCGGCGGAGTCACAAATCCCTGCTCCAGAGCATCCCCGCGCACTGTCGAACTACAGAGCGCTATGACAAATACGATACAAACTGAAAAACAAGTGACCCAGCATAGGAAAACAGTGCAAAATTCCTTTAAGGGAAAACGTTGTTTCATCTCCAAATCCTCTCATGAAATAACGGGAAGGCAAATCGCCCCGCTTTTTATTGATGAACCCCGAAGCCATTGAAGAAAAAGAAGTCAGGGATAAAAAAGGCAGGCCGATTTTCCAAAGGTTGGAAAACCGGCCGGCCGGCATCTGCGTCCAGACGGGTTTACTCCTCGCCGACAGTAAAGAACTTATGATCCGCATTCGCTTCAACATAGATGATGAAGTTAGTGCCGGACACCGCGGAATAGTTGAGGTTGGTCACCACAAACGGAGCGGATCCGTTGGTCGAGTGGCCCACGCCGCTCCAGACCGTATCAGCGGTCAGGTCCGGAGTGCTTTTTGGATAGCACCAGGAGGGGGTGTCGCTGCTCACAACCAGTTCCATCACGATATCGGAAACCTGCGTAAAACTGACGATTGTCCCCGGAGACGGAATCGGATCGCCCGAGGAATACAGGTAGCCGCCGGCGGTAAAGACCGCGTCAACCAATCCTTCCTCAGTGGCGAACTTGATCTGCGCCTGCTGGGCGGCCGTCAGACCGTTCTCCCCGAAATAAATACGGTCCTCTGCGGCATTGAAGTTGGTAATGACCAGGATCGCAGCAGAATTCCAGCTTTGAGCCGAACTGTCGGCAAACATCCACTGCGTGCCGTCCGTGCCTTTCTCATTGTCAAAATCAAACACCGAATCACCGGACAGGATGAGCTCGGCGAAGTCGGCATCGTACCCGTACGTTTTGAATTCGCCGCCCCGCATATCCAGCCGGGATGAACTCCCGTCGATCACCGCATCCCCGTACAGCTTGACGCTCTGATCGTGGATCTCCATTTCCGCAACCGTTATGCGGGAAGATGCCATCAGCTGCAGCGCTCCATCGGCGGAGGTTTTGTTAATCATCATCGCGTGATCCCCGGTGATCTCACCCCAAATGTTGAACACATTTGCATTAAGGACATTGAACTCCGTGTCTTTATAAAGAGTCGTTGTGCCGCGAAGATTTCCACCGGAGGCATTGATTAAGCGGCTGCCGGAGCCGGAGGCCACGACAATGTCATTGTACAGATGCCTCACCTGAAGGGACACGTCATCTGCGCCGCCGCTGACCCCGATCTGCACAGTTCCCACACCGAAGATCCCGTTGGTTTGCGACGCCGTTCCGCCGTTATCCACCACCCGGCCTTTTGCAATCACGGTCGTTCCTGCATACGTACTGTTCGTCGCATCAGACTGATATTGAACCGGGGCCGACGAGTTGTTGCTGATCGTCACCCCGCCCGGCCCCGACATCGGGGAAACCATCACAAAAATGCTTGAGTCAGTGTTGTTTACGAGCTGCAGATCACCGTCCAAAACCGTCTGCTCATACTGGAGCCAGCGAGTGGTTCCGGAGCCGGCCGCCTCCACCGTCGCCGCTGCGTTCGGATTGTCGGCAACGGTCAGGGTCGCCCCTGCACTGGCAGTGTTGACCCCGTCCAGCACCAGGGTGGCGTCCACCGTCGACACCCCGGAGACATCACCGAGAATCATATTGGTTGCGCCTAAATCAGCCCCGGCCGTCTTGGTCACAAGACCTTCCTGAACGGTGAAGGATCCCCCGTTGAGCGTACTGACGGAGGAGACAATCAGCTCGCCGCTCCCGATTTTAACAACATCCCCGCTGATATTGTCATTGCCCTTGCGAATCCCGCTGCCGGCCAGCGTCAAAGAGGTTCCCTCGCTGACATCCAGATTGACCGTATGCGTGCCGGTTCCGCTGGTGAGGGGTCGCAGACTGATCAGATTCGAAAGCGTATTGTCACCGGCGGTGTTTTCAAACGCCACGGTATTGTTTTCGGCCCCGTTCGCATCGCCGGTAATCCAGAACAGTTCACCCAGTGAAAACCCGGTTCCGTTGGACGCATCCAGCCCGACAGCGCATTGCGCCCCCAGTTGCGTCCGGCTCGCAGTGGAACCCGTATCCCCGATTGAATGCGGATTTCTCGCGACAAGCGTTGCGCCGTCTTTGACAATATTCATCACATTGGAAAACGTATTGGTTGCGTTGAGCACCAGGGTTCCGCCGGCGGAAGTCAGTCCCGTCAACTGAATCAGATCATCCCCGGCCACAACGGCATTCATCGTCAGCACAGCGCTGCTGTTGATCAGGAACTGCGATGTTCCGCCGTTTTCCATGGTCACACTGCCATCGATATCGACCGTGGACGACGCCTCGGCCTGAATTTTTCCGACCATGACATCCTGCGCATCCACCGCATACGGTCCCGCCGCGAAAACCGCGCGCTGACTGGCCACGTATGAATAGCCTTCGCGGGTCGCGGTGCCATCACTGCTTGCGTTCCAGTTAACCACGGAGTTGCTCCAGATCCCTGCGGTTCGCTGCAACCCCGTATCATCGGACGTGTCCCAATATAAATAGGTATCCGCCCCTGCACCTGCCGCAAACAACAGAACGATCGATATCAAACGATTCCGCATCTTCGCCTCCTTTTTCAGTGAATACTGTCTCCAGACAATAATAATAAATTAACATATTGTCCGCTCCGGACATATATTGGTTTCCACAAAACTATTAATGTTTTCAATACCCGCAAAGCCGGACCGGATGCTTCTGAACCGTTGTGCGGGGTCGGGAAACCGCCCCCCCTATCGGAGCAGCTGTTGGCGTCGCCCGGTTCACCGTGCGGAACCCGCAAGGCGCTACTCCACGCCCAGCGCTGCCAGCAGGGTCTGGGCATAGACCCGCACCAGAAAATCGTTGGGATGATTGACATGGTTGCCCGTCATGTCCCAGTAGGTTTTGTTTTCCAGCAGCGTTGCGTGCATCGTCCATATGTCGACCACCGTCACGCCGGGGCCCTCCATCGCCTTGAGCGCCCCGAGATAACCGACCATCGGCTCAAGGGACCGCCATTTTGAATTGTTCTGGAACGACATCAGCAGAATGAATTCCGCATCCGGATTCCGGGCGCGGATGGCATCCATGATGGCCTGGGTATTGGCCGCAAAATCTTCAGTCGGCACTGAAAACCCGGCATCGTTCATGCCGAAACCAAGAATGACCAGATCCGGTTTTTCGCAGGCAACGAGTCCGTCAACCGCCTTGCGCCCCCATGCGGAAACCATGCCGCCGAGCGACGAATTGATGGTTTCGATATCCGACCCGTATTTGCGCTCCAGTTCAGCGGCGACCAGATCGCTCCAGCGCGGCATCCACGGTGCACGGACGGCCCTGCCGCTGGCACTGCCGCCGGCGGAAATGCTGTCCCCGAACACCACCATCTTCAGCGGACGGCCCGCTTCCAATGTTTGGAAACTTTTCGGCAGCCGTTTTTTTGCCGGTTTGGGAACGGGCCCGGTCCACGGATCGTCATGATCATAGGTGACCGCGAGCTGCCGGTCATTAAACCATGCCGACTCACTGAAGGTCAAAAAGCCGCCATCAACGGTTTTCATTGTCTGCGGCTTGGCCTTCGGATTGCTGTGATAAAGATCGGTATAGTTAAAAAACGGAACGGAGCTGCCTGTTGTCAGACGGATCGTCCGTCCGTCCACCGTGTAGTCTTTGCCCTCCTCATAGGTTTTATCGAGCGCATAGTTTTTCACACTGATGATTTTTGACGGGACAAAGGCGAGATTCGCCTCGGCGGGCCTGCCGTCATACGAAGTCGGCAGAATTGTTTCGTTGACCATGCGGCGGCCCTTCCAGACCGGGGCGAGCAGTTCGGCCAGATCATACTTCGGCGTTTGCGCCTTCACGATGGCCAGCGCAGGGGATTCGGCAAACTCCACCGCCTGCGAAAAGCCGGGCGCGCCGCGCGGCTCAATCCGGAACGAAACCGCGCCGTCCTTCAGATGCCTGCGAATGTAATCATAAACCGGAAACGGGACGGGTCGGTGCGTGTTCGGCGCAACCGTCACTTCCGTAATGCGCTCGAGCTTCGCGCCGTCGGCATCCACCGCCCACACCGCCCACGCCGGATTGGAGCCTTCGCCGGACGCTTTGAGCTTATACCAGATGACACTGTTGAGTGATGTCTCCAGCGGAACCCCTGACAGGTCGTAATCAATTTGAACCGCGCCGGCATCAAGGAACTTCACCGCTTCCGGCTGCACCACGAACCGCCACCCCTGATCCGAAACCTGCGCCTGCACCCAACAAACGCCCGACAAAACCACCGCAACCAAACCTTTAACAGTCATTATTATCCCGGCCCTTTCCAGAATGAAAAAAATCAGGAAAAGAATCTAAAAAAAAGCGGCCCGGCTGAATACTGAAAAGCAGATAATTTTTAATGATTTGCGTCACTCGGAGCGGCGGAGCCGGCGATAGCCGCAGCCAAAGAGGAAAAACTTAAACAAAATCATGATAACAGAATAACGGGACCGAACCTCCCATCCTCATCATTCTGTATGCATCATTCTGTTAATCATTACGCTCCCTTAGTTGCTGAATGGATTTCCGCGGCAGGCTCACGATTACTTTGTCGGCGACAGGAATGTCGCCGCGCCGCAGGGGGGACATTCCTGTCCTGCTTTACCGAACTGCATTGAAAACAGCTCTGCGCACCGCCAGTCGGAGCTGCCCCGCTTATTTTTGGTTGCGGCCGTTATCTCAAAGCCGGCACTACGCTGAATACAGCTAAGTGCCGGCTCTACTGAAGACTGATCCGGCATCCCGCCGCAGCTCTTTGCGCAAGGTCTTCGTTTCCTTCTGTTCAAAAAAGAACAGCCGAATTGAGGACCGCCGAAAGGGTCAAAGAAAAAACTGAAACGGGAAAACCTGAAAACGGAAATGCCGGCACATTATTTTTCAGCCTGTGCCTTCACAAACGAAATCACCCGATCCATCACGCCGGGAAATTTACAGGCACCGATTCCGTGCGGCGCGCCGGAAACTTTCATAAATTCGAACTCAGCGCCCTGCGCTGTCCCTTTCTCACAGAGCATTTTGGACTGTTCCCATTCAACGATCGTGTCGGCATCGCCATGAACCAGAAGCATCGGAATGGAGTCGGGTTTAATCTGGCAAATCGGCGATGCATCGCTCCACATCTGAGGCAGATCCTCTGCCGGCGTATCGTCACCCGCCTCATAATCCGTTCCCTTGAAAACCACGCTGCCCCAGGTTCGCGGCTTATGCGACGGCATCACTCTCCGCAGATCCGCGACGCCAAACAGCCCAATCCCCGCTCGCAGCACCGAGCTCGGTTCTGCCGGCGCATCCGGTTCGTCATAGGCCGGATTGCCGGAGGTCAGCGCCATCATTTCGGACAGGTGCCCGCCGGCGGAGCCCCCGCAGGAAATGATATAATCCGGATCAATGCCCAGCTCCTCCGCGTGCGTCTTCACAAAGCGCAGCGCACGTTTGCAATCGTGAATGTTTGCGGGCCAGCGCGGCGTTTTGAGCTGATAATTCACGGAAACAACCGCGATGCCTTCCGCGAGAAACTTTTCGGCAATGATCTCAAAAAAACCGGGAGCCGCTTTGTCGCCCGTCGACCAACCCCCTCCGTGAATATAGAGAATACACGGGCGCGCGTCGCCGCCCTTTTCCGGAAGATAGACATCCAGCTTTTCCTCACGATCTTCGGGAAGATAAGTGATATCGCGGAACACAACACCTCCCGCAACAGGCTCGGAAGCGGCGGCCCCAAGCTGTTTCGGATTCGCCCCCCCTCCGGAATGCATTTTTTCCGCAGACAACGCGGCGGCACCGACCGTATCGATCAGGCCGGTATAGCCGGGTCCGCCGCCGGCCACATAGCCGTCGCTGCGGCCGGTCTCATCCCGGCTGACCCAGAAGGAGTAGAGCGCGCCGTTTTCCAGCGTGAAGCGGAACTGAACCGCCTGCCCCGCCAGCACCGATAAATCGTCGCCGCCGGTCCAGGTCATCATCTGAATCGTGCTGTCGCCTTTGAAGGCGACACTGTTCTGAAGCGTAAACGGCTGGATGGCCTTTCCGTTCGCGTCCAGCACTTCTGCCCGAAGCGATCCGCCCGGAACATCCGCATTCACAAACAGATGTTTTCCGGAAAAGGTGACCGGACGCGTCAGCAGTTGGCCGGGTTCGGCGGCATCCATCGACGCAAATCCGTCGCGGCGCAGGAACGCGACTCCTGTGGCGCCGTTGGCGTACATGCCGCTCACCATGGACCTCGGGTTTGTGTTTTCCGGATCGCCGGCAAACCCGCTGTAATAAAAGCAGAGACGGTCGCCCTGAACCGTGCAGAGATTGCCCAGCGACTGGACATATCCGCGATCCCAGGCCCCGTCCTTTCGCGCCGACCGGAGGGCCGCGGTGCGATCGGGCCGGCTCCAGTGAAACCCATCGCGACTGTAGGCAAAGTTTAAATCTGTGATTTTCGGAACGCCTTGTTGAGCACAGATTTTATTGTCCGGTCCGCGGTGGATCTCAAAAAAACCGAGCAGTATGCTTTCGTAGGCGACCGCATCCAGATTGTAGAGCTGAGCGGGATCGCCGATGTCCGGCTCGGGCGGATCCAGTTCATCGGCGGCCGCCCAGACGACCGGCTGGCCTTTCCGCCAGGCTCGCCCTTTGAGCGGGAAGTCATCCCACTGATTGTCTTTCATAAAATCGTCGCCCTCCCAATAGTGTCGGGAACGGCCCCGAAACGCAGACCGGATACTGAACACCCATTTGCGGCGAAACGGATTGTAAAACATCGTACTGCGATCCCCGAGCGTCCCGGTCTTCACTTCATCACTCCAGTGAATTCCATCCGGGGAAACAAAGCAGGAGGCCGGCCAGGGGCCGCTGCTGACAAATATTTTATATCGCGACTGCAAATCATCCGTCCATTCGTCGCGCACGACCGTCCAGGAATCCACATGCACTCCCGGAGGAGAAACCTGGTTGCTTCCCGGAACGACATCCAGTTCGGGCCGGACCCAGTCGATGCCGTTTGTACTGACGGCATAGGCAACCGAACCGATCCATCCGGCTTCGTACCAGAGCTCAAAAAGCTGTTTTTGCGGATTCCACCAGCAGCCGCCGCTTTTGGGGGCGGCCAGCGGCTGTGGACGGGTGGCGAGGTGACTCATCCGAACGGAGAGCGCTTCGCCCACCGCTCCCCGCTCCTGCGGGGTTTCCGGTTTCAGAATCGGATTGCCCTCATGTTTTTTCGGATAGTGAAATGTGCGCACAAGGTCTGTGCTTTCGATCAGAAAATCATCAACCAGCAACTGACGACCGATGTCGATCGGAATCACTTTTGGCGGATGGTCAAGGTAGGGAACCGGCATGGGTTTGGTAGAGGCCGGATCAATCTCTTCCGGCGGCCAGGTTTTCGGCAGACGAATCCCGTTGTAAAGAAGCTCGCCGCTATTATCCGCCCAGGACTGCGGCCGCCGTTTTTCTGCGGACGAAAAGCCGAGCACGACCGTCCATTTATGGAAGCTGTACCGTTCTCCGGCCTTCACATGCTTCTGATAGGTACGGACTTGATTCTCCGGAAGATCCCCGAACAGCTGGAAAAGATCCGGATCCGAAATTTGAACAAACCCCTTTGCCTCAAGCGCTGCATATTGTGCGCTGTTAAACCGCTTCGTCGCGGAAGTCAGCACCGTGATGACGCCTTCCTGAACCACCCGAAATTCAGTCGAATTGATCGATCCTCGAAGAAACGCAATGCCGGTCAAAAAATCCGGGCACTCCGCGACCGTGTACACGCGATCCGAAAATATCTTCGAACCGGGCTTAAAGACATCCACCTGGACATCTTCCATGCACTCGATTTTTGCCGGAACGCCGTCCAGCGGACTCTGCATAGGCGCAGCCAAAGCCGAACACAACCCCGCCGCAAAAATGCATACCACAATCGCTTTAATCAAATTCACTCCGCCATCCTTTCTATTATCGCATATAGGAGTCCGGCTTCTAAAGACCGAATCCAACCGTTATCAGCTGATTGACCGAAACATTGTTGGTTGTCTGAACCGTTCCGTTTGGCCAGGTGATTTCCAGGCTGACGGGGCCGGTTTGGCCGCCGAGACCGAAATGAAGGGACGGATCGTTCTGACTGCCCTGCCCGGTGGCACCCTCCACCTGGCGCGAAAGGGTCTCGGATCCCAGTGTGATGCGCACCTGGGTGCCGATGGCGGAACGGTTCACTGCGACCCCGTCGCCCTCCAGCCGAACCTTGAGCCAGCTGTTGGTGTTGATGCCGCGGTTGCGGAACAGTTTGCCGGCGGTCATCAGGTCGAGCTGTCCGTCGTTGTTGTAGTCGCCCCAGGCGGCCTGGATCGTTTCGCCCAGGCCGGCGATGGAGTCATCGTCCACATCGGCAAAAGAGAAGTCGCTTTCGTTGCGGAAGAGCACCGAATTGTTGGCCTCCCCGCTGGTCGCCGTCGGGTACGCGGTCGTGAGATACAAATCCAAACGGCCGTCGTTATCGAAGTCCCCGGCGGCGGGTCCGGCGTAGGACTCCTGCCAGAAAATGCCGCAGGTGCCCATGTCCTCAAAATGATAACTGTTGGCCGGGCCGCGGTTTCGATAAAAGTCCGATTCCGGTTGAATACCGTCGCCGCCCCACCCGGCGCCGCGATGCGAAAAATTGCCGGAAAAGAGGTCGAACAGCCCGTCGTTGTCGAAATCGCCCCAGCAGTTTCCGATGGAATGCCCGCCGGACCAGCCCCGCTCCGTGCTTTGCACATTATACACGGATGCCTGTTCTGAGAAAGAAGCTGACCCGTTATTCACCCACAGATCGTTGGGCAGCAGCCGGTAGTTGGAGACATAGATATCCAGATCATGATCCTGGTCGAAATCACAGGCGGTCACGCCTCGGGATGCCTCGCCGGTCCCCAGCGTGCTCATGGTGAATGACTGACCGCCGTTGTTGATCAGCAGCAGGTTGGGGAAATACGGCGTTTCATAGCCCGACACGTAGAGGTCGACCCAGCCGTCGTTGTTCCAATCGCCCCAGACAGCGGCCTGGCAGGAATAGGGATCGGGAAATGCAGGCAGCGTGACTTCCACAAAGGTTCCCTGGTTGTTTCTCCACAAACGTTGATTGGAGTGCGAAAAGAGGTCCGTCCAGCCGTCGTTGTCGAAGTCGGCGGCGACCACATTGCCGACCCACCGCAGATCCGTAAAATTGGTTCCGCCGTTGTTGACCCACACATGCTGCCCGGCGGCCAGGTCGATCCACTCATCATGATTGTAATCGAACCAGCAGGCCCAGTTTATGTTGGCCATGCCATCCAGGCCGGTCGCCGCCGTCACATTTTCAAACAGATCGGGCTCTTTGTAGACCAGTTCGACATTTTTGGAATCCTGTTCGACCGAGGCTTCGTACGGCCCCGGGAATCCGGACACGGTGATGTTGGTCTCGTTGAGCGGCATCGTGAGCGCTTCGGAATCAATCAGTGCAAAGCGGTCCGGGCCGCCGGTATAGGACGAGCCGTCCACGATCAGCTGTGCGGCGGCAAGGTCCGCCCAGGAAGAAATACTGAGCGGACTGATTCCGTCCTGATCAAACACAAAGCGCAAGGTCCCCGACTGCGCCGCACCCAGCCCCTGGTTCAGGCTGGCCACGTCAATGGACGCGGCGTCACCGCTCACGCGGAGCTCCGCAGCCGCAGCCCCTCCGATGGACACCTGCCCCATGAACACATCGCCGCCGCTCACATCAAACAGCGCGGAATTGAGCGCGACGTGGCTGACCGTTCCGCCGTTCAGGCTGACGGTCCCCGAGTCAACCGTCATGCTTCCGGATCCCGCCAGTGTGAAATCCGGTTCGGACGGAACGGCATCCAGCTGAAAATTGTCAAACAGCGACAGCCCGTGCGTGACATAAATGCCGCCCAGGCCGTCCTGCAGCTGAACAAAGGAGCCGCCGACGGTTACATCGGCATTGGAATACACCGTCGAACCGGTCACGGTGTCGATCACGCGGACGTCAAAGGTATATGGTTCGGAAGATTCGACGCACAGCTTGTACGGACGATCCTGAACCGGCGTGAAGGCGCTGGTGCTGAAAACCGTTCCGGCCTGAACATACTGCGAGTAAACCAGAAACTGAACGGCTCCGGCGGCACTGACCCGCAACAGATAATAGCTTCCATCGTCCTGATAATTAAAAACCAGGCCCATGGAGGCGGAACCCGTTGTGGTGTCCTGCTGCTGGACGACAGACAGCCTGAACCCATCCGCCGAAGTCTGCACTGCCGTATTCACCAGCGATGCCTGCTGAGGCGAACCGGATTGCGCCCCGACATCCAGCTTCCCGTCATTAATGCGGTACTGCGAGACCTCGTCCACCGGATTGCAGCGTTTCCAGAACGCACCGATCTGCCGGGCAATCTGCGCATCGTTGGTCGACCAGCTGCCCTGCGTCTGATCCGAAAACGTGTCCATCAGCGCCCAGCGCGTCGCATTCGGCGACGCGATCAGCTCAAATTTTTCAACCGCCGCCGAGCCGGCCGTGGCGTACACGCCGCCGATGCCATCATCCAGATTCAAATACGAACCGCCAATAACAAGGCTGTCCCTCGAATAGACCGTTGCCCCAGAGACCGTATCCACAATGCGCAGATTAAACGTATGCAAGCCGACCGACTCCACACTGAGTTCGTATTGCCGGTTCTGGACCGGTGTAAATGCCCCGGACGTACTGAAAACAGCACCTCCCTGCATAACAAACTGCGAATAGACCAGGAACTGAACCGAGCCGACTCCGTTTACACGGAACAGGTAGTAACTGCCATCATCCTGATAATTAAAAATCAGCCCCATGAAGCCGCTGCTTGCCGTATGGTCCTGCCGCATCACCGCGGACAACCGGAATCCGGTTTCTCCGTCCCGGCTGACGGTTTGCGCCGCTGTATTCACCAGCGACGCTTTCTGTATCAGTTCTGAAACCGCGCCAATATCCAGCTCGCCGCCGGAAATGCGATATTGCGTGACATTATCCGCCGGATTGCAGCGCTTCCACGCTTTACCGATCTGCCCGGCAATCTCCGCATCGCTGATCGCAAACGACGACTGGTCATCCCCGGCGAAGCGGTCCTCCACCTGGACCGGCTGAGAAAGCCCGGCCGTCAGATTGCTGAATGTTCCGCCGCTCACCGAAACCGTTCCGTCATTTTCAAGGGAGTCCGCACTCAGCAATCCGCCGTCGAGGCGAACCTCGCTGCCGGGTGCCACGATCAGGGACGGCGAGCGCACCGTCCCGTTGGAAACCGATAGAACTCCGTTGGAAACAACCACTGAATCGGTCAGGAACAAATCAACCGGCTGGTTGACAACGAGCGATCCGGTCGCGGCCAGGTCACCCAGTTGCAGCGTCTGCGCTGTATCATCCTGATCGAGTGTCACTATTGCACTGTTGTGAACCACCACGGCATCCGTGTCAGAAACCGTCCGGGAAGACCAGTTGGCGGTGGTCGTGTAATAGATATCTGCCAGCATCTGCCCCACAGAAAAAAATGCGATTGGATTGGCTGCCTGCACGTAAATCATTGAGTTCATGCCGGGAAGAGCACTGACGGCGAACGGGCCGGCGGGACTGGTTGAAATCGGGGCATTTCCCCAGGTTCCGCTGAGCAGATTGGAGGTGGTCCAGACGGTGGAACTCTCCGGCGAGGCGGAAGAAACCGTCATCGACATCACCTGATCCGTCTCCGGCGCCCAATCAATGATCGAGTCAGCCGATGCAAGCACCGCTCCGCCGCCGCCTGCAAGTGCGAGTAAAACCGAGGCGAACCAAGTCTTTTTTCCATCAGTTTTTTTCATTCTCATAATCCTGTTCACCGTTTTTTTCCCGACATCACGGGTATTCTACCGTGTCCATCTCACTCCGGCAACACAGCGCGCCATCACCAAACCGTGCGGTTAAAACAAACAAATGCTTCACATCTCACGCTGCACCCTTTCAGAAATTAATCTGATGCCGCCGATCATACCGGATGGCAGGGGGCCCCGGTCCCATTTAAACCGCAAGTCTTTTGCATTTTTATCCGGGAAATGCATCTGCATGGAGTTGGCCCAGGTCAGGCGCTCGTCTTCCGGCAGGGTCGCATCATAGAGACATCGGTTGACCCAGGTATTGGCCACCCGCACCCGCAGCGTGTTTTCGCCGGCCCGCACAAACCCGGTCAGATCGACCCGGTACGGCGGCTTCCAAAGGGTGCCGGCGAGTTTCCCGTTGATATAAATTTCCGCCACATCCTTCACGTTTTCAAATTCGACGGCCACCGCCCGGTTTCCGGCAGCCCAGGCGTCGGAAAGCTGGAACGCCTTCTCGTACTCGGCGATGCCGGAATAATGCCTGACTCCCGGATGCGGATGTTCCGGCCAGCTGATCAGTTCATTGAACACAATTTCCTCCGGACCACCCCATTGCGGGTCAAAGCGCACGATAAAGGGCGGATCGAGCGGCTGGTCCCCGACTCGGTGGCGCGTTTCATACACCGGCGAAGACGTTTTTGTGCGATCGAACATGACAAACAGGCTGTCGGAGGGCCCCAGTTCAAGCCGGAGCGCCGTCGAGCCGTCACCCTGCCTGAGCGGGCGGACATCCCGGGTTTCCCCGGTTTCCGGGTCCCAGATTTCCGGGAGCCCGTCCGCCGCAAAGGTTGCTTCAATCACGGTCGGCTCATAGCGGTCGTGATTGGAAAGAAAGTACCAGGTCTTTTCACAATCACGGAAAACACGGCGCAGCCAGTTGACATCCCCTTTTCCGGAAACCGTTTCAAAAGACAGTTCCGGCGACAGACCGAGGCGGCCACAGACTTCCTCCTCGGTAAATCCGGTGTAAACCGCGCCCTTGCCAATGTTTGAAATATGTTTTTTTCCGTCATTTTCGCCGAACAGTTCATCGACCAACGCCTGATAGGCGATATCGTCGCAATTGCTCAGCGACGGATTATGGAAATCGAACCGGCTTTCGGGATACACAACCGACGCGCCCTGTTCAGCGAGACGGCGCAAGGCCTGCAGGGTTTCAAGCCTGAGTTTGCGGCCCGGCTGCACCACCAGCAGCCGGTACGAACCTTTGCCATGCGGCGGCGTCAGCCGACCGTTTTCCGCCTGCAGGAAATTTCGCAGCGAGTCTCCGTCAATCACGTCGAAACGGAAGCCGTTTCCGCGCACCAGCATGCTTTCTTTAAAGTAGACCTCGTAATCATAGACCCCGGGCGCATCATCCCCGTAAAAAACCAGCAGATCGGCGTCAAAGCGCCCCTGCTGCAGGAGATACTGGCAGCGCGCAAGATAGTCGAACCAGGATCGGGACAGCGGCCACCAGGTCAGCTTGCGGTTGAGAGCCGTCCCCCACGGATCCATCTGCCAGCCGGGACAGGTTTCATCGACCTGATGGGCAAAGGTGTGGAACACCAGCAGGTTCACTCCGGAAATGTATGCGGCGTCGGCAGCCCGTTTGTAGGAAAAGGGCGTATGGCTCCAGTTGCCGTCAATGCTGGTAAAGGCTTCACGAGAAACCTGACGCTTCCCGAACAGATGAGCCGCCGAGGCCGCCTCGAGCGCGCCCCTTTTCAGCAGGTATTCCTGCCCTCTTATGGCTTCCGTGCCGCGAAACGGTCCTTCGGTCATGGGAATGTCCGCATGCCGGTAGTTGAGCATCACATCGTTAATGAACTGATAGGTTGCATGGGCCTGCGCCTCGTATTGCAGGCCATGCTGATTGCAGAACCGCCGAACCACATCGTAGCAGTTATAAGCGAACGCCTCGGCATAGGTCCGGCGAAGGTCAAAGAGAAACCGCTCGGTAGTTTCCACCGACCCAATGGTCTGGTTGGCAAACACCGGAAGATAGGTCTGCAGGTCATACCCGTTAAGCTGCTCAAAAAACCCTTCCCACCCCTGGGTCCAGTTCAGGATGCCCGCCTCCCAGGAATCCGTTTCAATGACCTTGAAGGTCTCGCCGGCCAGTTCCCCGGCGGTCTCAATCATCTTTTTTGCGTAGGCATCGAGATGCATCTGCATATGCGCCGCGTTGAATTTATCGACCTCCAGCCCTTTGCCTTCATCGGTTGCCGGCTCAACGGTTTTGCCGGTCGTCGTCATCCCGGCCCGCATGACGGTCCAGCGCCCCGGCGGCACCGTCCAATGCACACGGCCGTCGGCATCCGGCTTCAGCCGGACCAGCTCATCCGGCTTAAGAGCAAAGCGAGCTGTGCGATTCGCGGTGAACTCAAAGGGTTTCGATGTAGAGAAAAAGCCGCCGATGAGTCCGGCTTTTCGTTTGAGATCATCAACCTCCGGCATGACCCGTGATTCTTCGCCGGCCTGCAGCAGTTCCACCTCCTGGAATTCCAGTAAGACCCGGTGGAACGGAAAGGTGTTCGGCGGCTGGACGGGGCAGGCGCTCACCGCCTGCAGTCTCCAGAAGCGGCCTTCGGCTTCCGCAAAGGAAATGCGCTGGGCTGCGGGCTCGGCATCAAATGCAGCAACCGGTGAGAAATCCGCCCCGTCGTCAGAAACCGAGAGCTCGAGTTTACCCGCGATTGCGAATCCGGGCAGCACCACAAGATTCGAGGCCCGGAAGGGTTCGGAAAACCTGAAAACAACACTGCTCGGGCTGGCGGCGTGTCCCAGCGGCAGCGCCACCGTTGTTGCGGCATTGCCGTCAACGAGGTGCCGCCAGTCATTTTCAGACGCGGCGGGAAATAATTCGACGCGCTCCAGATGCGCCTCCATGGCCAGGGAGGCCGGCCGCCGGTTCGGCCAGGCAACCACCGCAATGTCTTCATACCAGTCCAGAACCGCCTCGGGCTGCGGCAGGGCAATGGATTGCGCTTCGCCGCTGCCTTCGGCATCGGTCAGCGTCCAGACCAGCTGCTTCATGCTGCTTGCGGGGGTCACCCACGGCCCGCCGGACTGGCTCCATCCATCACAGTTGTGAATGCCCATTTCGAGACCGAGCGGCTGTGCGGTTTCCAGCACAAAGCGCCACGTATCGAACCATTCAGGCGAATTAAAACGGACCGGCCCGCGGAAACGCTCATAGCGCTCGCCCAGATGAAAAACCTCCGCGCCGCCGATTCCCATATCCGCCATGGACTGCAGGTCGCGCCGAATCCCGTCGCGTGACACATTGCCGTTAAACCAGTGCCACCAGGTTTTCGGACGATACCGCATCGGAGGATGCTTGAATTCCGCAGCGTTCGGATTGGCCGCCTCGGAAAAAGGATCATAGGTCGCGAGGCTCCCGGCATCGGTTGCCGGACGGACCGCCGGAACGGAGTCCGTCGTACGCCGCGCAGCCGGCTTTCCTTTCAACGGAGGAATGACCCCCGAAGCGTTTGCAGGCGGGGAAAACCCGTCACATGAAAAACCGCTGTAAACCGACCGGGATCGGGACCCGGAATAAAGGCCGCACTGTGCGCCCCAGAACGATAAGCGTTCATCCCGGCAGTCCGGCTGATGCCAAAGCAGCTCACCCGTTTGCGGATTCCGAACCGCCGCGGAAAACCATCCCGGCATGGAAGAGGAAAATTCCAGCTCATAGCTCTGGTTCGCGGAAAAGGCTTTGATGACTCCGGACTCCAGCAGAGCCCTTTTTTCCCCGAATTTCTTCAGAATCTGAACATCGCCGGTTCCGTTGAACCGCAGCACGTAATAACGGGATACATCCTGCGCAT
The DNA here is from genome assembly GCA_041584215.1 of Tichowtungia sp. Taxonomy (GTDB): domain Bacteria; phylum Verrucomicrobiota; class Kiritimatiellia; order Kiritimatiellales; family Tichowtungiaceae; genus Tichowtungia. The sequence continues at coordinate 1,680 of JBFHEM010000005.1, read as the reverse complement.
TCAGGACCACCCCGGTCCAATGCGTGCGGGCAGAACTTGAAAGATGGATGTCTGCACGGACAGAAACCTGTGCGGCATCCCCCTGCCCGCCCCAGAGCGCAACTCCGGCATCCCGGCTTTGAAAACTTCCGCTTGCCGTCTCGAAACCCTGAACCGGACTGACGGTCCAGTTCCGGATCGAAAGATAATCAGTGCGGTCTGCTGCGAAGACAAAGAATCCGACAGCGAACACACAGAAAAGAGTGATCGCCCCAGCCCTGCTGGACCTGAATGCAGTCATGAATTTCCCCGGACAAAAAATTCAGTCAACGAACCGTTCCCAAACGGACCTGCCTGTTGGCAGGCAGGTCCTCTAGCTGAATACAGACGAATCATCTAATTTTGCTGAATCTCCAGCCGGATAAAGAGCTGCGGATCAGCAACCGGCACCGTATTGGTTACAACATCCAGCGTGCCGCCGGTCACATTGGTGCCATCCACCGCATAGCCGGTGTTGGTCCACACGCCGGAAACGAGGTCATCGGTGGTTTTCACGATGTAGCTCAGCGATGCATCGTCGGAGCGCTGCGGATAGAGATAAACCATTGAGCTGCCGTTAAACCCCAATGTCGGGGCCGTTCCCCGGTCCAGAGCATTGGTCGGATTTCCGCCCAGGGCATATTCGGCCAGATTCAGCAGTCCGTCCATGTCGTAGTCGTTGGTGGCTGCGCCGAGGGGCACGCCCCAGCTGTCCGCCCACAGTTCGTACCCCTCAAGCGGCTCAACATACTGAGTAAAATCCAGATCAAAGTTGTCGTACCGAATATTGGCTGTACTGGCATAAAAGCCCCCGAAGCCGTTTGAGCTGACACTTGTTCCGCTGTTGACAAGATTTTCTGCGGAATAAACCGTCTCGTCAGCCACCGGGTCGTAAATTTCCAGATCGTAGGTGTTGACCGCATCCGAGGAAACCGACACCCGGTAAAAACGACCCGTAACGAGCGTGGAAGAAAAAGATCCGGACGTAATGATCGAGCCATCCGGCCGCAGCAGCTGAACCGCGCCGGTGCCCGAAAAACGAAATGTCACCGCAGTTGCCGCATTGGTATCGCCGTTCACAACCAGCCCGCCATAGACACTCCCAAGAGTTGAATGCAGCGCTACATATCCGGACTGCGCAAACGAATCGCCAGCCACTGCATTCATCGTCTTGAGCCCTGTATAGAAAATCTGGTTTCCGGGGCCCGTGTTGGATTTGAGTTCCCTGTCGACAATATCCCAGCGGCGGGTGCCCATGCCCAGCCATGTGTTGCCGATCGTCGTGAGTGTGGCGGTTCCGCTTCCGTTCGCATCCGCCCGGTTGAACCCGTCAGTTACGTCCAGGGTTTCCAGGCTGAAATCATCATAGGTAACATCGGCCGTATTTGCATAAAACCCGCCATACCCATCGGAACTGGCGCTGGTGCCGGCGTTGACAACATTGTTCGTCGAATAAACAACATTGCTTGTGATCGGGTCATAAATTTCCAGATCATAGGTATTGGCTATATCCGACGAAACCGTCATCCGGTAGGCGCGGTCATAAACAAACCCGGCAATGGTTCCGCTCGCAATCGCAGTGCCGTTGGGGCGAAGAAACTGAACCGACCCCGTCCCGCTGATGCGGAAGGTCACGCCGAAATTGGTATTCGTATCGAAATT